>NZ_VHHP01000010.1 GCF_006491995.1 Metamycoplasma neophronis
AAAAAATATGTTGATGCTTATATTATTATTTCGAATGATAAGTTAAAAGATCAATATGGAGAAATTTCTTATAATGATGCTTTTCGTTGTGCAAATAATGTTTTAAAACAAACTATACGGACAATAATCGATGTAATTGCTGTTCCGGGTATTATTAACTTAGACTTCGCAGATTTAGAAACAGTTATTAAAAGTAAAGGCGAAGCCGTTGTTGGGATTGGTCAAGCGAGCGGTGATGACCGTGCTGTTAAAGCCATCACGTCTGCAATTAGTAGTCCAATTTTAGAGTCAAGTATCGTTGGAGCAACTGACGCTATAGTTCATTTCTCTGCTTCTTCAAAAGTCACTTTAAATGAAATTGATTCAGCGATCGAAACAATGCGTGAATTAGTTGGAGAAGACATTAATATTATTTTCGGAATCAATAATTCTATTTCTGAAGAAAGCGACAAATTAGGTGAAGTTTTTGTTTCGGTTATCGCAACCGGCTTAAAAGAAAATTCACCACGAGCAATAAAAGAAATTCAAGAAGAAATTCATGAAAATCTTTTAAACAAACAAAATGCTATTCCATTTGAAAACGAAAAAACCCGTGAGTTTTTAGTTAATAATGGAGCATTCCAAAAACGAGACTTTGTCGAATATAACGGCACGGTTTCAACATCTGATGATGAAATTGCTGATATTTTAAAATCTTAAGATGATGTAAGAAATTTTGGATTTAAAATTCTAATTTAATCATTTAAGGCGGCATTGTCCGCCTTTTTAATTTTTTTTATGTTAAATAGTTTATTATTTTTTATTATGTATAAATTTTTTAGCGAAACAAAAATTAATGACAATTTTCTATTAGATGAAGAAACCCAGAAACACATCAGGGTAATAAGGTTAAAAAACGAATTATTTTTAATTAATTATCAAGGTCAATTTTATAAATGCCAATATGTTTTTCCAAATCAAGCAAAAATAATTGAAAAACTTAATATTAATAATGAATATGATTATGAAATAATTGTTGCGATTCCGTTAATTAAACAAAGTCATTTTGAAATTGCCTTACAAAAAGCAACTGAATTAGGCGCCAAAAAGATTATCCCTTTTATTTCAGAATTTTGTGATAAGGCAAATTTTAATGTGATAACTAAAAAAGAAAGAATTCAAAAAATTCTAAAAGAAGCGGCCCAACAATCGTTCCGTAATTTTGTTCCTGAACTATTAAATACTATGACTTTTGAGCAACTATTAGACTATCCAGCAGCAAATAAAATCATGGCTTATGAAAATGAAAAAGATGAAAAAATGCTTACAATTGCAAATGATGTAATGTTTATTGTTGGCCCAGAAGGTGGTCTTAGCAAAAAAGAAGTTAGTCAGGCTATTGCTGCGAATGTTAAAATTGTGTCATTAACTAAAACAATCTTACGAGCAGAAACCGCATTAATTTATATGTTAAGCAAATTAAAATAAAGTTATACATAAATCAAAAAAAATGTTATAATGTAAAAGCATTTTATATTTTATATTTAGAAAAGGAAGAGAAAGTATGCGTCAAACAACAATTATTAGAAAAGAAATAGTTGACAAAAAATGATACATTATCGATGCAGCCAACGTACCACTAGGTAGACTTTCAACTCTTGTAGCTTCAATCCTTAGAGGAAAAAATAAACCAACATTTACACCAAATGTTGACATGGGCGACAATGTAGTTGTTATCAACGCTAAAGATGTATTATTGACAGCTAAAAAAGAAGAAAACAAAATTTACTACCACCACACAGGATACCCTGGTGGGTTAAAACAAATTAATGCAGCTGATTTACGTGCTAAAAAACCAGAAGCATTAGTTGAAAAAGCCGTTAGAGGAATGTTACCACACACTAAATTAGGACGTAAACAATTTAAAAACTTATTTGTTTATGCAGGAGCTGAACACAAACAAGCAGCTCAACAACCAGTTAAAATCGAGGTTAAATAATTATGGCAGATAAAATTAGATACTACGGTCTAGGAAGACGTAAATCATCAGTAGCTAGAGTTTATTTACTTCCAGGAAAAGGTAACTTTATTATTAACGGAAAACCTGCTAAAGAACACTTAAATTCAGACATTTTATTAAAAGATGCTTTAAGTCCATTCACAGTGACCGAAACAACAAACCAATTTGATGTTTTTGCAAATGTTAACGGTGGTGGTTTAACTGGTCAAGCTGGAGCAATTAGATTAGGTATCGCTCGTGCTTTATTAGAAGCATCAAATAATGAATATCGTAATAAATTAAAAGATGCTGGATTCTTAACTCGTGATGCACGTGTTAAAGAACGTAAGAAATTTGGTTTGAGAAAAGCAAGAAGAGCAAGACAATTCTCAAAACGTTAATTTTGCATTTTATATTATTATTTATATATGGCCAGTCAATGGCCATAGTTTTGCGAGCGTAGCTCAGCTGGTTAGAGCACACGACTGATAATCGTGAGGTCGATGGTTCGAGTCCATTCGTTCGCACCATTTCAAGTAATTGACTATTAGGCGCTTAGCGGCGCTTTTTTTAATACAAAAAAACTTGCCGAAATAGGCTAATAATATTGACAAATTATTTATAAAAACATCAATGATAATTAATAAAAGTTTTTTTGTGGTATTATACTTATTGCTATTTTAAAAACCGAATTTTATTATATAAATAATAACAATATAAAAAGAAAGGAAATTATGCCAAACGAAAAGCAAAAAAGAAAAATAGCTGGCGTAGTTTTGGGAGTTGCTGCCCTAGGGGCTACCGCCGGTACTATTTATGTTTTAATAGAAAACGACAATAAAAGCAACGAAGCTAGAAAACAATTAGCTTTGTCGGTAGATAAACTAAAAGAATTAAAAAATAGTTTATCAGACAAACCATATGCAAACGCTCTAAGCAATGAAGTTGAACAACAAATTGCTAAATATGAAGAGATTTTACAAGATCCAAATATCAAGGATGCAAATACAATTTTCAAAAATGTTGATGAAGCTAAAAATGATTTAGCAAATGACATCGAAGCATTAAATAACTTGGAAACCCTTAATCAAACAGCTAAAAAGGCTGTTGATGCTTTTGATAATGCTTATAGCGAATTATCGAATGAAAATCAAAATAATGCAGTATACCAAGAAGCATTAAAACAATTAGCTAAAGATAATGCAGAATTAAAAGAACAATATGCTAATGCTAACAATGCAGATGATTTAAATAACGTTATTGAACAAGCTAAAAGTTTAACTGATAAATTAGAAGCAATCAAAAAATTAGGTAATGCAATTACTGACGCTAATTCATTACTTAATGAATTACCAGCTGATTTTGAAAATAAATCAGAATTAACCGATCAAATTGCAAAAGCACAAGAAGTGTTAAATAATCCGGCTTCTACTACTGAAGAATTAAAAGCAGCACAAGCTGAAGTTGAAAATGAATTAACTAAATTCCAAAATGCATTAAACGGGGCAAAAGCCGAAGTTATTGAAAAAATTAACAAAGCTTTAGAAAATGCAAAAGCTGAAAAAGAATCATTATCAAATGATCCATTGTATTCAGGAATTGTTAATAATTTAGAAAACGAAATTAATACTTTAGCAAGTCAAGCTAATAACAATACATCAATAGATGGTTTAAATGCATTGTTAGAAAAAGCTAATAATTTAGTTCCAAATGCTGAAGCAACTAAGAGTGCTTTAGATAACTTAAAATCAGAAATAACAAAAGCTGAAAATCAAAATGCTAATATTGAATCTGCTAAAGATTTATTTAATTCAGCTGATGTTGAAACATATAAACAAGATGTAGAAAAAGCAAAAGAATTATTAAAATCTTTAAATACTGAAGACATCAAAGCTGCTAATGAAACTTTAAAAACAAAAAACGATGAATTTGCTAACAAAATTAGCGAACAAGAAGCAGAATTAAAAGCAAAAATTAGCGAAACAGCAGATGCTGTTAAAACTTTTGCTAATACTTTAACAAATGAAGCTGATGCAGCCTTAAAACAATCATTATTAAGTGATGCAGATAATGCAATTAACCCTGAAATACAAGCTGATAAAAACTTAGGTGATTTAAAAACTTTAAATGATAATTTAAAAAATGAATTATCACAAGCCAAAGTTACCGTTTCTAAAGAAGCTTTAGCCAAAACTATTGCCGATTCGAAAAAATTATTAAATCAACTAAAAGAAGAAAATTTAGTTAATGAAGATAGAATTAGCCAATATGAAAGCGACATAACTACAGCTCAAGCTATTTATGATGGCGAACATTCTCAAAATGACTTAGAAAAATTAGCAGAAATTTATAAAAATGCAGCTGATTCATTAACTTCAGAATTTAATAATAAAATTGTTTCTGATGCAAAAAGCAGTTTAGATTCTGCTAAGTCATTTGAGACCGAAATGGAAGAATCTAATTCTAAAGCTGAATGAGATGCTTCAGAAACCAAAAAAGATCTCGAATATAACATTCATGGTTTAGAAGCTTCATTAAACAAAACTGACCCAGCTGAATCAAATGATGTAATAGTTGCTAAATGAATTGATTTAGACAAATCATTAGTAAGCGCTAAAGAATTTAAAAATTCACAACAAGCAGCTGAAGAAAAATTAAAAGCTGAAATTAAACAATTAAAAGATCAAATTGGAAAAAATGTTGATTCTTTAACAGATGAAAAAGCAGCTCTTGAAAACACTAAATACAATTCAATTGCTAATGAATTAGAAAATGTATTAAATGATTACAATCAAAACGATAAACCAAATCTTGATAAATATTCTAAAACAGAATTAAGTGATATTAAAAACAAACTACAACAAGCATTAGATAATATTCCAAACCAAAAAGCAGCAATAGATAGAGAGATGGAAGAATTAACTAATCAATTAAATAATGCTCTAACTCAAGCAAACCAAACAATTGAAAATATGCCAGGGGATGATTACAATCCAAACAAACAAACCTTGCAAGATTCAATTACAAAAGCAGGCGAAGAAACAAATATCAATACAGTTGATAAATTAAAAGCAATAATTAAAGAACTAAATGACAATAATGCTGCAGCTCAAAACAAAATTGCCGAAGTTAACAAACAAAAACAAGCAATTATTGACCAAATTGACGCAGCAAAAGCAAATATTACTAATAATTTAATTCCTTCGCAATCAGATGAAAACCAAAAAGCAGCCTTAGAAAATGCAGTTAAAGCAGCATCTGATGATAACGCACCAACATTGCAAAATAGCATTAGTGAATTAAATGATAAATTACAAGCTTTAAATGAAGCAATTAATAATAACCAATCATTTAATGAAAAAGAGGCTTTAGAAAATGCTATCTCTGAAGCAAAAAATTTAGCAACATCAATTACAAGTCAAGATCCAAAAATGACTGAATTACAGACTTCATTAAATGACTTGGCTAAAGAAGCCCAAGATATAATTGATGGTCAAGAGTCATCTAAATATGTTTCTGAAACACAAAAAATCAATGATGCTATTGAAGCTGCTAAGAAAAAAATTGACGAATTTAAAAAATCTGAAGCTGCTGATAAATTAAATCATGCTAATGCTTTACAAGCAGCAAATGATTTATTAAATAATTTAAAAACAGATTCTAATAAAGCAAATTTAGGCTCAGTAATCGATGCGTTAGAACAAGCAATTAATGCTAATTCAAATATTGAAGATAATTCACCATTAACTGATATCGAGGCTAAAGTTAATGCTTTAAATCAAGCAATCGACGCAGCAAATGCCGCAAAAGCCCAAGCTGATAGTGAAACTAACGAAAAATTAGCGCAATTAAAATCAGCTATTGATTCAGCTAATGAACTTTCAGACCAAATGTCAGACCCAGTAATCGCCAGTGCAAAAGAAAAACTTTCAAATGCTATAGCGACTGCTCAACAAGCATATGATGCAAATCCAAAACAAACCAATGAACAAATTGAAAGCGCAACTTCTGCTATAAATGCCGCTAAACAAGAAGCTCAAACTGCGCTTGATAACTTAAATAAAGAAAAATCAGCATTAAAAGAACAAATTAATGCAAATGCAGAAGATATTAAAAATTACATTAATAACACTTTAAACAACCCAGAATATGCAGAAATTAAAAAAGATTTACAAGCAGCTTTGGATAATTTTAATAACGTTCAAAAACCTTTATTAGATAGTGAAACTAAAGCAAAACTAGAACAAATTAAAAATCAACTAAATACTGCTTTAGAAGCCGCTAAAGAGAAAAAAACCCAAAAAGATAAAGAAATTGCCGGATCAGAAAAAGCCGCTTTAGAAAATGCAATCAAGGCAAGTAAATCAATTTCAAATAATATTACTGACCAAGATCCTGAAATGGTTGAATTAAAGAATAAACTAGAAGCCGCTCAAGCCGAAGCTCAAAAAGTGGTTGATGGTAACCAAGAGCAAAATTATGCTTCTGAAACAGCAAAAATTAATGCTTTAAACGAAGAAGCTCAAGCAGCTATTGCTAAATTTAATGATAAATTATCAACCGCAAAAACAACTCACGCAGAAACTCTTAAAGCTGCAAATGATTTATTGAACAGTCTAAAATCAGATTCTAATAAAGTAAATTTAGGTTCAGTAATTAATGCATTAACTCAAGCAATCAACACACCAAATTCAACCATTAATGACGGTGATACATTAAGTTCAATCGAAGCTAAAACAGCCGCTTTAAAAGAAGCTATAAAAGCCGCTAATGAAGGTAAAGAATTAGAAGATAATGAAACTAATGAAGCATTAAAAAAATTAGAAAAAGAAATGAAATGAGGAACTGTTTATAAACAACAATTATCAACAGATAATTCATTACAACAAGATTTACAAAAATATGAAAAAGCTTTACAAAAAGCTTCTGATATATACAATGCTGACCCTAAAAAAACAAACGAAGTAATTCAACAAGCTACCGCCGATCTTAAAGCCGCAAGAAATGAAGCATTCCAAGTATTTAGAGAATTTTCAGAAGAAAAAGGAAGATTGATTAAAAGCATAGTTGATAATAGGGGCAAACTTCAAAAATTAGCAGATTCAATGACTGCTCCAGAATATAAATCTTTAGTAGATAAAATAAACTCAATTATTGAAAATGTTCCTTCTAATGAATCGGATGAAAATTTAAATAAATTACAAAAAGCAGAATTACAAGAGTTAGATAATAAACTTAAAAAAGCATTAGCAGATGCAAATCAAGAGAAATCAAGAATTGATGCCGAACAATTATCAGCTGCTAGAAACGAATTAAGTCAAAACTTAAGCAAAGCAAAAGAAGCTGTTAACAATTTAGATAATGTTTTAAATATCAATTCATCACAATCTGATAACCCAGTTTCTGCAAGTGAACAACAAAAGTTAAAAGATGCTTTAAATAAAGCGATATCTGAAGCTGAATCAGCTAATGATACAAATGCTATTAATGAAGCTAACGCTGCGCTTAAAGAAGCTACAAACAATGCAAATACTTTCGCAGATTCACAATATAGATCACAATTAAATAAAATTAAAAATAATGCGGAAACACAAAAAACAGAATATCCTTGATCATCGACTGCCGCTAATGTAATCATCGATGGAATTAATCAAGTTTTAAATAAACAAAATCCAGCTGCTACAGTAAATGAATTAGAAGCTGCTTATAATAAATATAATGATTTAAACAATAGATTAAATCAAGATGTTGCTGCATGAAAAACTCAAGCTGAAAAATTCACATCTGCTCAAGCAAATGTAGCCAAATTAAAATCTAATGTTGATAAAGTTAACGCT
Source organism: Metamycoplasma neophronis (assembly GCF_006491995.1). Lineage (GTDB taxonomy): Bacteria > Bacillota_I > Bacilli_A > Mycoplasmatales > Metamycoplasmataceae > Metamycoplasma > Metamycoplasma neophronis. The sequence goes on from NZ_VHHP01000010.1 coordinate 7,816, forward strand.
ACACAAGCTCAATATAATTCAGTTACAGCAATTAAAAATGCCGTTGATGCACAAAATAGCATTCAATTAAATAAAAATTGAGATTTAAAACAATTAACTGAACAAACCAATCAGTCAATCAATGTTTATGATGCACAAAGCAAAGCGCTAAAAAGTAATCAAAATGCATATTTAAATACTTTAAGCGAAGAAATTAACAAATTAAAAGCTCCAGTAAGCGCTGTTGAAAAAGATTTACCTAAATTTGCAGATTTAGGAATTACATCTACAAAATTGAATGAATTATCTACATCAGTAATAAAAGCACGCGAAGCTTTAAATGACAATACTTATGATTATTCAAGTACAATTCCAAATATAAAAAATCAATTACCTGACTTTAACCAAATTAAACCAAAAATTGATGAAATTAATTTGGCCTTAAACAAAATTAAATATATTAATGATTCGGCCACAATTTTAAATAACAATATTACAGCTTCTAATAGTGACGCATCATTAGCTGCAGATAAAGCCTTACCATTAGTTAACACTGAAAAATTAACTTTTATAACTAAAAATACTGATACTGGTTTACCTGCAATAACAAATCAAGAAGGGTTAAATGATTTATTAAATAAATTAACAACTAACTACACTGAACAAGAAAATGCAATAATTAGTAAAATAAAAAATAATTGAGATACATTGAAGAATGGAACATACAATGGTTTGGGCACTTCAAATCCAGTCGGTTTAAATGACTGATATAATAAATTAAAAGAAGTGTTTAAGTGGGAAGAAAGTACTTTAACCGAAATTAATCAATTACAAAATCAAGTTACTACAAATTCTGACTTAACAAATATTGAAAACCAAATCAACAATAATGCAACCCAAATTGAAGGTATTCAAGCATCAACCAAAGCTTCAAATACTGATTATTTATCAAAATCAGCTGTTGATTTATTAAAACAAAATACAGCTGAATATAAAAATGCTATAAATAATGCAAATGATGAATACCAAAAATTACTAACTTCATTAAAAGCTAGAGCAAAAGCACAAAATGATGCAATTACCAAGTATCAAAATGATAATAGATCGGATGCTTTGGCAGGAAACTGAGTTGCTAAAACAACAAGCGATGCATTAAATGCTGAAAAAATCAATGACTATCTATCTCAAACTGACGTTGTTACATTGGCACGTCAAGTAGTTGCCTCTGAAAACACAATTGGAAAAGCAGGAGATAGAATTTCTACAATTGCAGAAAAAAGAAAACAAATGTATAACATGTATCGTGAACGTGTGTTCGGACAAACATTTTACTCATTAATGTCTGTACCAGTAAATACTTTTGAAGGTCAACGTTCTCCATTTGCTCCAATTATTGAAAAATTCTGAGGAGAATCAGTATATGGCAGCCCAGACCGTTGAGGAAGAGATGCTGTTAAACAAGAAATGGCTGAATTAGATATTAATAAAAATCCGATGTTAAATCAATTGAATGTGACAACACTAGACCAATACATTCAAAACTTTGACTACTATACACCTATGAGCCTTGCATTAAGCGAAAACTCAATTAATGATTTAAAAACAGCCCTAAAATTAACTGATAATTATTTATTTAATGATGTTTTAGTTAAAAATGCTAAATATCTTCCAGCGTCTCAAATTTTACAAGCTATGGTTCCTCCACAATCGGGATCTGCTTATACAAACTATGCCGGGTATTCTTATGGTACAAATAATTTACCAATAACAGCAGATGGTTCTAACTTTAATAATTATTTTGTAAACGTTATAAATCTTGGAAGAAGCTTAAATGTAGGCGCTGATTATTCACTAAATAATCTTGATAATTTATACAACGCATTAGATAAAATGTATCAAGTATTCGCATTAGGAAACCAAATTAATAGCGCTGCTACTGTTTTTGAAGCTAAAATAAAAGAAAAAATGACTTCTAATAGAGCTGATGATAATTATAGTTTAACATCAGGAAGCCAAAAAAATAACCCATTTTTATTTGCAAATGGATATGCTAAAATGTTTAATCATTTTGGTCAATGATTGGATAACAACTATTCATTAATCCAAATAGCTGGTGTTAATGCTTATAGTCTATTTAGAACTCTATCTGACGAAGGTGTTTTAAATTCAAGATTCCAATTAAATGATCCTCTTTCAATTCCTTCGAATGCATCTCAAGAACAAAGAAAACAAGCAGAAAAGATTTATTCATTACAACAAAATCTTTTAAACGCAGCGTCAACATCAGGTATTTCAGTACCTATTAATCCAAACCGTAAACCTGCATATATAACATATGAAAACTCTAGTGCATCATTCGGAACATACTTAGATTATGATTTCAATAATTTGGGTTGATCATTTATGACAGGTATATTCCCAGATGGCGCAGTAGTATATAATAATGCTATGAAAAAAATAGATCAAACATATAAAACAGTATATGAAACTATAAGATGAGCCGCAGAAGAAAACAGAGCATCAAGTACAATTAATAATAAATATATTTTATTAAATGCAGGTGGTACAGGAAGAACTGCTGGCCAATATGGTTGAGGTACAACATTAAATAACACAACTAATATACAACCATTACCAGAAATACCAACTAAAGACGGTATTAAAGTTTGATATTACCAATATAATTAATTTAATAATAAAAAACCAACGCAAATGTTGGTTTTTTAATTATTTTTTGTTTTATAAATTTATGAAGATAAATATATTATATATTTATCACAATAAATAGTATAATAAATGGTGTTATGATAAAGAACAATAAAAATAAAAATAAGTTATTAAAAATAGGGGCCGTTACTATTGGTAGTTTGATGCCTGTTTTTTCAGCACCTTTAATATCAGCATCTAATAATCACAATAATGATACTTTCAATATTACTTATAATAAACCTAATATGGCTTATTGAGGATATGGAAATGAACTAAAACAAGATTACTCATATTGAATGGAAGGTTTGAATGATAATTTAAAAATGAATGAATTATCAATTCCTGGAACACACGATTCCGGAATGTGGAATCCAAATGTATTCGCATCATGGTCACAAACACAAGCTTATAATTATGCTAATCAATTAAAAATGGGGATTAGATTTTTTGATATTAGAATAGATAGAAATTTATGAATTAAACACGGGTCAACAGCTTCTAAAACAGAGAATCTGAAAACGACTTTACAGGCCTTTAAAACATTTTTAAAAGACCATCCTTCTGAATTTATTTTAGTTAGAATAAAAGATGAAGATGGAAGTATTAAACAGGGTGATAAAAGCTTGGCTAAATGAGGTCAAGACTATTTGAATACTTTAAAGCAATTCAGCGACATTTTATTTAATACAAATAATGTTAATAATTTTTTCAGTTTAGATACATCGGTTAGAAATTTAAGAGGTAAAGTATTTGTCTTTAACTATATGCACCATTTAATTTCTACGTCAAATTACGGTGGTATTCAATGATGAAGAGCCTTTCAAAAGGAAACAATTCAAGATCAATACGAAAAACTATCGATTGAGCAAAAAGAAGCAGAAATTGTTAAAATGTTTAACAAAACCAATAATTATACTGGGCCTTTAATGAACATTAACTTTATATCGTATGCCAATGGTTGAAGACCATATAAAAATGCCGAAGAAATCAATCCTTATGTATTAAATTATTTAAACAAAAATCAAAACTTGACTAATCTAGGAATAGTTGCAATGGATTTTCCTGGAGCAGGATTATCACAAGCGGTTTGAAAAACAAACTTCTTTTATTCTGATAAAGATATAAATGAAAGACAAATTTTTGGTCCTAAAGTAACTAATGTATCAATAAATAATATTAACGTTATAAACAATACTATTCAATTAAATGGCAACACTCAAGGCTTTCAAGCTGATATTGTTGTTTATAATTCGCTTAGAAAATCTTTAAAATTAAATAATAACAATGCAGTAATTTCAATGGCCGGACAGGACTTATCTGTTGGAGACCCGATTAAAATTAAATTATATAAAGCAACTCCTGAAAACCCATTTTATGAACAAAAGTTTTTTAATAATATTTCATTAGAAGCTACGGTTAAAAATCCTCCAGAATATGATGCATTATTAAATCAAATTAGAACTTATTTAAACAATAAAGTAGATTTTTATAAAAATCAAAATTTAGATTTATCGAATTTAGTTAATGAAGAAATTGAAGCTAAATTAAACACCCTTAACTCATATCAAAAATACACACATGATAATTATTCAAAATTAAAAACCATTAATGAGAATCTAAATAATAATGATCAAATATTAAGTAATATTCAAAATGAATTAAGTTTAATTAATAATTTAATTGAAGATTTTGAAAATAACAGATTTTTATTACATTTAAAAAATACTTCTAATAATATCATCTTTAGTCTAAAGTATAATTTAGAAAAAATTTTAAATGCATTGATTTCATCAACTTTATCAAATGATTGAAGTGAAGAAAACTTTGCTTTATTAAACAATAAACTAATTGAACTAAAAAACAATTTGCTAAGTTTGAATGAAAAAATGGCAAATGACTTTAGATCTTTTGATTTTAGAATGTGACCTATTCTAAGCAAATATAGTTGAGCGCAAAATGCGATCATAACTAAATACAACGCTTTAATTATTGAAATAGTTGGAAAAATTAATAGTCTTATTAGTGAGTCACTAATTGCCGAATTTAATGTAAGTCAAAATATTGAGGAAATTAATAACTTAATAACAACAACTCAAAATCGAATCGAAACAATAAACACACAGTTACAAATAAACAATTTTAGCGCAGAGCAAATTGAATTAATAGCACCAAAATACATTAATTTTATCGAAAACGGCAATCAACAAATTGAGAATGTAATTCAAAGCGATAACATGGTTAATGATTTATTAGCGGAGGTCAAGGAAATTAATGCCAATCTTTCGCAATTTAAAGCTAAATACCGTTTTGATAAATTTTCTAGTGAGTCAAAAGAACAATATTTAAACACATTAAATAACTTAAATGATAATATTGCCAGAGCCACCGAAGATTCAGTTAATCAAGAATATTTATCAGCTCAAATTAATAAATTAAAATTGCTAGAGAAAACAATTGAAGCCGAATTTATAGAATATGAAAAAAATAATAATTTAGTTAACAAAATTAAGGCTTTAAATAATTTATCTGAAGAGCAAAAAAATCTGTTTATAGGACAAATTAAAACAGGCGACGAAATTGAAGTTCTAAATTCTGCTAAGGAATTAAATGAGAATTTAAATTACAGTATTGATATTTTAAAAGCTTTGAAAAACACTATAGATACTTTAGATGCTAATTTAGCAAATCAAGATATTAAAGAAAATTTTAAATTAGCATATAACGAATTAGCAAAAGAAAGTAATCAATCAATTAACTGGGAGCAAATTGATACCTTGATTAATGCATTAAAAACTGCTAATCAAAAGTTAATTGTGAGTGAAGAATTAAATAAGTATCTTGAAATAACCAAGCCGCTTATTGAAGCTTTTGATAACATAATTTCTTATAAAAAAGCTGATTTAATCAATCGCTTTAATCATGCAGAAACTATTGAAAAAGCAACTGAAATATATACAGAAGCCAAGACTTTAAATGAAGATAATGAACCAACTCATCTATTAGAAAATAAAGATATAAGCGATTCGCAAAAAGAAGCTTTTAGAAATAAAATTTTATTAGCAAATAGTAATGATGATTTGAATCGAATTTTACAAAAAGAAATTCCTAGAATTATTTTAGATAATCAAAAAGCACAAAAGGCAATTCAAAGCGCTTTAGAGATTCAAAATAGTGATTATTTTAATAATTTACCAAGCAATGTGCAAAATGCATTTAATACGGTTTTAAATAATACTAAAGGCTATATAAAATCAATTGATAGCCAAAAAATTACCGAGATTACTAATAATTTATTATTAATGAATGCAAAAATTGTTTTAATTGATTTAATTTTAAACGCAGCAGATATGTATATTTTTGAAAAATATGCTTTAATTAACGAAACTTTGGAAGTAAATTCAAACACTGAACTCCCAGAAATAACATCAAAAATAATGGATATTAGTGATGCTAATATGCCTTCACAGGATATTAATAAATTTGCTAATTTAAGTAATAATCAGAAAAGAAATTTACAAACAGAATTAATTAAAAATTCCGAAACCGAAAATGATAAAAATAATTATTTAACTTCAGTCGTATCAAAAATTAATGATTTAGATGCGCAAGCTGAATTGACAATAAATAAATATGAAAAATATATTTCGGCTTTAAATAAAGATTTATCCGAAAACCAAATATTTGATCAATCATATAAAAAATTGTCATCGATTTTCAATATTTCGGATGTTGAAACAATTAAAACTATTCTTAATGATTTTCAAAATTCAGTTAAAGAAAATCTTGACTTTAATCTAGGCGAATTGTCAAAAGAAATTAAAGCTTCAAACAATTTGTTAACTTATGAAAAAACAATATTGCTAAATAAAGTTGAAGCAGGGGATGATATACAGTCATTTTTAATCGAAAAACAAGCAATAGCCGAACAAATTGCGCAAAATAATATGCATGAATTTAAAAGTTATTTAGATAGCTTGAATTTAAATGAACATCAAAAAGATTCGGCAATAAAAGCAGAAAAAAATAGCTTAACTGAATTAGCTTTCAACGATTTAAAAAATACATTATCTGAATATAGTAATTATCAAGTTATTGCAAATAAAAATATTTCCGATTATCTAAACGTTATTAAAACGTTTAATTATATCAATGCTTCTGAGGATAATAAAAATAAATTTAAATCGGCTTATGAAAAAGCACATGATTATATTTTTAGCAATCCAGAATACAATAAAGAGGATTTAGTTTTATTAATTGCAGATTATAATAAAACCTTAAATAACTTAAATGGTATTGAAAATGCAAAAAACAATTTAAAAAATATCCTTGAACAAAACAACTATTTAAGTCAAGATAATAAGAATCATTTTATTAATAATATTGATAAGGCAAACGAAGAAAATGAATTTAAACAAATTGCTTCAGACATTGCAAAATTAAATTCATTAAAAGAACAATTCACAGAAACAAAAGTATTATTTTCGGAATATAAATTAACTAATGAAGAAAATGAAGAACTTAACAATATTATCAATAACTCAAAAAATAATAATTTAATTAATATCCAAGAAAACTTAAATAGTGATTTGAATATTTTATTAGAAAAAATAAAAAATAAAGTTGTTGAAGAAAATAACAAAGACACAGGTAATCAAGATAATAACGGAAAAACAGATTCTCATTCTGAAGTTACAGAAAATGAAAAAGAACAACCTAGTGGAGAAACAACACCTGAAACAAACCCAGATAATCCAGATAGTAGCGGTACTTCAGATAACGAAAACGAATCAAATAATTCGGGTACTGACACAACAGATAATCAAGGTAGCGAAGTAAACAACCCAGATTCAACTAA
>NZ_VHHP01000011.1 GCF_006491995.1 Metamycoplasma neophronis
TTCATTTTATTAATACACCATTTTCAATAATTTTCGAAAATGCATCTTCACCAACTTTTGTTAGCATTGGAAAATCAGTGTTTGTAACATTTGGGACATCTCAAAATGCTCTTCTTCCAACTTCTGTAACTTTAGAAAAATCAACAGAAGATAAATTACTTGCTCCAGCAAATGCTTCAGACCCAATTTTAGTTACATTAGGAAATGACACTGAGGTTATATGCGTATTGCTTTCGAAAACATTATCTGCAATTGCTGTTACTTTATCATCGATAATATGCCCACCAGCATTATCCCATCTTACTAAAATACCATTTAAAACAATCTTATCGCCAAGACCTGGTGTATTGGTAAAAGTATCAATACCAATTTCTTCTAATTTTGGTAAGTTGATATGAGTCAAGTTAACTGCGTCCCGAAACGCTCTAGCATTTATTTTAGTTACATTAGGTAAATCAATAGATGTTAAACTAAAAGCATTTTCAAAAACACCTTTTTCAATTGATTTTACATTTGGGATATTTATAGAACTTAAATTCATTGCCCATGAAAAAGCGTTTCCTTCTAATACTAATGCCTTAGGTAAATTAACCGAAATTAAATTTGTTGCATTGTCAAAAGCAGCAAATCCTACGCGCTTTGCATTAGGAAATGACACTGAAGTTATTTTTGTATTTTGATTCAAAGCACCGGGATATATATATTCAACATTTTTGTCTTCTATTGCTCCTTTTGCATTGGGCCATTTTATTAAAACCCCATTAATTATCATTTTTTCTTTAATAAGAGGAAATCAAAGATCAATATTCGCATTTTCGGGAAATTCTAAAAAATTAGGATATATTTTCCTTATGTTTGGCAAATTAAATGAGGTTACTTCATTTGTATTTTCTATTGCATGTGGCAATATTGTATGGATATTTGGATCATTTATATCTCCGGAAGGATTTTCCCATTTAAATAAAATTCCATTTTGTAAAAATTTATCTGTTTCTACATCCATATATCAAGGCCTTTCGTGAGGACCATCGTAATCAAAATTTTCTTCAACAACGACTTTTTCTATTTTAGGCAAGTAAACTTGAGTAATATCTAAAATCAAGTGACCAAAGTATTTTTGTCCCTCATTTCCTTTATTAAGTCTCCCCAAGCCACCTCCGTATATTTCTTTAGTATTGGGTAAATTTAAAATGATAGACTTTCTTCCATATTTATCTTTATTTTCTGGTAAAGAACTAATTTTTTCAGATAAAAAGTCGAACATATCCAAAGTAACTTTCTCTGCGTTATTCATAGTTACAATCGAGGTTATTGGATTATATTTTATTTCCGTTTTTTCATTATTATTATCTGTGTACAAAAATGTTAAATTGTTTTTGTCATTGTCAAAGTTTTTTATATCTTCGTGCATTTTTTGTTCTCTAGCATTATTTAGCGCATCACTTAAATTACTATCGATAGTGCTAAGCTCTTGGAAAGTCATGTTCTCTAGTTTGTTTTTGTCATTTTGTTCATAAGTGGTGAATATGTTTGCTAATTTTTCTTTTATTTTGGAATATTCGTTATGATTTGCTAACTCTTCCATTAAACTTTTTATTTTATCGATTTTTTCTTTAATCGAATAAAGAACCCATTCTTTTGATTTTGTTAATATACGTGCGTCGGTTATAAGTGTTCAAAAATTTTGCAAAAACTGCTCGATTTCATAAATGCTTTTCGATTCGCCGGATTCAATAAATTTTTTTGATTTTGTAATAGCTTTTTCCAATTCTTCTTTTTTGCTTTTAAAATATGGGTCTGTCATATCGGCTGCAATTGCTTTGGCTTCGCCTATTGAATTTTCGATTTCTTTTAAAGTTGCTTTAATTTGTTTTTTGATGTCTAATTTACATTCATCGGTTAAATGTATCAACGCGTTTGCTAGCTTATAAATTTCATCCAATGATGAATTATTATCGATTAATTGGTATTTTTTAATAGCTGTTTTTAAACGAATAATTAATTGAGACAAACGAAGATGTTCGCCCATCATAAGCTTTATCATATTGTCATTTGATTGATTTTTGCTTCCATCTATATTTGACAATAATTGTTTTACTTCGGATAATGCACTATTGTAATTTTGGATTGCAACATTTAATTTATCATTAAAATCTTTAATCTTTTTATTTGCTTCATTTTTTACATTATCCAGTTTTGATATTTCGTTTGAATATTCTTGTTCATTATCTTGGTTCAATATTGTTTCTGCATGAGAAATGCTAAAACCTAACGATTCTTTTAATTCAACCATAACTGGTTCGTGACTTGTTATTGAATTTTTAATAGTAGATAACTCGTTAATTTTGCCTTTTAAATTTTTTTTATTTAAACTTTCTGTATTTTTGGCTTCAACTTCATCTTTATTGTTTTGCGCAGATAGCATCGAGTTAGTTAGTTTTTCATTTAATTCGCTTAATGCTGTTTTCATTTTGCTATCAAGTGAATTTTTATGATTTTCATTAAAGTCATTTAACAGTATTTGTAATTTGACTTTTATATCAGCGTATTTTTCGTCACTTAAATCATTATTAATGTATGCTTGAATTTCATTAACTTTAGCATTTATTGTTTGCTTTAATGCAAATTTTTCTTGATTTAGCGTATCAAGTGACTTTTGAGCTTTTTCTTTAGTCACATTAATTGAAGCAGTAGCTGTATCAATATTAGCATCTGATTCTTTTATCGTTAGTTCGTATACAGTTTGGGCATTTTTAATAGTTTTGTCCAATTCTTGTTTTGCGTCCGCAATAGCTTCATCTGACATTTGGCTTGAAAGTTCCTTAGCTGAATCAATAGATGATTTTAATTGTGCTAATTTTTCGTTAGTTTCAGTATCAGCTTGGGATTTTTTGTTTGCTGTGCTTATGATGACTTTGTTTAAGGCTTGTTTTTTATCAGTAATATCGCCTAAAGGTAAATCATCATGAATAGATGCATTAGCATTAATTGCTTGAGTTAATTCATTAATTACTGAGCCTAAATTTGCTTTATTAGAATCTAATTTTAGATTGTTCAATAAATCATTTGCAGCTTTAAGTGTTTCTGCATGAGTTGTTTTTGTGGCTGATAATTTATCATTAAATTTAGCAATAGCTGCTTGAGCTTCTTCGTTTAAAGCATTAATTTTTGCTGTTTTAGAAGCATAATTTTGCTCTTGGTTACCATCGACCACTTTTTGAGCTTCAGCTTGAGCGACCTCTAGTTTATTCTTTAATTCAATCATTTCAGGATCTTGGCTAGTAATATTATTTGAAATTGATTTACTTGCCTTGATTGCATTTTCTAAAGCAGCTTTTTCTAATCCGGCAATTTCTTTATCTTTTTCAGTTTTTTTCTCTTTAGCGGCTTCTAAAGCAGTATTTAGTTGATTTTTAATTTCTTCTAGTTTTGCTTTAGTTTCATTATCTAATAAAGGTTTTTGAACGTTATTAAAATTATCCAAAGCTGCTTGTAAATCTTTTTTAATTTCAGCATATTTTGGGTCGCTTAAAGTGTTATTAATGTAATTTTTAATAGCTTCTTCATTTGCATTAATTTGCTGTTTTAATGCTGATTTTTCTTTATTTAAGTTATCAAGCGCAGTTTGAGCCTCTTGTTTAGCAGCATTTATAGCAGAAGTTGCTCTTTCAATTTGTTCATTAGTTTGTTTTGGATTTGCGTCATATGCTTGTTGAGCAGTCGCTATAGCATTTGAAAGTTTTTCTTTTGCATTGGCGATTGTTGCATCTGACATTTGGTCTGAAAGTTCATTAGCTGAATCAATAGCTGATTTTAATTGCGCTAATTTTTCGTTAGTTTCACTATCAGCTTGGGCTTTTGCGGCATTTGCTGCTTCGATTGCTTGATTTAAAGCATTAACTTTAGCCTCGATATCAGTTAATGGTGAATTATCTTCAATATTTGAATTTACATTAATTGCTTGCTTTAAAGCTTCGATTACTGAGCCTAAATTTTCTTTATTAGAATATGATTTTAGACTGTTCAATAAATCATTTGCGGCTTGTAAGGCTTTAGTGTGATTTAATTTTTCAGCAGCTTTAGATTTTTTAAATTCGTCAATTTTTTTCTTAGCGGCTGCAATAGCATCATTGATTTTTTGTGTTTCAGAAACATATTTAGATACTTCTTCATTGTTCAAAATTTCGCGGGCTTCTTGAATTAAATTAACTAAAGAAGTTTTTAAATCAGTCAGAGCTCTATCATGGCTACTGATTAAATTTTTAATAATTTCCAAATCTTTAATTGTAGAATCTAAAGTCACTTTATCTTGCATATTTTTTACCAATGCTTTAGCGTCTTCTAAAGCTTTAGATAAGTCTAATATTTTTTGATTTAAAATTTCTTTAGATAACGAAATAGAAGGAACATTGTCCTTTGTATTCTGACTAATAACTTTTTCTAAAATACTTTTAATTTCAGGATTTTGATTAGTGTTTTCTTTTAAATAATTTTGAATCTCAGAAACTTTTAATTCAATTGTTTTAATCAAGTCTGCTTTTTCATTTTGGTTGTTTGCAGAAGGTTGATTATCTTGAGATCCGTTGTTTCCGGTATCACCTTGACCAATTTGATTTCCTTGGCCATCTTCATTAGCTTGAGATCCTTGGTCAGGGTTTTGGTTTGAAGATTGATTAGTTGAATCTTTATTTCCAGGATTCGGATCATTTGAGGATGGGTTTTCTTTCTTGTCTGAATCTTTTTTATTCGGTTTATCCTTACCGATGTCGTTCGTTTTATTTTCACATGAAGCTGCAACTAAAGGTAAGGGAACAATAGAAGCGCTTAAAATCAGTGTTAATATTTTTAACAGTTTACTTTTTTTCATATTTTCCTTAAATTAGTTTTTAATACTGTTTTGATTTTGAATTGCAGAATAGGCTGACTTACAAATCTTTATAATTTAGTTTGTTTTTAAATGAATCAAAACAAAGTTATAAAAATCAAAACAAAGTATATTTTTATATAGTCTATCCATTTTTATATTATCAAAATCATGTTTTGAAACATATAAAAAAGTTCTTAATTTAACGGAATTATTAATTTTTATATATCTATATTACTATTAAAATTGTTATACTAATTTCTAATTGTTATTACTTCATTAAATAAAATTAAAATTAGAAACGTTAATGTTTTTAAATTTATCTAAACACATTAGATGCGTATAAATATAAAAAAGTTTTGCCATTTAATTGACAAAACGATTTTATTTATTAATAAAGTCAATAAATACCGGGGTGTGGTCTGAAATTTTCAATGCTAATTGAAAATCACTTGTTTTATTATCATAAGCTCATGTCGCATCTTGATTATTTAAATTAATGCTTTCCTTACGGTCTCAAATCTTATTGTTAAAAGCGTTGATCGTATCTAATCTATATGGAACTTTTTTAAACTCTGGCATATTAGCTTTTTCGTTTGCGCTAATAAAATTAAAGTCGGCATTTTCTTTAAATAAGATTTTGTCATACGATTGCGAGTAATTATTATTTCTACCCAACGAAGTTAAGTATTTTTCATGATAGTCATAATAATAATTAGTTAAGTTATATTTGTTTTCTAATTCTTGCAATAAAAATTGATTTTCTTTTTTAATGTTAGTATCACCGCCGAACATAATTGCGGCATCTTTATCTTTAGCAAGTGATAAAAAATACTCAAATACGTTAGGAAGCGCCATCATTTCGGCAACTTCTTGATTACCTTGCGATCCTTGGATTTTTATATTATTATATAATGTAATTTTTTTCTCTCCGCTTTCTTGTTTAGCGCCGGGTGAGTCAAGGTGGCCAAAAATAGTAATAAGCGGTTTTTCATAGCCTTTTATTTTAAACATCGTGCCATATGGTGGTCTAACGTATTCTGTTTTACCATCATTTCTATTAATTTTTTTAGTAAAAGAGGCCCCAATTTTGCCATTATCAAATAAAATTGGCGTTGCTATGCTTTTTCTATATATAATGGCAATGTTTTCTTTTTGACTCGGATATTTTTCTGAAAATATATCTTTTTGGCCTAAATACTGAAATTCATTGCTATTGGTTCATTTATTTAATAAATTAACTATATAACTTACTTTGTCTAAGTGATTATAATTTACTTCAGTTAAGCCCATAATGTCGGCTTGTGTAGCTAATATTGCCTTAGCAATATTATTAACTTTCAATCCTTCGGGGTCGAGCGAAGCTTTTCCATAATTTAAGATATTTCAATGTCCGATTCTAAAATGTTTGCTTGGCTTGTGAAATAATTTTGAAGCAAATGGATTATTAAAAAATTCAATCGGTGGTTTTGGGTAATTTATATCTTCATTTGAATTTGGTAAGTCATCTTGATTATTATTTGCTTTGTTTTGATTTTTAGCATCGGAAGATGAAGCGCCTTGATTTGCTTGATTATTTGATGCCTTATTATCTACACCGTGATTTTCTTGCGATTCTTTTTCATTATCATTATTTGAAGCACTTGGCAAATCACTGCTACTATCACTTGCATTTATTTCATCATTATTAACTTCAGCATTTGTATTATCATTTGTCGAAGTCTCATTATAATTATTATTTTCGGCATTGTCTAAATTTTTATTTATATTTTCTTTTTCTTCTGCATTTACTTCTTTTAGATATTTAGCTGAATTTAATAGAGCACGAATAAATCTTTTTTTATTAATATTAAGATCTTTAATTTGAATTTCATCATTATTTATATTAGTCAAATATTGTTCTAATGTAATTACGTGTTGAAGAATTTTTTTATCTTCGGTATTATCTTTTATCTTATTAATTAAATAAAAGATAAGTTCTCTTTTATTTATTGCCAAATTGATTAGATTATTAAAATTAATTTTTCTCATGTTTTTAAAATAACGCTTCATTTTAGTGCTTACATAATCATCATTTAATGTTGGCTTATTAATTAATATCATGGGCAAGATAGCATTAAGAATTTTTGTTAAATCATAAGAATCAAATAAAGTACCGTTTATGTTTAAATTTGAATAATCAAAATTAGGTTGTTGCATTTGTAAAATGCCAAAAATAGCTTCTCAGTTTTTATCTTTATTTTTTAATTTATTTTGCTTATTTTTTCGATAATATCATGATTTAATATTATCTTTTTGATCTTGTAATTTGGATACTAAATTTTTTAAGCTAATATCATCATCAATTAAACCGATTCCATTTTTGATGTTTGCTTCTAAATTAATTAACTCTTGTTTATTTATATTTTCATTATTATCTGAATATTTAGCTTCGCAAGAAGATGAAAAAAGCAACGGCGCCAAAAATGTAACAGTCGGCACTAGCATAAAAAGCATTTTTTTATTTTTATTCATATTAGATCCCTTTATTACAAAATTTGAATAATCTCTTATTTACTTTAAATATATCAAAAAAAGGTGCTTTTTTTAATAATAAATAATGTTATTTATTAAAGTATCGATTTTATCAAAAACAATGCTTATAAATTTCTATTCAAATAAATATGCATAAAAATAAATACTAATTATGCACTTAGATTTATGAATAAAATATACTAATATATTATTTTTTAGACTTTTAAAATATCTATCTTTTTACACTTATAATTAGCATTTTTAATCATATCAAAAAAGATTTTACTCAAACATAGCCTATTTTTATTTTTAATAAATGGTTTATTAATAATGAAATGGTTAATTATGAAATAAAAAAGGCATAAAAAAAGTGCCGAAGCACTGGTGTTTTTCAACAAATGGTGGAGAATGAGGGGCTCGAACCCACGACCCTCGCCTTGTAAGGGCGATGCTCTCCCAGCTGAGCTAATTCTCCAAATGGTGACCCTAGCGGGATTCGAACCCACGCATGTATGGATGAAAACCATATGTGTTAACCGCTTCACCATAGGGCCATAATGGCGCCGACTATTGGGATTGAACCAACGACCAACTGGTTAACAGCCAGCTGCTCTACCGCTGAGCTAAGTCGGCACTCATTAACTGAAATGCTTAATTATTATAACCAAAAAAATTTAGAAATTTTCAAAAAAAATTATTTTTTTTATTTTTTTCTATTTTGCCAATAAACGCGTTAAGTAAAGTTGGCAAATTTCTCGGGTTACGATTAATATAATACCAAGTTTTTTAACAATTTTATAAAAAAAATCGCTTTTTTAAAATTGCGATTTGGCCAGCTGTGATATGGTGCTAGTTAGAGGGATCGAACCCCCGACCCACTGATTACGAATCAGTTGCTCTGCCAACTGAGCTAAACTAGCATGTCGTACATATTTTATCAAATTTTCATTTTTTATATACGTACTTGTATGTTATGTGTGTTTTATATATAAAAAGTTTAAAAAAGCTTAACATCGTGGTATTTATTTGCTACAATATAGGTGATAGTGGAAGGAAGTGGAAATGTTTGGAAAATATTATCGGCAAATTGATGATAAAAATCGTGTCGTAGTTCCGGCAAAACTTTTGCAAGAATTAGGGCATGAATTTTATATTACTAAAGGCCTAGATAAATCATTAGTTTTCAGAACTCCAGAAGAGTTTGATAAATTAAAAAACAAGCTAGAAGAAAATAATAGCTTGAATAAAGATTTACGTAACCTAGCTAGATATATTTTCGGAAACACCGAATTGGTACAACCGGATAAACTAGGTAGAATTGTATTACCAAAACATTTAACTGAAAAAATCGCTATCGTTAAAGAAGTTGTTTTCCTAGGAGAAGGAAATACATGTGAACTTTTTGCCAAGGAAATTTATGACCAAACAGAGAGTTTATATGATGATGAAGAAAATATTGATATGTTAGCTCAAAAATTATTTGAACAAGGAGTTAAATTATAGAAAAACATATTCCGGTTTTATTAAACGAAGTCATCGAAACTTTAGAAATAAAACCTGATGGAATTTATGTAGATTTAACTTTAGGTAGAGCTGGACATAGTCAAGAAATTCTTAAACGACTTGACAAAGGTAAATTAATTTGTTTTGACAAGGACATCGAAGCAATTAAAGAAAGTAATGAAAAATTAGCCAAAATTAACTCCAATTATATATTAATAAAAAGTGACTTTAGATTTGTGTCTGAAGAGCTTAATAAAATAGGAGTAAATAAAGTTGATGGGTTTTTAGCTGATTTAGGTGTAAGCAGCCCACAATTAGATGACGCCAAAAGAGGATTTAGTTATTCTCAAAATACCGAATTAGATATGCGGATGGATTTAGATAATCCTTTGAATGCAAAAGATATAATCAATTCTTATTCAGAAGATCAAATTGCAAGGATATTGTACGAAAATGCTGATGTAAAATTAGCAAAACTAATTGCGAAAGCTATCGTAGCAAACCGTCCTATCAATACTTCATTTGAATTAAATGAATTGCTAAAAAATATCTTACCCGCTAAAGTGGTAAGAGAAAAAAATCCTTCTAAAGCGGTTTTCCAGGCTTTAAGAATTGCGGTAAATGATGAATTAAATTCATTAAATGATTTATTAAGCCAAGTGGCTCCATTATTAAATAAAAATGGTAAATTGGCGATAATTACTTTTCACAGTAAAGAAGACGCAATCGTAAAGAATTATTTTCAAAAATTAAATTACCATGACCCAAAACTTAATAAATTACCAGTTCAAGTTGATAAGCAATGGAAACAAAAGATTATCTTTCCTCAAGAAGAAGAGGCTAAAGAAAATCGCCGCGCAAGGAGCGCAAAATTAAGAGTTATCACGAAGTTATATTAATTAAATTAAACAAATTAATGGTTAAAAAATATGAAAAGAATTATTATTACAGCTTATAAATTTTTAAATAATAGTATCGAAGTAGAAGTAATTGAAAAAGTTAACTTCGAATCTTTTCCTATTTATAAAAAATCAATTAATAATGTTTCTTTAACTAAATATGATTTAATAAACTTCGTAGCCGAAACTAAACAAACAATTGAATCACTAATTAACGGTAAATTAACTGACGTAGTCGTGTTTGCTGATACCAATCCATGATTTAAGTTGCATAAAAATTTAATCAAAGTTACTAAAACTAATAATGTTTCAGATTCTCAAGTTACTCAATTGCTATTTAATAAAACACAAAACCAAGGTGAATATTTAATAGATTTCAATTTTGTTAATGATAATGAAACTGGTAATTTTTATTCAATTACCACAATTCCTAACAATGCTGCTAAAAATATTTTGGACATCATGAAAATTAGCCATTTAAATGTTGTCAAAATATACGATTATAATAATATATATAACTACGAAATTATGAGTAAACATGAAGCAGGAGTGGCTATCCTAACTTCATTGAAATCAGATTTTGTGGAAGTTAAATTAATTAAAAATAATTGCGACATAATTAGCGACATATTGCAATTAAATATCGATAGCATTTTAAACTCTTTGAACATCTCAAATTCATTATCATTAAATCAATTAATTACTAAATTATTTGCGTTAAATCAACAAAATAATTTTCAATTAAAAGCTCAAATTAATGACGCAATGATAGGTTTTTTTGAAAAATTGATTGTTAAAATTAATCAATTATTAATACAAAATCAATTAAAACCCGAAAATATCAAATTAATTTTTGATAAAAATTTTGCAATGATGAGTAATTTTATTAATAAAATTTCATGAGATTTTATAGCGAAAGATGTCATGATAAATCAACCTAACATTTTTATAAGCGAAGAAATGTTGGGGTTAATCAAAATGCTTGAAGTTGCTGAAAAAATCAAAGATGAAATTACTATTACTACTGAATTATTTAGTATTGATACATTTAGAAATGTAAAAAGTGCGTCAAATAATTTGTATAATTTAAACTAATTGTTAAATTATAAAAAGGGAGCGAATATATGAGTGAAAGTGATGTAAATTACAACCCTGTTGCCAAAATCAAAGTTATCGGTGTTGGCGGAGGGGGAAATAATAGCGTGGAAACTTTATTAGATACTAAACTAGATGGGCTTGAATTTATTGTTGTAAACACCGATAAACAAGCCTTAGCCAAGTTTAAAACTGAGCAAACTTTACATATTGGTGATCAACGCGGTATCGGCGCGGGAGCTAATCCTGTAGTTGGAAAACAAGCTGCAGAAAGTAGTGCCGGAGAAATTAAAAACCGCCTAAAGGGAACGGATTTAGTTGTTATTACCGCAGGAATGGGCGGTGGCACCGGTACTGGTGCATCGCCTGTAATTGCTAAAATTGCAAAAGAAAATGGGGCAATGGTCATCGCGATTGTGACAACACCTTTTAAATTTGAGGGAAAACGTCGGATGACTGCCGCGCTTCAAGGGATCGGCGAAATTAAAAAA
>NZ_VHHP01000012.1 GCF_006491995.1 Metamycoplasma neophronis
ATTTTATTCATTAATAACTCTGATGAAGAGTGATAAGAATTTCTACAAAATCAAATATGTCGGCAATAATCTTTTGCTCGCTTATTTTTCTAGGGTAAAATAACCTTATTCTATTAAAATCTGTTTTTGTGAACATTGGGTATGTGCTTTCAGCTGAATAAAATTGTTTTTCTTTTTGTTTGATAAAGAAATATAAAAATTTTGTATTTAATATATTTTTATCGAAAGATTCAATTATGTGATTTTGAGACGAAATAAATAACCCATTAGTATATTTTGTATTCGCATTTCTTGCTCGACCTACTGTTATAACCTCTCCATTACAAACTTTTTGAAAAATTGATTGGCTAAATTTGCACTTTCAATCATTATTTTTCGAGGATGGCAAAAGAGCAATTTCACCAGCCCCTTTATTTAAACTTTCTAATTCTTCTGCGCTTACTTGCGGATAACGATTCATAACGACCATATTGCCCAATTTACGCTGTTCCCAAGAATAACAAAAAAGAGCAAAATTTTATTTTTTTTGCTTTAATAGTTAGTTTTTGTAACTCTGATGAAGAGTAATAAGGGAGTTGGTTTTGTCGGCTAATCTACTAATTTTTTTCTGCTCTAAAAAATCTTTAGAAACAGTTATTTTTAAATTTAATAATTTGTCTTCGTGTAATCGTTTAGATCCCGTTCCAACAGCTTCCTTTTCTGTGGATTCATAGAATTTAGGATTAGACATTATATAAAATAAATATTTTTTATCGATATTTTCAATATTTAAAGACGGCACATCTATAGATGTGCATTTTTTATCAAATTCTTTTGTTATTAAGGCTAATGAGCCTTTAAATATATTTTGTTTTCCATAAATAAGCTGGCCGGCATGTCTAATATAATAGTTGGTTTTATTGTAATTATCATTACTTCGTGTTCTGCTCAATCTTAGTCCTGTAAGATTCAAACCTAGGGTTAATACATCGGAACTTTTTTGAATAGTTTTTTTAACCAATATTGGTAATGACAAAAAATCTTTTAGTTCACACTGTTCCCAAGAATAACGAATTAAATTGAAAAATCTTCTTCTGAAACAAATTTCTCAACCAAAATTCTTAATTTTCTATTTACTATTTTAGGTTCTATTGTTCTATTTTCTTTTGTTTCGATATATTCTTTTGCTTTTTCTTTATTTGCTGTTTCTATTATTCTATCCAGTCTTCCAAATTCATTTAATGAGGAGTTGTCTCTCTTTTCTTCTAGTAGTTTTCTTAATTGATTTTCGTCTATTCCTGTTTTCGTGCAAAATGTCTTTATGCGTAGTTCTTTTTCTTCCTGTTTATATTCATTAATGTAATCAATTAAGTCTTTACCTGGTTGTACTTGTAGTGTTCCAGATTGAACGTCTGCCACAATCCTATTGGCATAAACTTGATCTTGGGCTGACAAGCTATTAAATGAATTGATTAAACGATTTATGCATTTTTGAATAAATTCTTCATCAGTATTTGCCTTTTCTAAATGAGCATCTGAATATTTTTTGAATTCGTTATTTAAATATTCAAAGTCTATTTTGCCAGTATCTATTTCAATGATAGTACTTGATAAATCATAGGCATTATTTTCCAGTTCGTATAATTTTGTTTTTCCCGAACTAACCAATTCTTTATATCTCATATGTAAAATGTTGAATTTTTGTTCGTCTAAATTAGAATATACGGTTTTTGTTTCGTTATCTTCTACTATGTGATACTCTTTTTCTTTTCAGTTAAAGCCTTGAATTTTTGCTGCTTCTAACAACTCTCATAACCTATTGAATTCTTTAACGAATTTAACTTTTTCTATTAAACCCGAAACATTACGTTCGAAATTATACACATTGTCATTTTCAAAAATTCTCTTTATTTCTTCAAATGAGTTATTTATATTAATAATGTTTTCGCCAAGTTTGTCGACAAAAATTCCGCGTTCGTTATTTCCTGAATAAGCCTTAAAAGCTTCATATATATTCTTCTCCATTGTAAATGGACGACGGTAATATTTGATTACTCCAAAGGGCTTATCAGCCGAATTCAATCTATTTGTTCTAGAAAAAGCTTGGACTAGATTTTGAAATTCCAAAACTTTATCCAAATAAAGGGTGTTTATCCATTTAGAGTCAAACCCCGTTAACATTTGATCCACAACAATAAGAAGATCTATTTGTTTTGCTTTATCTTTTTCTACAAAACTATAGAAATCTTTATGCGCCAATCTAAATGAAACATCTTTTTTATAATTTGGTCAAGCAGGCAATGTGAAAGACGTTTCAAATTGATTGTTATAATCTTTTAACATTTCAATCATTGCGTCTTCTTTTTTTATACTTTTATCAGCGTTATCATTGTCAATATTCGGGTCAAACAAACATGCTATTTTTAATTGAGGCAAACGCGAATCTTGTTTCATCTTAATTTTAAATAATTTATAGTATTTAATTGCCTCTTGTATTGAAGAAGTGGCCAAAATTGCGTGATATTTATTGTTTCTGCTCAATACTTCTCAATTTTCTAATATATTTTTAATTACTGAGTTTTTGTGAGTGTGTTCATTTTCAATATCTTCTTCTAATGGTGAATCATATAAATCATCCGAAATGAAATCCTCAATCCCTTTAACTAAAGTAGGACCCTCAATATATGAGGCCATTGGGACAATATCTGAATTTTGAAAAGCATAGAATATTTCGCTTGCTTTTTCGTTATTTAAAAGCTCAGATAAATCAGATACTCCCGCTTTACGCAATCCTATTTCTCTTCTTAAATCAGATTCTTTGAATGTTAGAACTCTATAAGTATCAAACGCTAAAACATTTTTGTCTCTTATACCGTCTGATATAGAGTATCTATGAAGTTCATCGCCAAACACATCTGTTGTAGTTGAATTTTTCTTTTGATTTTCTTTGATAATAGGTGTTCCGGTAAACCCAAAAAACACTGCTCTTGGGAAGGTGTTTTTTATTGTATATAACATCTCTCCGAAAGTTGAGCGGTGACATTCATCGATAATGAAAACAATTCTTTTGTTATTCATTATTTCAATGTCGTTTTTATTGGTAGATTCTTCTTTAATATTGCTCATTTTTTGAATAGAAGTAACTATTAGCGAAGGTCCATTATCCGATTTTATTTTATGAATTAAATCCGCTGTGCTTCTCGTTTTTTTGACAAGAGACGAATCATCAGAATCAATGTCATCTTCGACAATACCTGTAAAGTTTTTATATTCATTATAAGATTGGGTGCCCAACTCTATTCTGTCTGTTAGAAAAATAACTTTATCTGCATCTCCAGAGTTTGCGATTAATTGAGCAGCTTTAAAAGAAGTCATTGTTTTTCCAGAACCTGTGGTATGTCAAATATAACCCCCGCGCAAATTATTTTGGCCCCATCTATCATTTAATCTTGAAACCTTTTCGCTAATTGCGGTTACCGCATAATATTGATAGCTGCGCAAAACTTTTAACTGCTCATCACTCGCATCGGGTATAGTATAAAATCCAATTAGCTGGTGCGCCATTGGTATAGATAAAAATTTATTTGCAATATCTGTTCAATCGTTAACGGGGTTATTTTTGGAATCAGCTCAATGAAAATAAAAGTTTTTGTTAAATTTCCCATCTGGTCCTGGATTGGCAAAATAAACCATTTCTTCTGGGGTCATTGCTACAAACAACTGAACAAGGCCGAATAAACCAGAAAAGCATCCTTCTTTTGCGTATTTTTCTATTTGATTATATGCTTGCGAAACTGGTACGCCGCTTCGTTTTAATTCAATATGAAAAAGGGGCATTCCGTTTATCAAAAGCATTAAATCACCACGTCTTTCATGTCCTAATTCTTTATTTGTAAAAAATTTAGGCTGTTCTGCAATTTGATATCTGCTTTGGCCGGCAGAAATTTCCATTCTGTCATAAATTTTTAAAGAAATTTCCTTACCATAATGATTTTTATCTTCCGGATTATCTCTTTTAATCGAGATTGTTTTACCATTAATAAAGCTATTTAATCTAAACGGTGTTTTTTCTTGTTTTATTTTATCTATTATTTGTTGCATTTCAGTCTTGGTTAATCTATAGTCACCAAGTCTATCAATTGATCTATTGTTTTCGAACAATATATCGGCTCAATTTTGAATAAGCTCATCCTCAGATTTGTTTTTCAAAATTTCTTTTTCCCAACCACGTTGAGTTAATAGTTTAACTAACTCCGATTCGAAATCTAGTTCTGATTTAAAAGTCATTTCTTATCCTTTGTACTAACAAAACATTTTTTCTAACAATGATTTTTTGATATTATTCAATTTTTCTAACTTACGCTGATGAAGAGTGATAAGGCTATCAAGTGTAGATAAAAAAGCAGTAATTTTTTTATCCTCTTCCGAAGAACAAATATTAACAATGGAATTCTGCACAATAGAAATATAATGACGCGCATGCCCATTAGATATAATTTTCACATTACTTAACAAATAATATATAAATTTTAAATTTTTATTAGCTATGCTAGTTAGTATTTTTATTGCACTTGAATTGATTTTAAATATAAAATCAACATATTT
The DNA here is from genome assembly GCF_006491995.1 of Metamycoplasma neophronis. Taxonomy (GTDB): domain Bacteria; phylum Bacillota_I; class Bacilli_A; order Mycoplasmatales; family Metamycoplasmataceae; genus Metamycoplasma; species Metamycoplasma neophronis. Next base: position 4,585 of record NZ_VHHP01000012.1, read on the forward strand.
ATAGTCCAAAGTAAAATCATCGAAAATTATGCTTTCTCCATGGTTATAAAAATTTTTTTCGTTTGTAAAACCCAATATAAAAGCTTTATTTGCAGTTAGTACAGGTATGTTCCCTTTTTCCGATATATCCCCACTTATCATGTAAGCTTCGGGTCTTTCATACTTAAGAATTTCTTTCAATTTACACTGTTCCCAAGTGTCAGTAAATCCCTTAAATCTAATTTGGGGTTTCATATTTTGTTCGTCTGCAAACATTTTTTCCAAAAGTGATTTTTTTATGTTGCTTAATTTTTCTAACTTACGCTGATGAAGAGTGATAAGGCTATCAAGTGTAGATAAAAAAGCAGTAATTTTTTTATCCTCTTCCGAAGAACAAATATTAACAATGGAATTCTGCACAATAGAAATATAATGACGCGCATGCCCATTAGATATAATTTTCACATTACTTAACAAATAATATATAAATTTTAAATTTTTATTAGCTATGCTAGTTAGTATTTTTATTGCACTTGAATTGATTTTATATATAAAATCAACATATTTATAGTCCAAAGTAAAATCATCGAAAATTATGCTTTCTCCATGGTTATAAAAATTTTTTTCGTTTGTAAAACCCAATATAAAAGCTTTATTTGCAGTTAGTACAGGTATGTTCCCTTTTTCCGATATATCCCCACTTATCATGTAAGCTTCGGGTCTTTCATACTTAAGAATTTCTTTCAATTTACACTGTTCCCAA
>NZ_VHHP01000013.1 GCF_006491995.1 Metamycoplasma neophronis
AAAACTAGCGCAATGAAATGAATTTGGAGTGAACCCATCTTATATTAAACAAGCTCAGCTTTATACATATTTAATGGGTTGTGAAGTTTTCAGTATCGTCGCATGCTTTTTAAAAGAAGAAGATTATGCCGACCCTAATATGGTTGATATTAATCAACGTTACATCAAAAACTGAAATTTTAAAATTGATGAAAAACAAGTTCATGACGATATTAAATATTGTACCGACTGATTTAATAAATATACTGCATCAGGAATAAGCCCTAAATGAAAAGCCGATGTTGATGCTGATTTAATCGAATTTTTAAAATGCGAAAACGCCGAACAGTGAGAAGAATTATACTTAAAATGAGTAGCGATGAAAAAGGCTGTTCCAAGTTATGAATAATAAAAATAAATATTATAATTTCAAGCAGTTTTTATTATTAAACTCTGCTCGTCCTTTTTTTGCATTTCATGATATCAACATGCTTGCTTTAGAAAATGATGAAGATGAGGAAAATGAAAACGATAAAAATCCATATGATTTACTTGAATTTGAATTTGAAGAAATTGATGAAAAGATAACAAAAAATTTTATTGAATATATTCCCAATAACGTGCAATCAGCATTTTTACAATCTTCTCCAATTGAAAAGCTAACATATTTAGAAAAGACTGTTTCGAATAGCAATGAATTGTTTTTAGAATTAAATAAAGCAAACAAACTTAGTGTTTATAATGACTTACTAAGTAATTTTGCTAAATTTGAGGCCATGAATAGCGGTATGTCCCTAGTCACTGAAGCGGCACAAAATGCCGTAATAGAGCATTATCAAACAAACTTTCCGGAAATTGCTAAGAGCATAAAAGTTATTACTGATAAGTGTGCAACTGAGACTAAGCTTGAAATAACTAAAGCAGAAATTGAGGCAAATCATCGTTTATTAATCAATCCTGCTTTTGCTTATAGAAATTGTATATCTCGTCCCTTTTTTTATTGTCCTGAGCAAAAAACAATCGGGATATTGAATTATTCATCAAAAAGCTCTTTAAAAAATATTATTAGAGCATATTACGATGTCAATGTTATGCGAGCTTTAGGATATGAAATTGAAATCGTAAAATTAATAATCCCAGCCCTTTTAAAAAGAGACAATATCAAAAAAGGTAAATTGCCATTTATATTTAGTGATTATGCAAATACAAGTAAATCAAAAGCAAAAGTAGATGATTCTTTTTCACAATTAGAAAACCAAGCACGCGTAAACAAAGATCCTAATTTTGATTACACTTCAAATCGCACTAAAAAATCTAATGAAAAAAATCTAAGTATTATTGAGCATGTTAATAGTGAGTTAGCTGATATTTTTCCATTTTCTTTTAGTATTGAAGATGAAAAGAGCAAAAAAGCACGCGATTTTATTTGCTCTTTTACTCGTTTTGTCGAGATGGTCAATAACCAAGAAAAATATCCTGAAATTAATCATTTAGAATTAGTAATTCAAGAAAGTGATTTAAAAGACCCGGTTGGGCATAATTTAAAACCATATACTTACTTAGTTGAAAAACTATTACCTGATTATCAAATTGCTGCTAAATCTTTATTAACTTTAAAAATTAACTCGATTTGAAATAATTCTTTTGCATCAGAAGCAAAGTATGGCGAAATTCTTGATTTTTATGAAAAAAACTTGATTTCAATTGATCCAAAAATTGAAAATAGTTTAGAATATTCAGCTTTATCCCAAGAAAATAAAAAAGTTGTTTGATTTGATTTTGAAGGTGTAACATTACCAATCCCTATTATTGATTTTTGCCCCGCTTGAAATCAAGTTATCGCCCAAACCTCGATAATTAAAACATATAATAACAGTATTTTGGAAAATGAATCATTTGATTATGTATATGATCCCCAAGGCTATGATTTTAAAACATTAATTAAAATTATTGAAGATTTATATGATGATAAAGCTGATTATTATGTTGTTTTTAATGCAGGATATGAAAAGGCTAGAATTAACGAACTTAAAAAGATGTTGCAATTAAATTATCAATATTACAAAAACATTGATATTGAAAAATTGAAAGAGATTGAAGCCAAAATTGATTTTATTTTAGATAAAATAATTGACATTGCCAAACCATTTCAAAGTACCAAAGTTGATATTTGTTTGCGTTTAATTAATATTGGCCAAATTAAAGCACGTTATTCAATCAAAAAGATCGAGCACTTTGTGACAGAAAACAATTTACCTTTAAAAAGGAAAATTTTTCCATATCATGAATTACAAGTTAAAAACGGCGGGATGGCATTGCAAATAGCAACATCTCGTGCCTTGGGTTTAATTAGGAATTATGAGTGAGAAGACAAAGTAAAAGAACTTAAACGTTATTGTCATAATGATGTTTTGGCAATGATAATGGTATGAGATTTAGTAACATATTTAATGCAAGATAAAGAAAAATACTTCGAAGTATTCAAAAAATACCGTTAAATCGTTTATCAAAAAATTAAATAACTAACAGGAGAAAATTATGAAATATATTTTTAAAAATCGTTTTTTGCGTAAGTGAGAAAAAGATAAAATACCCAATTTAACATATATCCCATCTAAAGCAATTACCCCTAAATTTTTAGAAGAATTAATAGCTAAAATGCCGTTTTCACTATATGAATTAAAGCAGCATTATCGCAAAATTCGGGAAATCATCTCCGATTCGCAAATCGACGCCTTACAAGATAATTTTGAAAATTATATATTCATACCATTAAGTTATTTAAATAAAGCAGAAATTCTTAAATCAATTTATGCTAACCGCAATAATTTAGAAATTTTTAAAAATGATAACATTTTAAGTGCTGAAGAGTTAAAAATGTTATCTTAATTAAGTTTAATGTACTATAAACATGTTCCAAATAATTGGGGAATGTGTTTTTTTATATTTAAAATATATAAAATTATTAATTTTGTTTACTGAAAATAAAACATCATATGAATAAATCATATGATGCTAAATATTTAGTAAAGTAATTTATTGAGCACTTGGTTTATTAATTAATTTTGGTGTATTGGTAAAAGCATCAATACCAATTTCTTTCACTTTAGGTAAATCTACTGAAGTTAAATTAATTGCGTTTCTAAACGCTCAACTTCCTATTTTTATTACGTTAGGAAATGACACTGAAGTTATATTATGATTATTATAAAAGATATTAGCTCCAATTACTGTTATTTCATCATCACTAATGTCTCCCTCAGCATTATCTCATTTTGCTAAAATACCATTCAAAACGATCTTATCGCCAAGACCTGGCGTATTGTCGAATGCATTATAGTCAATTTCTTCTAATTTTGGCAAGTCAACATGAGTCAAGTTAACTGCTCACCGAAACGCTCTAGCATTTATTTTAGTTACATTAGGTAATGACACTGAAGTTATATTTCTATTCCCTTGGAAAACACCATCCGCAATTGTTGTTACTTTATCATCGATAATATGCCCCTCGGCATTATCTCATTTTGCTAATATGCCATTTAAAACGATCTTATCACCGAGACCTGGTGTATTGTCAAACGACTTATAGTCAATTTCTTTCACTTTAGGTAAATCTACTGAAGTTAAATTAATTGCGTTTCTAAACGCTCAACTTCCTATTTTTATTACATTAGGAAATGACACTGAAGTTATATTTTGATTATTATAAAAGATATCAGCCGCAATTACTGTTATTTCATCATCACTAATGTCTCCCTCGGCATTATCTCATTTTGCTAATATGCCATTTAAAACGATCTTATCACCAAGACCTGGTGTATTGTCAAACGACTTATAATCAATTTCTTCTAATTTTGGCAAGTCAACATGAGTTAAGTTAACTGCGCCTTGAAATGCTCTAGGACTTATTTTAGTTACATTAGGGAATGAAACTGAAGTTATATTTGTATTCCCTTTAAAAACACCATCTGAAATTGCTGTTATTTCACTATCACTGATATCACCGCTAGCATTTGTTCATTTTATTAATACACCATTTTCAATAATTTTCGAAAATGCATCTTCACCAACTTTTGTTAGCATTGGAAAATCAGTGTTT
>NZ_VHHP01000014.1 GCF_006491995.1 Metamycoplasma neophronis
CCAATATAAAAGCTTTATTTGCAGTTAGTACAGGTATGTTCCCTTTTTCCGATATATCCCCACTTATCATGTAAGCTTCGGGTCTTTCATACTTAAGAATTTCTTTCAATTTACACTGTTCCCAAGTATGTTGATTCAATATTTTTGTGCTCTTCATACCTTTATTTTCGCTCTGCCAAAAAATAATTTTTAAATTTAAGAAAATTGCAGGAAATTATAAAGAAAAAACATAATCAATAACTCTGATGAAGAGTGATAAGGAAATTAAATTTTTCAAATATTTGGGAAATTATTTTTTGTTCTATTATTTGGGGCGTTTTCACATTCAACTTATTTATTAAATTTTTATTTAAATTATTTACAGTACTACCAGCAGCTAGCATTTTATATGCTTTAAACATTTTTGTTGTTGAAAGTAATGCGCTCAAAAATTTTGTATCGATGATGTTTTTTTCATTTCTTATCAATAATCACCCATCATGAATACATCCGCATATATTTACAATATATGGTTTACCGAAACTCATCGAATTTGACAATATCAAATCACCCTTTTCTACAAGAAGGGTTTTAGCGAGACCTTCTGGTCTTATTTTTTCTTTTGTTTTAGTTATATATTCACCGTATTTTGGGGCATCACTAATTTTTATCCAATTGTAACCATTTTTTTCTTTTGTTATGTATTCACTTATTGGCCGGGGTGAACTACCTCTCTTGATTAACATTGTATCTTCTAATTTACACTGTTCCCAAGAATAACACTATTAAGTCAATTTCTTATCATTTTTAATGGTAAAATTTTTTTATAAAATAGAAAAGTAAATTAAATATTAAAAATAAGCGTTAATTTATCTTGGTGGCTTATTTTATAAGTTTATAAATTAATCATGAGAAAAAAGGAGTTTTATGAATAAACAACAACTCGCTAATAAAATTTGGGCTTCTGCTAATAACATGCGTTCTAAGATTGAAGCAAATGAATACAAGGATTATATACTTGGTTTTATATTTTATAAATTTTTATGTGAAAGAGAAGAAGAATATCTTATTTCGGAAGGCTGAAGTAAAGACGAATTTAAAGATAAATTAGTTGATTACAATTATGACCCTGAAATTTATGGTACAGAAGAATACGAAAAATTGTCTTGAGATATAAAAGACAGTATTGAACTGATCAGAGAATGTCAAAAGAAAATAGGTTATTTTATTGAATATAAAAACTTATTTTCAACATGATTAAAGTTAGGAAATGACTTTGATGTATCTAATGTTAGAGATGCTCTTTCAGCGTTTAATAGAAGAATTTCAAAAACACACACAAGAGTTTTTAAAAAAATATTCATGACCCTTGAAACTGGACTTTCTAAATTGGGAGATAACTCAAATTCACAAACTTCTGCAATAAAATCATTAATTGAGTTAATTAAAGACATACCAATGGACAATAAGCAAGACTATGATGTTTTAGGTTTCATATATGAATACTTAATATCAATGTTTGCGGCTAATGCGGGTAAAAAAGCCGGTGAATTCTATACACCGCATGAGGTTTCGGTCTTAATGTCTGAAATTGTTTCGCATCACTTGAAAGATAATGACACAATAAAAATTTATGACCCAACTTCAGGTTCGGGTTCTTTATTGATAAATATCGGTAAAAGTATTTCAAAATACATTAGTAATAAAGACGCGATAAAATATTATGCTCAAGAACTTAAAGACAATACATATAACTTAACACGTATGAACCTTGTTATGCGTGGTATTTTGCCAGATAATATAGAAACAAGAAACGGCGATACATTAAAAGATGATTGACCTTATTTTGATGAAAATGATAGAGAAAAAACATATGAAACCATTTATGTAGATGCTGTAGTTTCGAACCCACCATATTCTCAACCTTGAGATCCCGAAAACAAAGAGTTAGACCCGAGATTTGCAAGATACGGAGTTGCTCCAAAAAGTAAAGCAGACTATGCCTTCTTATTACATGACCTTTACCATTTAAAACCAAACGGAATTTTAACCATTGTATTACCACACGGTGTCTTATTTAGAGGAAATGAAGAAGAAAAGATTAGAAAGAATTTGATTGAAAATAATAATATTGATGCTATTATTGGTCTTCCTGCAAATATTTTCTTTGGAACTAGTATCCCTACAATAATCATGGTTTTAAAACAAAAAAGAGAAAACACCGATGTATTGATTATTGATGCATCTAAGAATTTTATAAAAGACGGTAAAAATAACCGCTTACAAACTTCTGATATTAAAAAAATTGTTGATACATATATAACAAGAGCAGATATTGAAAAATATTCAAGAAAAGTTTCTAGAGACGAAATAAGAAAAAATGAATATAACTTGAATATTCCTAGATACGTTGATTCAAATGATGATACCGAAAATTGAGATATATACGCAACAATGTTTGGCGGAGTTCCAAATTCAGAAGTAGAAAAATTTTCTCAATTTTGAAAGACATTTCCAAATTTAAAAGCAGATTTATTTGAAAAAGCAAATGAATCTTATTTAAATTTTAAAAATGAAGAAATTGAAAGTTCAATTGAAAAAAATACCGATGTTCAAAAACACAAAAAAGATTTTGCAACCAAAATTGCTAAGCTAAATAATTTCTTAGAAGAAAACTTAATAAACAATGTTTTAGAAGCAAACATAAATCATTTAGAAGACAAGATAGCATTAAAGCTAAAAGATTTAATCCGCGACGAAGCTTTAGTTGACTTTTACAAAGCCTACCAAATTCTTGATAATAATTGAACAACAATATCAAATGACTTAGAAGTTATACAAACAGAAGGATTAAGTTCAGCCAGAATTGTTAAACCTGTAATGGCTACAAAAAGTAAAAACAATAAGGCATATGAAGTTCGAGAAGGATGATCGGGTTATCTTATCCCATTCGACATAGTTGCAAAAGAAAGATTTAGCGATAAGCAAGAAGAAATAGATTCTAATATAGAGTCAATAGAAAATAACAAAAACAGAATCAACGAAATATTATCTGAATTGAGTGAAGAGGATAAAGAAAGTTACCCTGATTTAATCGCCGAAAAAGAAGATGAATTCAATAAAAAAACAGTTGAAAAACTTGCAAAAGAATTCAAAAAAATTAAAGAACTTTCTGAAGATAGCCTTGAATCAAAAATTATTGAAGTTTCAAATTTATTAACCAAAAATAAAACCATTGAAAAAGAAAATAAAGAGCTTTTAAACGATATACAAGAAAAAATTAAAGTGGTTATTGAAAATTTAAGTGATGAAGATATAAAAATTTTCTTAACTAAAAAATGAATTAACCCTCTTTTAAATTCATTAAGTAAATTACCTGAAACTGTACTTGAAGATTTTGCAGATTCATTGAACAAGTTAAAAGAAAAATATGAAACAACTCTAGGTTCTATAGAAGAAGAAATCAAGAAAACAGAACAAACCTTATTAACATTACTTGACGAATTAGAAGCTGATGAAAACGACAAAAAAGGTCTTGAAGAATTCAAAAAATTATTAGGAGGTTTTTAATGAGCAAAGAAAATTGCAATAAACCCTCTATAAGATTCAAAGGATTTACTGAAGATTGGGAACAGTGTAAATTGAAAGAAATTCTTAAGTATGAAAGACCCGAAGCTTACATGATAAGTGGGGATATATCGGAAAAAGGGAACATACCTGTACTAACTGCAAATAAAGCTTTTATATTGGGT
>NZ_VHHP01000015.1 GCF_006491995.1 Metamycoplasma neophronis
ATTAAACAAGATAAGAGTTTTTGGTGGATGCCTTGGGTCTGGAAGTCGATGAAGGACGTGATTACCTGCGATAAGCCTCGGTTAGCTGGAAATAAGCTGCGATCCGGGGATTTCCGAATGGGGAAACCTAATTGAGCTAATCCTCAATTATCATATCGATGAATACATAGTCGAATGAAGAGACACGCTGTGAATTGAAACATCTCAGTAGCAGCAGGAAGAGAAAATAAAGAATGATTCCCTAAGTAGTGGCGAGCGAACGGGGAACAGCCTAAACCAACACATGTTGTTGGGGTTGTAGGACTACTTACATGAAGTCAAAAAATTTGCGTATAGCAGAATAAGTTGGAACGCTTAAACATAGAGGGTGAAATTCCCGTAAGCGAAATGCGCAAATCTTCAAGTAGCATCCTGAGTAGGGCGGGGCACGTGAAACCCTGTCTGAATCCGCCGGGACCACCCGGTAAGGCTAAATACTAACCAGACACCGATAGTGAACTAGTACCGTGAGGGAAAGGTGAAAAGAACCCCGGGAGGGGAGTGAAATAGATTCTGAAACCAATTACTTACAGTTAGTCAGAGCCCGTTAATGGGTGATGGCGTACATCTTGCAGAATGGACCGGCGAGTTATGTCAGCATGCGAGGTTAAGTGGATTAAAGCGAAGCCGTAGAGAAATCGAGTCTGAATAGGGCGCTTTAGTATGTTGATATAGACCCGAAACCAGGTGATCTACCCATGAGCAGGTTGAAACTTAGGTAACACTAAGTGGAGGACCGAACCGTAGTACGCTAAAAAGTGCCCGGATGACTTGTGGGTAGGGGTGAAATTCCAATCGAACTTGGAGATAGCTGGTTCTCTCCGAAATAGCTTTAGGGCTAGCGTGTAGTGTTAAGTGATGGGGGTAGAGCACTGAATATGGAATGGCGGCGCCTAGCCGTACTGACTATAATCAAACTCCGAATACTATCATGAATTACTATGCAGTCGGTACATCGGTGATAACGTCGATGCACGCGAGGGGAACAACCCAGATCGTCAGCTAAGGTCCCAAAATTGTGTTAAGTCAGAAAGGTTGTGGAGTTTCTTAAACAGCTAGGATGTTGGCTTAGAAGCAGCCACCGTTTAAAGAGTGCGTAATAGCTCACTAGTCGAGAGACTCTGTGCCGATAATTCAACGGGAGTAAAACACAATACCGAAGCTACGGGCATGAAAATGCGTTAGGAGAGCGTTGTAAGGGCGTTGAAGCCAGACCGTGAGGACTGGTGGAGCGCTTACAAGTGAGAATGCCGGTATGAGTAACGATTCAGAGTGAGAATCTCTGACGCCTATTGGGGAAGGTTTCCTGGGCAAGGTTCGTCCACCCAGGGTTAGTCGGGTCCTAAGACGAGGCCGAAAGGCGTAGCCGATGGACAACAGGTTAATATTCCTGTACTTTCTATGAATGTGATGGAGTGACGGGGAAGGATAGTACTACCACTTATTGGATTGTGGGGTAAATAATGACTGGGTCGTGCAGGCAAATCCACACGGCGTAACCGGGAGTTATGATGCATAGCGAAATGGCGACAGAGTAGCGAATTGGATGATTCCATGCCTCTTAAAAAAGCTTCTAACTTAAGTTCACTGAAACCCGTACCGAGAACGGACACACGTCCCCAAGATGAGTATTCTAAGGCGAGCGAGAAAACTATTGTCAAGGAACTCTGCAAATTCATCCCGTAAGTTCGCAAGAAGGGATGCCCACCCTAAAAAGTGGGCCGCAGTGAATAGTAAGGGGGAACTGTTTATCAAAAACACAGCTCTATGCTAAGTCGTAAGACGATGTATATGGGGTGACTCCTGCCCAGTGCCCGAAGGTTAAGCAAAGGTGTTAGCTTATGCGAAGCATTGATGTGAAGCCCGGGTGAACGGCGGCCGTAACTATAACGGTCCTAAGGTAGCGAAATTCCTTGTCGGCTAAATACTGACCTGCACGAAAGGAGTAATTATCTCTTAACTGTCTCGACAATAGACTCGGTGAAATTATGGTTCCGGCGAAGACGCCGGAGACCCGCATCTAGACGAAAAGACCCCGTGGAGCTTTACTATAACTTCATATTGGAGTTTGATTTAACATGTGTAGGATAGGTGGGAGACTGTGATACTTAGACGCTAGTCTAAGTGGAGTCGCCGTTGAAATACCACCCTTGTTACGTTGAACTTCTAACTTGTGCCCGTCATCCGGGCAGAGGACAGTGTGTGGTGGGTAGTTTGACTGGGGCGGTCGCCTCCTAAAGGGTAACGGAGGCGTTCAAAGTTACACTCAATACGGTCAGAAACCGTATCTTAGAGCATAAAGGTAGAAGTGTGATTGACTGCGAGACCTACAAGTCGAGCAGGTGCGAAAGCAGGACTTAGTGATCCGGCGGTTCTTCGTGGAAAGGCCGTCGCTCAACGGATAAAAGCTACCCCGGGGATAACAGGCTTATCTTTCCCAAGAGATCACATCGACGGGAAGGTTTGGCACCTCGATGTCGGCTCATCGCATCCTGGAGCTGGAGTCGGTTCCAAGGGTTGGGCTGTTCGCCCATTAAAGCGGTACGCGAGCTGGGTTCAAAACGTCGTGAGACAGTTTGGTTCCTATCTGATGTGGGCGTTGGAATATTGATGAGAGCTACTCTTAGTACGAGAGGACCGGAGTGGACGCACCGATGGTGTGCCAGTTGTTTCGCCAGAAGCATAGCTGGGTAGCCAAGTGCGGCAGGGATAACCGCTGAAAGCATCTAAGCGGGAAGCCCCCTCAAAGATGAGTATTCCCTTTTAAATTCCTTATAGACTATGAGGTTGATAGGCTGGAGGTGTAAGTGCAGCAATGCATTCAGCTGACCAGTACTAATAAATTGATAGGTTTAATAG
>NZ_VHHP01000016.1 GCF_006491995.1 Metamycoplasma neophronis
GCTTCAGTGTCTTTTGCAGTTTTGATTGCTTCATTTAATTCACTGACTTTGGTTTCTAAAGTACTGAATTCTTGATCGAATTCATTAGCTGAATCAGCTTCAACTTGGCTTAATAAATTATCGTATGCAATTTTGAAATCACTGTATTTTTCGTTTGCATATTGTTTAGCTTCAGCTTCATTGACTTTAGCTAATAAGGTATTTAGTTTTTCTTTTCTATCTTGAATTCTTTTTGCCTTTTGAGCAGCTTCAGTGTCTTTTGCAGTTTTGATTGCTTCATTTAATTCACTGACTTTGGTTTCTAAAGTACTGAATTCTTGATCGAATTCATTAGCTGAATCAGCTTCAACTTGGCTTAATAAATTATCGTATGCAATTTTGAAATCACTGTATTTTTCGTTTGCATATTGTTTAGCTTCAGCTTCATTGACTTTTGCTAATAAGGTATTTAGTTTTTCTTTTCTATCTTGAATTCTTTTTGCTTTTTGAGCAGCTTCAGTGTCTTTTGCAGTTTTGATTGCTTCATTTAATTCACTGACTTTAGTTTCTAAAGTACTGAATTCTTCCTCAAATTGATTAGCTGAATCAGCTTCAACTTGGCTTAATAAATTATCATATGCGCTTTTGAAATCGCTATATTTTTCATTTGCATATTGTTTAGCTTCAGCTTCATTAACTTTGGCTAATAAGGTATTTAGTTTGTCTTTTTTATCTTGAATTCTTTTTGCTTTTTGGGAAGCCTTTTCTTCGGCGGCTTTTGCAACTTGGATAGCTTCATTTAATTCACTAACTTTAGTTTCTAAAGTACTGAATTCTTCATCGAATTGATTAGCTGAATCAGCTTCAACTTGGCTTAATAAATTATCATATGCGCTTTTGAAATCACTGTATTTTTCGTTTGCATATTGTTTAGCTTCAGCTTCATTGACTTTAGCTAATAAGGTATTTAGCTTTTCTTTTCTATCTTGAATTCTTTTTGCTTTTTGGGAAGCCTTTTCTTCGGCGGCTTTTGCAACTTTAATAGCTTCATTTATTTCAGTAAATTTAATTTTTAATGCATTTAATTCGCCCTCAAAATCAATCGCCTCATCTTTTAAAATTTTATTCCTTAGAACATAATATGAATTTCGAAAGTCTATATAGTTTTCACGAGCATATTTTTGGGCATCTCAACTATTAAGTTTTCATTCTAAACCGTCTACTTTTCCTTTTCTGTATTTAATCCTTCTTATTGCTTCATTTCTTAGCTTACTTTCATCAGTTAGAAATATTTCATAATAGTATGTTTTACCACCGACGATTTTTCTTTTTAATTTAGGATTGAAAAAACCTATACGAAAAATAATGATTAATTTATCATTTTGTATAATTGTTTTTAATTCATTATTTAGATGCCCGTCTGCCAATAAAGAGTCAGGACTAATTAAGTTTGAAAATCTTGGAATATCATTATTAGTTAATTCCAATATTGCTAAATCTTCGTTATTTAAATCTTCTTCACTAGGTTTATTTGTATTAGTTAAGATTACTTTTTTCAATGTAGGTGAATAAAATAAATTTAAATTGGTTATATTCTTTTTTATAAAATCTAACTTATTTTCTATTAATTTAACTGGAGTGTAACTAAGATGCTGGATATATTCGTCATATTTTTGTTTAAGTAAAATGTTTTCAATGTCTAAATAATTTTTTTCGATTTCATTTTTACTCATTTCGAAAAAATTTTGATTCATTGAGCCATTTTTCATCAGTTTTTCTTTTAATTTGTTGGCTTCATCAAGGCATGAAGAAAATAAAAATGATAGCCTTCATTCATCAACATATTTTTTTGAATAATCATTTGACATATAATCAATTAATTTTTCAATTTGGTTTAATTGGCTTTCGTTTAAAGAGGTTTTAATTTCTTGAAGTTTTTGATCTAAAATTTTTAAAGAAGATTTTAAGTTGTTAATAGTTTTTTCATAATCAGAAGGTAATGTTATACCGTTTTTAATATTTTTTTTACTTTCATTTAAAAATTCTAAATACCTATCATATTCAGTTTTAATATATTTTTGATACTCCGAAGCTTTAGACTTTAATAAGAATTCAACTTCAGTCTTAATTGCATGCAAAATATCTTTCTGAGCTTTTTTATACTTATCTTCTTCAGAATTATTTTTAATTTCTAAAGTTTTGCATTTATAATAAGCATTAAAAATTTCTTTGCGGTATTTATCAATCGCTTTCGAAAATGTTTCATATTCTTTTTTCAAAACTTTATTACTTTGGTTTATTTTGTTTAACAGTTTTTCATATTCATTTTTTGCAAATTCATATTCATAAAACTCACTTGGCTGAGATTTTATATGTTTTTCCACTTCATCACTGTAAAATCTATTTGAATTAGTGAAATTTAATGATGAATTCAGTGCTTGAGTCTTATAGTCTAGACTATTTTCTTTATAGTCTTGATTTTCTTTTTGACACGAAATCATAATAGCAGGTGAAACTGCTAAAAATGCAGAAACTCCAAAAATCGTAAGTTTCTTACTTAATTTATTTTTGTTCTTATTTCCCATTTATTTTTTTCCTTATATTTTTTATATATGAACATATTATACTACACGTTAAGTAAAACCTATTGCATTATTGAGTTACTAAAATAACATTTACTACTAATTAAAATGTAAAATAACACTAATTCTTGTAGTTGATAAATAATTTAATGATTTGATTAATAACGGATATTAGCACTGCTCCTAAATTAAAACCAGCAATATTTTTTTATAAAAAACTAAACTAAATAAAAAAATGAAAGATCAAACTTAATCAATAATAAAAATTAAATTTAAAAAACGCAAAAATATTTAACTCTATTAAATAAAATATCAAAAACTACAAGCATAATTTTTAGCAATTTTTCATATTTTTTAATAGTCTTTAAATTACTCTATTTTAATATGCAAAAATTAACTTTTATTAAAGTAAATATAACTTTAATAATTTTTTTATCTTCAACTTTAATTTTAGATTTTAGTATCAATAGTAATTTTATTTAACTATTTTTTAAATAAAATAAAAAACGACCAGGCCACAGCTAGGTCGTTTTA
>NZ_VHHP01000017.1 GCF_006491995.1 Metamycoplasma neophronis
TGTTAACCCTCACTCCTTGGCGGCCTGCCAACCCTAATTCCGGAAGTGACGTGGCCGTGACCCCTTGACGTCACTGTGACGTATTTCCGCTTCCGGTGGCGCCATCTTTAACGGACTTTCCCGCGCTTTTTTTGAAATTCCCGCGCTTTTTTCAAATTTCCCGCCGGCGCGCTTTTCGAATTTCCCGCGCTTGTAAGTCCCGCCCTTGGAGCGGCGCCATCCGCGATCAGGTGACATAGTAGCTTTTGGGCCCCTCTCCAAAAACCACGCGACACAGTGCCATCTGGTGGTAGAATATTTTATTGCTTACAAGTGGTGTACACGGGCCTTCGCCGTCCATAACTGGTCACTGCGTTCATAGCCCTTGTGGCCATAGACGGATGAGTCTGCCCCTTCAAGGTGCAGATTATTATACAGTAGGTAGGGATGAGTACCCCTCCCAGTCGGGGGATAGACGGCCGGTTGGGGATTCCACCGGCTGCCAGGGCCGCGCTTCTTCACATGCCAGACCATCTTCACTGTGAGATTGAAGACTGCATATTGATGTAGTGCCCCCCCTTCCTTAGACTCTGCGTCATGTTGTACATTCGTCCCTAGGGGGGCTGGCGTGGGGATCATTTTAAAGAAGAGCATCGGGGGCGGGCTGACACACCCCCAGCCGCCCAGCATGGGAGAGTCTGCCATGAAGCTCCGGTCACAAATGGGGATTTTGGCCCAGATCTGGGTTTCATAATGTAGACTCCGTTCATTCCACACCGACCCGGGCAACAGGGGACGCCCCGAGCCACTTCCTCGTGTGTTGGCAAAACTTTGACCCAGCGAAGTCACTGGGTAGTACTGTGTGTCAATGCCCGACAATTGTTTGGCCTGTTCCCGGTCATTTGGCAGGCGCCCTTGTTGTAACAGGACACCATCGGAGTCTTGTCCTATGGGTTCATGGTAGCCATGGGCAATGGCATCCACATTGATGTCAGGGACATCTTTCGTCGGGTCATCCGCCGGGGCATGAGCATACGGCTGGGAGACTGGCCCCGGGCGGAACGACCACCGGGTAGCCGGTGTCCGCCCAACCGCCGTCCCTGTTAAAACCCGCTGTAACTCTGTCTTGCCGGCATTCTCGCCTTGGGTGGCAAGATGGGTGCCCGTCATGGGCCCTGGCAGAAAGTTTTGGGGCTTGATGCCATATTCATCTTTATTTATGTGGCGCCAGCGGGCCCGAGTACCGGCTTCTTCTAATATGTCATACCGGCACCCATAAAGGGGGTTTTCCATCAAGAAGAAATGTTGGGAGGACCCCGTTAGGTGTTTTGGGGTCAGGGTCGGAAAGGTGTAAGAGTGCGTAAAGAAATCTCCTGTTTTATAAATTCCAAAAGTACTGTGTTCCAAGACATAAAAGTCTGTCTCCTCATTGGGTACGGTCACCTGGTCGGTGGCCCGGCCCGAATGACGATTCTGTATGCTGCCTGTGGTTAGGTATGCATACTGTGGTAGTAAGTAAACCTCTGTGGGGATGTCAGAAGGTAATGTGTTCTGACCGGTTCCCAACACATAGGGAAATCGATAACTGCTATCTGCGAAGATGGCTAAGCCGCCCGTCGGGGAGTCGGTAACGTGAGTGGTTTGATTCTGAGTGGCTACGTCCTTAACTACGATGTCACTAACGATGACCTCCCACGACTTTGGAGCTATCTCGGAATATTGTTCCAAAAGGTGTTGAAATTCTAATGGGGAAAAATATAAATTTAACGAATTTAAATCGGGGTAATGCCAGGGGGTCTGGTATCCTAACACAGGATGGTCTAGTTCCAAGTTTCTCTCGGAATTCCAAAGATTCCCATCATGTACCCGTAGCATATGTTTTCCCTGAATGGTTATGGGTTTATATACAGGATCTTCATTGAAGGGTAAGTAGCACCTGCGGGTCATGAAACAGGTCACGGTCTCCTCCCCGAAGGTGGCGCCTTGACTCCACACCGCGGGTCCGGGGAGGGCGCCCCCACCGGCACCGGATTCTTCAGTGGCAGCGGCCATGGCCCGCACCGCGGCTTGTCCAGCTGCCCAACTTGGCACCTCGGGGAGGGGGTTCTGTAAATGTAAATGTGGCGTAATGTCACGTTTTATTTCAAAGACTTGGCGGGCAAGTGATGCCCGCACACCAGGTTGGGACTTTAAGTTATCGATTAGTTCCTGGTCCCCGATGTTGAAAACGAGGTAGGGGTTATAGCCTAATTTTTGTAATTGGTCATACCGATAGTCGTGGATCCGCGCATAGGCGTCCACCACGTCCCTCGGGGGACCATTTTCCAAAGGGTTAAAAGGGCCAAGGTACCGATCACCGGGTAGGTGGAGACCCCCTCGATCAGGTGCGTGACCCCCCACACTAGGCTGTTCCACAGAGTTGTTTCCGTTTGATTCAGGAGCAAGTGGGTCCAAGTTGTCAGGTTCATCGTCCTCGGCTGGCGGCGGGGGGTCGCCTTCTGCGGGTGACAGGGACGGGGATTCCTCGACAATGCTGGGAGCACTGATATGTTGTTCTGGGTGTTTTTTTTTGCGGATACCCACCCACTCATTAACTAAGGCTATAACGTGGTCAGGGTCTTTTTGCAACCAAGCTTCTATTTTATTATGAGGAATACCACTGATTTCTAAATGTTCCAATAAATCCAATGACAGCTCATCGCCAGCGGCGACAGAAGCAAGCAGTTCCATTACATGTTGTACATCATGTAAGTTGCGGGGCCCATGCAATAAAGTATCAACCAAACCCCCCGGATCCACCACATGTTTTGTGGCACGGCGCGACCGGCGCCGACCCTGCCGACCCGATGTACATGCCCACATCCCGCCCAGTAGCGCCAAGCCCAGTAAGCACACAAGCAAGCAACTCCCACCCCGGCCTGGATTAGTAATTCTCGCATTCGCCACTTAAAAACTCAGCCGCCGCCTGACAC
>NZ_VHHP01000018.1 GCF_006491995.1 Metamycoplasma neophronis
AAATTCCCGCGCTTTTTTCAAATTTCCCGCCGGCGCGCTTTTCGAATTTCCCGCGCTTGTAAGTCCCGCCCTTGGAGCGGCGCCATCCGCGATCAGGTGACATAGTAGCTTTTGGGCCCCTCTCCAACTCCGCCCCCCGGACACTCCACCCACGGTCTGATTGGGCGCACCCATGGGTGGGGCGGCTTCTGATTGGTTGAGTGCCCTATAAGAGTAGCTGCACTTCCTGGTTCTCCTCACTTGCGACCTGACCGTCGAGTGGTGAGTACCATGGCTGGTGTGGTGGTGGCCACTGGTGAGATGTGGCGGGGGGTGATTAGGCTGAAGGCCGACGGCATCTGTCTGTCTCGAATGGGCCGTGTGATGATGAATGATGTGCATGTGTGTACGGACGGACTGGACTGGCCCCAATTGACGGGCCAGGTCTATCAGTATGTGCAAGCGGGCATGTTGATCTGGAATTTGTGGGAAGAACAACTCGCTGGCCTGTTTTACGGCTGTCCGCCGCCCATGCATTTCATGCAATTGGAGCCGGGAGTGGGTGGCCCCCACCTCCACATTGTGCTGGACGCGCCCTACATGGGGGCGCGCGGCTGGACGGCAACTCTTAAGAAGTTGACCGCGAAGCTCCACAGCATGTTTGCGGAATGCGGGGCAGGCGAGGAGACCAAGTACTATTACAGCGTGCCGCGTGACCGGCACGGGAAAGTACTTAGGTGTGACGAGGAGTTCATCCGCACTTATTTGTTGAAAAAGGTCCCGCTAGACGGTGTGTGGTGGGCTTGGACGACTATTGACAAATTTAAACCCATAGTTCTCAGCGAGACCCGGCGCCGCTCTCTGGCAGCCGCTGAGCGGTTGAACGACGGTGGGACAGACCAGGCGCTAGTCCCGGTCCAACCTCCGCCGGCCAAGCGGACGCGGGCTTCTGACGAATTTGTGACTTTATGCAACTGGCTTGCCCAGGAAGGCATTCTGACCGAACAAAAGTGGAGAGCGACTGACCTTAACGGGTATGTACGCCAGTATGCCTCTATGCACGGCCGTCAGCAGGTAGCGGCCGCGCTGATGATGGCCCGTAACATAATCCTCGATACCATGTCGAACAGCCATTTTCTCACCAGAGGCCCACCAGCCGTGGTAGCCACCCCGGCGTGGGAGGAAAATCGGGTCGTACAGTTGTTGAGACTTCAACACTATGACCCACGGGTGGTTGGACAGTATGTCCTGGCTTGGGCGGATGGGATGACGGGCAAAAGGAATACATTGTGGTTTTATGGTCCCCCCAGTACTGGTAAGACTAACTTGGCCAATGCGATCTGTCAGTGTGTGCCGGTGTATGGTATGGTAAATTGGACAAATGAAAATTTTCCCTTTAATGATGCGGCTGATAAGTGTCTAATCTTGTGGGATGAGGGGCGAATCAGCTGTAAAATCGTGGAGGCCTGTAAGGCCATCTTGGGGGGCATGCCCGTCCGGGTCGATCAGAAATGCAAAGGCAGTACAGCTTTGCGACCTACGCCCGTGCTCGTCACCAGTAATGGAGACATGACCATTGTCCGTGATGGTAACACCAGTACACTGATACATCGGCCAGCTCTGAAAGATCGCATGGTGAGGTTAGACTTTAATGTCAAACTACCCGCGGAATACGGGTTGCTCACCGCCAGTGACGTGCGGGCCTGGTTGGCAGGTTGTCGCGACCACCCCCCATTGGTCGATGCCATCAATATGGGGTTTACTTTTCCTGTGGGGACTGATGTTCCTAAGGAGGCCGGTAGTGACGGGGACGCCAGTTCTCTCGGGGGTCGCGTCGACCGTAGCCCCATCCACTTCCAGCGATGCCCCGACACTCCCAGTGACGGCATCTGGCCCGAGGACGACGAATCAGACTCAGAGACCGAACTGTCCGCCGGAGAATTGGAAGATATTTTGCCCCTCGTCAACGCCTGGGAACACTCGTGTACCCCCACCTATCGGCTGGAACGCCCCATTTGTGGTGTCGACTACGTGTGGTCGACCTTTCTCAACGGGGCTGTGTGTTCGGCGGAACACGCTACCGAGTCAAAGCCGCCAGCCTGCTTTGACTGCTTTCGGGTCCACTCGATTCTCGGGTGCTGGGCGGTCCGAGACCGCGAGAACGGGCCCGAAACCGGAGACCTGAGGAGGTGCACCCGCCATCGGTACACCAAAGATCCACTAGATGTCCTCCCGTGTCACCGGTGTACCGCGCTAAGTGGCTTGGAAAATTTTGTGTCCAGCGAGTCCCCTCCAAAAGTGTTTGGGGCGCCGACCGAAGTCGTCGCTTTTGGGGCGGGTGGGGAGGCTTTGTGTGTTCAGACCCCCCTCGCCAATCCACCGACCGCCGAGGCTCCCGCTGCGCCCCGGCGTCCGGCGGTGGCGAAAGTCCTGCCAC
>NZ_VHHP01000019.1 GCF_006491995.1 Metamycoplasma neophronis
GCAAGCAGATCGCCAAGATTGCTTCTGGTCTGGCCAAACCCGACGGCATTCGGGTAGTCCGGCACGCTGAAGAGCAAGCGCTTCTCAGCGGATTGCCGGTACGACGGCTGTGGGGCATCGGCCCGGTCGCCGAGGAAAAGCTGCATCGGCTCGGCATCGAGACGATCGGGCAGCTGGCCGCGCTGAGCGATGCCGAGGCGGCCAACATCCTAGGCGCGACGATTGGGCCCGCGCTGCACCGGCTGGCCCGTGGCATCGACGACCGCCCAGTGGTGGAGCGCGCCGAAGCCAAGCAAATCAGCGCCGAGTCCACGTTCGCCGTCGATCTGACCACCATGGAGCAATTGCACGAGGCGATCGACTCCATCGCTGAGCACGCGCACCAACGCCTGCTGCGCGACGGCCGCGGCGCCCGCACCATCACGGTGAAGCTAAAGAAATCCGACATGAGCACGCTAACCCGCTCGGCGACGATGCCCTACCCGACGACCGACGCCGGCGCGCTGTTTACGGTGGCCCGCCGGCTGCTGCCGGATCCACTGCAAATCGGGCCAATTCGTCTTCTGGGTGTTGGGTTTTCGGGTTTGAGCGACATTCGCCAGGAGTCGTTGTTTGCCGACTCGGACTTGACGCAGGAAACGGCGGCAGCGCATTACGTCGAAACACCGGGAGCGGTCGTGCCGGCCGCGCACGACGCCACGATGTGGCGGGTCGGCGATGACGTCGCCC
>NZ_VHHP01000001.1 GCF_006491995.1 Metamycoplasma neophronis
AAATTTAATAGTTCGTCATTATATTTAAAAATGCTATCTTTAAAAATAAACTTATTTGTTTTGACATAATCTATATTAATTTCGTATTTTTCATTTCACATTGATTCCATTTTTTGCTTAATTTCTTCTTGTTGATTTAAATAAACATTAATAGCATTATCAAAAATTTGGTGTTTTTCTTTATTTTCAAAAATATTTATTTGTAAATTATTTTTTTTAATTGCGGCTTCTAATTTAAATAAATAAAAACCTAAATATAAATTATTAATAATCAAAATATCGTTACTTAAGCCAATCGGTAAATTATAAATAGAATTATTAGTTTTTGGAATTCCAAGTTGTTTGTTAGAAAGCAATACTTTAGGATATAAATTAGCCTCTTTAGTTTCTTCATAAAAATCAAGCGAGCGATCGTATTTAGCGATAAGATTTGCTAAACTTGGATAATATAAGACTAAATTTGGAATTGTTTCATCATTAGCCTCTAATTGTAATGCAATATTTTGAAAAATATTTTCTCTGCTCTTTGCATAAACTAATTTAACTTTTTTATTCGGGTTTTGCGCATTATATTTTTTAACAATTGTCTCAAAAACCTTGATATCCCGGTCTGGAAATTGTCGTATTTTAAAAATAACCTCATCTGCCGAAACTTTTCTTTGACAAGAAATCGCTACAACTGGCAAGGTTGTAAATGCAAAAACTGCCAATGACGAAAATAATTTTCTTAACATAAAATTATTATACAATTTACTTTTAAAAGAATAACAAAAAGGCCCAAGCATATAACTTGGACCCTAAATTTATTTGATTAAATAAATAAACACAGAATATTAATTTTATATACCTTTAGAAGCTAAAGCAATTGGTCCTTCTATTAAACCATAAATTGCTACAGCAACAATCGCTAATGCAACTACTGTACTAAGAATAAT
This sequence comes from Metamycoplasma neophronis, assembly GCF_006491995.1. Classification (GTDB taxonomy): domain Bacteria; phylum Bacillota_I; class Bacilli_A; order Mycoplasmatales; family Metamycoplasmataceae; genus Metamycoplasma; species Metamycoplasma neophronis. Next base: position 936 of record NZ_VHHP01000001.1, read on the forward strand.
ACCAATAATAGAGAAAATTCTTTTAACTTTACTTTTTCTCTTTGACTTAGTCAATTGAATAAATAATTTATTATCGTTATTCATATCCTATCCTTTGGTTGCGTTACCATTTCTTGCAATGGCATTCATAATTCTTTTTCTTAGTATGAAGTAAATAATTAGCATAGGTAAGATGGCTAGAATAGTTCCGGCCATACGAATTGATCTATAAACCATTTGAAGCTCGGCATTTTTTGATTTACCGGTTTCGAATACTCATAGGTTAATAGGTTTTCATAATGTATTAACTCCATTAAATAGTAAAGAAGGTCATACATATGAGTTTCAAGATGCAAATGCGGTAAGAACGGCTACAGTTCATGTAGTTGATTTAACCATTGGCATTGCAACCTTAAAGAAATATACAAATCCGTTTGCCCCGTCTAACATAGAAGATTCCTTAACTGAGTTTGGAATTGCTTCGAAAGCATTTCTATACATTCATGCGAAGAAGATTGAAGCAGCAAATGGCACAACCATCGTAATGAATAATCAGTTTTGGGTTTGTCATCCTAGAGCGGTTACAATTGTATATTGTCCGGTTAAAAGTCCAATTTCTGGAATAATCATTAGCGAAATGAAAAATCCAAAAAATGCGCTTTTACCTTTCCAGTTATTTAATGCGAAAGCATATCCAAGGGTGATTGAGAAGAACATTCTAACTAAAATAGATACTACTGTAAGCGAAACAGTATAAATTATAGCTTGGGCATATCCTTCATCAAAAGCCTCAGTAAAGTTGTGTCAGTTGAATACTTTTCCCCCTTCGAATGATTTAGGAAATAGTAAAACCTCATTTTTTATTTGTCATTGAATGCTAGTTAATGATTGTGTAATCATGAAGTAAAATGGGAATAAAATTAATAAACCAAAGAATCCTAAAATAATTATTTTAAAGGCCCAGCTACCAACGGCTGCTCAAGCGCTTGTGGTGCTGTATGGTTTAGACATTAATTCTTGTTTAGATTTTAAATACCGGTTTTCTCTTCAATGTCTTGTTTTCAATTTTGTTAATAACATTTTTTTCTCCTGTTTTAACACTAGCAATATATATTAATGACGCGATCTTTCTTACTGATTTAGAGAAGATTAGACCGATTACAAATAAGATGACTGACGCTGCAGCAGCAATATCAAATCTTCCTTGACTAGTATAGTTAAAGATATATAGAATAAGGGTAGCACCTTGATTTTGCATTGCAGATGAAGCACTATTATTAAACAATGCTAATGGGAATGTTTTAATACCACCAATTAATCCCATGGTAAATAAGAACGAAATTGTCTTAGTTATTGATGGTAGTGTTATTCTATAGAATTGTTTGTTTGTTGACGCACCGTCAATAGAAGCTGCTTTATATAAATCTTGATTAACCGATAGCATTGCGGTGGTTAAAATTAAGATTTGAAAGGCTAAACTTCCTCAAACACCTCTAATTAAAATAATTCAAAAAGCGTTTCAGTTTCCTGGTGTTGTATTACTCAAGAATTGAATTGGTGTATCAATTATTTTTCAATTCAAAAGGAATTTATTGATCAAACCGTCTGTTTGATCGAACATAACACTAAACGCCATAGATACAGCAATAGCAGATGTTACATAAGGTAAGAAGAAAACTGTTTGTCAAAATCCTCTTGATCATTTTTTAACTAACTGCACTATTGCTGAAGAAATTAACAATGATATTCCTAAACTAATTGGAATAGATAAAATAGCATAAACTAATGAGTTTCTTAAAGCTACTCCAAATACTGATGAAGTAAAAATTCTAGTATAGTTACCAAAACCAACGGTATAAACACCTTGGGCAAATCCCATCTTCATTTGGAATGATTTAATTAAAACTAATAAAAATGGAATTAGTGTAAACAATAGAATTGTAATTATAGATGGTAGCATCATTAAAAGTGGTTTATAAAACTTAGTTTTATTATTTAAAACACTTAATGCTAATCCAGGATTTTTAATTCTATATTTTTTTCAAAAATAAGTTTTCATAATTAAATACGTTCTTTTGTTTCAACATCAAATAAATGATATAATTCATCATTTTTAATGTTTAATTTAACAATTTCGCCAATTTCGTAATGATACTTTTTACTTAAAAATACGTTTGCTATTTTATTGATTTCGGGAATGAATATTTGTGCTTGAATTTCTTTTCCTAAATATTCAACAACTTTAATAGAACCAGCAAAAATGCCGTCTTCACTTTCGATTAGTGATTCCCCTCTAAATCCTAAATCGACTTTTGGTTTATTGTATGATTCAGGCAATTTAATAACTTTTTTGCCATTATACATTACATACCCATCTTTGGTGTCAGTTTCAAAGATAGTCATTTCTGGCATACCAAGAAACTTTGCAACAAATTCATTTTTTGGTCTTAAATACAATTCCATAGGACTACCGATTTGTTGAACACGCGCGGTTGACATACAAACAATTTTATCGCTAATTGACATAGCTTCTTCTTGATCGTGAGTAACAAAAACTGTAGTAATACCTAACTCTTGTTGAATTGAACGTATTCACTTTCTAGTTGAAATACGTAATTTAGCATCAAGGTTAGATAAAGGTTCATCTAATAATAAGATTTTTGGTTTCTTAACAATAGCACGAGCAATTGCTACCCGTTGTTGTTGTCCACCTGATAATTGTGTAGGTCTTTTAGCTAAGTTTTTAGTAATTTCAACTCTTTGTGAAACTTCCAAAACATCTTTAACTGTAGCCTCGTCAATTGTTAAAACATCTTTTGATAATACTTCGATTTGATCTTGTAAATCATTTGGCAACATCTTAATCAAAAGATTCAAGTTTTTATTAAAATTATGATCTTTTAAATTATGCGATTCAAAAATATTTTTAAAAGCAGATTGAACTGCAGAAGCATAATCTTCTGAAGTTTCTTTGCTTACTAATTTGTATCTTTTTTGAACTTCTTTAATTTTTAATTTTAATTCAGAATGAGCTTGAATAGCTCTTTTTTCTGCTAATGCTTTCTTAGCTTGTTTAATGTCTTCTTTATTTCTTGCCTTAGTTGAAGCATAAATTTTTTCATATTCTTTTTTCAATTCAGATGTTTTATTTTTATATGATGTTGTAAGTTCATTCTTTTTATTTTTTAACTGTGCATTAATAGCATTAATTTCAGAAGACATATTTGCACTTTGTTCACCAGTTAAAGAACTATTTAGACTTAATTTTTCATATTTTTCTTGAACATCAGTAATTGATTTTTTAGCAAATTGTTTTGCTTCTAATAAATCGGCTTGATATTGAATTTTTAATTCTTTTAATTGTTTTAAAACTTTTTTAGTTAAATTAGTTGCTTCAGCAACTTTTTTAGTTTCTAAAAAGTTTAATCTATTTACTTCATCATCGATAATATCATTGTATTCAGATTTTAATTCAGATAAATATTTATCTGTTTCTTTTGGATTATCAATTGAATAGTAATATTTAAGTTCTAAGTTTTTTAATTCATCTTTTGTAATATTAAAATGTTTTAGAACTAATTTAAAAATTTCATGTTGAGCTGATCTTGTTTTTTCAATAGTTTCAGCTTTTCAATGTTTATCGTTTGATAAAGGAAAAGCAATGTTTTCATAAACTGTCATATGTGGATACAATGCATAGTTTTGGAAAACAAGTCCAAGTTCTCTTTGTTGCGGAGAAAATTTTGTAACGTCTATTCCGGAAAAAAAGATTTTACCGCTTGTAGGACGTAATAATCCTGAAATAGCGTTAAGGGTTGTTGTTTTACCTGAACCAGATGGTCCCAATAGTGTAACTAACTCTCCTTTTTCAATAACGAACGAGGCATTGTCAACTGCTAGCGATTCACCGAAATCTATGACTAGATTTCTAATTTCAATCGCAGGAATTGTTTTTTTCATCTCGTAGCGTTGTTTAGAGAAACTATGAATATCTTCTTGTGTTAATTGCTTTTGGGTTTTGTTTTTTTTCATAGTTATTCCTTATTTTTTAGATTAATAAAGGTAATTAATTATTTTTTTCTAGTTTTTCAAAAAATTTATAAATGTTATTTTTATAAGTGGCCAATCCTGGTTTTATTAAAAATTCTGGGCGTAAAATCATACTTGAGTGGTCTATCATATTTTTGTCGTGTTCTTCATATTCCAAACTGAACTGAGCAGGCGAATTAATACCGACGTTCGCTCCATAAAAACCTTTTTTCTCATATGCTGCAGAATTAATTGCATAAGCTAAATAAGGCATTAAAAATGATGAAATGTTTGGATTTTCTAATAAAGTTTTATTTTGATAGCCATACTTAAACGAATTAAAGTCTATGGTATTTAATCTTGCCAAAGTGTAACCATTAGCAAGCATTTCAATACCAAAATTTTTAGAGTAATTTTCGCCAAAAAATACATTAGCAACAAATCTATTGTAACTTTTTGTCGTTCAATTAGAAGATATAAGTTTAACTCTTTGTCCCAACACTAATGAGTCAGCGAAAGCATGATCCATTTTAGCCAATGAGCTTTCCCTTTCACTTACATTATTAGTGTTTTCTTCTAATGTGTCAATATTTGCAATTCTAATTGACATTGTTTCCGGTACTACAACTGCTTGGGCTTCAGTAGGTAATTTAACGGGTTGTTTTATTACTCGTACTGTAATTGTATCACCGTCGGCTAAATGAGTAACTTCAGCTTCAACAGCATGGAAGTATTCCCATAAAGTAACATTATATTTTTTTTCGTCAGAATCCGAAATTTGAATTATGTTATCGAATATAGTTCCGACCTTGTCTAATTCATAACTTTTTGGTCAATTTGGATAATTAAAAGGTACGATCGAATTTAAGACATTAATATTTTTTTTGATTTCTGGATAAGATTTTGCTAAATCTGTTTTTTTAATTAGTTCTTCTTTATATTTTGAACTAATATATTTATTGTTTTGTATCCTTACTATTGCCTTTTCACGCTTTATTGTAAGATTACAAGATGAAGCAACAACAATGGGCGAAATTGTTGTTGCTGCAATACCAATTGTTAAGAATAATTTATTAATTTTCATTAATCTATTATTTATTAAAAAATACTAAATATTAAATCCGTTTGAAATATTGGTGATAAATGATTCGAAAGTAACTTCGCCTGGGCTTGATGCTGCTTTACTGAATAGACCTAGTGCTGCAGAAGTAATTGAATCTCTCAATGGATTTGATTTAACAGAAGCAACGTCTTCGGCTGGAACATAAACTCCATCGTGGTTTTGACTATTAATTAAATTAAATTGATTAAATGCCAAAGTATTTGCTGTATTTAAACCAAATTGTTCAGGGTTGCTTTGGAAGAATGAGTTAGTTGGTGATACATAACCTCCAACATAGTTAAACATATCAATAGGTTTAACATTTTCTTTTGTAAAGACTTTTTCTGGTTGTCCCTTAGGTCTATATGTAATTGTTAATGTTGGAATGGTGCCTTTAAAGAATCAATCCATAAAACTCAATGTTTTTTCATCCTCTTGTTTATTTGAGTGAATACCAATCATTGATGGACCTTGTACGAAAACTGCTTTATGTGGGCTGTTTTGTTCTTTACTAAATGGCGAACCAATTCAGTCAGCATCAGCTTCATTAACAACAGATGTTTGAGTTTGTTGCTTAACTTCAACAAATTCAGGGCTAATTAGGAAGTAATTTTCAGCTTGTGTTGTTCCCTTGGTTACATTAGGTAATTCAACAAACTTACCTGCTGGAATTTCAAGAGTTTGGTCTGCGTTTGTGTTATTTTTGTAAGAAACTTCCAATTTTCCATTTTTTACTGTAAAAATGCTTTTTGCTGGAACGAAATATCATCCTGCATATGCAGACATATCTTCTGAAGTAAGAGCGGCAGATAATTTATATTGGTGTTTTGCAGATGATACTTTGCTAAAGTCAGGAACAGTTGATTTATAAACTTGGTTAACATATTTACCCGATTTAACTTGGAATGCAACATATGCTTTATCGTTTTCTTTAACACTTTTTGCAACTGGGTCAGTTGTAAGAACTGTGTCAGCAATATCTACTGAATCCGAAGTTCCTTTGATATAGTAATTGTTAATTGCTTTTGAAGAAGAAACGAAAGTTTTGTCTCATCCCGCAGTCGATCCCATCGACATAGCTAATTTATAGCTAATTAAATTTCCTGAACCATAAGAACCATTACCACCAATTCATAGTGCTTTATTCTTAATACCTTCGATAATAATATCTGCTGCTGCTTTAAATACAGCACGTTGAGTACTTTTTGGATTTTCAATAAATGTAGTGTAGTCTCATCCACCATCAGCAGCATTTTCAGCATCAGGTGTAACATATCCCTTAGAAGCGTTTCCAGCATCTGCGGCGCCGACCATTGTGTTAATTGCGTTTGGAACTGAGTCCATACCTAAAACATATAAATTAGGGTTATTAGCGTAAATTTTCTTAATTGCTATCGCCATCTTAATTAATGATTCGTATGAATTGAAAATGCTGTCATCAATAGCAGGAACCAATTCTTTTATTTTAGCTTTTAATTCTTCATTAATTTCTGCTCTAGATTGTTCTGTTCAAACAGAATCCACGAAAGCTCTTTCTTCTACTTGTGACTTAGAATAGTCAATATATTTATTAATTAAAGTAACATTTGAACCAAATGGAACTTCTGCTAATGTGTGTAGTTCATCTAATAATTTACCTAATAAAATTTTTGAAACAGTAATCATTTCTGTTGAACGTGACATAGGAGCAACTAATTTTTCGCCATTTTTTGCACCAGCGATAGTTGAGTTAACATTTTTGAATGCAGGTGCAAATCCAAATGATTCATACATATCGTTTGGAATAGCTAAATTCATATCATATGAAGCAATTATTGAAGCTGCAGCTGGATAGTTAATTAAAACATTTCAAAATGTTTGATTATCTTTAGCATTTAATTTTGCAGATAAAGAGTCGGTGTTATAACCGTTTGCAAGATAATTAACTGTAACTTTTCAACCAGCGTCTTTATTGACATGTTCATTATAGTAATCAACGATGCTTTGTAAAGCTACTGCTTGTTGGCCATCTTTAGCAAAACCTGTTGCTAATACAATTTTATTGTCTAAATCTTGGTCAAATCTTGCAGTTCCTCCACCACCACATGAAGCCGCAATAGGTGCGATCGCAATTGCGGAAGCAATAGGTGCAAGTCCTAGAAGAACTTTGTTAATTTTTTTCATAAATTAATTTATTCCTTTCTAATAATTAAAAATAATTTAGAAAAACGCAACACCAAAACGCGCCTATGGGCGTTTGGCATTGCGTCTATTGTGAAATTCTTTTAAAATATTCTGTGTTTTCACAATACATATTTTAATATATTTAAGCAAATATTTATAAAAAAAACTAAACCTTAAAAAAATATATTTAATAAATTAAATAAATAACACAATATTATACATCTAATTACTTAATATATACATTATTTATTTTTTTATTTAAATAACATAATGAATATAATTTATACATGTTAGATTATGAAAAAAATATACAAAATTATAAAAATCTGCTTATCGCAGGTTGTGATGAAGCTGGCCGCGGACCATCTGCCGGTCCACTATATATTGCGGCTTGTATAATGCCTATAGACTATCAAAATGAAAAAATTAATGATTCTAAAAAATTAAGTGAAAAAACAAGAGAAAAACTATTTGATGAAATTATTAACAACGCAATATCATATTCAATTATAAAAATATCCGCTAATGAAGTCGATGCGCTTAATCCGAAACAAGCATCAAGATTAGGCATGAAAATGGCAATTGAAGCATTGAGCATAAAGCCAGATTTAGTTATAACGGATTTTGAAAAGATTGATATCAATATAACTCAAATAAATTTGATTAAAGGCGATGAAAAGAGCCTTAATGTCGCCGCCGCTTCAATATTGGCCAAAGTATCACGTGATAGATACATGATTGAGTTAGCAAAACAATATCCTCAATATGATTTCGAAAATAATAAAGGTTATTTTACAAAAAAACATGCTGAAGCCATTGCTCAGCATGGGATTTGCCTAGAACATCGTAAAAGTTATAAAAATATAAAACCTTTTATTAAATAAAAAATTAACAACAAATGTTAATTTTTTTATCCACCAGTAATAGGCTTTTATCTTTTTACAGAAGATGAATTCAAATATCTAAAAGCATAAATATTAAACGATAACAAATTGAAGTTATTAAATGTTTCAATATTTTTTACTTTGCTCAAAATATGAATTTCATAAATAAATATTGAAATGCTCAAACTAAAAATGGTTGCCGCTAAGATAATTAATAAACGAGTGATTTCTCTTAATGATTCATTTAAATCGAAATATTTAATTGCAAAAGCGACTAATATTGCAATTATAATTATTGGAATTACTAAATTTAAAACAATCGTTCTAGTTATACCAACTTGTTTTTGTTTTTTATAGTTAGGATCTAAAAATCCATGTTTAGCAAAATCTGAGTTAACTTCATTGATCAAATTACCATATTCAATTGACATTTTTGAATAATTTAAAATGCCGGCAATAACATCAATAAATTTACTTTTAGTGATTGGCTTTTTTATGCTATAAAATTCGATTACCCGTGGGTCTTTAAAAAAACTGAATTTTGACTTATCATGAAGCGAATTCAAATAAGCATAATATTCAAAAAAGTCTTTAATAGTATAACGTTTGAATAAATCTAAAAATATAAAAGAAGCCAAAACTAATAATAAACCCGAAATTAGCCCGACAATTATGCTTACGATAATATCATTTGAAACCTGTAAAGTATCTTCATAACGGTTCTTAAAAACAACACTAATATAAATAATAAGTGACCATGCTGCAAATATAACTAATAAAATTAATATTCAATATCATATTGAATGGATTTCATAGTTTTTTAATTTTTTTAATTCATTTTTTCTATTATCCATGTGTCTCCTTATTTACGATTATATTATATATAATAAATTTTGTTTATAGTAAAAATCAAGCTTTTTAGTGCTTAAAGTTTATATTTTTTTGCTTAAAATAAGATAGAAAAATATCTTGTTTTAAGTATTTTTTTATTCTAAATTTATTAAATTACAATAACAAAAGACGGCCAATAAGTGCCGTCTTGTGGTAAAAAATATATGGTACTCCAGACTGGACTTGAACCAGCATGACCTGCGTCGGTTGATTTTGAGTCAACTGCGTCTACCATTTCGCCACTGGAGCAATTGCAATAATATTATATAAGTTTTTTTAGTAAAATTGATTATTTTAATTATTTAGTTCTATAATCATATTTATGAATTTAGAATTTATTTTCAATGCACAAATAGATCTTGACAAAGCATTTAGAGAAAGTCGTGATAAAAACGAGCAACACTTTAATACAAAAATCGTGATAGCTTTATTAGTTGAATTAGGTGAATTTGCAAATGAAGTTAAAGCTTTTAAATATTGAAAGAAAGACAAAACAATTGACCGTCAAGCAATGTTAGAAGAATTTGCTGACGGAATCCATTTTTTAACAAGTATCGCTTATAAACATCACATAGAACCACAAATCAAAGTAATTAAAAAATACGATGATTTTAGCTTGCAATTAGCTTATACTTATAAAATTTTCACTAAGCTTTTTCAAAATAAAAGTAAAAGAAATATTAAAAAGGCTTACGGAGCATATTTAGGTTTAGGTCAAATTATGAATATTCAATATGATGATATTGAAAAATCTTATATCGAAAAAAATCATAAAAATTATCAAAGAATTAAAGACAATTATTAAATAATAAAGACGCATTTTTGCGTTTTTTTATAAATTTTATTTATTTTATATAAATATTTTTATAATTAAATCCGTAATGAAAAAAACTAAATTATCAGAAACCTTAGACACCGGAGTAAAACGCCCAAGCTTTTGAAGAGTTTTGGGATTTATTTTGTTTATCAGTTTCGTAGGTTTTGGTGGCGGCAATGCATTGATGCCGGTTATTAAACGTGATGCAGTTGATAAATATCATTGATTAACGGAAGAAGAATTTGACCGGGTAGTTGTAGTAACAAATATGTTGCCCGGAGCAAGCGTTATTGAAGCAATTAGTTATATTTCGATTAAATGCTTGGGATTTTGAAAAGGTTTCATTATTACAATAATCGGGATTTTGCCACACTGTTTTTTATTTTTTGGCTTATTCTTAGCAATGACTTATGTTCCTAAACAATATTTATATGTTGTTTCATTGGGTGTATTAATTTCCATTATTGGTTTTTTAATCAACTTTGGAATTAATTACATGAAAAAAAGTTATAAAAAAATGAATGTTGGGTTATGAATATTTTTATTTTTAATCACCCTCGCATTTAGTTTATTTGTCCCCGTGCCTTATAATATGCCTGTATTTGTCATGGTCTTAGTAATGGTAATATTTTTCATTATTGTTAAGATTCAAAAGCGTAATGCTAAAAAACTTATTCCGAACAAAAATAAAAAATATGAAAAAGATGTCAAAAGTATTGATATTTCATTGAACAGTGCACAAAATAATGATGATAACTTAAAAGGAGGTAATTAATTATGTTCATTGCCTTACTTTTATCAATTCCACTACTAATATTTGTTTCGTTAGCAATCTTTGGGGGCGGGCAAGTATTCATGCCAGTGTTCCAATGAATGTGACAATTATTAGCAAAAATTTTTCACTTCACAATTTCAGATGATACTATTAACCAAGTATTTGCTATTGCTAATGCAACGCCTGGTGTTGTTTCAACTAAGTTTGGCTTAATCACCGGATTTTTAGTTTCAAATGGTCAATGATGAGGCTATTTAGCAATGTTATTGACTTATTTAATTTTCGTAACGCCAGCTATGCTTATGATGTACTTTGCTATGAAAAAAGTCAATAAGTTTGGCGAAAATAATGTTATAAAAAAATTATTATTAATTATGAATCCTGTCGTAGCTGGCATTGTTATAGCCTTAGGAATTCAACTACTATTAGCGACAATGTTCCCATATATTATTTTTAACAATGGTTCAAAACAATATGCAGGCATTATTGCGGCAGATGGTAATGAAAAAGTAAAATTTTTCAGCGGATGAAGACAATATGTCTTGTATGCCTGAGTACCGATCGGAATAACTTTTAGTTACATAGCTGCTCGTAAAAAAGTTCCACTTTGAGCGATAATATTAATCAATCTAATACTAACTTTCATAATCTTTGAACCTTGATTTACTTAAAATAAATTAAAAACTCCACGAGCTTTGATGCCCGCGGGGTTTTTAATTTATATATAGATTTAATAATTTGTCGAATTAATTATCACTTAACATCTTTACGTGATAGAGGCATTGACATGCAACGTGCATTTCCCATACCTAATGATAGTTGGTTACCGTGGAATGGTAATACGGTAATTCCAGCTTTTTCTAAAGCAGCGTTTGTTTTTTCGTTACGTGAGTAACCGATTACTAAAGCTGGTCTTAGAGCTAGGTAGTTTGTACCATCGAAGTGAGTTTCTCTTTCAACATCGATGTGAGTTGCACCTTCGCCTGCAATAGGAATTAAAGTAGGTTTTTTGTTAATAATTGAAGCTAATAAGTCTTCTAATGGTAAACCGTTTTCAACAGGTTGTGGGTTTTCTCCGCCATTTACTAAATCATAGTCTCAGAATTTGAATACATCGTTAGCAATTGGTGAATATAAGAATTTATCTTTGTCTAACATTGTTAGTCATGTATCTAAGTGCATTAAGTTTGTTCATTTTGGAACGTTAATTGCAACGATACGTTTAAATTCACATTCTTTGTTTGCTTTAATGTTTTTAGCTAATAAAGTAATAGTTTCTAATTCTGTTCTTTCTGAACATCCAACAACTAGAGTGTCATTGTTGTAGATGAATACGTCTCCACCTTCGATTGGTAATTTCATTGATGGGTCGTAGTATCTTGGAGTGTTAACTAATTTAGGGTGATTTGAGAAGATGAATTTTGCAAATAATGTTTCACGTTGTCTAACTTTATATTTCATGTAGTGGATTGTAACACCATTACCAACTGATGCAAATGGGTCACGTGTGAAGTATAGGTTAGGCATTGGGTCAACGATTAATTCACGTTCTGCTGACATTAGGTTTAAATCATATTTAGTGATACCTGACATCATGAATTCAACCATTTCTCTTGTTGATTTTCTTGAAGTTAAGAATTTTCTTACTGCTTCAGCTTCTTCTGTTGATAAAACAGGATCTGAATCTGCTAAAAAGTCTTCGATTAATTTAGCTTTTGCTTCTTCTGAAGCTAATTCGTATGTTTCGGTAACTAAATCAGTTAATTCAACAACGTTAACGTTGTTTTTCTTTAATTCAGCAACGAATTCTTTGTGTTCTTTTCTAGCGTCATGGCTTTCTAGGATAGCTGAGAATAATAATTCGTCTAGCCGGGCTGGTGTAATGTAATCAATTTCACGTCCAGGTTCGTGAACTAAAACTGTTTCTAATTCACCGATTTCTGAGTAAACGTGAATTCCGTTAAATTTACTGTCAAATACAGACATTTTTATTCCTTTCAAACATAGATGTTATTATTAATGTATAACCCTAAAAATTACTAATTAGTTTTTGTGATATAATATCTTTAAAAATAGTATTTTTTTACTCTAACCACAATATTCTTAGGTATTTATACAATTAAAATTATACTATCTTTTATTTTTTTTGGGCAGTGATTAGTATTTAATTAAAAATAAACCCAAAAAATGTAATTGTTATTACATATAAAATTATTTTTTGCTAATTATGTAATAATTAAATAAAGGAGTTTGATATGCAATATAAAACACTTGTTGATGTAGCTAAAGAGGTTCTAGAAAACCACACAAAATTAGATTTTAAATCATTATTTGAAGGCGTTGAAGCAGAACTATTCCCAAGATGAAGAGCTGAAACCTCACCAGAAATTAGTGATGAAAAACTTTTAGAAAACAAACGTGGTGAACTATATCGTTTACTAACAATCGACGGAAGATTTTTCCACAATGAAGATGGCACCTGAACTACCATTCGTCCTGACTTTCACAACTAATCAGTTTCAATCTGATTAGTTTTTTTATTTAAAAATAGTAAAATTTAAATGAAGAAATATGGAAATAAAATTAATAAATGGAAAAAGCTTAATTAAACAAGCTTATAAAAATAAAAAAGTTATCTATCATGTTAACTTAAACAATTTAGAATGAGCCAAGGCAATCATTATGGCGGCCAAGGTTACTAATAAACCAGTCATTTTGGGCGCATCGCCTGCGGCAATCAAATATTGCGGCGGTTTTAAAACGGTTTTTAATCTTTATTGCGGCCTAATCGAAGATCTCGATGCTGCTAATTTAGTTATATTACATTTAGACCACGGTAGCTATGAAGATTGTATCCAAGCCATTAAAGTTGGTTTTAAATCTGTAATGTATGATGGAAGTTTAGAAGATTTCAAAACTAATTTGGCAAATACTAAAAGAATTTGTGAATTAGCCAAATTAAATGATTGTTGTGTTGAAGCCGAAGTGGGACGCATTGGCTCTAATTCAAAAGGGGAATATAATTTCGGCGAGGCAACTAAACTTAATGAAGCACTAGAAATGAAAAATGCCGGCATCGATATGCTGGCAGTAGGAATAGGCAATGTACATGGTCAATATCCTCAAAACTGAGGCGGACTTAATTTTGATTTATTAGCCGAACTTAATGAAACACTAAAAATGCCATTAGTATTACACGGCGGAAGCGGCATTTCCGATGTTCAAATAAGAAAATCAATATCTTTAGGTATTACAAAAATCAATATAAACACTGAATTGCAAATTATTAATGCAATAAATTTAAAAGATTATTTAGATAGTCACAACATTATGGAAAATAAGAATTTCAATCCGCGTAAACTATATAAAAAAGCTAATGAAGCAATGCAAGAATATGTAATTAAGTTACTAAATGGACAGGATTAATATGAAACATAAAAAAATATTTTTAGCCCTTGCTTCAGCGCTATCAATAACATCTTTGCCTATTGTATCAGTCGCATGTTTGAATAAATCAAAAAACGAACCAAATCGCAAGGAATATGATGAATCGCATAATCAATCTAATGACGCTTCTAATTTAGTAATAAATGGTCATAAAATAACCCAACCCGATGAATCTTCTAGCAAAATATTAAAAGAACTATATAACGGCATTACGACGTTATATTATTCATATAGCAATATAATATATGCTCCCTCTATTGAGAAAAATTTAGAAAATCTTTTAAATAACTCAATTACGATTTATGAACAAAATGCTGAAGATGAATTACTTCAAAACCAATTAAATAAAATAAATAAAACGCTTGATTCTTCATACGGAATAAAACCAATAGATTTTGAAAAATATCAACAAAGCTCAGAGGATGAAATCGGAAAATTAACTAAAGTTAATATACTAAAAATTCGTGATGGTGATACATTTTCGGCTGATAATGGAAAAACATATCGTTTCAGTGGCATTGACACACCCGAAACACATAAAAAAGAACCAAATGGCGAATGGATTGATACAACTGGATCGCAATATAAATATGGAAAATTAGCTGAGAAATTTACAACCGATATTTTGCAAAATGCAAAAGAAGTTTATGTAATGCCACAAAAAACAATATCGCCATCGAATGATGAAACTCATCAATACTGAGATCGTTATAAGAGAATAGTTGCCATAATTTATTATAGAAATAAAAACAATAATAAAGTTTACTGTTTAAACGAACAAATTGTTTATTTTGGCAAAGCTAGAATGGGGTATATAAGTTTAAATAAAAAAAGCAATTTCTTTACATCTAATAAAGATTATTATCATGAACTTGCTAAAGCTAGTGATTTTGCTCAATTTAATAAACTTGGTATATATTCAGATGATGTTGATTATAATGAAATTTATCCACCAAGATCGTAAAAGCAAGAGAATTTAAAAATTCTCGCTTTTTTTAATATATAATACTTTATGCTAATGGCGTAAAATGGGTAAGTACTCAAGTGGTCGAAGAGGCGGTCCTGCTAAGACTGTAGGGGTATTAACGTACCCGCGGAGGTTCAAATCCTCTCTTACCCGCCATTTTTTTTATATCATTTTTTAATAATTTAACAAAAACTTTCAATTTTTTTTATTGGATAAACAGTGAAATAATTTATTTAAGTTACATAAAGACACCTTAAATCAAGGGTGTTTTTTTATTTTTAAATTATGCAAAAGAACAATAATACAATTTTTTTTGTATTTTGATATATTTTTGCAGCGATATATATATATATATATATGGATGCCTTATAATAAAATTAAATTTAAAATTTACAAAAAATGAAAGGGAAAAATGAAAATAAACAAAAAAGTGTTAACTTTATTGGGAGCGCTGTCTTTTGCTAGTCTTTCAGCAATTACAGTAGCTTGCAACAATAAAGACGAAAATTCAGATTTAAAACTTAAAACAAATGCCAAAATTCAAAATCTAAATTTTGTAAACGAAGTTGATAAAAAAGACTTTAAAGAACAAGTTAACAAAGCTTCAAGTATAGAAACAATTAACGAACTTCTAAAACAAGCCGAAGTTAAAAATAACCACGTAAAATCTTTTTTAGATGAAGATTTGAAACCATTACGCGAAATTAAGTTAGATAAGGATCTAATTAATGGTCAAGTAAGTAATGCAGTAAACGAACAAAAAGAAGTAAATTCACTTGAAAAAATTGAACCTTTTAAAAATAAAGTTCTAGGTATTTTAAAATCTTTTTACAAAGAAAGAATTAATCTAAACCTTGCAATTACAAATAAAGATAAATTCTTAAAAGACATTGAAAACTCAAAAACATTAGCCGAATTAGATGGCAATGTTAAAAAATATGTCAGTGAATTAATGCAAACATTAAAAGCCAAATATCAAACGGAACAACAAAATAAAATTTTAGCAATTAGAAAACTAGAATACTTAAGTAACGATGCAATTGAAAATTTTATTGATGTGATACAACGTCCTATAGATTTTAACTTTGAAAATACTAGATTATATGAAAAAGCAATTAATGAACTTAATACTAAATGAGAAAATGCTCAAAGGCAAAATTTAAACAACGTAAGTGAATTAATTGATAGCATTATCAACAATAAAGAATTTAACAAAGAACAAAAGGAACAAATTTCAGAGACTTTAAAAGCCAATAAAGTTAATAAAGAAGAACTTTATAAACTATTAAATAAATCTCGTGAAGAATTATTGAAATCATATCAATCATTTACAGAACAACTAATTGAACAAATCAAAAATGCAGAACTTAAAGAAAAAATGTTATCTTATTATCAAAATATTAAAAATAACATTGAAAATATTTTTGCGTTTAGAGAAATTATTGACGAGGCATTAGTAGTTGATGCTAATATAACATTCCTTAAAAATAATGAATTAAAAGGGATTAGTCAAAATAAAGATAGCTTGATTGCTCTTATGCTCAATTTCCAAAACCAAAGCGCAATCAATGAATTTAAAAATATTATTGATAATCAATATTTAGATTTCAGTAAAGAAGATATTACTGCTGCTATTTTAAATAAAAATATTAGTCGGCTAAGAAAACAATATATAGAAAAAGAAAAAGTTTTACCTAATATATCAGCATTAAAAAACTTGATTTCCCAAGATGAAAAAGTGCAAACTTTACAGGAAAAAATTTCTGCCAAAAAAACCACCATTGAATATTCAACAAATCAGGATGAAATTATTAATTTAACTAAAGAACTTGACAATATAAACAAAGAGGCTTTGAGTATTTTAGTATATCGTCAAATTCCTGAAAAAATGCTTTCATTTATAAATGAAGAAGATATGGCCAAAATCGATAAGGCGATAGCCGATGCTAATTATAAAGTTATGGCATATAACTTGATTGAAGATAACGTATTTAATTTAGTTAAACAGAACTTAATTAAAAAATTATTAGAAGAAGCTAAAAAATTACAAACCGTTGAAATTAAAAATTATATCGAAAGCAAAACAACGCAACCTTTATTTACTTTCGAAGATTTGAATGCTTTAGCAAAAAGAGTCGAATTTGTTTCCAAATATGATGATCTTTTGACTAAACTTAAATCAGATGAATATCAATACATTTCTAACAATGAAAAACAAGAAATTATTAAAGATTTTATTAATGAAAACAAAGAAGATATAACTAAAGAAGAATTAGTTGACAAAGATACTCGCAACAATGTTAAAAGAGTAAAAGATTTATTAAACTCATATCCTTATTTAAGCACACAGGAAATTATGGGTTATATTGAAAAACTAAACCAAGAAAACCTTAACAATATTGCAATAAATAACATCGATAATGAAGTCATTGAAAACAACTTAATAAATGCTAAAGAATTTGTTAAAGACATTATTAATCAAATTAAGAACATTGAAGAATCGCAAAGCATCAAATATTTAAATGCAATTGATTTTAGCAACGTAAAAACCGAAACCAAAGATGTTCTAGAAAATAAAGTTAAAACATATTTATTGAACGATCTATATGCAAAATACAAAGAAAAAATTTCGACTTTTGAAAATGAATCAGTTAAAAATGCTTACCTAGAAAAATTAGAATTAAACAAGTTAGACTTTGATTTAATTAAAAACTTTTTAGATATTTATAACACAGCAACGAATGTCAATGAAGTTTATACCTACATTAATGACTTAAAATTAGTTTCAATTACTTCAGAAGACAAAGAACAACTGCAAAAACTACTATTTAAAAATGAAGGTTGAAGTATACAAGATATCGATAGAGAGGCAATTGCACTTATTAAAAATAAATTAGTTACTGAAATTAAATCATTCAAATATTTTAATGATGATAAAAAACAAGAAGTGATATTAAACATTAATGAAAAAACAAATGAACCCGAATTGCTTGCTTTATTTGAAGAATTAAAAGAAGAAAATAATCAAAATGGTTATGACAAATATTTAGCCTTAATAAATGAAAATTCTACAGCCATTTCTTCTGATGCATACAAAAATATTTATATTGGCGAACTAAATAAAATTAAGAATTCTAAATCTTACAATTATGATGAATTCAATAAGTATATTTCTGTATTAAAAGCAGCAAATAAAATTATGGAATCTATAAATTCTAAAAATCCTAAATTTAATAGTTTTGACAAAGAAACTTTAAAGAGTTTCGCACAAGATATTTACGATGCCGACATTATTAGTCAAGAAGAAAATTTAGAATTTAAGGATGTGTTTGCTAAATACGTAACCAAGGTATTGGAACTAACTAAAAATAAACTTATTGCGGCAATTGATGTTTTAACAATAATCCCCGAAGAAAAAAGAGAAAGTCTGAAACAAAGTTTAAATCAATATAGCACCACTAGCTTCGATGAAATCAATTTATTCTTTATTGAACAGGCCTCAAAAATAAAAGATAGCGCTATTGAAGCTTACGTGTCAAATGTTAAAAAAACTTATACATTTTTATTAGATGAAGATATTAATGAAATAGAAAAAGCTGCCCGCGAAAGATTTGATACTGAAAAAGTAAGCTTAAACATAAATAAAATTAATAAAATTTCTGAATCAAAAAACCTAGAAAGAAAAAGAGTATCAGATAATCTAAAATGGAGATTTATTCAAGATATTGAATCTCATGAATATTTAAAATTAGCCCGTCCTGAATTGATTAGTTCATACACAGAAGAAATAAATCAAAAGCAAACTAAAACAATCGATGAAACCAAAGAATATCTAGAAAATATTAATTTAGCAATAGAAAAAATATTGCCTTACAAAAAGGGTGAAGAAGTTGTTGAGATTAAAGGTGTTGAATTCACTATTTTAAATGGTGTATTAAATAATATAAAACGTAAGAATGGCGCGAAAATGCCATCAATAATTAACTTACCTCAAGTTTATAAAATTTCACCAAGACAAGGCGGTAGTCTTTATTTTCAAGATCAGAGTGGATATGAAATATCGTGAAATGAAACAATTACTTCTATTTCTTTTGAAAACTTATATATTATAGAAAAAAGCGAATTATTTAATAATTTATATTCACTAAAAGAAGCTAACTTAGGACATATAACTGAGCTAAGTCCTTATCTATTTAATAAATGTAAAAATTTAGTAAATTTAACTCTTGCTAATAAAATTACCAAAGTTCATGATTATGCTTTAAGAAGAACAAAAATTGAAAATTTTGATTTTTCGGCGGTTACTGAAATAGGTGAACTTGCTTTTGAAAAGACAAATATAAAACAGTCTTTGAATTCAGATTCAATTAAAAAAATTGGAAGAGGGGCATTTGCTAATTCCAAAATAACAGAAATAAATTTAAAGAATTTAACTTATTTAGGAAAACAAGCATTTTATAATACTGATATACAAAAAGTAATTCTTCCTAATTTAGTTGACATAGAAGAAAATACAAGAGAAAATGTTTTGATAGAAAAAGATAATAATTATAGTCATTATTACTATGACTATACTACATATATAGGTATTTTTGAAAACAATAAAAAATTAACACATGTAGAATTAAATAGTATTAATACCATTAGTGATTTAATGTTCAGAGGTTGTTTAAATTTAGTTGATGTTTCTATACCAAGGGCTAAAACAATTGGTCTAAGAGCATTCGTAAATACAGCTATAACAAATATTAAATTGCCAGAAGTTAAAACTATTAAAGAACAAGCCTTTTCAAATACAGGTTTATTAGAAGCAAATATGCCTATGGTAGAAACTATAGAAAATATGGCATTTTATAACGCTTCAAAATTGTCAAAATTAATTGCGCCTAAGTTAAAAACAGCAAAAAATAATTTTATATCCGGAACGCAAATTGAAGAAATTAATTTGCCAAGTTTAGTAAATATAGAACTAAAGACTTTTTGAAACATTTCAGATAAACTTAAAACATTTAAACTTGACTCAATTGAATCCTTAGCAGATTATGATTCTAGTCGTACAAATATTTTTGATAAATCAAACATGACTAACTTAACAAAAATTGATTTGCCAAATATAAAATATATAGGAAAATACAAGTTTAATAATTTAGGTATAGATTTAATTAAAAATGATCAAATTGTTGTAAATATACCTAAAATTGAATTTTTAGGCTCATATGCATTAAACACAAATGGTCTTTTAGGAAAAAATGCGGAATTTACAAATTTAAAAGAAATGAAAGAAAGAGCATTGCCAGAAGACATAGAAGTTCTTAAATTGCCAAGTCTACTATCATCCGGAAAATTTGTACAAACAAAATTGAGAACATTAGAAATGCCTAAATTAAAAGCTCTTGAAGATGCATTAACTTTAGGAAGATTTATAAAAGAATTAAATCTACCATCACTAAAAAGTTTTTCTCGTAACTCTGTATTAATCGATGGTGATACAAGGGAATTAGAAAAAATCTTAATTGGAAATATTGAAATATGAGACAACAATTTAAAATTAGTGAAGAACAATACAAATAAGTTAAAATATGTTGAATTTACTAATACAGAAAGACTAATAAATAACCAAAGTACTCCAAATTCAGCAATTATAGTTTTTGATTCTAATTCAAACAGGAATGATAAAATAGTTATTTCTATGCCTAAACTAAATTTTGTTGATGATAATTTTGTTTTAATTAAAAAGCAAGATTTTAACCAAATCGAAGTTAAAGCTCCTTTAATTGAAACAGATTGAGAATCACACATAATAAAATAAATATTAAAAAAGCCGCGGTTGTTTCCGCGTGCTTTTTGTTATTACATTCTGTCAGGAATATCTAAGTCCATTAACTTCATTCCGTTTGCTAAAACTGTTTTTGTAGCTTTTACTAAAGCAATATAATCTTGCTCATTTTTGCTACCTAAAATTTTGGTATTTGAGTAAAATGAGTTAAATGCTCCAGCTAATTTTAATAAATATGGAGGTAATAAATTAACTTTATAGGTTTTTGCCATAGTTGCAATTAAATCTGGATATTCTTTTAATTCTGCAACTAATTTTTGAGCGTACTCATCTTCAATTTCTTTAGCAACAGGGTTAGCAATATTTGCTTTTTCAAGTAGTTGCACACAACGAGCGTGAGCATATTTGATAATGTACATTGGGTTTGATTCGTCAGCACTATTTACTTTATTAATATCAAAATCAATTTTTGAATTATAAGATCTTTCAATTAAGAAAAATCTGATTGCATCTTTTCCGACAAGGTCTAACAATTCTCTTAATGTTAAAGAAGTACCTAAACGTTTAGACATTTTAACTTCTTTACCGTCTTTCATAACTCTTATTAATTGGAATAACAATACTTCTAATTGGTCACGTCTTCAGCCTAAATCTTCGAAAGCAAATTTAACACGTTCTACATAACCAGAGTGATCAGCTCCTCAAACGTCAATAATTACACCGTCTTCAGGATCATTTAATTCAACAAATTTTTGTTCGTGGTATGCAATGTCAGCGCATAAATATGTTGAATCACCATTAGATTTAATAATTACCCGGTCCTTATCATCTTTACCACCTTTGGTTGTTTCTAATCAAGTAGCACCTTCTTTTTGATAAGTGGTTTTTAATCTTCTAATCACTGGTCAAACACGGTCTTTTGCGTATTGTTCACTTTCAGAAGTATATAAGTCAAACCAAACAGCAAAACGTTTTAAGTCCTTTTCAATGTTTTCTAAGGCAAATTGACGACCAAATTCACGGAAGAATTTACGCATTTCATCAGTGTATTCTACACCTTTATATTTATCACCATATTTTTCGTAGAATGCTTGCGCAAATTCAACAATATCTCCGCCCCGATATGAATCTTCTGGCATTGGGAAGTCAGGGTTGAAAATTTGTTGATATCTAGCGAAAATTGAAGCTGCTAGGTTATTCATTTGGTTACCGTAGTCATTTACTAAATACTCACGGATAACTCTATGTCCTGCTTTTTCTAAAACATTACATAAGGTGGCTCCGATAGCTGCATTTCTTGCATGTCCTATATGTAAATATCCGGTAGGGTTGGCTGATACAAACTCAACGTTATATGCTCCTTTACTATTGGTGATATCACCGTAGTGTTCACCCAATTTGTTGATAGTATTTACAGTATCAGCTAAAACCGAATTAGAAACCCAAAAGTTAATAAAACCAGGTTCTGCAACTTTGATTTCGTTAATTTCTGGGTATTTTGCTAAGTCAATGCTTTTAACGATTTCGTGAGCTATTTCAGTTGCTTTTTTGCCTAATTCTTTTTGTAAAGTTAGGGCAATATTAGTTGAATAGTCACCATAATTTTTAGCTTCGGTTAAAATTACTGGCTTAGAAATATTTAATTTCTTAAGCGCTTCTTCAATAGAAGCGATGATAATATCTTTTGTTGCGTTCATAATTAAAATTATATAAAATTAATTAGTTTTTTTATTTTATAAAATAACTTACTTTCTTTTAATTGAGTTTATATATAATAATAACTATGAAAAGATATTATTTATGTGGCCCAACTGTGTATAATTACCCGCACATTGGCAATTTAAGACCTACAATTACATTCGATCTTATGATCAGAGCACAAAGATACTTAGGAGAGGAAGTATTTTATTTACACAATATCACAGATATTGATGACAAAATTATCGTTAAAGCAAAAGCCGAAGGAAAAAGCGAAAAAGAAATCAGTAGTTTCTATGAAAACTATTATTTTGATTTATTCAAAAAATTCAATATTGAAATGCCTACCAAAGTTGTTAGGGTTACCGATTCATTACAAGATATGTATGAATATATTCAAGCATTAATTAATAAAAACGCAGCTTATCAAGTTGGCGGCAATGTATTTTTCAATATTGATAAATTTAAATACCACTATGGTTCAGTAAGTCACCAAAAATTAGAAAACTTATTGGCTGATGAAGATGGTATTTTAGGGAAACATCATCCATATGATTTTACTCTATGAAAAGATACCACTGATGGCATTAAATTTGAAAGTCCTTTTGGTTTAGGCAGACCAGGATGACACACAGAATGTAGTTGCTTCATAAATAAGTATTTTGAAGGAAAACAATTAGATGTTCACGGGGGAGGAATTGATTTAATTTTCCCTCACCATGAAAACGAAAACATTCAACATTATGCCCTTCACAATGAAGATATTGCCAAAAGTTGAATGCACTTCGGGACATTAAACTATAAAAACCAAAAAATGTCTAAATCGATTGGAAATATTATTTATCCACACGATTTTTTAGAGAAATATAACGCAGATACATACAAATTATTAATGTTAACAACCAGTTATACAAAACCAATTAATTTAACTGATGAATTATTCGAAGTTAACTTTGCACAAGTAAATAAATTTAAGCAAATTTATAACAAAGTAAAATTAGAAAACATCGACTCATCTGTTAATGAGAGCAAAGTCAAAGAAGTTATTCAAGCAGTAGCTGATTTAGAATTTGCTAAAGCTCATGCTGAAATTATTAAATTAACGAAAAAAGCCGAAGACTTCAATACATTTTTAAAAATAATGGAAATCTTAGGTTTTACTTTTATGAAACGCGAAATTTCACAGGAAGATAAAGATCTTTACAAACTATGAAAACAAGAAGTCGCAAATAAAAATTATGAAAAAGCCGATTCATTAAGAGATGAATTAAAGAAAAGAGAATTAATTTAATGAAACTAATTTGTGGTAAAAACTCAGTTTTGGAAGCACTTCAAAAAAACTACCCAATCAAAACTCTATACTTACGTAAGGGATTGGTAAATCGTGCAATTAAATTCAAAAATATTGTATTTTTGGATGGTCACCAAATGGATAAAATGACTCGTGATAATCACCAAGGTTACATAGCTGAAGTCGAAGATTATCAATACTATGACTTAGGTACGATATTTAAAGATAAACCAGAAAATGTTTTAGTGTTAGATCACATTCAAGACCCTCAAAATTTTGGAGCTATTATTCGTTCAGCTAATGTTTTTGGGATTAAGCATATTATCATACCAAAAGACAGAGCTTGCGATGTAACATCGACCGTAATGAAAGTTTCATCAGGTGGTTTTAGAAATGTGAAGATTATCAAAGTGTCTTCAGTATACGAAGCTTGCGAAGAACTTAAAAGAAATGGTTTCTGAGTATATGTTTCAGCATTAAACCCTCAAGCAAACAAACTTCATCAAGTTAAATTTGCCAAGCCTACCTGTTTAGTGGTCGGCAATGAAGAAAAAGGCGTTTCGGGAACACTAATTAAGCATGCCGATGAAGTTATTTATATTGAACAAAAAGAAGACGCAATTCAATCGCTAAACGTAGCTTCTGCAACTTCAATTATTTTATATGAAGCAACAAAACAATAATGATATAAATAAAAAATCTTGGATTAATCCAAGAGTTTTTTTATTGAATTTTTTTAAAAAAAATTTAAACCGTAATTCTATTAAAAAGCGTAATAAAAACAACCAGCAAATCTGGTTGTTTTTTATATATAAATTGTTCTAATTAGTTTAGAGTAACTTTAGTTCCGATTTTTCCAGCAATAATGTCTTCTAAGTCTTTTAAATCACCGATGAAAGCAGCTTTTCCACCTTCTTCTACGAATTTAATAGCAGCTTGTACTTTTGGTAGCATACTTCCTGGTGCGAATTGGTTTTCTGAAATGTATTGTAGTAATTCAGCTTTATTAACTTCTTTCAAGTCTTTTTGGTCTGGTTTTCCGTAGTTAACTTTTACATAGTCAACTGCTGTTAAAACGATGAAGAAGTCAGCTTTTGCTAAAACTGCCATTTTTGCCAAAGCAAAGTCTTTGTCAATAACACCATCAACACCGTTGATGAATCCATTTTCATCTTTAACAGTAGGAATTCCTCCTCCACCACCAACGATAACTGTTGCGCCAGCGTTGATTGATTTTTCGATTTGGTTAATTCCAACGAAGTTTAATGGTTTTGGAGAAGCAACAACTTTTCTGTAACCACGTCCAGCATCTTCAACGATTACGCTGTTTGGGTTAGCAGCTTCAGCAGCTTCACGAGTTGCAAAGAATGGGCCAATTGGTTTGGTTGGGTTTTTGAAAGCAGGGTCATTAGCATCAACTAAAGTTTGAGTTAAGATGTACATAACTTCTTTGTCGTCTAATCCTTCTTCATGGAATGCATTTGTAATAGCGTTAACCATGTGGTATCCAATGTAACCTTGGCTCATTGCGCCAGCTTCTGGTAAAGGAACTAATGGTGATTTAGCGTTAACTGAGTTAGCTGATACGAATGCGTTAAAAATCATACCAACTTGTGGACCGTTACCGTGACCAACGATAACTTCGTGTCCTGCTTTAACTAATTCAGCAATTTTTTTAGCAGGAACTTTAACTAGTTCTTTTTGTTCTTCAGGGTTGTTTCCTAAAGCGTTTCCACCTAATGCAATAACAATTCTACTCATAATTAGTATCCTAATGTAGCTAGAATAACAGCTTTAATGGTGTGCATACGGTTTCCAGCTTGTTGAATTGATTTGTTGTGTTTTGATTTGAATACTTCGTCAGTAACTTCCATAGCACCGGTTGCTACAACTGGGTATTTAGCACCAAATTTTTCTTTAATTTCAGCTGAGAATAAAGTTTGGTCGTCGTGGAATGCTGGTAAGCAGTGTAGGAAGATAACATCTTCTTTAGCAGCTTTGATCATGGCCATGTCTACTTGGAATGCGCCTAATTCTTGAATACGTGGTTCAAATAGTGAGAAGTCTTCTCCTAATGATACTCAAACGTCGGTGTAGATAGCATCTGCGTTTTTAGCAGCTTCTAATTTGTTGTCTGAGAATTCAACAGATCCGCCGTTACGTTCAAATAATTTTTGACAAGCTTCGTAAACTGCTTTGTGGTCTGGTCCATTTTTAACGATGTCTCATTGTGCTTTAGGTCCACATAGAACGATGTTTACTCCGAAGAATGCAGCACCGATCATTAATGAACGAGCAACGTTGTTTTTGATGTCCCCAGCAAATACTAATTTTTTACCTTTTAAGTCTCCAACAAATTCTTTCATTGTTAGATAGTCAGCGAACATTTGGGTTGGGTGTTCAGCATCGGTTAAACCGTTTCAAACTGGAACACCTGAGTATTTAACTAAAGCGTCAACGTCTGATTGTTTGAATCCACGGAATTCAATACCGTCATAGATTTGTCCTAGAACCATAGCTGTATCTTCAACTGATTCTTTTTTACCGAAGTTTGAACCTGTAGGTCCGATGTATGTACAGCTTGCACCTAAGTCAGCTGCCGCAACTTCGAATGAACAACGAGTTCTAGTTGAGTCTTTTTGGAACATGATAACGATGTTTTTTCCAACTAGTGGACGGTTGTTTGTGTGTAGTCCTTGCATTTTTGATCTTTTTAATTCTTGTGAAAGTTCTAAAATGTAGTTAATTTCATCTGTGGTGAAGTTTAGAGCTGAGTCTAAACTACGACCTTTTAAATTCATTGGCATAATGATCTCCTTTTTTTATTTTTACAATTTGTGTTTTTAGACATTTATTACGTGTATTAACACGTTAAAAATTATACTATAAATAAAACAAACGAACAAAAAAACTTATATTAATAATAAATATAAAATAACTTATAAAAATAAGCAGCTGAAACCATATTTTATGATTTTTTTTAGCATTATTTTTTTATATTAATATGTTTTTATAAAATAAATTAAAAAAGCAAGTCATTAAACTTGCTTCCCTCTCTTTAATCTAAAATAAATTTTATTTAGTTGATTTTTTGGCTGTTGATGTTGTTTTTTTAGCAACAGTCATTCTTTCATTCATTTTACGTAATTCGGCTAAAATTAACTCGTCTGTTGTAGGAGCTGGAGCAGGTGCTGGAGCTTCTTCTTCGATTGGTTGTTTTTGAGCTTTTTTGTAATCGATAGCATTTTTAATTAGATAGAATGTTAGCAATCCTATGAAGATAAATGTTGATACGATAACAAATTGTAATAAAGCAGCTAGGAATTTACCGATGTAAATACCACCAGTTACTTTGTCCCCTTCTTTTAAAGGTCATAAAACTCAATCACTTACGTTTAATTTAATAGCACGAGTAATAGCTGACATGATAATGTCGTTTGCTAATGATGACACTAGAGCACCAAATGATGCACCTAGCAATAGACCAATAGCTAGCATAAACATGTTTCCACGTACAACTACTTTTTTAGCATCGTTGTAAGATTTTTTTAAGTAATGTCTTTTTTCTTCTAGTTCGTTTTTTGTCATGTGTACTATTGTAATACTTTTTTTCTAATTTTAAGGGCGATTTATTAAAAAAATCGGCTTTTTTAACCTTAAATACATTTTTTTTAGCTAATTTATTGATTTCTAGTCGAATTTAAGTATAAAATAAAAACATAAATGTTATAACAATAAAAATCAGCTATGCTTAATAAAAATAAAATAATTAATTAATTTATAGATAATATCTAATAAATAATTTTATTTGTTAAAATAATAAAGTTAAATTTCTGACTTTATTTCATAAAATAATAATCCATAGGAGGTAATATGAAACCAACTAAAATTTTTGGTTTAGGAGGAATGCAAGAAATTGGCAAAAGTACGCTTGTCATTGAATATGATAAACATATTTTTATCATTGATACAGGTATTAAATTTTGTGACTCATTTGTAACCGGAGTTAATGGTTCAATTCCTGATTTTACTTATTTAACTGAAAATCAAGATAAAATCGAAGGTCTATTCATTACACACGGACACGAAGATCATATCGGTGGTGTGCCATATCTAGTACAACAAGTTAATATCAAACGAATTTATGCTCCAAAGATTGCAATTCAATATCTAAAACTAAAATTTGAAGATATGAAAATTAAGCGTCAAATTGAGTTTTTCGAAACCACCAAAGACGCAACCTGAGATTTTGGAGATTGTCAAGTTGATTATTGAACTGCGCAACACTCAATTCCCGATGCATTCGGAATTAGAGTAAAAACTCCTAACGGTTCATTAATGATGACTGGTGACTTTAGATTCGACTATACTCCAATTGGTAACATGACTGATTTTAGTAAATTAAAACAAATTGGCGATGAAGGCTTAGATGTTCTTTTTTCTGATTCAACTAATGCAATGCGGCCAAATCACTCACCATCTGAAAGTGATATTTTAAGAGACATTAAAAAATACATGCAAGAAGCTGAGAAAAAAATTATCGTTACTGCTTTTGCATCAAACTTAACAAGAATCAAAGCAATTATCGAATTAGCTGCCGAAATGGGTAAAAAAGTGATAGCTTTTGGCCGTTCAATGGTTGATAATATTGAAATTGGTCGTCGTTTGAATTACATTAATGCGCCAGATGAAATTTTCATCGATAAGAAAAATATGTCTAAATTTGATGATAACGAATTATTAATTTTAACCACTGGATCACAAGGTGAAGAATTGGCCGGGCTTGCAAAAATGAGTTTTGGTAAACACCCTAATGTAACTATCAAGCCAAAAGATACTATTATTTTTTCATCGAGTCCAATTCCTGGCAATCGTTCTAAAATTGAATTGTTAGTTAATAGACTATACAAATTAGGAGCGATTATTCGTGAAAATGGTGTGGATGGTTATTTACATACTTCTGGACACGCTTATAAAGATGAACATAGAAAAATTTTCGAACTAACTAAACCAAAATACTTCATGCCATATCACGGCGAATACAGAATGAGTGTTGTGCATGGATATACAGCAACCGAATCTGGTGTTGACCCTGAAAATGTTGTTATTGCTCGTTTGGGTGATGTTTATTATTTAGAAAATCATCAATTAAGACTATCAGAAGAAAAAGTATATTTTGGACCTGTTTTCATTGATGGTAATATTCTTTCAAAAACAAATTCGCAAATTATGAAAGAAAGAATGGAACTTGGTCAAAACGGCTTTTTACATGTTATTATTGCAATCAATAAAGAAAAGAATTTGATTTTAGGTAAACCACGAATCGTTTCTCGCGGAGCATTTTTAGTTAAAAACTCGCTTCACCTAATTGAAGAAGCCAAAAGAATTGTTCATGGGGCTGTTTTATACACGATTAAAAATTCAAATGATTGAACAGTTCCGCAATTAAAACAATTGATGATTGATAGATTAGCTCCATTTTTCTATAAAAATAAACGCAGAAATGTAGTTATCATTCCAACTATATTATTTACTGATCATATTAAAGCCAAAATTGAAGAAAATCCTGATTTAGATGAATTCACCGAAAATGAATTAAAACACAAAAAATTATCTAAAAACAAAGACAAAAAACCATCTTCAAATAAAAAAATCAACCAATCAAAACTTAAAAAAGAGCAAAATAATAAAAAGCTTTTAAACAAAGATAATAAAAAAATTACTGCTGATAAAAATAAAAAATTATCTGAAAATACACAAAAAAATAATTACGAAAAAAATAAAACGTCAAATATCTCATAGGAGATATTTTATTTTTACCTTATTATAATTTATAATTAAAATGTAAATAAATTGAAAGGTACAAAAAATTTAATGAAAAAAAATATCTTAAAATTTTTAATTCCAGCAGCTTCTTTGGGCGTGGTTGCCATGCCTTTAGTAGCAGCTTCTTGTTCATCAACAAAAAAAGAAACGCCTCCTGTACAAAACAGTGTGGAAAATAATACTTCATCTCAAAAAATAACTGACGAACTTAATACTGCTATTGGCCTAAAATCAAATGTTTGAAACTCATTTAGCGCCGACAAGGTAGCTCAAAGTTTGCAAACATATCGTCACGCAAAATTATTATTCGACAAAATGGTCAGTCAAGATTCAATCTCAATCTCTCACGTAACCGTAACTAATGATGCGGTTAGTATAACTGCTCCCGAAGCCAGCAAATACATTCCTGTTGTATTTATGGACTTAGATGAAACTGTTTTAGATAACTTCAAATTACAAAACTATTTTGCTTCTAAAAATATTAACTATGATTACACAAGTTGAAGCAACTTTGTTAAGGCGGGCATCTCATCAGAAGTTCCAGGGTCAATTGATTTTATTAAATATGTATGATCAAAAGGTGGCGTTGTTATGTTTAACTCAAATAGAAAAATGAGCGAACATAAAGCCGGTTCATTTAAGAACTTAAAAGAGCTTGGATTAGAAGAAAAATACATGCCTGATTGAATCTGATGAATGAAGGGTGTTGATGTTAAAAACCCTCAACCATGAACTACCACAAATGGTAACTACAATAAAGAAACCAGAATGAACACAGTAAGTAATACAACTTTTAGCATCAATGGCGTTGAAGGCATTAGATTCAGAGTAATTATGAAAATTGGGGATGATATTTCTGATTTTAATGACAGCTTCACAAAAGCTAATGATGTATCCGCAAAAGATGTTATTAGAGCAATTAATGATCCAAATACCGGATACGGTCAATTGTTCGGAAATAGTGACATTGCTAATAAATCAGTTACTTACGATTCAAAAACCAAGACATGAAATAAGCAAGACTGAAGCGCAAGCTATGTTTTTGTTCCCGGTAATCAAGTTTATGGTTCTTGAATTGAATTAGTAAATGGTGATAAAAACATAAACTATGAAGAAGCAAAAACATTAATAAATAGCTATATTTGAAATCCTGATTCAAAAAGATAAAAATAAGTCGCCACTTTGGCGACTTTTATTATAAATATTAAATTTTTACGTTTCATACACCGAATGTGCATTAGATTGATTTAATTTAAAATGATAATTAATTATTATATTAAGAACTTCTGAATTTGTCATCACTACTAAATTGTCATTAGCAACACTGTCAATGATTTCAATAATTGGAATATATGTTTTATTAACTTGTATTCTTATTGTATTTTCAAAACTTTCAAATCCTAAGCAAGATTTAGGATGCTTTCTAATAAATTCTTTTAATTTGCTATCACTAGTTACATTTTCGAATTTAATATAGATATTCTTACCAATTGAATTTTTTAGATATTCAAAAATGTATTTATATGTATCCAATTCTTCTGCATTGCTTGGCAGCATTTCAAGCGGTTCAGTACTTTTTAAGTTTAATTCGTGATTTTTAGCAAGTTCATATAATAATGTTTCTTTAGTCAAAAATTGATGATTAAAGTAAACTAAATAATCAATACCCTTCAATTTCATTTGCAATTTATTGTTTGTTTCTAAAATTAGAAAAATTAAAGTTGCAATTACAAAAGCTGAAATGATTCCCATCATGACATAAGAAAAAATTTTATTAACTCATGACATCGTAAATAAATAAATGATTGAAGCAAAATCTAAAGCAAAAAATAGAGTTGATATGATTGTAAAAGTAATGTATTTTTTATTACTTTTATTCAGTCTTTTCACTACGTTTTCATAACGTTCATTTAATAAATCTTTAATATTGTTCATTTGTTCACTCCTCAACTTTATTTGCTAAGTATTTTCTGAAATAAAGACTGATTTGAGATAATTGGGTAACCAAACTTTTTATCACTTTTTTAGATGATAAAACAATATCTTCACGTAGATTTATTGCCCTTTGTTGATCAACTTCATAACGCAACCCTTCAATTGCTTTTATTAATCTAAATATTAATAAGAAAAAGCGCATAAAAATGAAAAATAATGGAATTCCGACAAATTCAAAAATCACTACAATAATCAATCGATTAACATTATTTTCAATTGCTTTTTGTCCCAAGGCAATTATTGCAATACCGGATATAAATAAGGCAAGCCCTATAAATAGCGAAACAATATAAATCACCATTAGTTTTTTTAAGTTTTTAATTATTGTCTTTTGACTCATTCGATTCCTTTCTATGTTGTTTCTAATAAATATTGAATAATCATTTTACGAATATAAAATGCATCATTTGAGCTACATTCTTCAACAAACGCTCAATAATTTTTATTCATTCAATACAAGGCATTTAAAATATGCCTTTCTAAATTATTATTAGGACTATGTAATGCACATAAATAACCGCCTTTGTGAAATTCAAAATTCACAATGTTTTGCGTATTGTTACATTCAACACAGCGGTCATATCTTGGTTTTATACCTAAGATACCTAATAATGAATTTAGAATATAGTCAATAACTTTATTTTTGTTATTGCTTAGATCATCAATAACTTCTTGATAATCATTTAGCAGTGTGATGCAATCAGCTTTTTCGATTTTTTTAAAAAAGAATACTAGGTCTTTATATTCTTGTTGTAGTTGGGTATTTCAAGGAATGCTTTTAATTAGAGTTGCCCGTTTTAGTCTAGGCAATAGATCATTTTTTTCATTATCAATAATTTCAAAATTGCTCAAACAAAGTGGCAATAAAGCAGACCTATTTTTTGATGTTACTTTTTTAACGCCGGGTGCAAAAAAAGTAACCTTGCCATTGTCCGAAATTATGGTGATAATCTCATCAAATTCGTTTATATCTTGCTTATGCAAGACAATGCCTCTAATTTCATATTCCATAAAATAATTATACTAATTAGCTTTAGCATCTAAAAATAAAAAAGTCAACCTTTTTATATCAAGGTTAACTTTTAAAGACTAATCTTCATAATATGGGATGATATGAACATGTGTTCTCATCACTGATTGCCCAGCAGATTCGTTATTATTAATTTGCAATTTGAATCCGGTGGCGTTTAATTTTTCGACTTGTTCTAATGCTAGTTTACGAGCCGTTAAAATTAAGTTGCTCAAATCTTCATCAGTAATGTCAAATAAATTTTCTGAGTATTTTTTAGGCACTACTAAAAAGTGTCCTTTGCTCTCTGGGTCAATGTCAAGAAACGCAATTACACGTGCGTCTTCATAAATAATTGTTGCTGGAATATCTCTGTCTATAATTCTTTGAAATATATCTCTTTCCATGTTTAAATTAATCCTTCTAGTTTAAGCATATCTAACACTGATTTATTCATTTTGGTTGTATCAAATTCAAAACCTAATTCTTTGAAATATGATACTGCTTCTCTGAAAATAGCATCGGCATTTTGAACAATAATGTTATTAGCTATAATTTGTTTTTGTTCGTATGATTCTCAAGGGGTGTTATCGAATGCTAAAACTTTTTTAGTTACTTCATTACCTGTTGCATCTAAAACTTTTTTGTTTTGATATAGAGGTGCAATTTTCACTACGTATTGAGCATTGATTTGGTTATCTTTAATCATATCAACATCTTTTGCATACTTATCTAAATTATATGCGATATCTTCGCTTGGGGTGCTAAATGTTTTAGTTTTATTATCATAATTTAATTTTGCATTAAAGTCATAGTAATTATTAGCTGATAATTGTTTTACTGATAAACGCATCGGAATTGTTAAGATTTGCCCATCAAAACTAATAATGCCTTTTTGTTCGAATTGTAAATCATATGAATGGCCATTAACTTCTAATTGTTTAGTAAATAATGAAGCATTTTGTGCATCACGAGTTAAGCCATCAAAGTCAATATCACTTGCCGAGAATGAAGCTAATTTGCTTTCGGTAGCCTTAGTAATTAATGAAGCAGAAGCAGATGCTTTAGGTTGGTTTTGAGCAGCAGCTAAAATTGCAGCAAATTTAAAACTATCTTGTGAATATACTCGGTTGTTTGAAGGGTCTACAAAACCAAATACACTAGCTAAGTTGGCTTGGATTCCGTATAATGAACCCGATAGAAGACCACTTGTATACGAGTTTTTAATTAAGCCTTTGTAAGCCAATAAATTCTCAAGTACATGTTCGCCTTCTGAAGCACCGGTTGCGATTAGTTGTTCTGGATAAGTTGCCTTAGGGTTTAATTCATATTGTGGACGACCTGAAGGGTTATATGAAGCCAATGAATTAAATTGTTCGAATGTCGAAATATTTGCTTTACCTCAACGTAAATTCATTTCACGATTATCAGTAAATGATCATGATTCTAATAATGGGTTATCAATTAAGTATTTAATTAGATATAGTGAATTGTCAGCCAAATCAAGTGATGCATAAATATCTTTTTGTAAATATGGAGTATCTTTATCATTCATTTTTGATGCCAATGATAATTGATATTTATCTTGACCTTTGTCATTGTTGGCTAAAGCACGATAGTCGTCACGATTTTTTAGTAAATAAATTTGGGCTAATAATAATTTTTGAATATCTAAACGAATGTTATTGCTAATTAGATTTGAGTTTTGCAACATAAATCTAAAATCACTTTCAGATGGAATGGTAAATGGCGCTGGATTAAATGTTGAAGTGTCAATGTTTGCATTAATATATGCTGATTTTAGATTTCAGAAAAATTGTGAGTTTTCTTGTAATTTATTAGCAGCATAAAATTGAAAAATGTTTCATGCAGTTTTATATAACTCTGAGTTATTTAAATTTAATAAAGCTAGAATAGGGTCACTTTTTTTGCTATTTTCATCTAATAATTGGAATTCAGATTGATAAAAACTTGAAAGATATGTATTAGTAATGGTAGTTAAAATTTGGTTTTTGGTTAAAGTGTCTTTTAATACATTTTCTTGATTGCCAGCATTGCCATTAGTGTCGGTATTTTTTTGACAAGAAATTGCCACAGCAACAGTTGGGATTATTGCTAAAGGAGCTAATAATGGCGCAAATAATTTAATTTTTTTCATACTTCTCCTTTTTAAATTCCTTTGATAAAGTTAACAATGGTATTGAATAAATATGGCAATACATCTTGGGTGTCGTGTGGATCTAAGTAAAATTGATTTGATGCTTGATTGTATTTAAAGTCAGCATAAACACCATTATCAAATTTAGCTTTAATAAATGTTTTTATTTCATTAGCTTTATTTTGAATTAATTGGTATTTTTGAGTTTCATCAAGTAATTT
Source organism: Metamycoplasma neophronis (assembly GCF_006491995.1). Lineage (GTDB taxonomy): Bacteria > Bacillota_I > Bacilli_A > Mycoplasmatales > Metamycoplasmataceae > Metamycoplasma > Metamycoplasma neophronis. The sequence continues at coordinate 35,964 of NZ_VHHP01000001.1, forward strand.
TTCGTATTTTAATGCTTTTGCAATATCGTCGTCTGTAAATTTAACTGTTTTATTGTCTAAATTTGTGTATTCTTGTTGTTTGATATATGTTTTAAATTCATCTTGCGAAAGTAAGTCATTTACCATAAAGTCTTTAGTTAAAATACCATTAAAAATCGTGTCTAGGTTGAACAATTGAGTTGTTAACGTGCTTGTATAGTTTGCTTTTGATTGAATAGCCAAATCGTGAGCAATCAATCTTTGAACAATTTCTGGAGTGCTTAATACATAAATGTTTTTAATTGCAATTCCGGCATCACTTACAGTCAAGAAATTACTTCCAACTTTAATTAATGAACCAATTTTATAGCTGTTATTAGCATCGCCAAATGCATCTCTGAACGCCATGCCAAATTTGTTTTGGAAATCTTTATCATTCATTTGGTTAATGTATTTAGACACGGCTTCATTGTATTTAGCATACTCTTCAACATAGTTATCAGTTTTGTTTTTAGTAACTGCTGCTTGGCTTAATACTTCTTTAAATGTTTTTTGAGTTTTTGAATCATAACTGAATTTATCTTCACCAAAAATAGCCACTAATGAATTTTTTAAATCTGAAAATAATGTCGATTTTTCAGAATATTTATAAATACCACTATCAGCAGTAGCATCACCTAATAATACTGACATTAGAGGAATGTACTTCGCTGGGTCATTAGTGTTAATTTGATCAACAATATTTTTATAACCTTCTGAGCCATACTTAGCAGCATCTTTATTATTTGAAGCTACATATTGAATAATTTTCTCAGTATTTTTTGCAGCAATTTCTTCGGCCGAAGTTATGTTAGCACTTTCTAAAAGTGGGCTGACACCGGTGAAATCTGCTAATTTGTCAATTCCTAATGCAACTTGAACTTGATTGTCATCTACTAAATAAGTACTGAAAGTTAATAGCTTAATCATTTCCGCTTTTGTTACGGTTCATGCTGCAGAACTATCGGTCATGTTAGGGTGTGCACTCAACGTCATGCCCGATACAACTGATTGTTTACGAGCGATTCATGGCGCAATAAATCTATCAGCATTTATATATGCCTCTACATAAGATTTGGTTGTAAAGATTGGAACTTTAACTTCATCTTTACTATCTGTTTTTAATTCGATAGTGTCTTCAGCTGGAAGTACATAGTTTTGATTTTCTTTAGCAAAGCTTAGACGAATTGTTTCGCCTTTTTTAGCTATTTCAATTTTTTCGCCTTTATATGTGTAAAAAACATCTTTATTAGCAACGATTCCGTTTTTTAATTCTGAATAAGTGAAGTCTGTATTAACTTGAGTTTGATATCTACGATAAGCATCTTTATTTAGTTTTTCTGTAACTTTATATTCAATAGCTTCAGTTTTTGATTTTGCATTACCGTATAGTGGCGAGGCTAAATATTCTAAAAATTTTTCTTCTCATTTTTTCTCAACACCATATTGTTCTTGGTATTTTTTCTCAACATCATCTAGCTCTTTAGTAACATCTTGACGTACTTTTTCAATAGTTGGCAATGCAAAAGATTTTTCATCACTTTTAGCTTTGTCCGCATTATAAACAGCTTCGTATCATAAAGAACCTTTATATTCTTGTTCGTATAGATATTTGGTTAAATGTTGTTCAACACCAGTTGCAATGTTTTTGTTTGCATTTACTAATTCATGAACTTGGTTAATGTTGCCTCATGTAACTTTAACTTCTTTACCATTTGGGCCGGTTAATGTCATAATAACTGAATCATTATTCAACAATGGGGTTGGTTTAGGTAAAGATTTTTTAGCTTGTACTAAAGGAATACCAATTCCGGCAGCAACAACTGCAGAAACTGCGGTACCTCAAAAAATGCCTCAAAGAATTTTTTTTCTTTTGGCTTTTTGTTCAGTAGTTTGTGTTTTTTTGTTTTCGCTTGACATATTTCCCTTTCTAAATATACTAAAATTAATTTTACCATTTTTTCGGCATTTTATTACACTCACTTTGATTGTAATAATTTATAATTATTTGATATGAATAAAGTTATTGAAGAAAAATTAAATATTTTAAAAGAATTTACTGAAATTTGTCATGAAAATGAGCTTTGATATAGTATGGATAATCACAGTCTTTTAGCTTTATATAGCGAAGAAAATATAATTGAAGAATTGGATCATTTTGATGTTATGATGACTGTTGAAGCTTATGAAAAATTAAAAAATAAATATCCGACACGTGTGCTTGATTCATGCAAACATTCAGAATATTTTATGCTACAAAATAAGTTCGTTATTGACTACGAGGACATATATAAAGAACAGCCTTTTATCAATATTAATTTAATTATGCCGACTAAAACTAAAAGGGTTAAAAATTACATTAAAATCAAAAATCGTTACTTAAGCTTTGTAAATTTTTATTCAACATTTAATCATAGTAATATATCAAAAATTCAAAATAAAATCAATATTGCCAAGCTATTAAAACCAGTCACAAAATTAATTACTTATAAAGATATTGTTAATGTTTTATATGATGATGCTTATGAGGGTTTTATTGTTACAGAAGCTTTAATTAAAAAGAGTTCATTGAACAAATGAATATCAAATTTAAGCTTCAGAACTCATAAAGAAAAAATTAATGATATCGAGGTTGCTTCAATCAACGAATATGACAATTATTTGAATAATATATACGGAAAAGATTATAAAAATATTAAAACATTAAGTGATGGATCTATGCATACTAATCCAGTGGATTTGCAAAAATTTGTTGCTATGGATGTAATTGAAGAGTTTGAAGCAAGCGAACAATAATAATTAAAAAGTACCTTAATTTTAGGTACTTTTTAATTTTATTTTTTTTATTTTTTTGTTTCTTTTTTAACTTTCTTAAGTGTATAACCCCTTACTCTTAATGAGTAAATTACAGCAAAGACTACTGCATTTGAAAATGCTCCAACTAATAATAAAATTCCAAAAATATAATATACAATTTCTCTAACTTTTTTAGCTGAATCAGTGCCGCTTCATGGTTGCATTACACTTAATTTATAAATTATATAAACAACTGCTCCAAATAGAAAACCGAAAATTATTAATACAAATAAAATATATCATTTGTTCATGGGTTTTTTAAATAAAAACGCAGTGATTATTCAGTTATAACCTAAACCTAAAAAACCGAATAATATGAAAAATATACTTATAAACAATTTAAACTCCTTCATATAAATTTTTAAAATTTTTATTAAGAATAAAAGAATTATAATACGAAAATGAGGATCTTTGTCATAGTAAAAAATATTAAAAGCTAACCCCCGGAGGAGTTAGCTTTTATATTATTTTTTTTAAAATTAAACTTCCTGATTTTTAGATTTTTCAATCAATCATTCACGTTCTTGGTTTTTAATTTCCTTGATGTGACCAAGTTCTAAATAAATAACTTTGTCAGCCATTTTAGCAACGTCAGGGTCGTGTGATACAACAATGATTGTAGTGCCATAATCACGGTTGATTTGTTGAAGAATTTTCAAAACTGTTAAACCAGTTTTTTCATCCAAAGCACCGGTAGGTTCATCAGCTACTAAAATTTCAGAGTTTTTAGCAATTGCCCGTAAAATTGACACCCGTTGTTGTTGTCCACCCGACATTTGTGATGGATATTTATACATACACTCTTCTAAATCAAAGTCTTTAAATAGTTGTTTGATATTCAAATGTTTTGATTTATCCTTTTGTAAAAACGCTCCGGTTTCAACATTATCATAACTGTTTAAGTTTTGTAATAAGTTATAGTTTTGAAAAATGAATGATATATTATCACGTCTAAATAAAGTCTGTTTGCTGTCACTTAAGTAAGGCAAATTAACGTTATTAACGATAATTTCACCTGAGGTTGGTCGGTCTAATGCACTAATAATATTTAAAAGTGTTGATTTACCAGAACCTGATTTACCGTATAAAATAGCAATTTCGCCACGTTTAATTTGAAAAGTAACACCTTTTAAAACATCGGTTGCAACGTTACCTGATAAATAGGTCTTTTTAACATCAATAACTTCAACGACATTGTCATCTGTATTTTTCAGATTGAAATTTTTGTCTTTTTTTCTTGGCTTGTCATTGGCTTTTTTGAATTTCTTCAAAGTAGCATTGTCAAGTACCTTAATTGTCATCCCTTCGTCTTTTACTTCAAAAGGAGCTTTGTGTTTATTGATGTTAATAATATTAATATCTTGTAAGGTTTGTTCATCAACTGTTTTTTTATTATTCTTAGTTGATTTATTTTTATCTTTAGCCATTATTTTCCTTTCAAGGCATCAACTGCCTTAACTTTATTTAGACTCTTTCAAGTAGCAACCGAAGTTGCAATGAATACAGATAAACAAATTACTGTACTTAAAATAATCGTTGATATATGCAATACCAGTGGCAATACAATCTGACTCGTTACCATCATAAATGCATTAAATAGTGCAATGAATGATAAAGTAACTGGAATCATTAAAATACATGCAAGAATGATTGCGGGTACGAAATTAAAGAAGAATAAGAAGATCTTTTCATTATTAGTATAACCTAAAACTGAGAAGGTTGCAATTGCTCTTTGGTTAGAAGCGATCATGATGTTAGTAATAACAATCAAAATAACGATTGAAATAACTAATGAAATAATAATGAAAGCAACTAATATGGTGTTAATAGTTCCAGAGATACCCGAAATAAATCCGGCCTCAATGTCTTTACTATTAACATCAAACGAAGCACCATACATAATATTTTTACCATAAATTGATCCCGGTTGAGTTCCGTAGAATTTGGTTAAGACATTACGTGCTAAAGTTTTGTATTTTTCATTAGTATCATTTAATTTTACAATTTCATTAAATTGATCTTCATTAATGTTTAGCAGTTTGAATAATTGAGTTTTATATTCTAAATTAGCCTCAGGGTGAGCTTCATTATAAGCTTTAACGTTGTGTTCGTATACGGAGACATAATTTAAATCAGGGTTAGAAATAAAGATGCGTTTAAAGAATGTTCATACGCTTTGGTCATTAGCGGCAGCAACATCATATGAACTAGCCGCACCTCAGAATCCAGTTGACGAATAAGTTGTCAAGGTATCAATTGTTTGAACTGGGGTAACGTCGTTAGATAAAATACCATTGAATGCATCATATTTGCGGTCAAATTCTTTTCTATAGAATTCTGCTTTATCTGGATTTAAATATAATGCATTGTTTAATTCTCATTCACGAGCTTTTTTCAACCTCATTGATAAAGTATCATATCCTAAGATGTGATCTAAGATGTCTTTTCTTGTTGATATTTCAACGTTAATGAATGTTTCGGATATACCAATTACAACAAACTTGTAATTTGTCTTCGGAGCTTGTTGCATTAAGGCTTGATAGCTGAATCTATCAACATGGTTTAATAGAGTTCCATCAAATTCTGAACCAACGTCAAGTTTGTATTTTCTTGAAGCAACTTGGTTAATAACAACCGGAATAGCTTGATCCGAATCAAATTCATAATTATATTCACGCAATTTTTTAGTTAAATCAACGCCTTTTCTATTTTGCAATCTAATGAATCTACTGTTGTCATAGTAACCATAGATTTTATTTTCTTTGCCGTTGATTAATGTTTTAGCATAAGTGTATTTTTCGTTTGTAGTGTCATTTCAGTATACCCCGCCAAATGATACAAAGAAATCAATACCATTAATTTGACGATAAGCATTAACCAAAAAGTTACGATATTCTTGACGATAACTTGAAGTAGTTACTTTTTTAGGTCTTAGATATACTTCATTTACTGGGTCTCATTCAACAAATCTGAATTGTTCAGTAATTTTACCATCGCCGACTTGTTCTTCATTATAGTTTGGTTTAGTAAATAAGAAGTAACTTGTACGGTTTGACATATCTTCAGGCTTATTAGCTTCATAATCGGCCAAGAATTTCTTAATATCGCGAACCGCAAAAATGTCCATATAATTATTGAATGATGTGCTTGTAATGTTTCTAAAATCTTTGTGTTCTTTTAATTTTTCTCTATCTATTAGATATTGAGTATTTTGCATTTGCAATGATACACGTCTGAAAATTTGGGCAACCCTTGCTCTTTGGGTTTCAGGCATGTTCGCGTAAGTAATATCTCATGGACTTAATTCAACTGATAAATCCATTAAAATGTCAAGTGATGACTTAGTAATAACCGTTGGATTATATGGATGGTTAACAATATCAGTATTGAACGATCCACCCGGTCTTAAGAAGTTAGGGTTATCATAATCTAACTGGCTTCCGTTTGATGATGAATTGCCCGCTAGATCATTTGGAACATATAGCAACTCATTAATATTATTTTTATTATAAGTTACAAATGGTCCACCTTCTGTACTTGGACTTTCTAAATCTAATTTAAAACTATATAATCTATCGCTATAGGTTTTAGAAATAGCTTTATTGAATACGTTATTAGATGATAAGAAGAACATCGAAATTAAAGAAGTGGTTGAGAATGCTAAGAATAATGAAAACATCTTTCAGAAGTTATTCAATGCCATTGAGGCAATGAATCTCATTTTAACTGGCAGTCTTCTAAATAGAGCTGATACTTTTTGACCAACATTTCCGACCGAAACCTCAGTTAACCCGCTCATCAATTCAGTTGGTTTTCTTCTTACTGAAAGTTGTGTGATGATGTAAATTAAAATCGATACAAATATTAACGGAACAAATATCGTTGCCAACATTGCGAGTGCATTGAATGGAATAATATTATTTTCAAGCGTTCAGTATGAAGATAGGACGCGCATTGTAGGTTTTTGTAGGGCAAATCCTAAAATGTAACCCATAATTCCACCCACGGCCGCAGGAATTCATCCAAAGGCACAGAATGCTAAGGCAATCTCAGAAGTTTTGTATCCTTGCGCTCTTAAAATACCAACAACTTTGTTTCTTGCTTCGATATAACGTTTAATAATGAAGTAAACAATAAAACTTACTAAGACTGTTAATATGCTAATTAAATAAATTGTTGCATTTTTAATTGAAGAAACAATTGATCTAACAGTAATGATCCGAATGTATCTTTCAGGGTTAATACTATCTTGCTCATCTTTTAGATAAACTTTTCTAGTTGAACCAGGAGCCATCTCATTAACAATTACATTAAATTTAGCTTTTAACTCTTCAGGGCTTTTGTCGGGCAAGAATTTGCCTTTTTCATTTGTTGGAGCTTTGACCAACACATAAGTTTTAATTGCGAATGTTGGATAAGCTGAGTAAATTCTGTCAAATCCTTTTGAGTTAACAAATAAGATAGCTTGACTATTGGTATCTACTTGAATATTTTCTTCATTGACAACAGGATATAGATAGTCAGACGTACTATCAACACCAATAATTAAATATTCTTGAGTATTAACTTTCACTTTGTATTTATCATCTAATGAACTTATGAATAATTGCATTTCATATGGATTACTTAAATATTTTGAGATATCCCCTTTATAAACTTCTTTACTATTTGAATTTAAATAACCATAATTTACTTTTGCTAAATATGAACCAGCATCAGTATATGAAATCATATTATAAATAACTATTGGTTGAATAATTGAAGTTAGCGCTTCTTTAATAGTTTTTGTAATATTCATATTGAACAATACTAAATCAGTACCATCTGGCGCTTTAAGTTTTTGGTTGTATAAATAGTTAAAGTATGCAACATCAAGGTTAATCGCCGAATCGTTTCTTGATTCAATTAGTTTAACCGATGAGTTAAATGATTGAGTAATAGCAATAATTTTATTTTTTAATTCTCCAATATTTGCGCCTTGTAAATTACTGAAAATCTTTTTCACTACATATGATAAATTACCTTCATTTGGATTAGGCGACAATAAATAATATAGAAGAATTTGTGGGAAACTCATAAAAGTAAATGGGTTTAATAAGTTTCTAGGAACATTTATTAATGATAAAAGTTCAGGTAAATTTGCGGCTTCTAGTGCTTGTTTATAAATAATTCTAAATTCATAATCAGAAGTAATCAAAGGTTGTAATTGACTTGTTTGTTCAGTTAACATAAATGAACTGATAAATGCTTCTAATGATTGTAAATAGAATGTCGGCATTTGGTCAGCTGAAGCAATGTATCCAAAGTTATATGAAATTTCATTTGAATTTTTTAAGAACACATCTTTAATTTGACTAATAACATTATCCGGGATGTTTAATTTCTTTAAATTTTCAAACAATGCTTTAAATGTTTTGCTTTCATTAATTGCTTTAATTAATTCACTGTTAGCATCTGTTGTACGGGCATTAGCATAGGCAACTTTTAATAATGTGGCACGATAATTATCATCGCTTCCTAAAATTCCCATGCTTGGAATTGGATTAATAACAGCATCATAGTTTGCCATCATGTTTTTAATTTCAGGAGTATTTGCTGCTTTAAATAGTTCTAATAAAATTGCTCTGATTTGATCGTATGATAAGAATTTTTCATAATTATAATCAATGTATTTATCACCTGTATTAGGGTCGGTAAATGTCTTTTCATGGGCAATGGCTAAACTATTCAATTGATATGCTAACTTAATTCACAAGCTATACATAATCAATTGATTTTGAATAATGCCTTTTTGTCCTTGACCCAACATTCCACCAACAAAGTTTTTAGCAAGCACGCTGTGTAGTGTTTGTAAAATTTCTTTATCATTTTCGTGCAATGGATCATTTGGATTAATTAATGCAGAACGATATGCCAAATCACCGTATGTTGCAACTTCTTTATTTAATAGATTTTGATTTGAAAAATCGTATACGCCGTTTTCTGGCATGTAGTTTTTAATAAATAATTTCGAAATTAAATCACGATATTTAATAGTTATATCTTTTAATTTTTGTAAATCTGAAATATCGAAGTTTGTTGCTAAAACAGAATTCTTCAAGAATTTAAATTCGTTTTCAGTTAATTTTAATGCGCTACCGCTTTCTAACGATTTATTAATTTTAATGATAATTTTATTAATATCATCTAGGTTATATTGGTCAACTGGTAAATTAGTTGCGTTAGGCGCTTCTACATTTGCCACAGAAGTAGGGAAACCTAATAACATTAATGTTTGTAAATCAAGCATTGAAATCTTTTTATCATCACTTGCAGGAATAGCAATATTTAACTCTTTAACTACTTTATCAGTTTTACCTGATAGATTGAATATCTTAATAATAGCGTCTTGAATCTGCGCAATTTTTCCCACGTTAACTTCGTCATCATATGAAGAGTTAACTGAGGTTAGAAATGCAGTTAAATAATCTGAGCTAGTTAAAGATTCAGTGTTGTAATCATTATAAATTTTGTTGTTTGCCGTAACTGGATATTTGACGTGTTGAATTAGTTTGTCAAGTGATTGAGTAAAACGACTTAAATTAATATTACTAATTAACTCAAATAATCCGTTATTAATATTTGAATAAGGTGCCTCATTTTCTTTTGCCCCATTTAATTTAGTAAATAACTGCTTTACTTTTTCTTTATTTTCATTGCTTAAGCTTTGTCCGGCTAAATCATAAGCCATTATTCATCTTTGGTAGTAGCTAGATGGTGATTCAGGGTCTAAGAATGATTGTAAATCAACTTGTGCAATCAAGTTTTGCAATGCTTTTTTCACTTGATATTCGTCAACTGATTTTAATAAACTAATGATTAATCTTGCTTCAGAAAGAGTTCAATAAGTATCTTTTTGCGAAGTAAAAGGTTTGTATGGATGTTTATCATATCAGTCTTGAATAATTGCTGAAAACTTAACAAAGTCAATTGAGTTAATAATTTGTTTTAAAGAAGAAAATACGACTGATTTGTCTTTAATTAATTCAATTAAATCATAAATAGACAATCTAAGTTGTGGAATAACATAAATTCCGTTTAAATTAATTAATGAACTTAAATTAGTAATTTGTTTAACTAAATATTCGTCACGTTCCTGTTGTGTTGAGCCAGATTTTTCATATTGTACTTGTAAATAATCAATCGCTCCGCCTAGTAAGTTTTTGATGAATGTATTCGCATTCATATTTGCAAATTCTAGGTTTTGATTTTTACTGTGATTTATTGGTTCGTTTAAATATTTAATAACATCTAGAATAACTTTTTCTAAAATGAATTTGTTTGTTTTACCAACTGCTAATAGAGTATGGAAATCATTTGCTTCGACACTTTTTCCAATAGCATTAAATACACGATAGATATCATCTCTTTTAAACAGTTTTGAAAGATCGGAATCTAAAATAATAGTTCTTGCTCTCTCCATTAAACCTTTAATGGTTTTCTTTTGCACAATTTCACTTGTTAATTCATTAGAAATTGCTCCAAATGAAATTGGTAAACTAATTGAGTTTTGGAAAACCGGGTTAATTGCAGCTCAACCATTTGGACCAATTTCGCCTCTAACAGTATAATCTTGTTGAACCATGAATTTATATAGTTCATTTAAGCTTAAATAATCTTTTCCATCAACCACAACTTTATTTCAAACTTTTTTAGTTGTGTAATTAGGAATAGGTGAGTATTTTAAAACAATATATTTGTCAGGTTTTGGCATTGCTATTGCGCCAATAACTGTTGAACCTTTGATATTAGCAGGTTCATTCACCCCAGTAGTAATTACTAGAATTTTTCCATTAGTTGAATATGGAACTTGAGTTTTAGGGAAAAAGTCATAGTACTCTGTAAATCTAATATCAGGGTTGAAATAATTCATGTCAGGAGTATATTGTTTAAAAATTGCGCTAATAATTGGCAATGAATATATAGCAGGAATTTTTTCAATAATATTAGAATTTGGTTTAGGTTTTAGAATAAATTTTTCAACATTAGTGTTGCTAATTGAACCATTTAATATTGAAGGATTTAAAGTATCATTATATAGTTTGTCAACATTTTGGGTAATACCAAGTAGTTTATGCTCTTTGTCACCCATATTAACAAAATGGAAAACATTTTTCTTAGCGGTGTCTTCGTTAACCGTTTCAACAGTAAGACTTTGTCTAATTCCTAAATTCTCTTCGCCGACTTCTGAACGAATGTCATTAATGATTGATGTTTTAGCGAATTCTTCCGACCTTGAACGAATAAAGTTTTGATGTTCTTTTAACTGATTTAAATTTGATATATTTTTGAATTCGTCATCAGTAATTGGAGCATCTCCAAAACTATTAAATTCAACTTGTTTAATGTTATTTAGCGAGCGGCGGTCTAAATTACTTGCTGCTTCGGGAACCTTATTTGAAGGATTACCACCTGTTCATGGGTTTTTAAAAATCACAAGCGCATCATCTTTTTCGATTGGCAATGTTTGGTTTACGGTTTGTTTTGCTGTTTTACCAATTTTATAAGTTGTGCTTAAAGTTTTATTTCAATATGAGAAATATGAAATCTTTTTATAGTTTTCTGGATCGTTCAATTTAAATTGTTCAATGAATTTTAAATATGAACCTTTTCAGTTTGAATTTTCTTCTTCAGTTTTTTCATTTCAATTTAAAATGTAACGGTATCAATTATAGGTTGTTAAAGTTTGGGTGCTTCTTACTCAGTTTTCAGGAATTAAATAAGTTTTATTAGCTTCCAAAATTTGATATTGATTAATTTCTTTTTCTAATTTATGATTTTCTAAATAAGAATTTAAATTAAAGCTTAATTGGAATTTATCAGTTGGAGTAATCGTTTTATCATTACTTTGATATCCTGGTGCTATTTTAATATCAGATGAATTAATTGCATTGGTATCTAAAACATATTGGTTAGGATTATTCTCTTTTGTTTTGAATCCCATTAATTTTAGAACCTCAGGCCCTTGAATAATAACTAAATTATTTTCAGCATTTCATTTATCGAAATCTAATGTTGAAAATGAAGCCTCTAAAGTTTTTATATTAATAAATAATGGTGATGGGTTATATAAATAATCGACTTCAGTTTGAGCACCATTAAAACCACGTGGTGCAAATGAAATACTTGCTATATCTGAAATTGAAATTTCTTTATTAAATGTAATAGTTTGATTTTTATTAATTGAAACTAATTTAGTCAAAGGAATAAAATCGCTGCCTTGTTTTACATAAAGTTTAAATTCGCGGTTTTTGCCGCTAAAAGTAAAGTTACGAATTTTATTTACATCTGGATTTGGTTTAGCAATTTCAAAATCTACACTAGAAATCCCGTGGCTGCCTTCATAATAAAATCTCATGAAGTCCTCGGTGCTAATGTAGTATGAATCATTATCAATATCTCAGTTTCCAAATGTATTTTTTAACTTAATATAGTTTTGCTCATCCCCGGCTAAGTTTATTGAATAAGAGATGTCAGTACCATTCTTAGATGATTCAAATTTAACCGGTTCTTTTACTAAACTAACATTGTCTGAGCCAATTTGACTAAAACCAGAGTTTGGGGCAACTCCAGATGGGTTAACATCAAGGTCGACAGTTAGATCATGCAAACGAGAAACTTTATCATATGCATTAATCGTAGTCGAATAGCTAGTTTGAACGTCATTTAATAATGTAAATAAAAATGTTGTTAAGAATATTAAAATAGTCAAACAAATTAAAGTAACTTTATTCTTAGAGAGTGATTTAAAAACCTCTTTAAACAGTCTTCGCATTGTTACTCCTTTTTAAAAAAATAAAAATTTTCTGTTTTATTTATAAATAAATAACACTTTGCATATAAATAAGGTAAATTATATACTTTTAGAATTTAATATTCAAAAAAACCGACTTTAAGTGTCATTTTAATCATTTTTTTCATTTTTTTTACATGATTTTATTCTTAAATTGCTTATTAAATTGAAAAAAGCAAGGCATTTAGCCTCGCTATTTCAGGTTATTTTTAATAATTTGAGCTCATTTTCTGGGAATATCTTCCGGTGTTTTTTGAATCTTTTGATAGTAAACTAAAACGTTTTCTATTGAAAAAAATGAACCTAATTTCAATGTCTTAAATTTAAGATTTAATTTGTTTTTTATTCATGAAGCATTTGCTATTTCAGCCTCATAATTATGTGATTTTAAAAAGCAAAAAGTACCATTTATTTTAGCTAATTTATGAGTAATTTCAGCTAAGTTTTTTAGCTCGCTAACCGCCCTGGCGCTGATAAAATCAAAGTATTGAATTTCATTTGATTCCTCGGCTCTAATTTTTTTAACAGCGATATTTTTTAAACCTAATTTTTCAATAACTAGATTCAAAAATGTCACTCTTTTTTGTTGCGGTTCATAAATGGTTAAAGTGAAACTTGGGTTGTAAATGAAAAATGGTAGAATTGGAAATCCGGCTCCGCTACCTATGTCCAATACTTGTTTATTTTCTAAATTCAAAACTTCTTTTTCAATAGCCTTAAAAATTAAAATAGATTCAATCAAGCCTTCTTTAATTAGTTTTTCATTATAAAAACCAGTTAGATTATATTTCTGATTTTCTTGCTCAATTAATGCATAATATTCATAAAGTTTTTGCAGTGTTTCTTCTGATGCATCACCCAAATACTCACTGAATAAGTTTTTAGTTTCCTTGGCTGTAAGCATCATAAATTTCGGTAATCGAAGTGTTTTTAATATTAGCTTGAATTACCATTCCTAAAAATTGGGCCATTGATAATTCTTTTAATTTTGAATAATGTGATAATTCACTGTGATCAATTGAATTGGTAATAATAACTTCGTCAATGATTGGGTTATTTTCAAACATGTCAAAACCTTTTGAAAATAGCCCGTGAGTAGCAGCAATAATAACTTTGATTGCTCCTTGAGCTTTTAAAGCTTCCGCCGCATGGATAATTGTTCCACCGGTATCAATGATGTCATCATATATAACAACATTTTTACCTTTTACATTTCCTAAAACGCCCATGATTTCTGAAACATTAGGTGCAGTTCTACGTTTGTCAATAATAGCAATTTGTTCGCCAGTATTTAATAATTCTGAAAGTTGTCTTGCCCTAACAGCTCCACCGTGGTCTGGTGAAACTATAACAAAATTTTCTTTACGATTTCTTAATTCGCTTGAAAAAATAAATTGCCCTCTTAAATCATCAACTGGGATTTCAAAGAACCCTTGAATTGATGGGTTGTGTAAATCAATAGTGATGACTTTGTTAGCACCTGATGCTTCTAATAAGTCTGCTACTAATTTAGCTGTAATAGGTTGACGTCCGCTTGCTTTTCTATCTTGACGTGCATATCCGTAATATGTCATTACACAAATGATTCTTTTGGCGCTAGCACGCTTTAGAGAATCGATAAAAATTAATAGGCCCATTAAATTGTCATTAACAGGTTTTGAGGTATTGCAAATGATAAAAACAGTTTTGTTTCTAACAGTTGTATCTGAATATAAAAGTTGTTCTCCATCGGCAAAGGTGATTTTTTGCACTGGCAATACTTCGCGACCTAAGTATTCACCGATTTCATTAGCTAATTTTTTAGAATTTTCCATTCCAAAAATAACTACATTGTCGTCTTTTTTATTCATTTTTTTCCTTTCATGTTTTTTCATATATAAATTTTCGTGTTCACACGATTTGCTTTTTTTAACTTATAAATAAAAGTATATTATTTTTTTGCACTTTTTATTTGCTTTATGGTAACAATATCGATAAAAAACATTGTAATTGGCTTTTTATTTTAAAAAAGGCAAGATAAAAGAGGCCGCAGCCTCTTTTTTGTATTAAAGTATTTCGCGATGTAAGCGTCTGTATATTGCCTTTGTGATTTCAACTAGAGTGATGTATGATCCCATAAATAGCGCCAATCAAGCATAGAATATTGCAGGCAATGGTTCTAATTGCAACCAAGTATTAATTGGTTTGATATATGGAATAGCTGTCACAATACCGACACCTAATAAGGTCATGATAAACACTGGTGTCGAAGCATTAGATTTAATAAATGGAATTTTATTTGTTCTCAAGAAGTGGATAACAAATGTTTGTGTTCACATTGATGTTACTAGTCAACCAGTTCAGAACATTTTTTTGAACATTGCTTGTTTTACTGGGTCAGTGATTGTATTGAATGTTCCCATCACACTTCCATCAGTAAAATTCATTTTTGGAATACATACATAATATAGTACTAAAAATGTCATAATGTCAACAATCGAACTTGTAGGTCCAAATCACAACATGAACTTCCAAATTGATTTATGTTCTCATTTTCGCGGCTTTTGAATAAACTCTTTATCAACATTATCTCAAGGTAATGTTCCACACGAGAAATCATAAATTAAGTTTAAGAAAATAATTTGTACAGGGGCCATTGGAATAAATGGCAAGATAAATGAAGCCATCAGAACGCTTAATACGTTACCAAAGTTCGATGATACAGTCATTTTAACGTATTTATTAATGTTAGCATGTGTCTTTCTACCTTCAACAATACCAGTAGCCAAAACATTTAAATCTTTTTCTAATAAAATAATATTAGCAGATTCTTTTGCAATATCAACTGCGGTGTCGACTGAAATTGAAACGTCAGCAACTTTCATTGCAGGGGCATCATTAATTCCATCCCCCATGTATCCAACTACGTGACCATTTTTACGTAAGGCGCTAATAATACGGGCCTTTTGATCAGGACTTAGTTTTGCAAATATTTGAGTTTTTTCAACCTCAATTTCTAATTCTTGGTCAGTCATTTCCATAATGTCTTTACCAATTAGAATTCTGTCATATGGAATTCCCACTTTGGCGCAAACAGCTTTAGTAACTAAAGGATTATCTCCGGTTAAGATTTTTACTTCAACACCTAAATTATGAAGTTTTCTAATTGCATCTTCCGCTGAATCTTTTGGAGGGTCTAAGAAAGTTAAATAACCAATTAATGTCATGTTACTTTCATCCGCTACTGAAATTTTTCCAACAGCATCGATGTCAGATTTCTTAGAAGCGATAGCGATTACCCGCATTCCTTCTTCTCCGAATTCTTCAACACGGTTTAATACTTTACGAATAATTTTTTTATCTAGTGGTACAACTTTGCCATCTAAATAGATTTTTGAACAAACGTTAATAATTTCTTCAACGGCTCCCTTGGTAATCAAAGTAACCTTTTCGTTTTTAAGTGATTTAACAAGTACTGACATTCTCTTTCTTTGGAAATCGAATGGCACTTCATCAATTTTTTCATAGTATAGTTCAAGATTGTCTAATGATTTTTCTTCATCGGCTAAATCTAGGGTTTTTTTAATGATTGATTTATCAAGTAAATTTTTAAGACCAGTTTGGTAATATGAATTCAAGAACGCATATTTTAGAACATGAGCATCTTCTTTTCCATTTACGTCTAAGTGACGTTCTAAAATAACTTCATCTTGGGTTAATGTCCCAGTTTTATCGGTACATAAAATATCCATAGCCCCGAAGTTTTGAATAGAGTTCAAACTTTTAACAATGGTTTTTGCTTTACCCATCGCGATTGCACCTTTTGATAAACAGGCAGTAACAATCATAGGAAGCATTTCTGGAGTCAATCCAACGGCAATAGAAATACCGAATAATAAAGCATTAATTCAACGACGACTCACAGTTTCATCTGTCTTAGTTAAACCAATAATTAAGAAAACGATTGGAATGATAACTGCCATAATAATAGTTAACATTACTGAAATCTTTTTAATGCCTTTTTCAAAGCTGGTTTGAACTTGTTTTTCACCAACTTTAGAAGCAACTTGTCCAATATAAGTATCGTTGCCTGTTACAATCACAATAGCACGAGCTGAACCTGAAATGATATTTGAGCCCATAAAAGCTAAGTTAGGGCGGTCAGTAATATTGTCATATTTTTTATTTTCATCTATAACAGCATATTTTTCGATTGGTTCACTTTCGCCAGTTAATGATGACTGAGAAACGAACAAGTCTTTTGCTTGTAATATTCTAACATCACCGGGAATAATATCTCCTGCCGCAAAGTGAACAATATCACCTACGACAATTTCATCCATTGGAATTTCTTTTAGTATTCCATTCCGTTCAACTAAACAAGTAGTTTCGATAATTTCAATTAATTTATTGGCTGATGAAGCACTTTTTTGCTCCTGTATAAAGTGAACTATGCTGCTTGCAAAAACCATAACCAAAATGATTATCATTGTAATGTAATTAGGCTTGTTATTCGGGTCTTTTTCAACAATAGGAATAATAACGTCGACTACTAATGAAACCATTGCTAAAACAAATAATATGATATTAAACAAATTGAAAAATGATCTGAATAATCTTTTTCAAACGTTATCAGCACCTTTTTTGGTGATTTTGTTCACACCATATTCGCTACGGTTTTCGTGAATAATATCTTCATCTAAAATGCCGTTAACTGAAGTATTGTATTTAGCAAATAATTGTTCCCCGGTTGATTCCGAAGCATCAACTAAACGCTCGCGAATTAGCTTGTGTTCTCTTTCGAGCTTTAGAGCCTTAGCTGTTTTTTTGGTCGCCACATTATTTTTAACAGCATTGTTATCTGTATTATTAATTGCTTTTTTCATATTTCCTCCTTCTTTTGATATTAAGGAGAGCAGAAATAACTAAAATAAATAAGTTCTAGGCAACTTATTTTTAAAAAAGTTATATCGCTCACTGCTAGGTATATCCATAGAACCTATCCTTTCCTTTAGTTTCTAGATTAATTTTATACTAATATTGTGTTTTTTCTAATAGAAAAATTAAAAAAGATACTTAATTTGTACCTTTTTTAGAATTTGTTTTTTTTATGAAATAATTTACACTCATTTATTTTTCCAAATTCAAATTTAGTGAAAAAATTGATTCGAAATAAGTTTCGCGTTCTTCTTTAGAAGGATAAGTTTTTTTATTGAAAAACATAAGCGATGTTCGCTATCTCTTTCTCTGGTGCGAGCAATTATTAGTCATTCAAAATTAAATCGGTAAGCATATAATTTTGTTTCCCCATTAATATTGACAGGGTAATTTTGTTCACCATATCATGAAATTTTCCTCATGCTTCTGAACCTATAATCTAGATCTCGATTATTTTCTTTTGGATAATAAGGGCTTGGTTTGCTGAATTCTCAATTAGGATGAGGTATTTTTGTATCTGTACGCAAAACAACGAATTTTGTTTTTTTATCCTTAAATGGTTGGTAAAAAAATTCGTCAACAGTTTTATTCATTTTTTTAGTCATCTTATCCAACATATCATTTGGCAAATAGAAAAATATTACTTTATTAACTAAAGGATCGTATAAATCTTTTTCTAATAAGTTAATGTTTTGCTCATTTTCACTACTATCTGACACAATAGAAAGATTCAACGCACACATTGTATAATTTTCTCTTTGATTGCTTAGCACAAATTTTTTTAGTTGTTCTAATCTGTTATCAGTTGAATCAAAAACCAGCTGAGTCATTGGATTTTTTCCTAAAGATTCAGTTACTCATTTACCTGTATTATTTTGATGTTCATACTCAAGCTTTTTATACAAAGTTGGTTCATTATATAGCTTGTCTTCTCTTTTTCATGCTGATACATCATAACCAACAAACCCATCATCTCGGTTTAACAATACACCGCAAACAGTTCCTATTGTCACAACTGCAGCCAAAGATAGGCCTAGTGACAAACCTAAAATTAAACGTTTTTTATTCATAACCCTTATTCCTTTTTTTAATATTTTTTTCTATATTCTATACCTAAAAAAAATAAAAATTTGCTCTATATACCTTTAAACGTTCAATTTGTTATTTTTTTTCCATTTTAGGTTATTTTTTTGCGTTTTATATAAAAAACATGCGCCGCAGCACATGTTGATTAATCATTTTGATAGATTTGTTTTAGTTCGTATTCAGTTAAATTGGATGTTGATCCTGATTTTTCTATTTTTCCGTTTTTTATGTATACAAATTTTTTGAAAAATTTCTTAACTAAAGTTAAATCATGAATATTCACTAAAACTGTTACATGCATATTTTCATTGATATTTTTTAAGATACTCATAACTTCTTCAGAATTTACAATATCTAAATTAGATGTTGGTTCATCTGCTAAAATAAGTGACACATTTTGCAACAGTAATTTTGCAATTTCAATTCTTTGTTTTTGACCCCCGCTTAATTCTGAAACCAAGGTAAAAGATTTATCAAATATACCTAAACGTTCTAATGTTTTATAAATTTCTTCTTTTTGTTTTTTTGTTAAAATGTGTAATCAGCTATATAAAAAATTTTTATATTTTGTATAAAAATGTAAGATGTTATCATACACGTTTAAATCATCAATTAAATTGGGCATTTGACTTAAAAAGCCAATTTTTCTTAGCTGTTTTTTTCATTCATTTTTTTTCATTGATAATACAGATTTATCATTAAAAATTAACTCTCCAGCTACAATATTTAATTGATTTAATAATGCATTGAATATTGTTGATTTTCCAGCCCCTGATTTACCGATAATTGCCACCATTTCTCCTTTTGCGATAGTCAAATTCAAATTATCCAAAACGATGTCATTGTTTTTCTTATAAGAAGCTGTGTAATTTTTAAACTCAATTTTTGTCATATAAAAATTATAAGAGAAATTAATTAAAAACTAAGCCAATCTTTTATGGTCTTTGTGACATTTTTTTAGTAATTTAAAAACAAAAACGCAGAAAAGCATCTGCGTTAATTTGTTTTCATAACTAAAATTTTGCTTCGATACCCATATTGGCTAAAACATCGATAACAGTTTGTTTCATTTCGCCTGAGTAATTATCAAACAATTCTTGTTCTTTTTCGTCTAGTCTAACTTTAGGTAAATGACGATATCCATTACGTCCCAAAATTACTGGTAATCCGAAGTAAACTCCGTAATTTTTATATTCTTTTGGTAATTGAACACCTAGAGAATAAATTGCTTGTCTATCGCCAATAATAGCTTGAGTAATTTCAGCTAAATTTTCACCAATACCAAAGTTAGTAATACCTTTACCTGAAATAATTTCAAAAGCTTCATTTTTAACTTTTTCATTCAAATTCTCAAGTCATTCTTGGTCAATAGTTCCGTTTGCTAATCAGTCTTTTAATGAACCTAGACCAATTCTAATTTTTGAGAATGGAATTAAACAACGTGCTCCATGTTCACCAATAACAAAGCCGGTGATTGAGTAAGCTTTAATATTAATTTTTTCAGAAATAAATTTTTTCATTCTAGCTGTTTCTAGAATTGTTCCTGAAGAAATAACTTTGCATGCTTCAAATTGTGTTACTTGTTGATAAATTGAAGCCATAATGTCTACTGGGTTTGACGCAATGATTGTTAAGCCTTTAAAACCCGATTCTTTAACTTTTTTTCCAATTTCAGCAATTAGCTTAGCATTGTCAGTTAATAATTCTAAACGGTCTTTTAAAACACCTTCTTTAGGTTTGGTTGATGCAGTGATAACAATGATATCAGCGTCTGATAAATCTTTGTAATCACCTGTTATGAATGTTGATCCGCATCCGTTCATCGAACATGATGCGTCGTTTAAATCTTTAGCTTGGGCTTTTGCATAATCAACAAAAGCGTCAACTAAAATATAATCTGCTTCTATATGTTTATTTAATGATGCGTATAGATATGCACTACCTACAGCACCAACTCCGATAATTCCGATTTTAGTCATTTTTTGATCCTCCGGTTAATTCGGTTATATTTTTCATCAATTCAATAGAGTATGAGCGAGTACCCACATTATCAAATGGATTAATATTTTGTAAATATGCGCACATTACAGCGGCACGCTGAATGAAAACAACAATTCAACCCAATGTGGTTTCTTCATAGTTTTCAATAATTATTTTCAGATTAGGAATCTTATAGTTTATTACGTGATTTTCTGTTATTGTGCGATTAATAGTTTTTCCTATTGTATTATAAGTCAATTTTGATAAATAGTTATAATAATCATCGTCATTATCTTGCGATAAAGATATGGAATAATCAAATTTTGGATTATCACAAATTATTGAAGTTTCAAAACATTTGAAAGGTGCGTTAATTAAACTTTCAGAATAAGTGCATAAGTCGGCACTTTGGCGATTCGTCGAAACTAAAATACCGTGTGTTTTTCTTAAACAAGCTTCAGTTAAATACATTCTGAATAATGATGCTAATTTGTTTTCTGCATTTGAATAATAATTAATATTTTCGATTTTAAAATTATTTTTTTCTAATATAAATCTTGACAATGCATATATATAAGCCGAATTATCTTTTAGCGGCGCGTTTTTATAATATTCATTGGCTTCTGCTGCTCCATTAACATAAGCTTCAATATCTATACCAGCACATGCCAAAGGAACTAAAATTGCTGGTGAAAAACTAAAAAATTTTTCTGTAGAGTTATCTAATAAAACAAAGTGCTTATATTTGTTTAATTGAACTTCTTTAAATAACTTGCCATAATTATTGTTAGTGGTTACGTAAATATAATTAGAAGCATTAACAATTCCGACCGCTTTTTGTAAGAGTAATTTTAACTCTCTAAAAATTAATAAAGTTTCAATAGTTTCACCAGTTTGACTTATTACATTAATCGCAAAATTTTTTGATTCTAAATATCTAATTAATTGAGCAATGTCACGTCCGTTAATAGTTTCATCAACGAATATAACGTTTAAATTCTTGTTATTATTTTCTGGATATTTACCTCTAACTAAGTCAATTAAGGCTTGCGATTGTAAACAAATGTGTTGTGAAGCAATAATTACTAGTGTATCAATGTTTTCTGATAATAATAATTTAGGTAAATTTTTGATTTCTTCAAAGTTTTCTTTCTGATAATTTTTTCTAACTGCAAAAGAACCTAAAAATTGGTGCCCAACTACGTCGTTATTTTCAATTTCCTTATTTATTTTATTAACCAATGATTCATATTTGTTTAACGCTTCTTGTTTGATCGCAAAATTAGTATCAATTAAGATTCGGTTTTTATTTGCCATAATTTATTCCTTTATTTGTGAAGTCAAGCAGAGCTTCAAAATTAGTGTCTTCTTTATCAAGTCTAAATTCAAATGGGTTTCGTAATTCTTTAGGATGAATTCTTTTAAATGACACCACAAAATCTCCATTTGGCATAATCTCTATAATTTGAACTTCTTTAATATCGTCAATTTTAAAATTTAGACTTAAGTTGCTAATGTAATAGTCACTTACTTCGCCAATATTTAAAAAACATTTTTTATTATCACGAGTAATTAAATTTACTGTATTTTTCCAAACTTTTATTACTTTTGCTTTAATAATTTTTCCTACTGTATATTCCATATTTACCTCAATAATATTATTTTTTAAGCCACACTAAACCAATATTAATTATATAAAATTATTCAATTTTAGTATAATAGTTACATAAAGAACAGGGGTGCCAAATGGCTGAGATATACCCTCATTAACTGATCCAGTTAATACTGGCGTAGTGAGTTTCTCATTTTTTTGCATCCTCTAATAGGAGGATTTTTTTATGGCAAAATTTAAATTTTTGCAATTTGGGGCAGTAATGTCTTTATTTACTGCACCTGTCGTAGTTGCTTCGTGTAGCAAGGAAGAAAAAACCATAAAATTAATAGTTAATAAACCATGATATGGTACAGAAAAACACGAATTTTTTAACAAAATCGCTGAAATTTATAACTCAAAAGACGAAAATAAACAAAAAATTAAAATCGAAGTAAATTATTCTAATGATAACAATAATTTGGCAAATAATGTTATCAAAGGTACTAGCGATATTGCTGTCATCACAACTAGTTTATTCAATGCTGGCGATAATCCTAATTTATTGCTTCCTTTAATACAAACCACAACAAGAGCTTTTAATTTTGATAAACATATTTCATATTATGAAAATGGAACCGAAAACGGTCCTTTAAGAACTATAGCTAATAAAGCTTATAGATTGTTTTCAGAAAAACCATATGCGGAATGAACTAATAGCGAATATCAATGAAACGGAAGTATTTATCAAAAATTTTATGCTGAATTAAACGATCGTGTAAGTTATTACCGCGGACTTGTAATGCTACAAGGTAATGAAGAGGAGATAAATCAAATTACAGAAGCCTGAAACAACAAAGACTGAAATACATTTAGAAATTTTGGCATTGTAACCGGAGATAACACGAGTGGTTCAAAATATCTACTGCAAGAAGCATTATTTAAAAAACATTTTAATAAGCCAAATAATCTATTTATATCTTTTGCTAACGATAAAATTAATCACTCAGAAAAATACATGACTGGTAAACCAAGAGATATTGGACAAGGTGCTTTACAAAATTTTCATATAGTATTTGATGAATTAGGTAGTTTTGGATATACAAATAATACCAAAGGAGGAAAACTTTTAAATTACTACAAACCTTCAAAACCAGATGCTAAAATTAGCTTTTTAACAACTACTGGGCCCTTAAATTACAGTATATTTGCCGCTTCAAAATTGTTGCCAAAAGACATAGCAGAAGCTTTTTCAAAAGCACTAATTGAAGCATGGGAACAAGGCGAAGATGATTATGGCCCAACGGTCGGTTTTAATGGATATAAATTAATAACAAATGCAAAAAATCAAGTTATTGATCCGTTTACAAAAGTAATGGGCTCATAATATATAAAAATTTATAACATATGAATAATATTGAAATTAAAAATGGATTATTTTATGAAAATATATCAAACCAGAAAATAAAGCTTCGTGGTCCTAGACGGCTTATATGGCGGTTTGTTTTTTGATTTTTGTTTATTGCGGCAGTTGCTTTTTCCATTTATATGATTAATTTTAGTTATTCAAAATATGGCGGTACGCTTTTATTTCAAAATTTAAAAAGTTTTTTTAATCCAGCAAAAATCAGCACGCAATTTGAAGGCAATAACTTATTTATTTTATCTTTAAAGTTTTTATGATATAGCATTAAACTAATATTTTTAGGAACTACTATTGGAATGGTTATTGCTTTATTTACTTCATATTTTTCGAATTATAAAATGAATAGTTTTTGAATTGCCATTCCGTTTAAAATAATAGTTATTACGTTGCGACTATTACCTGAACTTTTTTTTGTATATTTATTTACAATGTCAGCCGATAAAACGTTAGCAATAAATTTGATATTTACATGATTCACATGATTATGATTACATGAGTATTTTTCACAAACTATTGAAAATAGTAATTTCACAATTTTTTATCATATTGCCAAAATAAAACATTCGCGCTTTAAAGCTTTTGTGTTGGAAATTTGACCGCAAATTAAATTGAAAGTTTTTAATTTTGTGACTTATGCTTTTGAATCGAATTTAAGATGGTCAGCAATATTATCAAAGTTATCATTTTTGGGTATTGGTATATTGATAAATCCACCAGAAAATACTAAAAATTATTACAATCAGCTAATGACACCTTTATTAGTATTAGTTACGTTTGTATTTTTATTAGAACTAATCAATATTTCACTTAATAAACTTTTTAAAAGTTTTAATATGAAAACTATTGACATTAAAAAATATGAAAGAAAAGTAAAAGTAAAAAAAGTATTTGTTTTTCTTTTAGCAGTTTTATCAATAGTAATAATTGGTTTAGCAATTAAGACATTGCATGGTCAAAAATTTTATCTATCAAATGCAAAAAATTATTTTTATCAATTGTTTAACCCAAACACTTCTTCAGTATCTTTTATGTGAAATTCGCAAGGAATTCCATACATGGTTATTCAATTATTTGCCTTAGTATTTATTGCGACTATATTAATTTATGGAATAACATATATTAAACTGTTTTTTATGACATATCAATTAACAAATAAAACAGTTTCAGTTATTTTTAGATTGACTAATAGTTTTATGCGAGCCGTTCCTACTTTAACAATATTTTTATTAGTTTCCGTTATTTATAATGGATACCCAGCGGCTTTTGTAGTAGCTTTTGCAATTCATGGCGCGGCAACACTATCTAGAAGTATTGAGGGTTCGGTTAGAAAGTTACCAAATACTATATTTGAACAACTAAAAAAACAAGGTTACAGCGTTTTTAAAATATATAATAATTATGTTTTATCGGCAATTAGATTAGACTTGATTACCTTAATGAGTTTTGAAATAGAAAAAAGTACTAGAAATTTTATAACGTATGGATTATATTCGGCCTCAGCATTAGGTAGCGCGGCAACAATAAATCGAATAAGAGATATCCAAGATATTTCGATTTATTTATGGATCGGATTTGTCATTATAGCATTTATAAATTTCTTTGCTTATTTAATTAGATTAAAGATAACAAAAAACTTTAGCATTATTCAATGATTAAAAATAAAAAAAAATAAAAAGATAAGTTTATAGATAGCTTATCTTTTTATTTTAAATTCCAAAATAAAACAAAAAGATCTGCTTTTAACAGATCTTCCTGAAATGGTACGCCCTAGAGGATTCGAACCTCTGACCCAATGGTTAAAAGCCATTTGCTCTACCTGCTGAGCTAAGGGCGCTCCTGGTGCCCAGAACTGGACTTGAACCAGCACGGCCATTACAGCCAACGGATTTTAAGTCCGTAGCGTCTACCATTCCGCCACCTGGGCAAGGTGTTTTGCGTTAATGCTTTATTATTATAACGCATTTTAAATTTGTTTAACAAAAAAAATATTTTTTTTAACATTACTAAAATTTTTTATTTTTTTAACCAATAATACAATTTCCTAAAGTTCAATTTTGTATTGATAATTAATAAAAAAAGAGACAAGGAATATAACCTTGTCTTTGATAAATTTTTAATTATTTTTTAAGGTTGTAACCTAAATTAACAACGTCATCAAGAGCGCCAAGAGGTAAAGCACCATTCATTAAAATGTATTGTAACAATTCTTGTACATAACCATGTTCTTTAGCTTCAAAATTTTCGCCTTCGATTGAGAATCCGTGTACTTTATTTATAAATTCTTCACGACTTAATTTTAATGCTTTACGTACTTTGTCATATAATGCAAGCATATTTTCTTTACCAGCGTTATATGAAGTAGCTTGACCAGGTAAGTTTAAATAACGTTTAGAATCGGCTGTAATATCACCAATACCTAATGCTGAGTTTGCCTTCATGAAATCTCTCACATCTTTAATTGATGCTCCAGCAGGTAAGTCTTCTTGTCCTTCGATTCCTGTTCCGTGGAATGCAGTATCAACTGCTCTACGCATATTACGTAATTGAGCTTCATTTAAGGCACCAAAGTATTGCAACATGTTTGCTAATTTAACGGCTTTTTGAGCATGTTCTTTATCTGATGAAGAACGGTTGATTGAATCAACTAAAGTTCAGTAAACTCCACCGTGTAAATCTTTAATTTGTTTGATCATTGCATCAGTAATATTGTCTGGGTTTTCTGCTGCTTCTTTAGTAAAGAAGTTTGTAATACCTTTTGCGTATGAAAAATCAACTGGCATTGCATAATAGTCATTGTCTTTATTATTGTAATCAGGAGTGCCATAGTAACCAGCTTCAATAGCGAATCATTCCATAAATAGAGCTCATCCTTCAACATATGAAGTATAGTCAAAAATGTTGCCTAAATTTTCATCATTGAATTTAGCTAGGAATTTATTTGCGTAGTAAATTTGGTTGTGGTGTCCCATTACTGATTCGTGATTTGCAAATGATGTTACTGATCATTTTGGTAATGAGTAGTAAGGGTCGGCATTGAATTGGAAGTTTGCGGTTGAACCATTATAAGCACCAACACCGGCTTCAGTACGTTCATCATATTCATAAGTATCAATACCGTATGTTGGAACTTGTTTAGCAAAATATTTAAATCCTTCTTGTTCGGTTGTTGATTTAAATTGTAGATAGCCTTTAAATGCTTCTAAAGCTCCATAGTAGAATTGTTGTTGTGTAATATCACCATATTTAGTTTGACTAGTTTTTAAGAAACCATATCCTAAATTTTCTAAATATTCACGTGATTTTGCTAGACCTGGATCACTATCTAATTCTTTCATTCTGCTTTCTGTATAGAAAGAGCTTCCTTCACGTCCGAAGAAGAATTGTTCTTGATTTAATCATTTATTAAATTCAGTTAAATCAACATTTCCTTCATCATCTCTAATATTTACAACAATATTTTGAACTGGGTCAGAGCCAACACCATCGGCATCATATCTAATAGTTGGGCTTCAAGCTCCCGATTCTCCGGCAATAAGTTCAGCAACTTTTTCTGCAACAAGTTTCATGTTATTAGCAGCTGTTTTACTTGTCTTATAACCAGATTGATAAACTTCATTTGGAGTGTCATTTGTTGTAGTAGACATTTTTAAAATTGCGTCATATAATTTCTTTCCATTTGTAGTTTTATCATTACCTTGGATTCCAACAATACCAACATTTTTAGCTTCTAGGTCTTTTTGAGTTAATCCTAGACCATATAAGTATACGCTATTGTTATCAATGATTAATTCGATTGAATTTTCTACTTCGTTAAATTTATTATCTTTGTATAAAACAAGTTCTTTAAGATCTTCGCCTTCGCCGTGATCTGCAGCTTTGTAATATTCTGTAGCATATCAACTGTATAGTTTATTTAAGTTCGCTTGCTTTGGATTTTGATTTTTAGCAATCAAGTCCGCCACACTAATTTGTTTTAAAGAAGGGTCTTTATAGAAATCTAATAATTCTTTATTATATTTAACCCTTAAGAAAACATTAACATTGTTTTTAACTACAACTTTTGATAAGGTAATTTTATTTTCAACAGCTTCTTTCAAGGTATCTAAAATATTTAAAGCTTCTGATTCAGGTACTCTTGAAACTGTACGGTAGAATGAATTCATTGGATATGCTGAGCCTGGATTTCATGCATATCAATTAACGGTGTAACGTCCTCCTGAGCTGTAATTATTCATCATAATTTCTCAGTCGAATTTAACACCTGCAGCTCATGCCTTAGTAATAGTATTTAAATTAGAGTCATTGATTATTTCTAATCTAGAAATAAATTTTGAGTAAAACTCTAAAATTTTATTAACATCTTTTTCTTGTGGGAAATTTCAGTTAACATTGCTTAATTCATAGCCTTTTTTAAGGTCTGCGTATTTTTTTACAGCCAAAATATATTTTGCGGCGATATCTTTCATTTTATAATCTTGTTTTTTATCACCGCTGCCTAATGATATGTTTTCTTTTCCAAAATCATAAGAAACAATTTCACCAGCTTTATCTAGATTTTCTTCTGTTTGTTTGAATAATAAATCAGCTTTGGTTTTTTCTTCTTTGTAATTTTGTCTAGCTAAAGCAAAAGCGCTTTGCGCAGCATTAACTTTTTCTTGTGCTGCATTTATAGCTTCTTCGCCTTGAGCTGAACTCAATTCGCTTTCAGCTGATGTTAAAGTTTTTTCAGCACTTACAAGTGCTTTATGTTTTGTATTTAAATCCTTTAAACTTGTTTGAAGGTTATTATTATTTTCTTCTAAACTTCCGTTTGAAAATTTACTTAATGCTTCATAAGCAGTAGATTTTTTTTGTCTGTTAATTTCAGCAGTTTGTACGCCCCAAGCGAATAGAGGAATACCTGCAGCAATAACAGCGGCACCTGCTAATGATGCACCTAAAATAATTTTAGATTTTTTTGTCATTTATTTCCTTTCATTAATAAATACAATTTGTCAATATATATGACAATTAAAATCATAATATTTTTTATAAACAAAGATTAAAAATGTAATTACATTAAATAACATGACATTAAAAAGTGAAGTTAACATATTTAAAAATTGTTTAAAGCACTCAAAAGCGTTTTATTAATTTTTTAATAATTATCAAAATAAGCACTCTTTATCAAATCGATAAATTAAAAAAATATTAATGGCAAAAAAATTGTTATAATTATACTGCAAATAAACACAGATATTTATTACACAAGGGTTCCCTTGTGTTTTTTTATAAAAAAACCAACACCAAAAAACTTAGGTGTTGGTAGAAAAATATCATTATTAAATGTATAAATTTTATTATTTGTGATACTTAATATTTTTTTTGATAGCTAAACCGCGATAAACCTGTTCAATCAGCATTATCCTAAATAGTTGGTGTGGAAATGTCATATCTGAAAAACAAATTTTTTTATCGAACTTAGTTTCATCAACTCCATTACTACCACCGATGACAAAAGTTATATTATCTTCAATTAAAAGGTCTGAAAATGATTCACTATCCATTTTTTTACCACGCAATGATAAATAAAATACTTTAGAACTTTTAGGTATTTTTTCTAATATCATATCGGTTTCTTTTTTTATTTTAACTTCAATATTTTCGTGGACAACTTCTTTAATTTCGATTAAATTGATTTGACATAAAAAGTTAATTTTCTTAAGATAGGAATCATAAATAGTTTTATATTCTTTAGTCAATGACCCAATCGCTACAATATTAATTTTCATTATTCTTTTTACGATTATTTAAATAAAACATTAACATTTGAATATCAGCAGGATTAATACCGCTAATACGTGACGCTTGACCAATAGTTGTGGGTCTAATCTTTGATAATTTTTGACGGGCCTCTGTAGCCAAATTATCAACTTTTCAATAATCAATATCTGATGGTAATTTTAGCATTTCTAAACGCATCATTTTTTCTGCTGCAGTTTCTTGTTTTTTTAGATATCCAAATAATCTTACTTGAATTGTTAATTCATCAATATATGGATAATCTGAGCCCAAAACATCAGCTGGGTTAACGGCAGGATTTGCTAATAATTTTAAATATGAAATACCATTTGTAATATTATATTTTTCTCCTAAAAATCCTTTAGAAGATACATATTCATTTTTTAATTTTTCAATAGTTTCTTGAATATATTTATACTTATCAATAACTTTTTTATAATCTTCTGCATTGATCATTTTATTATCAAATGCGTACTTAGCTAATCTTTCATCAACATTGTCGTTTCTTAATAATAAACGATATTCAGCACGCGAAGTTAACATTCTATAAGGTTCACTTGTTCCTTTTGTTACAATATCATCAATCAAAACGCCGATATACGCATCGCTTCTTTTGATTTCCATCGCTGGCATGTGATCTAATTTATTAGCAGCATTAATTCCGGCAATTAAACCTTGGGCAGCAGCTTCTTCATATCCGCTTGTTCCATTTGGTTGACCGGCCGAAAAAAAGTTTTCAAGAATTTTAGATTCTAATGATTTATATAAATTCAAAGGATTGATTGCATCATATTCAATTGCATACCCATATTTTTGCACCCTTGCATTTTCAAGACCAGGGATTGAAGCAATCATTTGATCTTGCACATCTTCGGGCATTGATGTTGAAAGACCATTGATATACATAATATCACCACGAGCTGTTTCAGGTTCAAAGAAAATATGGTGTGTTTCTTTTTCTTGGAAACGAACAATTTTATCTTCAACACTCGGACAATAACGAGGGCCAATTCCTTTAATAATTCCTGAGTATAAAGAACTACGATCTAAGTTTTTTAAAATTATTTCTTTTGTTTTTGGAGTTGTATGGGTTAAATAACAGCATGTTTGTTCATCTAATTTTATATTACTACGCGATGAGAATGATAATTCATTTTTATCAAGCACTTCTTTTTCAACTTTAGAAAAATCAATACTGTCAGTATAAATACGGCAAGGTGTTCCGGTTTTCAATCTAAAAATTTCAAACCCATATTTAGCTAAATTCTTAGATAATGTTGAACTAGTTTTTTCTCCATCGGGACCATCGTATTTAATATTTTCGCCGCGTAAGATTCTTGAGTTCATATATACACCAGTTGTCATAACTACAACATTGGCTAATATATCGCCATGGGCTAAGGTTTTAACCCCTTTACATGTTTTATCTTCAACGATAAGGTCGCTAACCTCATCCTCAATTAAGGTAATGTTTGGTTGTTTTAAAATATCTTCTAAAATTATTTCTGAGTATTTTTCTTTATCGATTTGGGCACGCAATGATCAAACTGCTGGTCCTTTAGATGTATTTAACATTTTTATTTGGATCATCGCTTTATCAGCAAAAAGCCCTTGGACCCCTCCAAGCGCATCGATTTCACGTGTGATAATACCTTTTGCAGAGCCACCAATTGATGGGTTGCAAGGTAACATACCTAATTTCTTTGTGTTTAAAGTTACAAGTGCAACTTTAAAGTTTCTTTTTGCTAAAGCATAAGTAGCTTCGATCCCCGCATGACCACCACCGATGACTATGGCATCAAAATTGGGTTTCATATAAGTTCCTTAATATACTTTTGTAATCTTAGTCTTTGATTTCTTCAAGAATTTTTTCAATTCTTTGAGCTTGTGGCTCAACTTGATCGATTAAGAATACAATTTCTGGTAATTTTTTATATTTTCAAGTTTTGGCTACAACTGAACGAATAAATGGAGCCATTGAAGTTAATTTTTCAAAATATCTTTTTTGGTCTTTAAATAAAGTTACATAAACTTTGGCATGTGAGCCATCTGTTGATAAAATTACATCATTAATTGCAACGTTTGTAACGTCGAAATCTTGTAATTCATAGAAGCTATTTCCGATTAATTCTAATAATAATTGGGTTTTTCTTTCGTGGTTGATTGTGTTCATACTATACTAATACATCCTCATAAAATTTTAATTCATCGTCTACTTCTATTTTATCAAAATCTTTGATGTGTGTCCCAAAATCGAACCCCTTTTCGACTGTTTTGACATCATTTTTTTCTCTTTTTAAAGAATCAATTTGTCCTTTAAAGATAACTTTATTTCTTCTTAAAACTTCAACTTTGGCAAACTCTTTGGCTTGTCCAGTAACCATCATACATCCGGCAATAGTTCCAACTTTTGAATAGAAGAACAATTGAATAACTTGCGCAGTTCCAATTAGTTTCTCTTCATATACTGGTTCTTTTAGGGTTGTGATTAAAGCTTCTAATTCTTCAACTATTTTATAAATAATGTTGTGTTTAATAATCTTAATAGCTTTTGATTCAGCTAGTTTTTTAATTTCTGCGCTGACTGAATTGTTAAACACATAAATTCTTGCATTTGAAGTTTCTGCTAATAAAATATCAGCTTTTGTAACTTCTCCGGCAGTAGCGCGAATAACATTAACAGCGATTTCTTCGTTTCTAATTTTTGCTAATGTTTGTTTAATTGCTTCTGCAGTTCCTTGCACGTCGGTTTTAATAATTATATTAACTGTTTTCATACCATCTTGGATTGAGAAGGCATTTTTTTCGTTTAATTCTCTCTGCTTATCTAAATAAGCTTTTTCTTCAGCTAGTTTTTTAGCAAATTTTTCATCGCTAATAACTATAAATTTATCGCCTGATTGTGGATTTTTGTTTAATCCTGTAATAATACATGGAGTTCCAGGTAATGCTTTTGCTAAAGGTTTACCTTCGACTGAGGTTAAACTACGAATGTTACCATATTGACCACCAGCTACGATAAAGTCACGTGGTAATAGTGTACCATTTTGAACAATGATAGTTGAAACAACTCCACGACCTTTGTCGATTTTTGATTCCACGATTGTTCCCATTGGGTCACGGTTTAAATTAGCTTTTAAATCTAATAAATCTGCTTGTAAAAAGATTGCTTCTAATAAGCTATCGATATTTTGGTTTGTAAAAGCTGAACCATAAATAAATTGATATTCGCCACCTCATTCTTCACAAAGAATATCATGTTCAGATAGTTGGCTTTTAACTTTTTCAGGATCAGCTCCTAATTTATCCATTTTATTAACAAAAATAATAATTGGTACATTGGCTGCTTTGGCATGGTCTATTGCTTCAATAGTTTGAGGTTTAACCCCATCGTCTGCAGCAACAACAATAACAACAATGTCAGTTACCTTAGCTCCTCTTGAACGCATTTCGGTGAATGCCTCATGACCCGGTGTGTCAAGGAAAGTAATCTTACGACCATTATGTTCAACTTGATAAGCTCCGGTATGTTGAGTAATACCACCGAACTCACTGTCTAAAATATTACTTTTCCTAATTTTGTCAATTAAAGTTGTTTTACCATGGTCAACATGACCCATAATGGTAACAATAGGAGGACGTTGTACTAAATCATTAGGATCTTCAATGATTTCTAACTTATCTAATAAGTTTTGCGCGTTAACATTATCTTCTTTTTTAAAGTCAAGATTGTAATTAAAACATAATTCAGCAATTTCTTCTTCATTCAATGTTGTGTTAATGTTTTTCATGACACCTTGTTTTAAATAATATGTCAAAATTTCTGCTGAACTTTTCTTAATCTTGTTAGAAAATTCAGAAATGGTTAATGGTCCACTAAAAATAAATACACCATCTTGTAACTTAGTTTCCACAACGTTTAACTGTTGTTTTAATGTTTCGACGTTTGATTTTCTTTTGTTACTTTGTCTATTCATTCTTCCACCTCTTTCCTTAATGATTCATAAACATCTAAACTAATGTTTTGTTTAAATGCTCGATTTAATAATTTTTTCTTAAAAACTGTGTCTATTTGTTCTTGATTATTTAAACAATAAGCTCCGCGGCCTGGCTTTTCTAAATATGGATCGAAACTAATTTGATTATCTTTATTTTTAGCAAATCTAACCATTAAATTCACATCATATATTTGTGCATCAACGATTGATTTGCGACTATAGTTTCTATCAGTCTTCATTATCTAGATCACTTAGATCAATATTTTCAAGCCCTGCACTTAGATCATCATCTTTTTTGAAATCTTTCATTTTAGTTGAAGTAATTTTTTCATAATCAGCTTCAGCTTCTTCATCTTTTTTAGCAATTTCTTCGATTGATGCTGAATATGGATCAAAATCAACTTCTTCGTCTGATTCTAGATTTTCTAAATCGTCTTTGATTAATTCCAATGTAGCTTCAATATCATCATCTAACGAAGATGCAAACATTTGTTTTTCAAATACGTTTTCACTTAGTTGTGCTTTTTGACGTAATTCTGCTAAGTCAGCATCAAATTCATCAATATTGAAGTTTGTTTCAAAAGTATTAAAGTTATTGTTTCTATTATTAGGTCTTTTCTTGAAATTAGATTGTAATCTTTTACCGTTTTCAAGTTCTTTGATTTCATCTTCAGTAATGTTTCCGTTATTAATGTCGTATTTAATAGCTTGTTCATTAGCTTGGGCTTGTGATAATATGTCAAGTCTTGCTTTAACTAATTCTGATGCTAATGATACGTTTTGACCTTTTTTACCAATTGCTAAGGTGTGTTGGGTGTTTGGAACTACAACAATAAATGAAGGGTATTCAGGTTTTGAGTTTGGGGCCAAAACTATATCAATAACTTTAGAAGGGCTGATTGCGTTCATGATATAAGTCTTTAAATCATCAGAATATAGAATAATGTCAATTTTTTCGCCTTTTAGTTGTTTTGAAATAGACTCAATTCTTTCTGATTTAGCACCAATAATAGCACCGATTTCTTCCATACCTTCTGGAGCATTTTCAGCTTTTCTAATTGCAATTTTTGATCTTTCACCAGCAATACGAGCAATCTTAACAATTTCAATTAACCCTTCAGCAACTTCAGGAATTTCTTTTGCTAATAAGGTTTGTAATAATTTAGATTCAACAGATGAAACCACAACTTGTGCATCTCTTGATTCTGGTCTAACTTCTTCAACATAAACATCAATCACATCACCGGCATGTAAGGTTTTAACATATCTTTGGTTTGTTAACGAAGTTGGCATAAATGCTGAAGCGCCATCTTCAATAAATTCCAATAAAATTCCCATTTTCTTAAATGAAACAATTTTAGCTTTTAAAACTTCACCAATTTTGTTCATGTATTTTTGGTAAGTTAATTCTTTTTCTAATTCACGCAATGATTGACTAAATACCGCAAGGATTTTATTATAATCACGTTTATTAAATACTTCAAAGTTAACTTCTTCGCTCATGGTTTCATCAATTTCGGCATGTGGATTAATTTCACGCGCTATACTAATCGGAATTTCAACACAACGGCTTAGTGTATCTTTGTCTTCGTCACTAACTGGATCAGGAATAATGGTTTTAGCGTGGTTAATAACTTTAAATGTTTTGTTTTGTTCATCAATAATGAATTCTAAATCAGCTTCCTCATCATATTGTTCTAAAATAACTTTTGAAATTGCGTTTTTGAATAATTCTAAAACACGGTGTTCATCAAGTTTTCGAATGTTTGACAAGTTGTAGATTTCAGTAAAGATTTCATTAACTTTTTGGCTTGAGTTATTTGATTCACTCATAATTTCTCCTTTGTTTAAAATGCTTTGCTTACCATTTTTATGTAAAAAGGTTAGCCATAATGGCCAACCCTTTTTAATCAAGATATAAAAACAGTACTTTAATTATATAAAAAACTTGTTATTTTTATTAAAAATAATATTTAACAAAGTTTAATGTCCTTTATTTTGGCAACTATTTTCAAACAATTTTTCCTTGAATTCTGTCACGTTCTTTATCAATATCAATAATTTTAATTGTGACATTATCACCAACATTTAAAACTTCTAATGGGTGTTTAATATATTGATTATCGAATTTTTTCATATTTTTGATATGAATTAAAACATTTTGTTTTAAACCAATAAATGCAAAAGCACCAAAATCGGTTACGTTTTGAATTTGACCAATGATTTCTTGCCCGGCTTGAATATCATCAATTGTTAAAACTTTATCAGAAACAATGAATCCGGCTTTTTCGTCACGAATATCTTTTTCTGGGGCAATTAATGAATCTAAAATAATATCTAAATCGTATTGATTTATATTTAGCTCTTCACTTAATTCTTTGCGATTTAAATTTTGTAATTTTTCTTTATCAATATCATTTAAATCAATTTTTAAATACTTAACTACCTTGTCGGCTAATTTATAACTTTCTGGGTGAATATTTGTTTTATCATAAAAGTTTTTAGAATCATGGATTCTTAAAAAACCAACCGATTGTTCATAAGCTTTAGGTCCTAAACCTTTAACTTTTTTAAGTTCAGTTCTGTCTTTAAATGCCCCATTTTCATCACGGTAAGCAATTATGTTTTCGGCAATAGAATTTGATAAACCTGATATATAAGATAAAATTACCTTAGTAGCTGAGTTTAAATCAACACCAACCATGTTAACAACTTTATCAATTTTGTATGATAGTTGTTGATTCAATTCCTTTTGATTAACGTCGTGTTGATATTGACCAACTCCGATAGATTTTGGATCAATTTTAATTAATTCATTCAAAGGGTCTTGGAATCTTCTTCCAATATTAATTGCTGAACGATATTCAACATGTAAATCAGGAAATTCCTCTTGAGCTAATTTAGATGCTGAATAAACTGAAGCTCCAACTTCACTAACAATTGCATATTTAATTTCTTGATTAATATGTTGTTTTCTTTTTTCAAGGAATTTAGACACAAATATTTCTGTTTCACGTGATGCCGTTCCGTTTCCAATTAC
This sequence comes from Metamycoplasma neophronis, assembly GCF_006491995.1. Lineage (GTDB taxonomy): Bacteria > Bacillota_I > Bacilli_A > Mycoplasmatales > Metamycoplasmataceae > Metamycoplasma > Metamycoplasma neophronis. Next base: position 72,489 of record NZ_VHHP01000001.1, read on the forward strand.
AATAATATCTACTTTGTATTTGCTTGTAAAATGAACTAACACATTAATTGCTTCAGTGAATTTTTCTTTATCGTGCGAATTAGGAAACATAATACCTTTTTCAAGGAAATTTCCGTTTTCATCTAACATTGCTAATTTACATCCGTTAACATATGCTGGGTCAATTGCTAATACACGTTTATTTTTAGTAGCTGGACCTAATAGCATTTGTTCAAGGTTTGAGGCAAATACTTTAATGGCATCAGATTCAGCACGTGAAAATAAATCATTTTTAATTTCGCGAACTATCGAAGGAATCAATAAACGGTCAAGCGCGTCAACAATACACTCTTGAATAATTTTTGCAGTTCTTTTATTTTTAAAAAACATTTGATTTAAGTCATAAATAATTTTCTTTTCGTTATAACTTATGTCATAACTTAAAATCTTTTTATCTTCACCACGACTAGTGGCTAAAACTCTATGGTTAGGAATTTTATTGACTCTTTCTTTATAATCATAATATTGCGCAAAAACTTGTTTTTCATCATCTGCGTTTTTCTTTAGTTTTGTTTCAATTGTGCCAAAGTTAACCAGTTGATGTTTAATGTATTCACGCACTCTAATATCTTGAGAAATATTTTGAGCAATAATAAATTTGGTTTGTTCTAAAACTTCATCCTCTGTTTTCAATTTATCGCTTAAATATTTTCTTGCTTCAGCATACATATTAAAACTATCGCTTGTATTATTCATAATAGCTTCGGCCAATGGGCTCAAACCTAATGCAATAGCTTCTGATGCTTTGGTTTTTTTACCAATTTTAAATGGTTCATAAATATTTTCAACAGCTTGTTTTGTATCGGCTGCGTTAATTTTGACTTTGATTTCTTCGGTTAGCAAGCCTTTTTCTTGAAGAATTTGCATTACATATTCTTTACGTTTAGTAAGTTCAACATCATATACATAAAATTCATTGATTTTTGCAATCATATCTTCATCAAGTCCACCGGTTGCATTTTTACGATAACGTGAAATAAACGGAATTGTTGCGCCTTCGTTTAATAAAGCCAAAGTTGCTTCAACTTGTTCAGATTTTAAATTTAATTTTTTTGCTACATTTTCAACTGAAGTGCTCATAATTTCTCCTTTTTATTCGATTCTTAAACTAGCAATATTAATAAAAAAATTATACCATGTAAGTATTTTAAATTAGGTTTATGCAGAAAACTTTAGGCAAAAATAATGAAATAAAAAGGCTGGTCAGCCTTTTAAAAATTATAGAGATTTAAATTCTTCAGTTGCTTCCAAAAGTGCACTTGAAATACCTTTTTCTCTGGCCGAGTGTCCTGACTCAGGAATTAATCTTAATGATGAATTATTAAGCGCTTGGTGTAATAAATATGCTCCTACAGGACGACAATCCATGTCATATTGGCCATGAATTATAATGGTTTTAATATTAGCAATTTTTTCAACGTTTTTTAAAATGTAATTTTCTTCTAAAAAGATATGATTTACAAAATAATGATTTTCTAATCTTGCTAATTCTAAGTTTGATTTAGTATTTTCTAGTAATTCTTCTAAGATTGGTATTTTGTTTAATGTGATTAAGCCTAATTCTCATTTAGCTCAATGATAGGCTGCTCTTTCAGCCAATTCAGTGTCTTCTGAATTCAAATATTTGTGATAAGCATTGATTAAATCATGACGCTCTTCTTCAGGAATAAAATTAACATATTCAGCATATTCAATTGGAAAATAGTAAGAAGCTCCTGCTTGATATAATCAGTCATCATCTTCTTTTCTTCCTAAGAAAATTCCCCGTAAAATCATTGCTTTAACATGTTCTGGGTGATTGATTGCGTAAACTAAACTCAACGTTGAACCTCATGAACCACCAAATAAAATTCATTTGTCGATATTTAAATGTTTTCTCAATGCTTCCATATCGCTTACTAAATCAAGGGTGGTGTTTTGTTCAATACATGCGCTAGGAATACTTTGTCCACATCCTCTTTGGTCAAATAATATAATACGATAATGTTGTGGATCGAAAAATTGACGATTAGATGCCGATGTTCCTCCACCAGGACCGCCATGAACGAATAAAATTGGTTGTCCTGTTGGATTACCTGATTCTTCATAGTAAATTGAGTGAATATCGCTAACTTTTAATAAACCTTTATTATATGGTTCGATTTCATTATATAGTTCCATAAAATCTCCTTATTTCAATATACGACGTGTTTTGTTGTTGATTTTTATTCCTAATAATTTAAGAACAATCTTAATGATGCGGCGATTGTATTTATTAAATAAATTGTGGCCAATTGCCCGAGAAAATCTTTTAATAACAATTGCCATATAACGTAATGGTTTGAATTGTCTGAAATCAACATTGTCAAATATTTTAATTTCTGATAATAATTTGTAAATAATTTCAGTAATATGTTTGATTGCTTTTTCATCTGATAATAATTTTCAAATTTCATCAATCGTGTTATTCAATTTATTTCATTCACGGTAATTTAAAACATCTGGACTTATTCCAATAAATGATAATATTAAATTAGCAAATGCTCCGCGGTCATTTTTACATTCGTTAGCCAAATGTTTTAAAACATCTCTTGTAAATTGTTTAATTAATAAATCATTGTCTCTAATAAAACCCAAAATTAGATCATCAAAGTTATTGAAATTATGTCTTAAAACAATATAACTTTCTAACATAATGAATATTGATTTTAAATCATTAACTAATTTTTCATTATAGGACATTGCTTTGACAAAGTTTGTGAATGCTCTTTCTGGAAAAATAGCTGTTTTATGATTTTCAAAGTCATTGCAAATTGCTTTAATTAATGTGTGAATTTTATTATTTAAATCTTTTGTGTTATCTAAGATCTCTAAAAATAGTGAATAAAAATTTTCTTGGTTTGCCTTAATTAATTTGTTAATAAAGTGTGTCAATTTATTTGACTTATCTTGTTTATATACTTGTTCACTAATGGCAATAATTTTAATAATACTGTCACTTAATAGTATTTTTGATAAAACAGCTAAAATGTTTTCGTCTTTAACAAAATCATTTTTAATTAACTGAATTGTTTCCGCTTCTTTTGGAAAGTATTTTAAGATAAAAACAATCCGTTCTAAAACTAAAGAAGATAGTGATGTATACTCTTCCCGGCTAACAATTAGAGCATCATTTTTTTCATCTTCAGCAATATTGTTTATTTCGCGTTTCAATAAAGCAAAATATGGGTTTTGAATGTTATTTTTTGAATCAAGTCAAGATCTTAAAATATAAACGATATGATTTATGCCATGTTTCATTTCACAAACATATTTATTATCAGCATTACGCATCGAAATTAATTTGTTACGTTTGATTGAGAATTTATTCAAAAATTTTCAATAATTTTCAGAATAATCAGAAAAGATTAAATTATTTTTCAATATCAATTTGAAAATATTACGTGCCATTTCTTGATATCCCAACTCAGTCGGGTGAACATCTAATGTGTTTTCACACAAAACAGATGAATTTTTCTTTCAATCATCGAAATTAAATACTTGAACGTTATAACATCCTTCTTGGTCAGCAACTTGTTTAATAACTTCATTTAATGTGCCTACGAATTTTTTAAATAAATCATTGAAAACAAGCGGGTTCATTTTTTTAAGCAACGCTTCATATCTCATTGAGAAAGTTAAAAATGGTGGAACATATGATAATAAAACTATTTTTGCATTGGGATTTAATTCTTTTAATTTTCTAATCATTAATAAATATTGCTCAACGATATTGTTAATAATTTGCAATAATTGATTAAAAATTTTTTCTTTTATTTTTAATTGTTCAAAGAAATTGGGCTCCTTAAAAATTGATCTAAATAATGAAAATGGTACTGAACTTTGAAATTCATTCCCGCCGATTGATACTGAGATTAAATCAGCGCTTTTAATTTGTTCAATATAACATGCACTAAAGTTGGCAAAATTTTGTTCTTCTGATAAATTATCATTTATTTTAAATAAATTACTTTGAATATCAATGTCAGCCATTTCTTCAACTTTTTTATTCATGTAAATTATATTAGATGCGCCTTGTTCAAATTTATTATTAACATATGAATGAAAATCATCAATTCTCATCACTGAGATTGATGCATTTTGATATTCGAAATTTTTTCAAAATTCCAATAATTCTGGTTTTTCTTTTGCATTCATTTTGCAATAATCTTCAATAAATTCAACTAAGTAATCAGCATAACTGTATCCTTTAACATATGAATTTTTGTCTTTGAATCCACATGTTCCACAACCAATTTTACTATTGAATCCTTGTGCAATCGAATCACCAATGGCAAGATATTTAAAAGGTTTGCTATTTTTCATAAAAATAATTATATTAAATTTAAGAATAAAAGAAATTAAAAAATTAGCACTGAATATGCTAATTTAGAGGTTTAATTTCGTTAATAAATTTTTGCTTTTTAAGCGATCTTTTGCTTGCCATAGCCGGCATTATTGGGCCGTCAACTTCTGTTGTTACATTTCTCTTTCAATCTGTCTTTCAAGCTACTATTTCAAAAATTGCTCATCTTAAAATATCGATTGAGTAAAATAAGAAATAAGCTAACTCGATTGGCATTTGATGCGATGTTCCTCTTAAAGGTCCAACAATTGCAAAAGTAATAATTATTAATCAAATAAATGATAATCATTGGGCAGATAGCATTGTTATCGAAGCTATCATGTTTCTTCCCCCGGCCCTAGGCAATGCGGCACTTGTATAGAATCAGCATCATACTGGATTAAACGCAATAAAAGTGAAACAGCACAATAGGAATGTATGTTTAAATTGAGCTTTTGTCATTTGCATTGCAGTTTGAACAAAATTGTCATATTTAATATTTTGTCCAACACTTGGAATACCATATTCTCTAACATAGTTTGCTAAACCGGCATTCTCAAAAGGTTTTGCGTTTAAAATGCTAATTACATTTTGGACATCAGTTTTAGTGTATAAAAGCTTTTCAACACCAAGTTCTGAACCTTTTGCAGTGGCTGGAGAATAAGCAATTCCAAACACAACACCAATCATTAGTATTGACATAATCAATCCAGCTAATGTATGGAAGCCTTTTAATGCTTGTGAATGTTTGGCCGCTTCTTCAAAATTATTTTCACCCAATTTTGTGGCAACAAAGTATGAAACGTTACTTGAACATACGCTCGTTACCGCCGATGCAATAGATGATAAGCTTTCTACCAGTCCTAAAATCGTGACAGCATTAATACCCATCCATTTATAACCGATTCCCGAACCGGTTATCATATTATCTGGATAAGCCCGTGCCCATATCATCATTCTCAGTGGGATAGTAATCATACCAACGATTGTTACTAACATAGCTGGTATTCTTTTTAAAATTTGTTTTGCAATTGGCTTAGTAATGTGAAATAGTTTGAATAAATTAACAAAGATTGGTCTGTCTTTATATCATGTCAGTAATTCATCCGATGTTAAACAAACGCAGGCTCCAATAATTGAACCAATAGCTGCATAGTGGGCAGGTTTTTTAAAACCATATAAAAATACAGCATTAATTGTCGCATTAGTTGCTAAGGTTAAACAAGCCGAAATAAAAGCTAAGTTTGAATGCCCTGTTTCATTCAATTGCATATTAGTGTTAAAGTTAAATGATGTAATCATCCATGAGATAGTAATTAATATCAAATAATTCATCGCTTCAATACGTGTTGATTCTTTGATATTGCTTCCGCCCACAAGATTAATCATCTGTCCCGTGGCCGTTCATGCAGGAATAGCAAACCCAATAACGATTATTAAATACATTCAGATCCGCAAATTCATTATTTGATTAACTTTGTCATAATCTTTTCGGCCATAATATTGCCCAACGAACATCGCAGCAATACCTTGGATTGCAAAGAAAACTGTATAGATAATACCAGTATAGGTATTGGCATAAGTTAATGCGTCGATTCCGCCGTCTAAGTGGCTAACCATAAAATTATCTAAAAAACCATTCAAGCAAAATAGTATTTCACCAATAATGATTGGCATGGTTTTTATAAAATATAGTTTCCAATCGTGTTTGCTTTGAGGAAATAAACTTTTAATAACATTAGGCTTAGCGGTTTTTATTGTTTTCATAAAGACCTCTTTACTATAATGTTCAAATTTTTTCTTTTAATTCTTTAATTGTTAATTTTTCATCTAGATTTAAATTTTTAAGTTGTTTTAATAACTCTCTTTTATATGAAAGTTCTTTTAATAATTGTTCAGTTTGATCAGGATGTTCAACGACATAAATCATCTTAACAACATCATCTTTAGAATATCGAGTTAATTCTCTTAATAAAACTTTTTGATCCAAGTTAATTAAAAATTTTTTTCTTTTATCATTTGCTCTTAAATTTTTAATTGCTTTTGTATATAATCAATAACCTGCAAATGAAGCAATTGCACCATTACGTTCGCCCAGGGCATTAGATAAATATTTATCATTTGATGCCGCAATAATTTTTTTAATTTTTATAAAATAAGGTTCATTAAAAATTTTCCCAGTTAATTTTGATAATGAAACCGTTGTGTTACTAATCAAAGCTTCAACACGGTTTTCTGGGAATAATCTTTTTAAACAGTTATGTTCTAATACGGGATTATGGCCAACGAAAACAACGTCCTTAAGATTTAATTTGGAATTTATTTTATTAATGTCGTTAATAATGCATTTTTTAATTGTGGCTCACATGCCATTTACTGTTCCATGTTTATTGAAATCCATTATAAAAGTTTTAACCTTAAACTGGTTCTTGTCACTCAAAAGACCCAATGTGTATGCATAGGGTGTTCCACTAGGGATATTAACCAATTTGGCAAATGGGTTTGTGATTGCTTCGAAATCAATAAATACAAGGTTTGAGTCCATATAATAGAATTATATACATATTTAAAATAAAAGCAATATTTTATTGTATTTAAATTTAACATAATTTTTTAGCCATAACTAGAATATTAGAGTTTTTTATATTAAAATAATTTATGAGGGAAACCTCACAAAAAATTTAAGGAGATTTTTTATATCATGTCACAATTAAAAGACAAATTTAAAAACGTTATTGTTAAAAGACCAGCTGCCTCGATGGTAGATGGAATTACCTCAGCACCAGAATTAGGAAAACCTATTTACGAAAAAGCTATATTACAACACGATGCTTACATCGAAGCATTAAAAAGTTGTGGAGTTGCAGTTACAGTATGTCCTAAAAATGAAGACTTCCCTGACTCATGCTTCGTTGAAGATACAGCCGTTATTGTTACTGGAGAAATTGCTATTTTATCAAACCCAGGAGCAGCTTCACGTAATGGCGAAAAATTAGAAATGTTGCCATATCTAGAAAAATTCTTTGATGAAGACCACATCTTCAAAATTCAATCACCAGGTACAATGGACGGTGGTGATGTTATGATGGTTGGGGACACATACTACATTGGTATGTCAGAACGTACAAACCGCGAAGGTATTCGTCAATTCCACAACATTTTAGCAAAAGTGGGAAAGAAATGTATTCCTGTACCAATGACTGAAATGTTACACCTAAAAACTGGAGTTAACTACTTAGAACATAATAACTTATTAATTTCTGGAGAATTCCTACACTACCCAACATTTAAAGACTTTAACCAAATCGTTGTTGACAAATCAGAAGGTTACGCAGCAAACTGTATTTGAGTAAATGAAACAGTTATCGTTCCTGAAGGATATCCAAACGTATTAAAAGCAGTTAAAGACTTAGGAATTTACAGAGTAATTACCTGTGACACATCAGAATACAAGAAATTAGATGGCGGTTTAAGCTGTCTATCACTAAGATTCTAATATTATGATATATGCCAACGGAAGCTAGTCTTCCGTTTTTATTTGCTTTTTTTGAAATAAAAAAACTCCATGGTTTTATTGCCATGAAGTTATTTTATTAATCACGAATTAATAATGATTCACCCGTCATTTCTTTTGGTTTTTCAATGCCTAAATAATCAAGAATTGTTGGTGCGACATCAGCTAATTTACCATCTTTTAATTCAATAGTTTTATCAGTGGTAATAAACATAACTGGACTTGTTGTGTGTTTTGTTGCTGGCTTACCATTTTCATCTTCTGTAATTTCAGCATTACCATGATCTGCTGTAATAAATCAACTAACTGTTTCCCGATTATCAGCTACGTAATTTAAAATTCGTTCAAATTGTTCGTCTAAGATTTCGATTGCTTTAATAGTTGCTTCTAAATTACCGGTGTGCCCAACCATATCTGGGTTAGCAAAATTCATAATTACAAAGTCAACACCTTTAATGTGTTCTAATAATTTGTCTGTTATTTTTTCAGCCGACATTTGTGGATAATCAGCAAACGAATCAACTTTTAAGCTTTCAACCAAAACTCTTTCTTCATTTTGATAAACAACATCAATTCCGCCATCCATGAAAAATGTAACGTGAGCGTATTTTTGTGTTTCAGCTAATCTTAATTGAGTTAGATTATTTTGTTCTAAAACTTTACCCAGTGGGTTAATAACTTTCATTTCTTCGAATGCAATTTCGGAATCAATTCCTTCATATTTCATCAATGAAACAAAATGATCGATTTTTCTTCTATCGTTAGGTTGATATGTATATAAGCTTGAACCTAAAATTAAGTGGCTTAATTGTCTTGCTCTATCTGGTCTAAAGTTAAAGAAAATTACTGAATCATTGTCTTTTAAAAACTTACCATCTCTAAGTTGCGCAGGCACAAAAAATTCATCAAAAATCCCTTTTTCATATTGTTCATCAATGTACTTTTCAACATCTTCAATAACATGATTAGATTGACCTAAAATTGTGTCATATGATGCCATGTTTCTTTCAAACATAGTGTCGCGGTCCATTGCATAAAATCTACCGCAAATTGAAGAAATTTTATAACCAAATTCATTAACTAAATTAATTAGTGTACTTAATGAATCTTTAATTGATTGTGGTTTAACGTCCCGTCCATCTCCAAAAATATGAACACTAACATCTTTCAAACCTTTTTTGTGCGCCATTTTTAATATTTCAAATAAATGCGCGTCTAATGAGTGAACACCACCGTTACTTAATAATCCCATTAAATGTAATGTACTATTTTTGATCTTAACATCGTCCATTACATTATTTAAAACAACGTTTTGATCAAAAGTATTGTCTTCGATCGCTTTATTGATTAAAGATAAACCTGTATAAACAATTCTTCCTGCACCAATATTTAAGTGTCCTACTTCACTATTACCAATTTGTCCTTTCGGTAATCCAACATATTCGCCGGAAGCTTGTAGTACACTATTTGGGCACATTGCGAATAGATAATCAAAAATAGGGTGAAACGCTTGTGCATAAGCATTTCCTTGCTTTTCTTTGCGAATCCCTAAACCGTCAATAACGGTTAAAATTACTTTTTTATTCATATATTTTTCCATTCTATAATTAAAAAAAATTAATCTGATATTTAAAAAAATTATAACAATTTTTTAGTAATTCTCTTCTTCTGTTTTAGTTATTTAAAACAAATAAAAAAAGCAATTTTATTAGCTTTTTTCAATGTTTTTCAATGTTTTAATTCAAAAAATTAAACTTTTGGTAGTTTTTTTATAGATTAAATTTAAAAATTTAAATTCACAAAATACGTTATATTTATTTCACACAAATTTAGTGATATTTTATAGAATGTATAAATAAAAAAATATCGAAAGTTCAATTTATGTAACCGGGATAGCAAAAAGGATATTACAATTTATTGTCAAGTGAAGGCAAAAAAATATTGAAGCAATATATGTCAAAAGTTAAAAAAAATAATAGCTAGGATAAAAAAATTTAAATTATCTTTTGAAAAATAAAAAAGTGATTTTGTTTAAAAATGAACAATGACCATGTTGGCAAAAACATTATTAAAAAATACAAGCAACAATGCCAAAAAATCATATCGAAATTGATTTCTTAGACAAATTTGATATACACTAACTTGCTGCTACCAATTAATAAACAAACCAGACTTTTTTAGTCCTAATGATTATACGTGGGGGTATCGCAATGAAAAAATAAAAAAGATTGGTTAGCATTGAACAAATAGATTAATTGAATTATTAATTAAAAATAGTTTATCGCCTTAAGAATAAAAAGAAATAAATGATATCTAAATAATTGATTTCTTCACAAATAATACTAAAGCACTTGAAATAATTCCTTATTCATAAAATAATAATTAATTTTAAAAAACGCGGGCAATTAGCACCCTGCGTTTTTTTAAATGTTAATGTTAATAAATACAGGTATATGGTCACTCACATTTTTAACAAGATCATAATCGCTTGGTTGTGGTTTATTTTTGTTAAGTTTCATATACAAGTTTTTACTTTCTTCTCGATCTCAATAACCATTTTTGAATGCTTGAAGAGTATCAAATGAAAAAGCATGTTTTGAAGCGTTTAAATAATCAATATTAGTTGCTTCGGCATCATATACAAATCATTTATCATAAGTGTTAGCATAATAGAGTGGATCTGATGGTTTCTTTGGTTTAGCGCCGAGTGAAGTTCGATAATCTTTAATATGCTGAGCATAATTTTCAGGATAGCCTAATTTATATTCTTTTTGGTCATAAATATTCATATGATTTTCTTTTAGATTAGTATCGGCCGCCATTAAAATATCAGTATTTGGATATAGTTTTTTTAATTCTTTAAACACTAAATCAATAGATTTATTTTCAAGAACTTCTTGGCTGCCCTGACTACCTATGGAATCTTTTTCATTGTTTTTAGTATTTACTCCAGGGGCATCAAAATGCCCAAATCCCGTTACAAAAGTATAAGGTTTAGCTAAATATGTAAACTTGGCAAAATATAAAGGACGCGTATAAATATTATTTGGATTTATGACATTAGTTGAATCCAATCTCAATATATCATTTTTATATAAAATAGCAACGCTCTCCTTACTATTTGGATATTTTTGATTAAAAGCATCCGACAATGTATAAGATCATTTATTACTTCCGCCGTCATTAAGTTTCTTAATTAATTTATTAATTATCGTAATATCATTAAAACCAATTTCCTCTAAACCAATAACATCAGCATTAGTTAATTTAATTGTTTTAACAATATTAACAAATTTATTGCTTTCGGCAGGTGTACTTTTCCCGAAGTTAAAAACGTTTCATGACATTAATTTAATATCGCTATTTTTATCAATACTTTTATTAACGATAATCGGAGCTCCTGATTTATCGCTTTTTATTTTATTAACTAAGTAATATGCCCCGTATGCAATTGCTCCAACGGCTGCCATTCCAGCAATACTTAACACCGCTTTCAAACCGCCTTTTGATTTTTTGGTTGTTTTTTTATTTGCCATATTGCCTCCTAATTGATAAAAAATTATACAAAATTTTAGATATAAAATAGGCGAAAACACGCCTATTTCAAAGCTTTAAAAAGCTCAATAAACACTTCTTTTTCAAGTGCTTCAGCTCTAATATTATTTGGTATATTTAAAGTTTCAAAAGCTTGCAAAATTTGTTCTTTTGAATACTTTGTAATTAGATTATTATAAAGAGTTTTTCTTTTAAATTGAAAGCATCTTAAAATAAAATCTAATACTTGTTTTTTGTTTGCTTCAAGTCAATTATTTGCCTTAATAAAATCAATTCTAACAACCATAGAATCAACTTTTGGAGCAGGATTAAACTCACGCGCTTTAGCTTCAACCACTTTGCTAATATTAGCAAATATATTCATTGAAACAGTTAATTTGCCATATTCTTTTGTGTTCGGTTTAGCCAATAAACGCAGACAAACTTCTTTTTGCATCATAAGTGTTGCACGTTTAATTTTATTTGAATATTTTAGTAAATTAAACAATATATCAGAAGTGATATTGTAGGGTATATTACCAACTACAACAATTTCGTTGTCATTAAAATTTTCAAAGTTTTCTAATAGAAAATCTTTATTAATAAAATGAATATTTTGTGGATGGTTTTCTAATATAAAGCGGTCATATAATTCTTTGTCCAATTCATAGGCATAAAGTTCTTTAACATGTGGAATCATTAAGTATGTTAATGCACCTAATCCGGGCCCAATCTCTAAAGTAACTTCATTGTGAATTTCGGCACCTTCAATAATTTTCTTTTGAATTCCTTTATTAATTAAAAAGTTTTGTCCAAAAGATTTTTTTGCTTTATATTCCATTTTAAACTCCAAAGACCTTTTTGATATTTGCTCTTATTTGTTGATTAAAGGTCTCATAATCAACGCCTTTAAGGTCGGCAATGAAATTATATGTATACATTACATAAGGCGAAATATTAGGCTTTCCACGCATTGGAGTAGGAGCTAAATAAGGTGTGTCCGTCTCACAAAACATGCGTTCTAAAGGAATTTCTTTCACTGCTTCTTGTAAGCTCTTAGCATTTTTAAAAGTAACAACGCCGCTTATTGAAAAATAAACGTTTGGCAAGGCTAAACATTTTTTTACATAGTCTTTGTCGCCACTAAATGAATGGAACACAATTTTTAAATCACGAAATTCTTCTCTTGAAATAATTTCATAAGCATCTTCAAGTGCATCGCGAATGTGTAGCATTGCCACAATCCCATGGCGTTTAGCAACATTCATTTGCGCAATCATTCCTTCTTTTTGTACTTCGGCACTCGGAGAATCATCATAATGATAATCAAGTCCAATTTCACCAATACCAATAACACTATTATCAATAATCGTTTCAAGAAAATCACCATCTGCTTTACCAACGGTTAAGGTTGGGTGTATACCAATAATTGGATGCATAAATGGTGCTTGTTTACATAAATCTAATAACTCAATGCTATCTTCTCGCGAAGTGCCAACAATGAACATTTTTTCCATATTGTCTGCATATCATTCATTAACAACTTGTAAAGGGTTTTCATAATATTCTTTAAATGGGTGAGTGTGAATGTCAATATATTTCATATCTACTTCCTAAATTATTTTTATTAATACTTCTTTAATTTTGTTTTCTCAGATTTTTTTAGATTCAATATATTCTAAATTATTTGTATTGCTTAATGAATCAGAAACAATTTTTATTGAATTGAATGGAATGTTAAAGTTATTTGCAACTTGATTATAAGCCGCGCATTCCATATCAACAACTTTGGTAAGAGGAAAATTTTGTTTAATTAATTCACCTGTGTCTTGGGTAGCGAACTGATCGCCGGTTGCACAATTACCTCTTTCATAATCCAATGCCTCAGCAAATTTTCAATCGCAGTTAAAAAATGTATCTAAATTTGGCAACTTGCCTAAAGTATAGTTTGGCAGCGCTGTTAAATCTACATCATAATAATGGCTTTGACTTACTACAATTACATTGCCTACAGATAGCGATTCAATTGCTGCAGCTGGGCCACAGTTAATAATGCTTTCGATATTAAATTTACTTAAGCAGTATGTTAAAAATTGTGAAGCATTAGTTTTGCCAACACCACTATAGCCTAGATAAAATTTTTTAGATTGGTTTTTAACTACCAATAAGCCTTGATAATCATTCAGAAATGGTAACTTAATTTGTTCAATTATTTCCAGAGATTTTAAAAATTCTTGGGCTTCTTCTTTTTCAGCGAATACGATAAGTTTCATAGTTTTCCCCTTCTTTTATTAATAATAATTATTATATTCTATTATTTAATCCATCCCTAAAATTAAAATAAAAGCAGACGATGATAATATGTCTGCTTTTGTTTATTCAGTTTCGATACTTTCTATATTTTCTTCGTCTTTTTTAATTTGTTCAGAATTATCAATCTCTAAAATCCGTGCGATTTGCTCATTACTTTCAAACATAGCGGCTGCAACGGCATTAGTATTAAAACCCAAAATTAATTTAAGCTCTTTTAAGTACTTTTTGTTTTTAGTATGTTTATAAATATAAGGAAGAATAATTTTTCCATATGGTCTTAATAAGCTTAATAGTAACGAAAGTGAAGACGTGCCAAGAACCAGCGTTAGTTGCATAAAGACAAATCCTGGTCATATATTATTGGCCACAGTTCCATATAAAATTATTGATATAACAAAAAATGCAATTGCCAAATAACCTAAAACTTGGGTTCAAATTTTTCCAATGTAATAAGATTTATAAATTTTTTTCAATTTCGAATGCTCTAAATGAGCAATTATAAATTTATAAGCCATAAATGTCCTTACAAATATTGTCAATCAAAGTAATAGCTTCTTTAAATTGATCTTCAGTCATATCCTCTCAAATGAAGTGTCCCAGTCCATCTAATAATAGTATTGGACGATTCAAATCAAAAGCTACTTGTTTAACTGATTCGGCACTGATTACTGGATCTGAATGGCCTTGCATTAATGAAAAGTTTAAATTATTTTCAAATAAAGGCTTAATGACATTGTTTAAATATTTTTTATTTAGTATTTCACGAATTAGCATAGTGTATAACATGTTCTTTTTAAATACACTTTTAATACCTTGAAAATAATCTTTTGCAGTTAATAAATAAGGTGCTTGTTCGCCCTCTTCTAAATGGTGCTTAGCTTTTTTAATCTCATAAATTTTTTCTTCATATTTTTTAATTCAGCTGGTTGATAATAAATAACTAAAGTAATTAAATGGTGATGTTAATAGACCATATTTCATAGTTTTATTTTCTAACAAGTTTAAAGCAGTAACAGCGCCCAAACTGTGTGATAAAACAAGAGCGTTATCATATTCAACGATTTTAGCAAATTCTGAAGCTATTTGAGCATAGTATTCTAATGTGATTTTTTCATGCGCAGTGCTTTTGCCACATCCCGGCAAATCTAAAGCCGCAATATCAAAATCACGATCATCTAATTCAATTAATCTATGAAATGTATGTAAATTAGCCCCAAAACCGTGAATACACAATACTTTATATTTACGGCCGGTATTTTCAACATAAGCATTAATTTCTTCATTTAAAACTTGATATTTCTTTTCTTCAATCATATTAGCTCCTAAAACAATAAGTAATTAAATTATAAATTATAAGTATTAAATGTGGTTTATGAATACAACTTTATTATTTGAACATTTGAAAATAAAAAGTAAATAAAACCACCCATATGGGCGGTTAATTATTAATAAATTATTTTTGGTTCATTTGTTCAGCCACTTCAGCTGCAAAGTCCACAGACTTTTTTTCAATTCCTTCACCAACTTCAAAACGAGTTGCGTCAAGTAATTCTAATTTACTATCTTCTAAGAATTGAGCAACGGTCTTAGATTCTTCCATTACAAATGGTTGGTACATTAGAATTCCTCTTTCGTTGAATTCTTTTCTTAACATACCAGCTTTCATTGAAACTTGGATTTTTTCTGGTTTTCCAGCTAATTTAGGATCATTGTTAATTCTGTTGTAGATTTCTGTTAAATCTTCTTCACTTAAACCTGTTTCAAATAAGTGAGCAGGGTTTAAAGCAGCAATATGCATTGCAACGTGTCTTAAGTTTTCTTGGTTTGAACCTTTTGCTAATAGAATAACTGCAACTCTGTTGTTTGCGTGGGTGTAACCAGCAACAACTTCGTCTTCTTTAGCAACATATTTAACTGCTCTTCTTAAAGTGATTTTTTCTCCAATTTTAACAGTTAAGTTATTGCAGTGTTCTTCGATTGTTAAACCATCGATTTTAACGTTTGCTAAGTCTTCTGTACTTGAGAAGTTTGCTTCAACTAATGATTCAGCAATTTTGTTAGCAAAGTCAACGAACATTTGGTTTTTAGCAACGAAGTCAGTTTCTGAGTTCAATTCAAATAAAACAGCAACGTTGTCTTTAACAAATGCTCTAACGATACCATCAGCAGCAATTCTTCCTGCTTTTTTAGCAGCTTTAACGATACCTTTTTCTTGTAATCATTCGATTGCTTTTTCAATATCATTATTTGTTTCTTCTAAAGCATTTTTACAGTCTAGGAAACCTGAGTTTGTTCTTTCTCTTAATTCTTTAACTTTTTGTAGATCTACAGCCATAATTTGTTCTCCTTAATTTTATTGTTCTTCTTTGTGAGAAACTTCTCTTTCTCTTCTAACTGGTCTAGCAGCTCTTCTTTCACCGTGTTCTGATCTTTGTTCTTCAGGTAGAAGAATTTGGTCATTTGGTTGGTAAGCAAATAATTGAGCTTCACCACGGGCAGCAGCGATAGCATCAGCTAAAATAGTGGTAATTAAAGTAATTGATTTAACTGAGTCATCGTTTGCTGGGATTACAAAGTCAACTAGATCTGGATCTGAGTTAGTATCTTGGATAGCAAAGATTTTTAATCCTTTTTTCTTAGCTTCTCTAATAGCGATTTCATCATCGATTGGTGATGCTGAAATCATAACTTGTGGCATAGCGGTTTTCCCTGCTAATTTTCTAATACCACCTAGGTTTTTTTGCAACTTAGCAATTTTCTTGTCCATTACTAAGCCTTCTTTTTTGGTGTAACCTTTGTAACCATTTTTTTGTAATTCTTCTAATCTTTCTAATTCTCTTACACTTCTAAAAATTGTTTGTGAGTTTGTTAATGTTCCACCTAGTCAACGTTCTGAAACGTAAACTGAGTTTGTTCTTTCAGCAGCAGCTTCTATAGCTTTTTTAGCTTGTTTTTTAGTTCCTACTCAAATAAATGAGATTGGTTTTTGAGCCATTTTGTTTAATAGTTTGTAAGCGTATTCTAAAGTTTTTTGAGTCTTAGCAATGTCAATAATGTGAATACCCATTCTTTTTCCGTAAATGTATTGTTTCATTTTTGGGTTTCATTGGCTTGCTCTGTGACCAAAGTATGTTCCAGCTTCTAATAATTTTTCACGTGAAACGATAACTGGTTCATTTGAAGTTAGAACTTTTTGTTCTTGTACTTTATCTGACATATTTATGTTCCTTTTCTATTTAAAATTTGTTATTCTTCCTATTGCTTCGAACAATTTGCATTAAATACTTAACACTCGCAATTGAATTCACAATAGTGTTTGATAAATTAAATGTAATGAAATTATTTCAATTTACCTGTACGTAAATGTACTGCATTATTTTATCACAAAAGCTTTAAATTATATTAATTTAAGAAAAAAATGGGAATTTACCCACTTCTTTTCCTATAAAATGTCTGATAAGGTATAACGCAATAGCTTTCCACCGTATTTCTCTTGAAATAAAATTGCTTCGGTTCTATTTTCTGGTTTGTCAACGAAACTTTGTGTTGCTTGTATATATTTTTGCAAACTAAAACTTTTTAAAGTTTCTTTGTCTTTGATTAAATCGGGATATGAATATAAATATTGACTTAGGTTAACTGAAAAATTGCTTTCAGGATCACCATCAACAGTTAAGCGAATGATAAAACCTTCTTGAGTTAAGAAAAATACTCTATATTCTTTTCAGTCATCTGCATTTTCATATTCTTGTGTAACAAATTGAATAATGTTATTTGTTTTAGGACTATAAAATGAACCTAATTTAAGTGAATTTTCTTGCAATGTATTATTTGAATTTGCTGTGCTAGATTCAAATTTATCAAATTCTGGATAATAAGCAAAACTAAAATTTTCTAAGTTATATAAATATCAAAGTCAATTCTTAGACATTAATTCATTAATGTTTTGCGAAGCTTCTGATAAAAGCACTGGACGTGGCGAAAAGAAATTGCCATCAAAACCCAAAGAAAGCACTGTATTTGATGCATATAGTAATGACCATTTTAATTTGCCTTGATATTCATTCAGATTGATTTCTCTTTGGCTTTTTATATATTCTTCGATTTTATTTTGATCATTTTTAAAAACTAATTTTAAAAGGGATTTTACATAGTTTCTCTGTAAAAATAAATTCCATTTTATTTCATCAGTTGAATTTTTTTCTTGACTACATGAAATGGCACACAAAGGAGCAGCTACTAAAGGTACAAAGCCTAAACTTAATAACTTTTTCATTATTTTTCTCCTTTGTATAAAAGTTGCATTACTGCCATTTGACCATAGTTATATTTTTTAACTAAGTCATTTTCATAACGGTCAAAGCCTTCTTGAAAACCATGAATATAAGCACTATGCATCAAGTCCGAAATTAAATTAATCGATAAACGTTTTACTTTCGAAAATGGAAAATAATATACATACGAACTCAAATCAACTTCAGGACTATCAGTTCTAATGTTTGTAATTCTAAATCTAAAAAAGGCGTTGTTTTTAGTTAAATACAAAATCGTAGTATTTGATAATTCGCCGGATTCAT
The DNA here is from genome assembly GCF_006491995.1 of Metamycoplasma neophronis. GTDB lineage: Bacteria > Bacillota_I > Bacilli_A > Mycoplasmatales > Metamycoplasmataceae > Metamycoplasma > Metamycoplasma neophronis. The sequence continues at coordinate 90,829 of NZ_VHHP01000001.1, forward strand.
CTCCTTCTTTTAACGAATCAAAATAATCGTTTTTGAAAACTAATGGTTCAGGTGCAGCTAGATTTGCAAGTTCTTTTTTAAACGCTTCTGAGTGTCTTCCTTCTTTGTCTTCTGGGAATGTAAATCAATTAATAAAATCTGCAGTAAATTTTTTTATGTTTGTTAAAAATAAATATCAATTTTGATTAATTAGGTTTTTGATTTGATTAGCAATTTGTGTTTTTAAATTTGCTTCTTTAGCAGCCAAATAATTATTAGATAAACTTTGATAATCTGCGAAAAACTTTTCTTTAGTTTGTGGATTATTTTGATCATTTAGAAATTCAACTTTTTTAGCATTATTTTTGAATGCTTGATTAACAATATCATTAATTATTTTGCTGGTATTCTCACTTTCTGGGTTTTCGTAGTTTCTTACAATATCTTTATCTTTTGGAATGATATTTTTAAAGTCATTAGTTTTAGAATAGTCGGCACAAGATATTGAAACAGCAGGTGCCGCTAAAAGAATTGGCATTGAGGAAATAAATAATATTTTTTTATTCATTTATTGACCTCCATGTAAATCTATATACTTTTTCATTTTTAGCAAATAATGCTTCGACGGTATTTTGAATTAATTGAGCATAAGCTTCAGTATTGAATAGTTTGCTTAGTTGTTCATCATTATAAAATTTGTAACTCTCATTAACATCGTAATCATCGCCATCGACTGCTTTATTATAATCAATTGCCTTTTTAATTTCAAGCACTCTTTGGTTATAAAATTCATCTTCAATTGCTTTGAGTGCTTGCAATAATTCTGGGTTGTTGGTGATAGGTTTATCAATATACAATAAATCCGGCATTAACACAAATTTTTGCGTGTTATCTTGTGTATACGAAAAGGCTTTCATTACTACATTGTTATCAAATACAAGATACAAAACCTTGTGATTTGAAAATTTATTGTATTGACGTGTTTCTGGTACTTGTTGTCAATCTAATTCAATTAGATTCTTAATGTTCGAATTTGTTTTTAAAATTAGGGATGGAAATTTTTGTTTGACACTATTTACTAATGCCTCAGTATCGTCATCATCACTATAACTGTCACCATAAGGATTAAATAAATAAGTCGATTTGTCAATGTTTTTTAAATATCAATATCAGTCTTGCAGCAAAGTATCAACAATTATTTTTTTTGATTTTATTACAAGGTTAAGAAAATCTGATGCGTGGTTTTCAGCATTAATATAATATGGAGGAAAAAAATTCATTGCATATTTCAATTCATTATATTTTGCATCTAATGTATTATTTTGATTAGCAATATATTGATCAGACAAATTACTATCAGCTGATATATAAGTTGAAACTAACTTTTTAATGTATTGATTATTTTCAAAAGGGTCAGTTTTTTTGATTTCAATCTTTTTAACTTCAGATTTATTTTCTTCTTTTTGACATGCTACCATAGCAACAGGGACAATTGATGCAAAAATAAGCGGGCTAATTTTGAATAACTTTTTCATAATAGATCTTTTCCAAACTGCCATCTTTTTTTCCTGAGTAAATTACTTTACCCTTATTAATTAATGTAAAAGAATCTACATATTTATCAATTTCTGAAAGAACGTGTGAACTAATGAAAATTGTCTTACCGTTGTTTTTTAATTCATTTAGAATAGCAAATAATTCATAACGCGCTGTCGGGTCTAAATTGGCTGCAGGTTCGTCTAAAATAATTAGTTGTGGGTCATGCAATAAAGCCTGAATTAATAAAACTTTTTTCTTTTGCCCCGATGAAAACGCATGCGGTTTTTCGTTTTTTAAATCTTCAATATTAAATTTCTTCAAATAGAAATCTATTAAATCTTCGCATTTGCTCTTATCAATATTTGAAAGCAAGGCTAAAGATTTTAGATATTGGTGGACTGTTAGCTCTTCAGGGAAAATAGCAACTTCAGGCACATAGCCAATAATTGCTTTAGATTTAGGATCACGGCTATTAATACCATTAATTAATATCTCACCATCATATTGATAATATGAACCGATAATAGATTTAATAGTTGTGGTTTTACCAGCCCCGTTTTCTCCAATAAAAGCGTGGAAATCTCCAGCATTAACATCAAATGTTGCGTTCTTTATTCCGTGGTTTGTTTTCTTATAAATCTTGCTTAAATTTTTAATTTCTAAAATCTTATTCATTATTTATAGTCCTTTCTTAGGTATAAATTAAATGATATTGAGCTTAGGATAATAATTAATCCAACTCAGATTAAGAAATAGAATCATTTATTAACCACGGTACCATTTCTTTTAATGCTGTATACGGAATCAATATCTTGGAATAAATAGTTGGTATTTGAAGGTGTTAAATCATATCTAATTACGACCTTATCATTAACAACTTTTGATTTGGCTTCATATGATTCAAATCCACCAATTAAGTATTTATAATTGTCGACTTGGATTTTAATTTGAGAAGCTTGGTATGTATTTTTGTCTGATGGCGATTTCAATAATGATTTAATTAAATTTCCTTGGTTACCAGCAAAGTATAGATAGTTTAATAAGGCTGAAACTAAGTAAATTTTTCTTTCTGTTTCCGAAGCTAATTTATTGTTTTTTACTGCGTATTTATCAAATACTGCAATATTTTTATCATCAATTGAATACAATTTAGAATTTTTATCATTTACTTCTTTAGAAATTGTATCAAGTAATTTTGTTTTTGCTTCTAGCATTTCATTCAAGCTTGGATTTTGAGTGAATTTAATGTCAATGTTTTTAAAGAAATTAGCAGCAAATTCATTGAACTCTGTATTACTTAAAACATCCTTTAAATTGTTTCACTTAATTTCACCGACTAAGTTTCTTGGGGATGCATACACATAATTGTCTTCTTGGAAACTACTATCAAATTCTGAAGCATTTTCACGAGCATAAATTACCGATGTATTAACTAAATTAGGTATGTGTGAGTAATCCTTTAAAACTCCCGGAACAAAGTATTTATTAACAATTTTCCCTTCGTAGTTAACTGGCAAGTTTAAAAGATTTGGCTTTGTATCTAATTTGTAGTTATAAATTACACTTTCTAATTTTTTATAATTAATGTAATTTTCAAGATTGTTTTTATCATTGTTATTTAATGTAAATGGAGTCTCATTATCTATGTTGAAAATATCTAGCATTTGATATGGGATAGCCAATCAAGAATAGGCTTGTCAATTGGTTGCGGCTTTTTTAGTTATTTCCATTACTTTATTTAAATATTCGATTTGTTCTTTGCTAAATGATTTATTTTCATTACCATTTGGCATAATAAAGAATTCATCTTTATTGTTGTTTAGATAAAATTTTTCAGCATCTAATACAGTATTAGATTTGTGATATTCATATTTAGTGTTTAAATAATAACCAGCGTTATTAATTTTTGAAGTTGCATTAGCAGCCATGAATGCCCCGCCGATTGCCAAAGGTGTAAAGATCAAAAGGGGAATTGCTAATGCGAATTTTTGGCTTAACTTATATGAAATTAAAATAGTAATAATTCCAAATAATAAGTAGTTAAATAACTGTACAAAAAATGACAATATAATCAATGTCACTAATTTTTGACCCGATGCTAATGATGAATAAACTAAGGCACCGCTAATTAAAGTGCATAGTGATCAAATTAAACCAAGTTCAAAAAAACATAAAAATTTTCCGCCAATAATCGACTTACGTGATATTGGCTTGGCAAAAGTTAATAACTCAATGCCTTCTTGTTCTAAATCTTTAAAAATGTTTAAACCTTTTAAAGATGAATATAAAACTCCTAATAAAAGAGTTACCAGTGTGTATGCATAAATTACAATCGTTTTGTAATATGCATTTAATTTAACGCTAAAGAGCGTAATTGCTAAGATTAAACTAATTACAAATTCTAAAATTGGCAAGATTAATGTGCTTTTTTTCTTAGCCGCTATTTTGAAAATAAAATTAGAATAATTTGCTAATGATTTTTTCATTTTACCTCCATTTTTTTATAACTTCTACTTCTATAATAATAGCACTTTTATATATATTCACATCTAAAAAAATAAACTTTTATATATAAAAAAAATGCAATTGCTCAAAAAAGGTAATAAAAAAACGCCTTTATTATTACGGCGTTTCGTTTTTATATATATTTGATAGTATTAAAGGGACAATTATTGTTGGTTTGGATTTCCTTCATTAGGGTTGAAGTTATTTGGATCGAAACCTTGTTTTTTCAAGATTTCCATAGCTTGCGCCATTTTTTGTTCGAATTCTTTCACTTTAATTTCTAGTTTTTCAAAATCTTTTTTATCTAACAATTCTTTCATTTCATCAACTTCTTTTTTTAGTTCAGATTTTTGTGAATCTGGAAGTTTTTTAGCTTCTTCTGAATTTAATGATTTTTCAATGTCATTGATAATTTGTTCTGTTTTAACAGATAATTCAATTTCATGACGTTTTTTGTTATCTGCTTCACGGTTAGCTTCAGCATCTTTAACCATTTTTTCAACTTCTTCTTTTGATAATGATGAAGTATTTTGGATAACAACAGATTGTTCTTTATTTGTTTTTTTGTCCTTTGCAGTTACAGTGGTAATACCGTTGACATCGATTGAAAAACTTACTTCGATTTGAGGAACACCACGTGGGGCAGGTTCAATTCCTTCTAAATTGAATTGACCTAAAATTTTATTATCTCTTGCTAATTCTCTTTCACCTTGAGTAATAACAATGCTTACGGCAGTTTGATTATCAACGGCGGTTGAGAAAATTTGACTCTTAGTTACAGGAATAGTTGTATTTCTTGGTATTAAAGGAGCGACCAAATCACCTTCAACAACAATACCTAATGTTAATGGAGTAACGTCTAGTAATAAAACGTCTTTAATTTCGCCGGCCATAATAGCACCTTGAGTTGCTGCCCCAACAGATACAACTTCGTCAGGGTTAATTGAATTATTTGGACGTTTTCCAGTTACATCAGCAACTAATTTTTGAACGGCTGGCATTCTAGTTGATCCACCAACCAATAGAACTTCATTGATTTCATTTCAGTCTAATTTTGCTTCTTTTAAAGCGTCGTATAAAGGTTTTTTAGTTCTCTCTAATAAATCAGCAGTCATTGCTTCAAATTCTGATCTTTTTAGCTCTAATTCTACGTTAACAGGTCCATTGGCATTCATTGCTAAGAATGGTAATGAAATATTTGCCATCATTGATTCTGATAAAGTAATTTTAGCACGTTCAGCTTCTTCTTTTAATCTAGCCATTGCCATTTTGTCTTTAGAAGGATCGAAGTCATATTTTTCTTTAATTTTTTCGATCATTCAAGCAACAATTTTGTGATCTCAATCATCTCCACCTAAGTGGTTATCTCCTGAAGTAGATAAAACTTCGAATGTACCATTTTCCATTTCTAGAATAGAAACGTCGAATGTACCACCACCTAAGTCAAATACTAAAATTTTGTGGTTTAAATCTTTATCTTTATCAACACCAAAAGCAAGCGCAGCAGCGGTAGGTTCATTAATAATTCTTACCACGTCAAGCCCGGCAATAATACCGGCATTCTTAGTTGCTTCACGTTGCGCATTATCAAAATAAGCAGGAACAGTGATAACAGCTTTATTAACTGGTTGCCCCAATTTTTTGTCAGCATAGTCTTTCATATAAGATAGAATCATTGCAGAAATTTCTTCTGGTTTATAATCCTTATTATTAACATGAACGGTTTTATCAGTTCCCATTAATCTCTTAATAGATGCCACCGAATCAGGGTTAGTTTCTAATTGTCTTTTAGCTGCTTCACCAACGATAATTTCGCCATTTTTAAAAGCAACAACAGATGGGGTTGTTCTTTTCCCGTTTGGATTTTCTAGAACTTTGGGAGTTCCATTTTCAATTACTGAAACAACAGAGTTAGTTGTTCCTAAGTCAATACCTAAAATTATTTCTTTAGCCATAATTGATCTCCTTTTTTAATAAATTATTATTTATATAAATAAGGTAAATATAAAGACTTTTTTACATTTACATATTATATTGTAGCATATTTTTTAGCACTTTATTAAAAAGAGTGCTAATTTTTTATTTTTTAATTTTTGCGGTGTTTTATTTATAAATAAAAAAAATACAGAAGTAATACTTACTGCATTTTTTTTGCTTATTTTAAGGGCTTTTTTTAGTTTTCGGAATTAATCGTAGATTTCATATATTCTAATATAATGTTTAGACTATCACGGCTAAGTGCTAAAAATACTCCTGTTTTAGTAACAATTTGGCCATTATCTGAATTTATATTCATATAAGGTTTAGTAGTAGTTAAATATCATGGATTAGTTATGACACCATTTTCTTTAATTTCAACCGGAAGCTCATAATATATAAATTGTTGGTTTTGCATATTATTTTGTGCAACTGGTAAAGCATATTTTTTAACGTTTGCTATATATATTAATATATTATTATTGAAAAATTCTTGGTTATAAATACTTGATAGTTTTATTTCGTTAGGATTTTTATGATCTTCATCATCAAAATCACTATCAACCAATTCGTACTTATCGTATAAGATCATATTTGAAGACATTTGAGTTGCCACTAAATCTTTGTCGAAAATTATGTTCGTTTTATTTAGTTTTGTGGCTTCTAACTCTTCGGTATTTAATGATGTGGCAATCGGAATATTAGTTATATTATTAAAAATTAACGATTGTGATTTTTCATTTTCTAAATTAAAAGTAACCTTGAATTTATTATCTGCGGTTTTTTCAATTGACGTATTTGAAAAACTAATTAAAACTGTTCCGCTTGATAAAATGGTTGTTTTTTGTAGTTGGTCAGCCTGATTTTCAAAATTAAATAATCATAATTGGTTATTTTGGCTTTTTTGTTTTAAAATGTCCCAAATAAATTGATTAAAATTAATTTTAAATAAATTTTCATCCGCCAATAATTCGTTCAATTGTGAAATTTGGCTTTGATTAAACGAATTAATTAATGCATTAGGTTCTTGACCTGTTAATCCAAATAGTTTGAATTGTGAATTAAGATAATTAACATTGGTTTGTACAATTGCTTGAAGCGTTAAATTTGATAAATTTGTTTTGATTTCTAATAATTTTTCATCATTAATTTCAGAAGCTAATGCTAATTGTTTGTTAATTTCAAATAATACTATATTTTTAAAGTTTTCAGCTAAAGAACGTGATTCAGATATAGCTGTTTTAAAGTTTGTTAATCATACTTCAGCAGAGTTGGGTTTAGTTGCAGTTAGAGCATCTAAAAACTCATTTAACGTAACAAGTTGCGAACGTGGTATTGCATAATAAACTTTATTAAGTGAATTGAAAATTTCAAATGGTGAGTTAACGAACTCATTAGGAAGTGAAAATAGTGATTCATTTGTTGCTGCTAAATTTTTTGTTTGGCTTAATACATCTTCGCTTATTTGTAATGGTAAAGTATACAAATATGCAAATGAATTTTGAGCTATCATTTTAGTTTTTAAATTTGTATTTTCTTGGATTAATAATACATTATTTTTAAAAAATTCCGCATCGTATTTTGATGATAAAGCAATTTCGTTATTTTCATTTATTTCGATATCATTATTTTTATTATAGCTATCAATTAATGAATAAAAACGTGTTGACTTTGTAACATGAAAATCATTTATAATTTTCGAATTTAAAGGTTTTTTCATGCTTTGCGCTATTGAAATATTAGATTCGAGATAATTTTTATTGATTTCCCCACCGTAGTTAACATTTAACGGTAACGCAAATGTTTTTGAAAATTTAATTTCAAATATTTTCTTGTCATCGGATGTTTTTTCTGAAATTACCGGTATAAAATAAGTATTTTCAAAATTAGCTAAAACAGGCACATTAATAGTTTTGCCTTCTTCAATATGACTCGCAGTATATAAGTTTAAGTTTTCTGAATTAATCAAATTATTTAAAAGTGTTATATGTTTTTGCGCTAGGTCATGATATAAAGTTTTAATTTTGTTAACAAAAACAAAAGGATCGCTTGACAAAGATTTTATTTTTTCTGAACTTTCTTCAAATAATCTTCTCGCAGATTCAACTCCAGAAAGCCCGTTTTGAATAGCTATAAAGGCGTTAATGTAACTATTATATTCATTTTCCAAAAGGTCTTGAATATAAGGTTTTCAAATCTGAAAAATTTCGTTTCAAATTTTATCTTTTTTTTGTTGATTATTTTCTGCCAATGTTTGTTTTAATTCAAGTATTAAAGACTTCATTTTGCTTTTGTTTTCTTCACTTAAGTTAGATGAATTTGTAACTTCGATGTAAAAATTCGTTTTTTCATCTTCAGAGATTTGTTTATTAGTACAAGAAGCCGCAATAATTGGAAGTGTCGCAACACTAGCTAATAAAAAACCGCATAATAATTTATTTTTTTTCATAATTATAATTGTACTAAATAAATAAAAAATGCAGCATCCTTACGCTAGATTTAGACACTGCATTTATATATTTTGTATTAACGTTAATAAAATTATTTCACGCTATTTTGATTTATCAATCACTTCAAAAACCTCATTAACTAATTTGGTTGATATAAAGCTTTGTATAATTGGCGAAATATAATCATACATTGCTGTAAAAATTTTGACAATTTCAGTAGCTGTAGGCAATATCAAATCAACTTCCTCTTGAGTTAATTTGTTTTCTTTAATTCTTGCTTTTAATTGTGATGTTAAGTCTAAGCCTGGAGAATCTGGATACTTAGGCTCAATAAATTTAGATGTATCAAATAACGAACTTGATCACTTGCCTGACAATTCAGTTTTACCACCTCTTGTACCCGAATATTCCGGTTGCTTTCCATTGTTACCAAAACCGTGAATTAGACCCATTCAATTCAATTCTTGGTAATATTTAAACAAATGATTAATTGCCGAGTTAATTGAATCTAATACTGCTTGTTTTTTAATTTCATTATTAGAAATAGAATCAAACCTTGAATTTTCTAACGCTTTGTTAAGCGCTATCTCGGCAATTTGATTAAATTTATCTTTGTGCTCATAAAATGGGCGCAACAATTTATTTGCCCAAGGCTGTACATATTTTCCTTCAATATAATTTCTAAAGACATTAAACCACGAACCTGCCTTTGGCAAACGAGCGGAACTTTGTACTAAATCCGCAAATTCGCTAAATGTATCAGTATAAGACTTATAAATAATCGAAGAAATTTCTTTAAGTGATTCTTGGTCCTTAATTAAAATACTAAATTCCCTTAGAACATGATTACTAGTATCAGATATTAATTTTTCTAAAGATTTTTCAAAAGCCACAAATGATTCGACGGTAGCAGTTTTGGTTTTTTCCGAAATTTTTGAATCTTTATTTAGCTTTTCATTTAACTTATTCTTTTCTAATTCAAGATCTTCCGCCGAAACATTTGAAATTGCAATAGATTCAGAAACAATATTTTGAATTTCTTCATCATTTAATGGCTGTGGTAAATTATTGAAAACAATTGTTTTTGTATCGGATTTTATTCCTTTAAATTTATTTTGGTTTGATTCAAAATTAATTTTTAACTCAAATATATTATTATTTGAATCATATTTTTTAGATATTATCTTTATTTTTTCTGTAGCAGTAGTGTATTTTGAAATAAATTCTGATAAGTCGAACATTTGTTTGTCCGTTTTTGTATATGGAGCAAAGCCTAACTCGGATACTTCGTTGCCTATAGTGTTCAAAAGACCATCAAGTCTATTTTTTTCTGCATTTTTTTGTGACTCAATTTGTTGTCTTCTTGAATTATTCATTAAATTATTAATTGTAATTTCTTCACTATCATATGAATAATGAGTCGTAGCAAAGAAAAAGAAGCCTGTACTATAAGTTATATTAAGTTTAATTTTTGCGACCCCGTTTATTGAATCATAGCTACTTAATTTGCTAGTAATTGTTCCTTTAATATATTCAAATAAATCAAATTCTTCATTAACTATATCAAAAAATTCTTTAATATCATCTATTGATTTTAAATCCTTAGGCTCGATATATTGTATATCATTTTCTTTTTCTTTTTTAGGTATTAATTTAAGCGTTTTAAAATACTCATTAGCTAAAAAGCCGGCCCTAATTGGAAGAATATTTGTGCTTATCTTTTTAACAATTGAAGAAAAGTTTGGGTTTACTGTAGACTCTAAATGATAACTTAAAATCATCGTTTCTTTAGTATTGTTAATTTCAAACGAAACTGAATCAATTATAATTCTTGCTTTATTTAATTCTGGGCTAATTTTTCTATCAAAATTCAATATTTTTAGTATTTCATTTTTATCTGCTGCGGTCTTAACGGTAATATCTGCAATCGAGCGTAAACCATCAGGAAAAGAAAACATATCATTATTTAATTCGACAATAGCAATCAATTCATTTAATCTTTTTTGCTCATCTGAAAGCAATTGAAAATTAAAAGGGGCTCTAACAACTATATCGTCATAATCTCTAGATCTAAGTATTACATCTAAAACTAAAGCTCCGGTTTCCCTATTTGGATTAAAATCATATGACGCGATAAATTTATCGCTTTGATATTTTGAATTTATAATTAAATCTTGCGATTTTATTTCTGAAGCCGCCTTAGTTGAAGCGTATTCGCTTGATTTCAAGGCAACAAAATCATTATTTAACAATAAGGTCTTTAATTCAGATTCGACATTCGCTTTTTTTCTTTGCAATTCTGTCTGAAAATTATCCATAGTTATATTGATATGGTTTTGTGAAACTACTAATTTAGACAGTAATGGCTCATGATATTGTATTTCAAAACTAAGATTTAACGTCCCGTCAGCGTCATTTGCTGCTAAACTCATAGATTCGAGTTTGACAGAATATTTGTCATCTTCAAAATTAATTTTAATTTCTGATTTTTGGACTTCAGAAGGTAATACTTCATTTTGTTGTTTTGAATTTTGATTAGCGAAATTTGTAGTAAATCTAACCGAAGCTAATGATTCATTTAATTCATTTGTTAATTTTGATATATATCCAACAACGCTTAAGAAACCAGTTATTTTTTTAGTTATTGTTGTTTTAATATCGGCAAATTCTTTTGAAACAATTATAGCTTCAACCACTGCCGAAGCTTCTTCAACGTTTGGACTGATTTGCTTTATTATGATATCAAAGCCAGGATATTGTTCATTTATTGGTTTTATATTGTTTTTTTCTAATTCTAAAGGAAATATTTTTGATTTATTTTCAACAACAAAGTCAATATTTTGTTCATTTATCCTGCTAAGTTGATTTTTAATTTCAGTTTTTTTACGATTTATAGTTGAATCAAATCCAGTAATGGCAATTGTTCTTGTCTCTGAATCAATTAGCTTATCTAATTCATTACTTTGCATAGATAATTTTATACTTACATTTAATATTCCTTCGCTGTCTTTCGGTTCTAAAGAAATTATTTTTTGATACTTTGAGTCAATTTCTGAAATCGTAATATCTTCATTATATTTGACTTCAGTTGGCAATACTTCCGATTTTAATTTTGAGCCAGTATATGAAATCGTTATATTCGAAAGTACTTTTTCAATCTCACTTAAAATTTTTTTTGTAATAATTTCTTTATTTTTCTCTTCTGTGGTTTTAAAACCTAAAACTTTTATTTCTTTTGTTCTTGATCTCAATCCTTGTCCAGCAAAATCTGTTTTTGTAGATTCAAGTTTAAAATGTAATACAATTGATCCTTTGTCGTTATTATAATCAAAATTGAGATCAACCATTTTATAGTTTTCATAATTTAAAATTAGATTATTTTCTGTAACTTCTGAAGGTAATAAACTTTTCTTATCTATTTCATTATTTAAATTAACATCAGTAATAACTACAGAATTTAAAAATTCTATTTCGTTTTTAATATTTCTGTGTTCTTGAGTTTCGAAGCCAGAATAAATTATTTCTTTTTCATCAGTCGAAGTAATATTCTCATTAATTTCTTCGTTTTTTCTAAAAATTGAAATTTTTAAAACAACCGAACCGTTTAGATTGTTCGCAATTATGCTATTTATATTTGCAAAAATAGCTTCGTGGTTTGTTTTAGCCGAAAAATCATTGATTAAAGTTTCATTAGGCAAAATTTTTTCTTTGTCGCCCGCATTAATAAACGAAACAGAAAAATCAATATTTTTTAATAATTCATTAAGATTTTGTCTTTCTTCACTTCTGATTTCTTCTTTATAAATATCAGTAGTTTTAAAACCTTTAATAATTAATTCTGTTGCTTTTGATTTAATTTGTGGGTATTTTACATTGTTTGTAATCAACTCAAATGTTATTTTTAGCTGTCCAATGTCATCGTTTACATCAGAAAGTGACAATATGGAAATATTATACTCAGGATAGTTAGTTATAAAATCTTCCTTTATAACATCTTTAGGCAAAATATTCGACTTGATTTTTGAATTAATTAAATCTAAATTATTAATGTTCAATAAGGCAATATTTAATGTTCTTTCAATTTCAGATATTTCCCTTTGTTGAATTGTTTGAAAACCACTAAGGATTACTTCCGCAGTATCATCTGATTCAAATGTTTTATTCAAGTCGGAATTGTCTAAAGTTAGTTTGTAAGTAATTTTTAATAAACCTTTATCATCATCAGTTGAGTATGAAATGATTTTAGTACCAAAGGGCGCAGCTGCATTCAAAGCAACTTGATTATTAAAATCTGTAATTTGTGAAGCCAATAATTCGTTTTGATTTGTTTGCCCTATGTACAGTGCTTCGACAATATTTTCATGAACTTTTGCATTAATATTCGATTTTAAAGAACTTTCTAAATCTTCTAAAAATTGTTGACGTGTGGTTTTAAAGCCTTTTATTTTTAATTCAACAGTATTTGAAGTAACTTTATCGTTTTTAAATTCATCTTTATTACTTTGTAGTTGAATTTTTAAAATTATTTTGCCTTCGTCATCATCGGGAATTAATTCAAAAATATTAATTCTATAATCTTTTGTCTCAAGAACGAAATCGCCGGGCTCTAATCTGCTTGGCAAAATATTTTTATCACGTGATTCTTTCAGTTGAACTATGTCAAAAGTATTAATCAAATTATTCAATTTTGCAATTTCGGTTTCAATTTTTCTTTGTTTTATAGTCTGAAAACCAGAAATTAAAACTATCTTGTTAACTGTAGAACTAATATTATTTTTCAATTTTTCATTATATTCTTCAATGGTAAAAACAAGTTCTATTGAACCCGTTAAATCTTTATTCTTAATTTGATAGTTTAATGTTGTTTTTGTGTCAAGATTAGAACTTATATTTATTTCATTTTTTAACACTTCTGAAGGCAATATATTATCTTTTTGTTTATTACCTACATAGAAAGCTTCAATATTACTTGCAGAAATAATAGTATTTAAAGATTTTATTTGTTCTTGTTTGATATTTTCTAAATTTTGCGCTACTGTTAAAAATCCACTAATTGTAATTAGTTTTGATTTAGTCTTAACTGTTTGCAACCCGTCTTTATTACTTTGTATATAAATTTTTAAATCAAGCGTACCATTTTCGTCATTAATATTCAAAATATCTTCAATGTAAATAATTTGTTCATCTTCAACGGTATTAAAATCATCCAATTTAATTGAGCTTGGTAAAAAATTATGTTTTTTAATTTTTAAAGACAAATTGGTTAAATTAGAAAGATAGAGATTAAGTCGCTTTTCTTCCTCTTTCTTTCCTCGTTTGGTAAGACTATCAAAATCAACAAATTTAATAGTTTTAATTTTTGAGTTTAATTTAACATCTTTTTGAATTAGAAAATAATCTACTACTAATTCACCCTTTTCATCGTTAGCGTGAAAGTTTTTTGAAATGTTATATTTTTCTTGATCAAAATTTTCAAATAAATAATTCGATTCAATTTTAATAAATTCAGAAGGCAAAATTGATGCAGTGTCAATTCCTGTCATTTTAAAATTAACTAATTCAACACTTTCATCTAAAAAATTTTGTATTTTTTTAAAACCAGTAATTTTTTTAGCAAATATTTTCGATTGATATCATTTTTTGTTTTTTGATTTTTTGTTTCCAATAAATAACTAACAGTTAAATTTCCTTCAATATCGTTCGATTCCAAGTTTTTAAATCTAAAATAAACTCCTTTTTCAGGGGAAGTATTTAAAAAGTCTTTATATTTTATTTTTGATGGTAAAACAGCCGCTTTGTTAATGTTTGATTTAACTTTTAATTCAATGTTATTCATCATCGAATTTAATTTTAATTCAGTATTTTTCTCCAATTGTTGATCCATTATTTCACAAGAAGCACCTATTGAAGCAATAGATATTACACCCAAAACTGCTGAGATTGGTAATATTTTTTTATTATTTTTCATTTTATTCCTTACTTAAAATTTTAATAAAAAAATACCTTAAAGTATGAATAATAATAAAATAATGACACTTAAATTACACTATATAGCGTTTTATTTGACTAAAAAACAATGCTAAAAAATTCTTCGCTTAATTTTTGGTGACAAAATATCAAATTAATTCAAGCTTAAAACAATAAAAAAATATAAACAACATATGTAAAGGTTGTTTATATTTTAATTTAATGATAGAGTATATCTAATTTTGAAAGCTCTATTTTTACTTTAAATTAATTTGAGTTTAAAGTATTTAAAGTTGCAACAAGGCTTAATAAAGTGTTTTTAAATAAGTCAAATGTTGCTTTCATTTGTGTTTTAATTGATGTAGCAAATGGTTCTAATGCTTTTAAAACATCTTCTTTTTTAATATTTGTTTCGGTTTCAGCCAATTCTACACCTTCAGCAGCAGCAACAGCTCCGCTAAATAATGCTGACACCATTTCTTCTAATTTTGTGTATGCTGCATTATATCCTGAAGTTAATTCTGTGGTAAAGTCAAATGATTTTAATGAACTTACTAGTGTAGCAAAACCACCTTTTTCTCCATATAGATAATTTACAATAGCGTCAACATATTCATCAATATTTTTTAATTCTGCAGTTTTTTCATTGTTTTTTAAGGCATTTTCAACAGAAAGTTTTACGAATGGTTTAATTTTGTTTGCATAAGTTGTAATTGTTCCAACTAGTCCATTGTCTTCTTTTTCATCGCCTTTTACAAATGAATTTAAAAATTCACCACTTAAATATTCCTTCATAGTAGCTAAACCATCAGATACAGTTGTACCTTTCAAGTAATTATTTAATGTGTTTGATAAAATATCAGTCACAACTGAGTTCATTTTTTGCATAACTTCTGAAGTATATTTAACAAAATATGTTGTTGCGTTTTTGCCTAAAACTGGTTCAAATTGTTTTTCAAGTGAAGTTAAAGTTTCATTAAATTTTGTTGTAACGTTTTTTGAAACCTCTGCAACTGAATTGCTGAAATTTGTTTTCACTGTTTCATTTTTAATTTGGTCAAAATTTAATGCATATTTTTCGGCAACTTCATCATTAAATTTGTCAATTATATTTGATGCGGTTGTTCTGGTAGCAAAACCTATACCAGCACCAGCTCCTAATAATACTGGTACAGCCAAAGCTCCAACTGTAATTAGACTAATTTTTAAAGCTTGTTTTTTATTCATTTTTCTCCTAATTTATTTTAATTCGACGTAACGTAATAAACGTTAGATTCAGATGAAAATACTTAATCTGAATGATATTTTACTATTATATTATAATGACAATAATCACTTTTTTTTACTAACTTGTTAACAAACAAGGTATTTTTTACGATTTTTATTCTTATATTGTATTTTTAAATTGTTTTAGTGCTTTTGCTACACCCGATTTTTTAAATCCATATGTAACCAAAGCGGCTTGTTTTTTAATATTTTTTTGAGAATTTTTCATTGCGATAAATGCACCGATATATGGAATTGTTGTTGTATCATTTCCAGAATCTCCAAAATGTACCGCAAATGATGGATCAATATTCATAATTTTGCAAATAAATTGTTCGGCCTTCCCTTTGGTTGCGTTAATATCATTAATTTCTATTGCGTAACCACGAGATACGATATGAAATGCCAAATTAATGAAGTTAGCTTTAAGCTCGTCCTTTACTTTTATGATATTTTTTCTCATTAATTTTCCAAAAGTTAGTATTTTGGTCGAATCAGAAAACTGAGGCATATTATCGTAATTATAGCGTTCTAATTTTTTAATTCAATTACGCATAATTTTCATTTTTCCGCTAGGGCCATATATTTTATTACTACTGTTAAAAATAAAACACATTCGTTCTTTTTTAAGAACGTCAACTACCCTCATTACTGTATCTTTTCGCATTTCTTCTTTTTTTAATACATTATTATTTTTATCGACAATAATTCCGCCATTTTGACAGATTGCATAAGGCGCATGAATTTCATTTGTTAATCACAAAACAAAATCTGAATTAGAACGTCCTGTGGCTAAAATAAACGGAATACCGGCATCGTTTAAAGCTCGTGCCGCCTCAATGTTTTCATGCGAAACTTTTTCTTTTTCATTTTTGGCTTTTGGATTATCTAAAAAAGTACCATCCAAGTCACTAAAAAATATTTTTGGTTTGAAAGCAAACATTTTTTCTCCTTTAAATATATATTATTTTACCTTATATTTAAAAATAAAAATGCACTTAAAACAATTGTGCAAATGTTTGTATGATATTGCTAATTAAATCTTAAATTTATTAATAAAACAAAAAAAATAATTAATTAGTATTATAAAAACACTCTTGCGCAGAGTGTTTTATATATTTAATAGTTTTGCTCTTTTTAATTTTATATTACTTAAATAAAATAAGAAGTGTTGTTATTTTTTTGATCTAATGTCATTAAAGGTTTTTCTTCTTTTTCATTGTTTAATTTAACTAATATAACAATATTTATAATCAATGTTATAAGCGCAAATTGTAAAATTCCAAAAACGCTTAAAGCATTTCCTCAAGTTTTATATTTTGAATGTTTTGTTAATAAAATTCCTGTTACAACGCTTAAAATTGTTGTAGTTATTCCAAATATTGACAATACAGCCATTGCAGATACATATGTTACTGAGTATAAAACAACGCCCCCTATTGCATCCTGTGATTCATAACCTTGTCTTGGAGCTTTAAAAACTTGTTGTAAAATTACTATTAAAAATATTAAAGCCGTTACAAAATACATTGCTGAAAAAACTAAGTTTGCAATATTTAATTTCTTTATCTTTTTCATTTTTTTATCCTTTTTAATTTTTTAATAAATTCTCAATTGTTTCAAGCGAGAAATTTTTTACCAAATATGAACCAACCACTGCTAAATCAACACCCGAATCGAAACAATATCTAATATTTTCTTGTTTAACACCGCCATCAATTTGAATAATTGTATTAGTGTTTTCTTTTGAGATTAGACGTTTTAGTTCTTTAACTTTATCGTAGCTAATATCAAGAAACTTTTGACCACCAAAACCAGGTTCAACACTCATAATCAAAACTAAATCTAAATGTTTTAAATAAGGCGCTATTTCTTCGACTGGTGTGTTTGGTTTCAAGGCAATGCCCAACTTAACTCCATCGCTTTTAGCCCTAGCTATTAATTCCGTTAATTCATTTTGTGACATTGCTTCGTAATGAAATGTCAAAATATTTCCTATATTTTTATACATTTCATAATATTTAAAAATATCTTTTACCATTAAATGAATATCCATTATATGTGCAGGACACTGGACGTGAATTTTTTTAATTTCTTCAAATGTTAATGCTGAATTAGGCACGAAAATATGATCCATAACGTCGTAGTGAACATTATTAACACCTCAAGTAATTAATTGCGTAACATATTCAGTAAGTTTTTCTTTAGGAACATCCAAAATTGATGGGCTAATTTTTTTCATTTTTCTCCTTTTTGTTTTTTTAATATTTCGTTGGTTCGTCGATTAATCTTTTTAAAAAACTAATGTAATTTGAATATCGTTCTTCTTTAATAATTCGCAACTTTACGCGTTTTTTTACTTCACAATCTTCTTCTGATTCCATATAGTGTTTGCAACTTCTATATTTACAAAATACCGAAGCTTCGCGAAAGGCTTTAAAAGCCGTTGGCAATTCATTAATAGTTAAGTCAAATTCAATTGAAGAAAATCCTGGTGTATCAATAATTTCGCCGCCATTGAAATCAATTAAACTTACTTCTCGGGTTGTATGTTTACCGCGATTTAATGCTTTTGAAATTGCTTGTGTTTCAAAATTTGTATTTGCTAAATAATTTATAAGTGTAGTTTTGCCAACACCCGTCTGGCCAACAAAAAAACTGGTTTTGTGTTTAAAAATTTCTTTCAATCCATCGAAGCCTTGATTTGTTTCATAGTTAATTTCAAATACATCATAGCCTTGTTCTTTATAAAAATTAATTTTAGACTCAGATGTTAAGTCTTTTTTAGTTAAAACTATAATCGGCTTCACGTCTTTATTTTCAATAATAATCAAAAATTTATCTACTAAAAGTGAACTGAATTCAGGTTCTACTAATGACATTACCACAATTGCCTGGTCAACATTCGCTATCTTAGGCCGAATAAAGAAGTTTTTTCTTCCTAAAATTCTATGTATTAATTCGCCCTTTTCAAATTCTACATTATCGCCAACAATCGGCTTCATGTCTAATAATCTTAATTTGCCACTACCGCGGACACGATATATTTGATGGTCTTTAAAACTTTTTATATCATAAAAGCCGGCAATTGACTTTACAATCTTTCCTTCTTCCATCTTTTTATTACAATACTCCTTTTAATAATAATACCAGTAAAACAACTGCAATAGCTATTAAAAGTGCACCAACACTAAAAAATGATATTGTAAAAGCTTTATTTTGAAAAATGTTTTTGTTTTTTGATTTATTTTTCTTATCATCTAACGTGAGTTTTTTCTCGCCAGCTCTTCTTGGATCAAGACAAGTTTCGAGGTCTTTGTATAATTCGGTGGCACTGACATAACGACGTGAAGGCTCTTTTGCCGTACATTTTATAATTATATTTTCCAAGGGTTGCGGTATAGTTACATTCACATCTGGAATTGGCGGTAACTCAGCATTAATATGACCCAGCATTATTTCGGAATGATTTGAACCACTAAATGGAACATTTCCTGTAAGCATTTCATACATAATAATTCCTAACGCATAAATGTCTGTTTGCGCAGATGGAGGAGCGCTTCTTGTCAATATTTCTGGCGCTATATATTGAACAGAACCGACTGCCTTATTGTCTTCTGTAACACGCAAACTAGTTTCAGATAGCGATATACCAAAGTCAATTAATTTAACTGTGTTTGTATCATTGGTTATTAGAATATTGCTTGGTTTTAAATCCCTGTGAACAATATTAGCAGCGTGAACGGCTATTAAGCCATCGCAAATTTCCTTAGCATAGTTAACAACATCTTCAGGGTTTAACTTTTTATTTTTGGCAATAATTGATTTTAAGGAATTTCCTTGAATTAATTCCATTGCATAATATGACTCCGCATCGCTTGAATAAGAGCCTAATATTTTAACTATATTGCGGTGTTTAATTTTTGTTAATATTGCAATTTCATTTTCAAAACGATAGCGGTCAGCCTTTCTTCGTTCATCATCTTTATAATTAAGAATTTTTATTGCATACCTTTTTCCTCTTTTTTTAAAAATGCCCGAATATACATAACCATACCCGCCGCTACCAATTCTTTCAAAAGAGTCAAAGTGCTTTTGTAGATTTGAAAATCTTTTTAGTTCTTTAAAGTCGTTATTTTCCATTTATAGCTCCACTAGTTCTACCGTTAAATTATCTCTTGATAAATTCTTTTTTGCTATTGTAATTAACTTATCACATTTTTCTTCCAAAGTCATTTTTCTATTTTGTAAAATCAACTCAATTTGTGGCTTTTCAATAAAATCATGCACCCCGTCTGATGTTAATAAAATATATTTAACACTGGCTTGACCTTTAATAAAAAATCCGTCTGATTGCATTGTTTTATTAGGCCCTAAGCAGCTTACTAATTTATTGGCATCAGGGTGTTTTCTAGCTTCTTCTGGCTTTCAATTATGAATATTAATTAATTGGTGTAAAAAGTTTTGGTCACGAGTTACTAAATGCAATAACCCATTGTAAATATATGTTCTTGAATCGCCAATATTAAAAATATACACGCTCTTAGTTAAATTAAAAACGAGGGCAGCAGTTAATGTTGTCCCCATATCACGATATATTGGTTCTTTTTCAGTGCAATTAACTAAAGCTTTTTTAATAAAGCTTAATGCATTATTGAATCATTTATTTATATTTGATCTATCCAAATCTTGCATTTCCTCAGGGAAACTTTGCTCAAAATATTGTTTCAAAGTATCGACGGTTATTTGGGCACATTTTGAGCCTCCAAAATGCCCGCCCATACCATCGCATAACATTGCTAGAGTTCAATTACCTTTGCTTATTATTCCCGCACGGTCTTGATTCTCTTTTCTAAAATTTCCTATATCAGATTTAATGCAAAAATTCATGGATAAATTAAGCCTTTCTTCCTTCACTAACTTCTTCTTCGGCATTTAAAACTTCGCTGAATTCTTTTTTGATTATTTCTTTAATTTCGTTAGCAGTTTTTTCTACATCATTATTAATAACAACATATT
Organism: Metamycoplasma neophronis; assembly: GCF_006491995.1. Lineage (GTDB taxonomy): Bacteria > Bacillota_I > Bacilli_A > Mycoplasmatales > Metamycoplasmataceae > Metamycoplasma > Metamycoplasma neophronis. Next base: position 111,531 of record NZ_VHHP01000001.1, read on the forward strand.
GGAATAAAGTTGAATATCCAATTTCTTCTTGAGCTTTACTTAATCTTTTGGCGATTAATTCTTCGCTTTCAGTTTTTCTGCCTTCAATTCTTTTTTCAAGTTCTTTAAATGAAGGTGGCATTAAGAAAATTGAACAAATTTCATCTTGTTTACCTTGTTTAGTATAAAAGTCAATGATTTGTTTTGCTCCATTGGTTTCAATTTCTAGAAATGGAATTTTACCTTGTTCACAAATACGGGTAATTTCTGAATATAAAGTTCCATAATAATTATCAAAGTGTAATGAATATTCAATTAAACGGTTATCAGCCAAACAAGCGTCAAATGTTTGTTTAGATACGAAATAATAGTGTACACCATCAACTTCGCCTTCTCTAGGTTTTCTAGTAGTCATAGAAACAGATAATTTAAGTTTTAAACTTTTATCGTCAAACAATGGCTTTTCAACGGTTCCTTTACCAACACCACTTGGGCCAGCGAAAATAATTAGTTTTTTACTCATATTTTCTCCTTTCTAAATTAATTATTTGTTAAATAAACTGATTAAAAATTCTTTTGTACGTAGTAGATGTAAATTTTACCATATTTTTTGGTTTTTATTACACGATAATTTTGATACTCATATGTAAAATCAGCTCAATCAGTTTCGATTATTGCGATGCCTTCTGATTTTAATAATGCTTTATCAACAATTTTATTTAGACACTCAATTAATAATTCTTTTTCAATAAATGGTGGATCTAAGTAAATAAAATCATATGAATTTGCCTTAGCCATACTTAAAAATTTCAATGCATCCAAATTGAAAACATCAAGATTTTTTTCTCCTAATGTTGATCTATTTTTTAAAATAATTTCATACGCTTCACGACTTTTATCAATGCAAGTCGCGTGTTTGGCACCCCGCGATAAAGCTTCTAAACAAAATGCCCCGCTTCCTGAAAATAAATCTAAAAATTCACGTCCTTCAATATCAAATTGAATTGATGAAAAAATAGCTTCTCGAGCTCTATCTATCGTTGGTCTTGTTATTTCTCTTCTTGGTTGTTCTAAAATTCTAGAACGATACTTTCCAGCTATAATTCTTAACATAGTTAATACAATTATAGATGTTAATATTTCAAACATTTAAAAATGTTATAATTTTGACAACAGCGAGGGCGATATGGAAGATAACAATCAAAACAATATTTTTAGAAAACCAACCAACAGAAGATTTCCACTTTGAGCGATATTATTAATCATTTTCGGAATTCTTACATTACTTGGAGGCATCATTATTGGTGTAGTTTTTGTTTTTCGGAATGCATTTGAATCATTTAAATTTGTCAACCGCCCCAACGTTGACTTAGAAGCGAAAACAACGAATGCAAAAATGATATATGACCCCGAACAAAACCAAGAAATACTTAATAAAAATTTCAAATACGGAGACTTGTCAATTATTGAATATCCATATGGAAAAGCAGATGATGGCACGCTGCTTTACTATTTGGGTGAAGATGGTCGAGCATTACTTAATGAGATGTTCAAAAAACGTGCCGTTTATGGCCCAGAGATTAATAATTTGAAATCTGTTTACATTAACAAACGTTTTTCTAATCAATCAACTTGAAGTAGTGTTAATGGACTATATTCGCCAAACTCAGCTAGCATATATTTAAATATTGATAATGTTGTTTCGAAATTAGGTGAACAAGTACAATCAACTAATTTATTGCAAAGAGTTGAATACATTTTAGGTGTGCTGGTCCATGAATATACACACCACATCGACGCTTCATATGATAACCCTTCTTTAACTGATAATTACGCCGATACTTCTTTTATTGATAAAAACAGAGGCAATATTAAAAAAGCAGTTAATAAAAAATTTATTGATGATTTTACCGATGCTTTAAATTTCAAACTTCCTAATTTTTATCTAAAAAAAGACAATGATGGCTTGGCATTAGCATCCTCATTTTATCCATCTAATAGCGAAAAACCAATTTTCTCAAAATACACAAGCTACGACTTATTTAGATTAGCAAACATGCCATTAACTAAAGAAGAATATGATGAATATTTAGCTATTGAAAAATATAATATGTCATTCAATAACTCAATATATAACCAAATTACCTTTCCTGAAAAAGTTAAACTAGATCGAATTAAATATTCATACAGTATCGAAGAACTATTCCCTCGTGAACTATTGAAAATGTCATTTACAAGTAACCCTTATTTGTATAGTAAAAAAGATATTTTCAAAAACTATTTATATTTCAATTTACCGAGCTATGATAACTCAGTTTATTTAAGCGCAATTGGTGAAGATATTTTAAAAATGTCCGGGATAAACACACGTTATCGTGATTCATTTAGAATTTATGCAACCAATTGAGTATTTGATCCGCATTTAAAAGAATTTACCAATATTTATAAGAAAAGGCCGTTTGCCCAAATAAAAGATAATAAAAAATTAGCTCAATTATTTGCGGCATATGTTGATTTAATGGGATATGGCCAAGCAATTAGTTATATGGGATATAACAACTGAAATTGAGGTGATTTAACGCTTGACACAGGCGAAGATCCAAATATTAATTTAGGTGGTTATTTGACATTTAAAAATACCGATTTAACTCCTGATAATTTATTCAAGTATAAAGTTGCCATGTTGATTGGGGACGATGAAGATTATACAAATAATTACAAAGTTGAGTTACATGCTAGTGATTATCAATTTTTAGCTAAAAAAACGTGAAATCAGCCTTTTGAAACTATGGAAAATAAAAGCAAACCTTGATATGTTGAAAATTTATATCCAATGCCAAAAGACGCCGATTATAAATATGTTTCATATTTCTCAGATTCAATCGCAACTTCAGAGTTAGACACATTGGCAAAAAATAATAGATTAAATATCAATTTATGAATTGATAGAAATCATAATAATGAAATCGATGAAGGTGAAGTTCAAGGTATATTAAATCAAGCGACTGAACTAAATCCAAATGATGGTGAAAAATACTACAAACGTCAACAAGATAACAAGAGAAATGTAACTAATTACAAACCTGTTTTAGACAAAAGAAATAAGGCGCGTTCAATTATGATTGACATTGACAAACTTGAGGACCGTACAAATTATTACTTTAAATATTCAATTTATAAATAAAAAAATAAAATGCCTTTTTGTTCTTTTGGGGCATTTATTTTTTTATCTAAATTTTTTTAATCATAATATTTTGTTTTTGAATATATTCTTTTACAAATTTTTGATAATTTTCTTCGTTTCCATATTTTTTTATAATGTTTTTATTTTCAAATGGAATTGGTAAGAATGATACTGCAATAAACGCCAACAAAATTACCACAGTAACAACTCTTGATACAATCATTGAACTTGTCATTTTGGCTTTTTCAACAAATGCCAAAGCAATTAAATTAACAAATGGTGATACAATCAAGGCAGTTAATGCTAAAAAGGTTATGATGCAACAAATTCAAGCGCTTGGCAAGAAATAACTATATTTTTTAGGAACTAAAACTTTTTGCGTTTTTCTATTAATTATGCCGCCCAAAATTGGGAGCGCAATAAAGGTAAATGTTAACAATGCCATTCAGTTTGCCATAACATTTGAAAAATTATATAGCTTATTCATCTCTGATGTTTTTTTATAAATATCAGTTAAAGTGTTTGGTGTTTCAATGTATCCCAGCGCACCTACAACACTGAATATTAATATAAAAGGTACTGAAAATAAAAGTGTATAAGCAACTCCGATTATTGAATAATTATTACGATATTTTTTAATTGCTTTTTTTCATAATGGAAGTTCACCATTAAACATTAATTCTTCATAATATTTAGGAGCCCACATTGCAAAACCATTTATAATTCCCATTACTCCAATAGCAATCAAAATATTCAATACTCCAAAAATAATTTGCGACGTTCTTGGATTCATAATATTTTCACTATATTTTTGCATCGAAAGGATTGTTCCCCCATTGATTGAGAACAAAATTGCAATAAATAAATAAATGATTGTTGTAAACACTAAACCTAATAAAATCGCAAGTGGTGTTTTCTTAGGTTCTTTCATATCACTTTGAATACCACAGGTTGTGAAAAATCCATCATATGCAAAAAATATAGCAGCAATAGCTAAGAATACTCCGATGAATGCTCCAAACTTAGGCATTTGGAATAATTCAAAACCATTAGCAAGTGTAGTATCAGTATTTTCTTTAATTGTTAAACTTACACTTTTAACGCCAGAAGCGTTCATCCCAACTAAAACAAATCCCATAATAACGATGAACACTAATGGAATAAATTTAATTGATAAAATAAATAAATTTTGTTTAGCTCCAAATTTGGTATTAATTCCAGATGTCAAAATAAAATACAAAGTAATTGTTAAAGAGATGACTACTCATATTATTCAGTCAACCCCAGTTCCAAAAGTAGCAGGTTTATTAATAATTCCTGATATTCCGTCTTGCAAGCTTAATACAACATATAACGGAATAACAAAGAAAATCAATGGAAAGCATAAATAAGAATTGAAATTCCGCGCCGCTTTATAAATAGTTTTACTATTGAATGCCTTACATCATCCTACGAAACTTAAATTATCGTTTTTAACCGATGAAATTTCAACTAATGAAAGTCCCATCACAACAACTGCGACAAAGCCTAAAACTCATGCAAAAATTGCTAATATCAAACTTGCATGTGAATATTCTAGTACTTGATCACTTTTGAAAAATATCCCAGCACCGATTGAACTTCCCATAACCATTAAAATAGCTGATGTGAAACTTATTTTTTTTTGTGTTTTCTCTTTTTCAATTTTCTTTGTCTCGGTCATATTTACAGCCTTTGTCAAAAATTATAATATTTAATTTTATACCTATAATTAATAATAAAAAATTTTTAAATTTAAACAATTACACAACTTCAATTTATTTTGTATATTTATTCTTACCAAAAAGATATGTTTCATTATTTGCTATTTTTTACTAAGGCATATAAAAAACAGCTTTTTAGCTGTTTAATCACTTAAAATTTCTTTTATTTTCTTTTCTAAATATCCATTTTCGGCCATATACATATTTAAAATATTTAGATATTTAAATGCCTTATGGAGTTGTGTCTTTTCTTCATCTTTTCAGCAATTTTTGCCGTCGGTTATTAAAATGAAGTCAATGCCCTTTTTAGCTAATTCATTTTTTCGGTTAATGTAGCTTTCGATTATTTCTTCAGGTTTTGAACCAGCATCATTGAAAAAATTGCATTCAATATCAATAACCTTGTTTTTCTTGATTATTACAAAATCCATTCGTTTATTAGAAAAATCTTCATCTATATAATCTTTAATTTCATCTATTTTGCTTAGTTTAATTTGGCTATAAAGTTTAAAATCAAGTTCTTTTTGAAGTTTTAAAAGTACGTTTTGACACATTAATTCAAAAATGAACCCGCTCCGGTTTTTCCTGCCGTTGCTATCAAGTCCAACCAAAATTCCCGTTACATAGTCAATTGTGCTTTTTTCTAAAAAATTATCAAACAGGTTTTTTAAACCGACTTTTAGAAAAAACTCATAATATTTTTCTATTTCCAAATCTGTTAAGTTGCTTTTATCTAATCAAAATTTGTATGATAATAACTCTTTTGTTTTAATATCAATTACATCAAAGTCTTTATGAATACTTTCAATCTCTTGACGTTCTTTTTTTGATAGTGCAAAAAGGAGAGGAAATGTTGTTATTACACTAGGAACTTTACGCAATAGTTCTATAAATTTTTCTCTAAAATTATCACACTTAATAAGAGCATCCAAGGCGTGTAATTCGATACTTTATTTTTTACTTCATCTATTTTGCTTCAATCTACATAAAACTCGTAATTTCTATTAGTTTTTAATAAAGTTTCACTAAAAATTTTTATTTGTTTTTCAAAATCCATTTTTTTATCCTTTTAATAATTAGTAATAATTACTTCATTTGCAAATCTTTTATCGGCATCTCTGTTAATTAATCTTTTAGCCTTTATTACTTTGATATTAAAATCTTTATATAAATTTTTGATAAAGTCCGTATCACTATTTGTGAGCATTACATAGCAGCCTTTTTTAGATAATTTTTTGAAAACTTTTGCCAATCTAATATGATCCTTTTTACTAAAACCATCTTTAGTATATGATTCGAAAGAACTTTCATTCAAAGGTGCATAAGGGCTATCGATAAAAATAAAATCTTTTGCTCGTGTATTTGATAATGATTTTTCAAAATCTACATTTTTTATAGTAACGTGTTTTAAAAATTTTTCAATTAATTTTATGTTATCTTCATCAAATGATTTAACAGTTGTTTTATTGTTATATGGAACATTGAATAATCCTTCAGAATTAACTCTGTATAACCCATTAAAACATCTTTTATTTAGATATATAAATAATGCTGCAAGTTCAATATCAAATTCATGGTTTTTTACTTTGCTATTATATTTGTCACGATAATATAAATATTTATCTTTATTAGTTAATTCAGCATCATATTTTTTTAATAATTCAATCAATTCATTAGCATTATTTTTGATTGTTTCATAAGTAAATATTAATTGTGAATTTATATCATTAACAAAAGCTTTTTGAGGTTGCAATGAAAATAACACTGCTCCGCCGCCAAGAAAAGGTTCAAAATATCTGTTGAATTCTTTAGGAGCCATTTCAATTATTTCATTCAGTAATTGTCTTTTCCCGCCAACTCATTTTACAAATGGAAAAATTTCTTTTTTATGATTTTCTTTCATATTTCTCCTTAATCTAATTCAACTCCTAGCTCAATTAGATAATCACGAATTTCAATAGCATCTTCGAATTTTTTCTCTTTTGCCAAGTCTTTCATTTTTTTAATCATTTTTTCAATGAATTTTTTATTGTGAATCATTTTTGAGCGTTCTTTTTCAATGCTTAATTCATCATATAATATGCTACCTTGAATTGGCGGTGCAATTGGTTTAATAATGGTTTTAGGAATAATGTTGTGTTCTTCGTTGTATTTTTGTTGAATAGCTCTTTTTAGTTTATTATCATCAATAGCTTTTTGCATACTGCTTGTGATTTCATCAGCATAAAATATAACTTTACCGTGGTCGTTACGCGCCGCTCTACCAACAATTTGAATTAAACTGCGCTCATCACGCATTAATCCTGCCGAATCGGCATTTAATACACAAATTAAACTAACCTCAGGTAAATCAATCCCTTCTCTTAGCAAATTAATACCAATAACAACATCAAACTTGCCCATTCTTAGACCCTTAAGAATCTCATTTCTTTCAAAAATTTTAAATCTGTCATGAATATAAGCACTCTTTATTTTATGTTCTTGTAAATATAACGACAACTCTTCGGCGTTCTTTTTGGTTGTTGTTAAAATCAATGTTCTTTCGTTACGTTTAATTTGGTCTTTAATACGGTCATAAATATCTTGAATTTGACCAACTTTTGGTCTTATTTCAATAATTGGATCAAGTAATCCTGTAGGACGAATATATTGAGTAATAATTTCACCCTCTGTTTTATTTAATTCATAATCCCCGGGAGTTGCTGACATATAAATTCTCGGAAAATTAAATTCTTCATATTCTTCGAATTTCAAAGGTCGATTATCTAGCGCTGAAGGCAATCTAAAACCAAAATCAACAAGCGTAGTTTTCCGTGCTCTATCTCCGTTATACATTCCGTTGAGTTGTGGAATCATTAGATGGCTTTCGTCAACAAAAACAACTGTGTCTTCCGGTAAATAATCAAATAGTGTATAAGGTCTTTGCCCTGGTTCACGCCCATCGACATAACGGGCATAATTTTCCATCCCATTAACATAACCAAATTCAGAAATTGAATCAATATCATTCAAGGTTCTGTCTTTAATTCTTTGTGCTTCGATATATTTTTCATTATTTTTGAAAAATTGAACTTGATCTTCCATTTCGATCTTGATAGCATCGCAAATTTGTTTGACCTCGTTATGGTTTACTGTATAAGTCGTAGCAGGGAAAATCGTTAATGTTTTCTTAACTTCAACTAAATCTTTTGTTAGTGGGTCAATTAAAGCAATTCTTTCTATTTCATCATCAAAAAGTTCAATACGAATGTTGTATTCTAAGTTATATCCAGGGCAAACCTCAATCGTGTCCCCTTTCACATAAAACTGCCCACGGTCAATTTCTCCCATTAGTCTTTCATATCCCATTTGCACTAATTTAATCAATAAATCTTTTTGTTTAATTTTCATGCCCGTTTCTAAAGGGAAGAAATTTTTACGATATTCAGTAGGATTAAATTCCCCATAAATTGCGGCAACTGAAGCAACTACGATTGTGTCATGACGTATTGATAAAGCATTGATCGACGACATTCTCATGGCTTCAATTTCTTTATTTGTTTTGCTTGTTTTTTCAATATATAAATCTGCTTTAGGAATATAAGCTTCAGGACGATAATAATCAAAATATGACACAAAATACTCGACTCTATTTTCAGGAAATAATTCTTTTAATTCGCTATAAAGTTGAGATGCTAAAGTTTTATTATGACTAATAACCAGCGCAGGACGATTGATTTCTTTAATCACATTGGCAATGGTAAATGTTTTACCAGAACCAGTAACCCCTAGAAGTACTTGATGAGGTTTGTTTTCTTTTAAGCCTTCAACGAGTTCAGCAATCGCTTGTGGTTGATCGCCCGCTGGTTGATATTTTGAAACTAGTTTAAAATTTTCCATATATGAATTTTACAATATTTTAAATTTAGTTGCCGTTTATATGTAAATGTAATTTATATATAAGCCCCGTTGGGCAAGTTTGTGGTAAAATAATAAACATGAAAAAATCTAAACTATTTTTATTATCAAGCTTAACTGTTTTAACTCCAGCAGTTTTTGGTATTGCAGCAGTGTCATGTGGTGGTGAAAAACCTAATACATTCTCAATTCAATATATTTCTGGTGAACAAGGGGCTAAATATTATGCAAGCTCAACAAAAACTCTAGACTTATCAGAGGCAGATATTACTGAAATCCCGCAAGGTGCATTTTCATATCAATCAATTAGAAACTTTGCATACCACAAAGATGAAAGTAATGCAGCTAACAACAAATATGGTAACGTTGTTGATGGTTTAATTACATGAGATAAAGATAACAACGGTGTTAGAATTGAAGTTAAATCTATCAATATTGAAAAAGTTATTTTACCTAAAAAATTAACCAAGATCGGCCCAGGGGCATTTCAAGGATTAGGAAGTTTAAAATCAATAATATTCCCAGATACTATTGAATCAATTGGTGAAGAAGCTTTCGCACAAAACTCAATTGAACAAGTTACTATCCCTGCAAGTTTAACTGAATTAGGCAGAGGCGCATTTAGCCAAAACTTAATAACATCATTCGATTTATCAAATGCAACAAATTTAAAAATTATCAGCCAAGGTGTTTTAGCAAATAATAAATTAAGCGAAATTAACTTAAGTCATGTTTCTAAAGTATTAGATGGAGCTTTAGCACAAAATAACTTCACCCAATTAACTATAGGCCAAAACTTAGTTGAATTCTCTCCTAACGCATTCCAATATGTTGGGGCGCCTGAAGGTACAACTAAAGTTGCTATTACAGTTGATGGAAACAATGATGTTTTAAACGCGTTAAAACAAGCTTTAGAAGCAAATCCAAAACTACTATATACAATTACAAATCAATAATTATTTTCTGGTCATTTAGGCCGGAATTTTTATTTAAAAAAGTTGCCTTCGAGGGCAACTTTATTTTTAATTAATAGTAGTTTATTTTATTCTTCATCATCTGATAAAGCATTTTCGCTTGCTGTCATATATTCAGTAAAGTTTGACAAGTCTTCCATTTTAAAAACGTGTAAACTTACCAATGAATTTACAAATCAGTCAATGCTTTTTAAATGTTCAATTGCTTTAAACATTTGTAATAAATTATTAATTGATCTTGAAAAATAAAAACTATTTGATAATCAGTGAAAACCGTAGTGTCTTAAAATGTCTCTGACATCTTCATAGGCTTGCTTATGGTTTTTTTCTTCACCGTATGCTTTTTTGAGCACTTCTTTATTCAAATAAAAAACTAACCCGTACATCGCGGACCTCCGTAATTATTTTTTTATTATTTTGTGATAAGCGTGACTTAATTCTATCTAATTATATCATGAAATCAATATTAACCCTTGGTAGTTTTTCTGTGAATAAATTAAAAGAGAGATACATCTCTCCTTTAATAATCATTATTCATTTTTAGCATTACCTTTTTCATCAACAAGTTTTTTAGCATCAGCCAAGTTAACACTGAAAAATGTTGTAACTCCACGTTTTTGCATTGTTGCTCCGTAAAGTTTATCAACTCTTTCCATTGTTCCTTGACGGTGAGTAATAACGATAAATTGAGTATCTTGTTTTAGACTTTGTAAAAACTCAGCAAAACGAATAACATTAGCTTCGTCAAGCGCCGCTTCTACTTCATCTAAGATACATAATGGTAAAGGTTTAGCTTTTAAAATTGAGAACAATAATGAAATTGCAATTAATGCTTTTTCTCCGCCCGAGAATAGTTTTAAATTCTTAACTGATTTACCAGGAGGTTGGGCAATAACATCAATTCCTGATTCAAGAATATTATCTGGATCGGTATATCTAATTTCGGCCATACCACCACCAAACATTTTAGCAAATACATGTTTGAATTCAGCATTTACCAAGTCAACTGTTTGAGTGATTCTTTCAACAATGATTTTATCCATTTCATCAATAGCTTCTTCAATTGTTGATTTGGTTTTGACAATATCTTCTTCTTGTTCTTTAACTTCGTTATATCTCTTTTCAACTTCTTCAAGTTGGCTAATAGAATCTAAGTTAACGTGACCAAGTTCACGAATATCTAATTTCAAGCTGTTAACTAATTTTCTAGCTACTTCGAAATCAATTTCAGGATTATATAATTCCTTAGCTGTTTCAAATAACATTCCATATTGTTCTGAAAGTCTTTGTTTTGCAAATTGAATTGTCGATTCCGCACGACTCTTTTCAGAAACTTTTTCAGCATTATCTTTTAATAATTTTGTTAATTCTGCATTGACTTCTGATTTTGTAATGTTTAAATTAGAAACTTCTTTTTTGGCGGCTGAACATAATTCAGTTTGTGATAATTTTAGTGCGCTTAAGTCGCTTTTCTTTAAAATTAATTTTTGAATTTCGGCTGTAATATCGACGATCTGAGCTTCGAATTCTGCTTCTTGCGCAACGCTTTCATATTTAACTCTTAATTCATCAAATTTTTTAGAATCTTCTTCTAAATCTTTGTCGACTTTAGTTTTTTCTAAAGTGTAGTTGGTTAACAAGTTAGCTTCTTTTTGTTGTTCATGTTGCAATAAAGCAATTGCTTCATTTAATTTAGCAATATTGTCTTCTAGTTTTGGAATAAGCGCTTCTAATTCTTTAACTTGTTCAGTAGCTCCGAATGTAGAAACGTGTTGTGAAACTTGTCCCCCAGACATAACTCCGCCTGCGCGAATAATGTCGCCTTCAAGTGTTACAACTGTATATCTTCTTTCTAATAGATTAGCTAATTTGTTAGCATTTTCAATTGTGTCACAAATTAAAATATTTCCTAATAAGAATTTTTTAAGAACATCAAATTCACGTGCTGCATCAACAATTTCTGAAGCCACGCCTAAGAAACCTTTTTGAGTTTGTGCAACAACAATGTGTTGTTCATGAATCATTTTAGGCTTAATAGAAGCCAACGGAATAAATGTTGCTTTACCACCGTGATTATCTTTTAAGAAATTAATAGCTTTAACCGCCGTATCTGAATTATCCACAACAATGTGTTGAATAGCATTAGCTAATACAGTTTCGATTGCTATAGCAAATTTATTTTCGACGCTAATAATTTCACTAACAAGACCTTTATAGCCCCTAAATAAATGTGAGTTTTCAGTAATGTTTTTTACACCTTTAGAAACAGACGATTTATTGGTCTTAATATCTTCAATTAAATCTAACTTAGTTTTAATTTTATTTAATTTATCTTGTTCAAGACTCAATTCACGTCTATAAGTATTGATTTTTGCTGATTTTTCAGCGACACTTTTTTGTAATTCATTAATTTCTTTTTCTTTATTTCTCGAGAATTCTTTAAAACCTAGAATTTTTGTACTTAAACTATTTAGCTCTTGCTTAATTGCATCGGCTTGTTCTTTCGGGGTAGCAACTAATTCACCATTAATTAACATCTCACGATGTTTAGCTTCACGAGCATTTCTGATTTCTAAGCCAGCAATGTCTTTGTTTACAGTATCTAATTCTGCTGAAATTGAGTTAATGTTATTGTCTAAATCTTCAATAATTGCAGTTTTTTGTTTAATAACTTCATTATAAGTACGAAGCCTATTTTCAAAATCTTCTCTTAAAACTTCATATTCCCTTGCTTCTCTTTGCAAGACATCAAGTCTTTCTGAACATTCAAGAAAATCATGAACTAATAATGAAACTTCAACTTCTCTTAATTGAGCTGCTTTTTGATTATAAATTTTGGCTTTTTCAGCTTGTCTTTGTAAAGGTTTTAATTGGCGTTCTAATTCTTCAACTAAAACTCTAATTTGTTCTAATGCTTCTTGAGTTCTTTCTAATTTTCTTTGTGTTTCGATTTTTCTAACACGATACATTGAGGTTCCGCTAGCTTCTTCGAAAATTTCACGACGTCTTTCTGGGGTTGCTTCAGCAATATCAGAAATTGTTCCTTGCCCGATAATTGCCAAACTTGATTTAGAAATACCACTTTGCATTGCTATTTCTTTAATGTCTCTTTGTCTTGCTATTTCGCCATTGATGTAGTATTCATTGCTTCCCTTTCCCCGGTGTAAAACACGAGAAATAGTAAAGAAATCATGAGGGATATCACAAGCTCTATCGCGGTTATCAAAAGTTAAAATAACTTCGGCGCGGTTCATTTCTTTTTCAGTCTTAGAACCAGCGAAAATAACGTCCTCCATATTGTCTCCACGCAATACTTTAGAACTGGTTTCTCCTAAAACTCAACGAATAGCATCGTTAATATTTGACTTACCGGAACCGTTAGGTCCTATAATAGCAACAACGCCACCATCAAATTTTAAAGTTACCTTATCGGCAAACGATTTAAATCCATGTGCTTCAACTTGAATTAATTTCATTTTTGTCCTTTCATAAAATCATTAATAATTATAAATTTAATTATGAATTTTTACTTAAGATTAAACAATTCTGCAGTTTAGAAACTTATTTTAAAATAAATGCTCAATATTTATTTTTAGCAAATCTGAATATATAAACTAAAAATTTATGTTTAAAATTTGTTTATTATTTTATTTAAACAATTTAAGCAAAAAAACGTTAATTATCATTTAAAATTTTATATATATAAATTTAAGGAGAAAAATGTTTAAGAGACTTTCTATTGCCTCTCTAACTTTAAACACAATTAGTTTAATTACATTCCCAATAAAGTTAGGTATTCTTATTTCGTCTATAATACTTGCAATAACAACACCTGATACAAATCAAGATAATTATAGTTATAGTTTTAGAAATATAATAGGTTCATTTTCAACAGTAGCAATCATATTTTTATTCTTGATTTGGTCATTAAATTTGGCAACTTCAATTGTTAGTCTAATATTAGGAATTAAATTGTTAGTCACAAAAAATAATGAGCAACTTGTACCAGGTATTTTATTGGTTGTAAGTGTAGTTTTTATAGGACCAATTTTAGGTATTATTGGATCAGCTATTTCGTTAAAAAGTAATCCTAAAAAAATAGAAATTTAAAAAAGTGATTTTAAATCATTAAAATTTTGTAACTGTTATTTATATAACAGTTTTTTTAATATCTAAATTTACCTAAGAGTTATTTTTTTTCAATTATATTATTTAAATAATAAAGGGTCTTTATAAACATAGACATTAAAACCTTTAACTTACAATAATTTAAATTAGTAGTTGTTATTTTTCTAAATAAAAACACATTCCTTTTTATTTTTAGGAATGTGTTTTTTTAAATTCTATAAAAATTTCTTCGCTGAAATAAGTTTTATATAACATTAAGTGTTACTACACCGACGACAAGTCATAGCGGAATGAAGATAAAACTCAACATTGTTGCCAATGAACTTACTTGCGAAGTATAGTCTTCATGAACTTTGAAGTGTTGCGAATAAATAACAACTGTAGTTCCTGGAGGAACTGCTCCGGTCATAACTAGAACGGCACCAACAGAAGGCGATAATAATTTAGCTTTAACAAATGGCATTACTAAACATAAAATGAATAGTGGAATTAAACCGGCTTTGTAAATTAGAAATAGTCAGTTTCTTCCTTTTGAGAACATTTGTTTAATGTTTGTTTTGGCTAAGCTTGTACCAATTACGATTCAAATTAATGGTGAAATCAAGCCGGCCAATATGGTAATTGGTTTAGCAAAATATGGCATTGTTACACTTCAATCAAATCATCCAGTTGGACCAGAAGCATAAGGCGCATAGGCGCCTACTAGCTTGTCATATGTAAATCATTCTTTAATGTATGAATGAGTAACTACACCATGTGAATTAGTTACGATATGTTCGAGGTCTCTTCCATATAAGACTGAAAAGTTTGGTCCAAAAGTTCCCTTATATTTAACACTTATCGCTTCTAATAAAGGTTCTTTTGTTTGTAAATCGATTCCATATTTTACTTGAATTGTTTGTTCAGATTTTAGTTCACTAACAGTTGAACCAGCACCTGGAATATATTGAGTTGCTCAAAGTACTATAGCCACAATAACAGTGATAAAAGCAGGATTTAATACTGCTTTTTTCATAGTAAATTTGAACTCTTGTTTTGTAAATTTTACTCCTGATAGTAATGAAAATGAAAGTCCGAAACCACCAATATAGTATAAAACGTTTCAAATACTTAATGAACCTAGTTCAATCCCATTAGGATAGACACCTAAAACGATTGGTGTTGCAAATAAAATATTTGAACCATAAATACACATTAATCAAGTAACCAAGTGTTTCTTTTGAAGGCTTTCAAAATAAACTTCACGGTTGAATATTTGTCTTTGTGAAAACTCAACATGAGTTTGTCATTCATCATAATCTTTTTGAGCTCGTGCAATAACACTTTTTGGCACGGCTTTTGGCAAATATTTAACCCATAAAATTGCTATTGAGGTTAGAAGTACATAATAAATTGCACTCATCCCGAACACTATACCAAATGTTTTTAAATCCGCTTTATCGGCATTTTTTAAAAATGAATAGAATGATAGAAATGGAATAATAACATTAATAATAACTTTTTGAATTGCACCAGAAGATTCATTATTTAGAACCTTAGTACGAAACAAAATGAAACCTAACATAGTGATGACGATAGTACTAATTATCGCACCTCACAACCCGGTGTTGGTCATAATCCCAACAAATAATGTCCCTGGGTTTGTCATTTATAATCCTTTTTATGATAAATTGATGTTTGTATAAATATCATTTTAAATTGTATTATTTTTTCTATCTTTTTTTAACATTTGGACATATTTGAATATTTTTCAATGTAAAAATTAAAAAATGATATAAAAAAATCAAGTTTTAAACACCTGATTTAATTAATAATTATTGTTGATATTTTTTAAGTGCTTCAGTAGCCGCTGCTTTTTCAGCTTCTTTTTTGGTCTTTCCAATACCAATGCCATATACACATTTATCAATCATTACCCGGCTTTCAAACAGTCCGTTGCCTAATGCTGTGTTTTCATAAAAAATATCGTTTTTACCGCTAGTTTGAACAAGTTCTTGAAATCTTGATTTAGGATCTTTTAGTGAACTGTTTGAGAAATTTTCTAAATCAACTAACAGCACTTTTTCAATAAAGCTTTCAACTGCACCAAGGCCATAAACGCAATAAATAGCGCCCACAAATGATTCAAATAAATCTGAATCTGCTTTAATAGTTTTGCCGTTGTTATATGCTCCCTTTGAAGCTCTTACACAATCAACTAATTTTAATTCATTAGCTAATCTACCTAAATTTTCACGGTCAACTATTGCGGAACGCAACGCAGTCGCGTGTCCTTCGTTATCATTAGGAAAAGTTCAAAAAATTGCATTACTTACTAAAAATTGCAAAACGGCATCTCCTAAAAATTCTAGATATTGATAGCTCTTAGTTCCTTTGTGTTCGTTAACATAAGTTTTATGAGTGAATGCTTGTTCAAAATATGATCACATTTCATCTGTTAGATCTGCGGTGTCAAAACTAGCGTTTTCTAAAATATTTTTTAATTGCTTGCGAAAATCTTTATTCATCTTCGCCTTCTTTTGCTTGTTCGAACACTTCTTTTAACTTTTCGATTACGTTGTTGTCTAAGGCAATTTTAATTTGATTTAAAGCATTATAGAACGCAACTTCGTCGCTACCTCCATGAGCTTTTACAACAACTTTATCAAGTCCAACAATATAAGCGCCGCCGGTATTACGATAATCAAATTTTGCTTTAAAGCCTTTTAAATCTTTTTTGATCATTAATGCACTAATTTTAGTTTTTAAATTGCGCATATAAATTTGCTTTAGTAACTTAGCAAACCCTAAGAAAGAACTTTCTAAAGTTTTTAAAAATATATTACCAGCGTAGCCATCAGCTACTAAAATATCTACATCTCCGTTGATTGCCGAGCTAGGTTCAACGAAACCTTTAAAACTATAATTATCTGCTTGTTCTTTTAATAATTTATTCGCTTCACGCGCAATTTCAGTACCTTTATAATCTTCTGTTCCAATATTTAATTGACCAACAACTGGTTTATTTGATTTGAAAATTATTTTATGAAACTCTGATGCAATTTTTGCTCATTCATTCAAATATTCGGCTTTGATTTCTAAATTTGCGCCAGCGTCTAATAAAAGCATTTTTTTATCAGTTGTGGTTGGTAGAACTGGCATAAAAGCAGGGCGCGAAACATTAGGCAAACGCTTGACTTTTAATGAAGCCAAAGTAATATATGAACCGCTATCCCCACTACTTAAAATAGCATCAGCTTTCCCTTCTTTAAGTACATTAAATGCGCTTAACATTGAACTTTGATTACGTAAAGCATCGCGTGGACTGATAACTTTATGAGCTATTTCATTTGAAGAAATAATTTCAACTTTTTCAGCATACTTGCCAAGAGTATTTTTAATTACTTCTTCTTGTCCTACTAAAATCAATTTATATTCTGGATTTTCTTCAATAAATCTTTTAGCCCCAAGAATAGCTTTTACTTGTCCGTTGTCATTATTTAAAACATCAAAAACTATAGTTCTTTGCATTGTATGCCTCCTATTGAGCGGAAATTAAATATGGATAAATAGTTTGACCGCCTGAGTAAACTTCAACTTCGACGTTATAGTTAATTTCAATATAGTTTTGTAATTCCTTAGCATCGGCTTCTGATGCATCTTGACCATAGAAAATAGTTACGATTTCAGTATCATCACTAACTAAGTCATCTACCAATTTAATTGCTGCTTCATTATATGTTTTAGCAGTTGAAACTAATTTATTAGCCGAAATGACCATGAAGTCACCTTTTTTGACTTTGATACCATTTAATTTTGTATCTTTAACTGAAGGAGCTATTTCTCCATACTGAATTGTTTTCAAGGCATCATTCATTAATGTTTGATTTTCTTTAGCACTATTTTCAGGACTAAAATTCATTGCTACACCTAAACATTGTGCTTGTGATTTGGTTGGGATAATAATAACTTTTTTATTTCTTACAATTGTGGCAGCTTGTTGTGCTGACAAGGTAATATTTGAGTTATTTGGTAAAATGAAAACAGTTTTAGCTGCCACAGAATTAATTGCATTAACAATGTCTTGAATTGAAGGGTTATTTGTTTGTCCACCTTCAACAACATAAGAAACGCCGTAATCTTGCACCATGTCAATAATTCCTTGACCGGCATTACATGAAATAAGTGCACATCCAGCTGAATGTTTATTTTCACAAGCTTCATCATTACTATTTTTCTTGGCAGTTTCTTTACTATTATTAGCTTGCAATGTCATATTGTCAATCTTAACTTTTAAAAATTGACCAATACTGTTAACACTACTTAAAACTGCACCAGGTTTTTGAGTATGGATGTGAATTTTTAAAATTGATTCATCTTGAACAACGACCATTGAGCTGCCGATTTTTTCAAGTTTTTTAATTAAATAATCTTTATCGAATTTTTTAGGTTTGTATAATTCTAAAATAAATTCAGTACAGTAACCAAATTCGCCGCTGAATACTTCGGTATCTGAAATAAATTTGTTAATGGTGTCTTCTTTATCGGAAATTTCAATTGCTTCACCGTCGAAGTAGGCTTTCATACCTTCTAAAATAGCATATAAACCTTCACCACCAGAGTCAGTAACACCGACTTCTTTAAGAACTTTTAATAAATTAGGAGTATTGTCACAACTTTTTCTTGCTAATTGTAAAGCAATATCTAAAACATCTTCAATGTTTGAATCTACAACAACATTATCTTTTAAACCTTCAGCAACTTCACGAATTACGGTTAGAATTGTCCCTTCAATTGGTTTTAAAACCGCACCATAAGCAACTTTGGCAGCTTGTTCAAAAGCGTTAACTAAATCAAACGGACTAGCTTCTTCTTTGCCTTTAAATCCGTTCGCAAAACCTTTAAAAATTTGACTTAAAATAACCCCTGAATTGCCACGGGCTGATAATAACATATTTTGAGCAATAACACGTGATGCTTCGGCTAGGTTTTGACCATTTTTAATATTTTGAATTTCAACAGCTGCCGCAATAGTAGACGCCATGTTACTTCCGGTGTCACCATCAGGGACAGGGAAAACATTTAATGCATTAATTGCAGTTTTTTTATTTTGAATATTATTAGACCCGGAAAGGATCGCCTCTTTTCAAATTTCTCCAGTAATTTTTTTCATTTTATTTAGTTCCTTTGATGTAGATTGATAAACAACCTAGATGTAAATTACGTTGCTCTAGGTAATATGTAACAATTGAGTGAATTTCTTCAACGATGTTTTTGGCACTGATATTTGATAAAATAATTAATCCCATTGCAATATTAATTATGTCGGGATTATTTTCGCTTACGCTAACAATTAAACCATCATTTTCCACGCTTACTTCATTATCTTCGGTTAGTTGTTTAAAACCCACGATGCCAGCAATGGTGCGCAATGTTGAAGTGATAAGTTGTCTGATTTCTTCGATTTGCATGCGGGCCTCCTAATGTTTCATGTAGCTTCTTTTAATTGGGAATGAATTGGTAAGTTTTGCAATTTCTTTTTTAACCATAGTTAACAAAGCTTCATTTTCAGGTTCTCTTAGAACTTTATCAATTAGATTTGCAATAATGATGAATTCATCTTCTTGGAAACCTCTTGAGGTCATAGCAGCCGATCCCAATCTAATTCCACTTGAAACCATTGGGCTTTCAGTATCATTTGGAATACTGTTTTTATTAACAGTAATATTAACTTTTGAAAGGATTTCAGTTGCCTGTTTTCCATTTAAACCGTATGATGATTTAACATCAATCATAAATAAATGGTTTTTAGTCAAGCCTGAAATTACTTTCACACCTTTATTAATAAATGTTTGGCAAAATACCCGTGAATTAGTGATTAATTGTTGTTGATATTCTAAAAACTCAGGCTGTAAGGCTTCACCAAAACTTACGGCTTTAGCTGCGATTTGGTGGAATAATGGCCCGCCTTGATATCCAGGAAATACTGAACGATTAATTTTTTTGTAAATTTCTTCATCATTAGTCATGATAATGGCGCCGCGAGTTCCACGTAAAGTTTTATGAGTTGTTGTCATAATAACATCAGCAAGTCCAGCTGGCGATGGGTGAAGTCCGGCTATAATAGGACCTGAAATATGTGAAATGTCAGCAAATAAATAAGCGCCGACTTCATCACAAATTTTTCTAAATTTATCAAACTCAACAATTTGTGAATATGCCGAGTATCCGCAAATAATCATTTTTGGTTTTATTTCTTTTGCTATTCTTAAAATTTCATCATAGTCTAAAAGTCCATCGTCGTTAACAAAATAGCTGTGTGATTCATAAAATATTCCGCTAAATGAGATTCTATATCCGTGAGTTAAATGCCCTCCAGAATCAAGAGATAAACCTAAAACTCTATCCCCGGGTTGTAATAAAGCTAAATAAACTGCCGCATTAGCAACACTACCAGAATAAGGTTGTACGTTTACATAATTTACGTTAAATAATTTTTTTGCTCTCTCTTGGGCAATTACTTCGATTTGATCAACGAATTCGCAACCGCCATAATATCTTTTGCCTGGGTATCCCTCACCATATTTATTTGTTAAACACGAACCGGCCGCTTTCATAACATCTTCAGAAACATAGTTTTCAGATGCAATTAATTCGATGTGATCTTGTTGACGTTGGTCCTCTAAATTAATTAGATCTGCGATTACTTTATCTTCTAATGAAATTTTTTTGTACATAAATATCTCCTTTAAAATAAACAGACTAAACTACGAAAGTTTAGCCAGATATTTTAGTCTAATAGCGTTTTATTTTTAAGTTCTTCGGCAACAATAATTGCTCTTTTTTTCTCAATTGCTTTTTTGGCAATTGCTTTATTAATCATAATAACAGGAACCGCTACGAAAGCCAACCCTACAGCTGGTAACACTCTTACGAATCATGCGACATCACCGCTAGATACTAAAAATGAGTTCATAGCTAAAGCGACAGGGATTAAGAAGTTCAAAGCTTCCGATCCAAATACTTTGAATTTTCAAATTAATAATGAAACAACAAACATTTGGATAATAAACACTGATAGTGCAATTGGTAAATCAAATGCTCAACGATTATAATCTTTAAATTGTTCAAACACTCATCCATCTTTTCCGATTAAAATGAAAATTAAAAACGATGGAATCACAATTAAAAATAAACCAGTTAAGGCGATTTTTCATGATTTAGAAAGCTCTTTCTTAGGTTTTGTGTTTGTTACTTCATAACTTTTAACATTAATTTTTTTGTTTTTTCACTTATTATTATTTGACATATTGGGCTCCATTTCTGTATATAAAAACAACTAAATTTTACCAAATAATTGCTAATTTATAAAATAAATTAAACTGCAAAGAATACATTAAAAAAAATTAAATCTTCATTTTTATTTAATCTAAGGCAAATTTTTAAAAAATTAATAAAAAAATGACGCCGCTTAGCGTCAAAAAAATTACATCTTAAATTAATAAAAAATAAAAACAAATAAAACAATAATAGGTTTTAAAAGAAACTGTTAATAAAAATAGAGAGAGTGTGTATGTTAACTAAATAAAACCGGATGTAATTTTTAAAATGAGAGATAATAATTTATTTTAGATACATATTATTTGTATCTGCCCTTTTGAGCATAATTATTATACATTATATTTGATAAAATGCCCCAAAATTTGTTTTATATTGCGATTTTGAGTGTCCGGGCCACTAAAACAAGGTTTCTTGGTCAGTTTCATCAAGTCCTTCAAGCACCCCAAGGTCAGTCAACGAAGTAATAATTTTAGAGTTAACACTGCTTCTACGTTTTAGATCTTCAATAGAATTGAAATGATTTTCCTCCCTTGCCTCAATGATTGAATCGGCAACAGTTGCGCCCAAACCATCTACAACAACAAAAGGCGGAATCAAAGCCTTATTATTTCTGTCAACAATCCACTCTTCTGCGAGTGATTTATTTAAATCAACATTTTTAATTTTATAACCACGTGCGTATAACTCTTCAGTAATTTCAAGCATAGGAATCAATGCATTTTCTTTTGTTGATAGTTTTTCGCCGCTACCAGCAGAACGTCTTCTTAATTCGGCTAATTTAGATCTTACAGTTTCAATGCCCTTACTCATAGTTGCAATGTCAATTGCATCAGGACGGTTAGTGTAATATGAAGCATAAAATTCTAGTGGATAATATAGCTTATATCAAGCAATTCTTCAAGCCATAATAACATATGCTGTAGCATGGGCCTTAGGGAACATATATTTAATTTTTTTCAATGATTCAATGTATCATTCAGGAACGTTATTATCAAGTAAAAGTTTTTCTTGATCTGATGATAATCCTTTACCTTTTCTAACTTTTTCCATAATTTCAAATGATTTTAGTTTGTCAATACCCTTGTCAATTAAATATCCCATAATGTCATCACGACAACAGACACACTCATTGATTTTCTTACCTTCCTTAACAAGCTTTTCAGCATTGCCTGATCACACATCCGTACCATGTGAAAGACCAGAAAGCAATATCAAGTCATTGAATGAACGGGGTTGGGCTTCTTTTAACATCTTTCTAACGAAATTAGTACCAAATTCAGGCAATCCATAAGCTCCAGTTGTTTCCCCGCTGATATCTTTAGGAGAGATATTTAATGACTCAGTTGTATAGAATAATTTAAGTACTTCTGGGTCAAATCTAGGTACGTCTCTTTTAACTTTTGTATTAGTTAAATCTTCTAACATTTTAACGACAGTCGGGTCATCATGTCCTAGCAAGTCAAGTTTTAAAACATTGTCATGGATTGCGTGATAATCAAAGTGCGAAGTTTTTCAATTTGATTCATCATCGTTTGCCGGGAAGTTAATTGGAGTAAAGTCCTCAACATCGTATTCTTTAGGAATGATAATAATACCGCCAGGGTGTTGACCGGTTGTTCTCTTAACTCCGGAAGTTTTTATTGCTAAAAATTCTAAGAAAGAACGAGTTCAAGGTTGATATCCGGTTCTTTGTTCTTCTTCGTATTTTTTACAAAATCCGAATGCTGTTTTTTCTGCAACCGTTGAAATTGTTCCGGCTCTAAGGGTGTGTGATTCACCAAATAATTCTTTAACATAATTATGAATTGTTGGTTGATATACACCACTGAAGTTAAGGTCAATGTCCGGCACTTTATTAGCTTCAAATCCTAAGAAAGTTTCGAACGGAATGTTGTGTCCATCTTTTTCCATCAAAATGCCACATTTATCACATTTTTTATCCGGTAAATCTCAACCAGATAAATATTGAGGGTCTTTATTTCATTCAAAGTGTTTACATTTTGTACATAGATAGTGTGGTGGTAAAGGGTTAACCTCAGAAATATCAGCAAGGTTTGCAACAAGAGACGATCCTACCGAACCACGGCTACCTACTAAGTATCCATCTTGATTACTTTTTTGAACCAATTTGTGACTGATTCAATAAGTTACAGAATAACCATATTTAATGATAGGATTCAATTCTTTTTCAATTCTATCCAAAATATATTGATCAGGATTTTCTCCGTATCT
The DNA here is from genome assembly GCF_006491995.1 of Metamycoplasma neophronis. Lineage (GTDB taxonomy): Bacteria > Bacillota_I > Bacilli_A > Mycoplasmatales > Metamycoplasmataceae > Metamycoplasma > Metamycoplasma neophronis. The sequence continues at coordinate 134,987 of NZ_VHHP01000001.1, forward strand.
GTCGCTTAAGTTTTTATAAACTACTGCCCGCAATTTTTCGGGTGAATTATCAAATTCAGGGAAGTATAACTTATTTTTGATAACTTCAATATTTCCTTCAATTTGATCGGCAATCTTGTGGGTATTATTTACAACGATGTCACGCACTAACATGCCATCATTTAGGAAGTTAAATTCTTTTAGCATTTCATCTGTTGTTAAATAAATCAGATTAGGATGAATTGATTTACCCTTTAGTCAGTGAAATCCTCCACCTAAAGAAGGTGCGTTAATATAAACTTCATAAATCAATCTTTGATAGTCAAATACATAACGACAATCGCTAACTGCTACACACAATTTATTCAATTTAGTTGCTTTATCAATTAAATCTTTATATGCGAATTTTAAATTAGCTTCGGTAATTCTGTCATCATTTATTAAATATTGGAAAGAGCTAATTGGAGGAAGTTCAATATAGTCATACATTTTAATGGCTTTTTCAATGTTTTCATCCGTGCCATTAAATACTTGTTCTCATAAATAAGAACCGTGAGTTCCTGAACCAAATAATAAATCTGGGTCGTTTCCAATTTCATTAAAATATAACTGCGGACCTTCATTATATTGGTCAGTCAAAATTCTCGTAACTAATTTAAATAGCTTTTTAAGCCCAATCTGATTTTTAACCAAAACTCTAGATTCATAAGTAAATTTACGAGCCAACATTGCGAAGCTTTTAACATCATTCAATTCACGCGAAGTAGTTATTGAATAATCACGTTTTAATTTTTCAATCATTTTAACTCAGTCACGTGATAAAACTTCAGCATCGTAATCAGCACGGTGGGCAACCGCGGTGTCATAAGTAACCCCAAGGCGTTTAGACATTGCGCCTAATGTATGCTTTCTTTCATACGGGTTTAGAAAATGTGAAATTGCCAAAGTATCTATTCCATAAATTTGTGAGCAATCTAGGCCTAATTCTTTAAATTTTTGTTTACAGAAATTAACGTCAAAATTAGCGTTATGGGCTACACACACCCTGTTTGATAATAAACTATGAATTTTTCTAATTCCCTCTTCTTGACTTAATCCCTTTGCAACCATTTCATCAGTAATATGAGTTAGGTTTACCGTGAATGCTGAAAGTGGATGATTTGGTTTAATGAAAAATTGAATCTTTTCAATAATTCCACCGGCCTTCATAATAATTCCACCAAATTCAATAATTTCATCAAATCTAGGACTCAAGCCGGTTGTTTCTAAGTCGAATACAATATATTCTTGTTCTTTTAAATCAAAGTCTTTAAATCCATAGAAGAAATTATTTGAGCTATCCAATGAGCTCATAGTAATTCCATAAATTGGTTTGATTGTTGGATTTGATTTAGCACACTTAAATAATTCAGGAAACGCCTGAACATCATCTAGGTCAGTAATTGCAATTGCATTGACGCCATAAGACTTTAGGGCATTGCAATATTCTAAAGGGGTTGATATACCATCCTGAGCACTCATATTAGTTCTGGCAGCTAATTCAATTCTCTTGACTTCATCGTAATCTTTTTTTATTTTTGTCAGCCCTTCTGTTACTGTATATCATTCTTTTCCTGAAGCCATAATAGCTTTTGTTTTACTAAAGGTATCATTAGTTAATTTACCAGTTACTATGATAGTTTCGCCTATTTTGAGATTAGGAATTTCTTCATTTTCTGCAAGGAATTTTTTGACATATATTGCTTCTTTATAATCTGATATGGCAACGGTATACAAAGTCTTGCCGGTTTTTAATTTCATACTATCAATTTTAAAAATTTCACCCTTAGTGGTGATCATAATTTCTTCATAAGTTTGTGTTGCACTTTCAATGTCCATTTCAATTGGTTTTTGACTTTCACGACGGAAAAATTGTTTGCCCATTGGTTTCTTGGATTCATTTTTTTCTTCAATTTCGCTCATCTTTTTTAACTTCGACATTTCTTCAACCATATTATCAATGAAATTCATTGTCGAGTTTTTAATTACGTCAGCTTCTTCCAATTTAAAATTTACACGATAGAAACCATATCCGATTGCCTTCAAAGCTTTTTTAATCACTTCAGCTTTAGCTACAAATTGGTCATATACCGCCTTAATAGGTAAAACAAATCAAATTTCATCTTCAGTTAATTTGATTGAATTGACATTAATATAGCCTTTTAGTGCATTAAGAGATTTGTGTTTAGTTTCCGTTATGTATGTTAAGTAATCAATAATTGTGTTTTTATCTCTTAAAACATTGCGAATAACCAAATAGAAAATACACTTTGGAAATCTTTTATCCAAAGCTTTTCTAAATTCTTTATATTGATTGATGTTGATGTGTTTATCAAAAGAAACTTTCAGTGATCACACTCCGGTTTTATTATCGAATACAACCTCTTCTACAATTGCATCACTAAACTCTTCAGTAATAGAAAAATTAATTTCTTTACATAGCTTTACAAAACTTTCGTCACGAAAACGCATATACATCACCCCAATATTTCTTTTAAATTATTTAATTAATAAAATCATTGATGTTGTAACAGCAACAAATGATACTGAGTCAAAGCGATCCATCAAACCGCCATGTCCCGGAATTAAGTCTGAAAAGTCCTTAATATCATAAAGTCTTTTTATGCCAGAGAATCATAAATCTCCAATTTGCGAAATCGCAGGTAAGATTAATACTGCAGCAATTAATTGTTTTCAGTTGAACAATAAAGTAAATTTAATATTATTAGTTAATTTGCCTAAATACATTGTTATGAAAACAAATAGTGCACCGAAAAGATAAGCAATGATTGCCCCTTCTCAAGTTTTTTTAGGGCTAATATGTGGTGCTAATCCAATCTTAAAAATCTTATGTCCTAATAATCTACCAGCAAAATATGCCGTTGTGTCGACCACAATTGGAATAAAGAAAATGCAGAAAATAAAGTAAATATTTCCAACGTTAAACATGAACATTATTTTTAAAAATGCAGGTATAAAAATTAACGCAAATAATGAAATAAAATAATTAATAAATAATGATTTTGCTGTTTTATAAATTCTACAGTTAATTAAAAAAACTAATGTAATTAAGATGAATATAATTGATAAACCAAGGGCTCTAAAATGTGTTATTCGGTCAATCCCAAAATACATTACATTTGTAATCATTTTGGTCAGTGTATAAATATCTATCCCAGTTTGTTGCGTATTTCAAAACTGATTTTTAATTCCTGCTGTCTCGGCGACATAAAAATCGAGTGGAAATGCTCAAATAATAACAGTTGAAAAAACAATTAAAATATTCATTCATCTTGACAATTTATTATGTGAGATAACTTCGTATGTTGCCCATGCTGCAAAGAACATAAAAAAAGCAAGTCCAATAACCTTTCCAGGTACTTTTGCAAAATAAGTTATGAAAAAAAATGGGATTATTATTGCAAATAATATTGCTGCCGATTTGGCTCTTAACTTAACATTTTTCATGATGTTATTATTATATTATTAAAACCTTTTTAATTCATTAAAAAGGTAAATAAAAAGACAATTATTTGGGCGCCCTAGAAAAATCGTTTTTTATAATATGCGAAAAAAGTCCTTGAAATTGGTAATTTTTTTTTATATTTTCGCTATTTTTGCAACATATTTTAGATTATTTTCATTTTATTTCATATAATGAAGATGGTCGTGTAAAAACGACCAAAACAATTCAAATTAAATTCACAAAAAAATTCATTCACATTTTTATATTTAACTATTATCAAATTAAAAAATTTCTAAATCCAAACTCAATTTATTATCATAAGTTTTTAAATTTTTACTCGTTTTTTATAAACAATTTTACATATAAGTCATTTTTAAACAAAATTTTTATTTAATTATTTCCTATCCATAAATTTTTCGCTCTCTCATCTTTCAATTGAAACTCTTTTTGTCGAGCTCATAATAGTTTGTTATATTTAAATCTGTTTTTGCCTCCTTTCTGTATAACAAGCAATAGAGAAATAATAATAGCGAAGCTGCTGCTTCGCTATATTTTTTTCATTTGTTTAAAAGAAAAATTAAAAAAAGTGCCACTTGGGCACTTTAATAATAAATTTATTAAACTGTCATCAATTCTTTTTCTTTAACTTTTGACATTTCATTAATTTTTTCGATAGCTTTGTCAACTTCTTTTTGAATATTGTCTAAATAGTGTTTTTGTAAATCTTCTGAAAGTTCGCTATCTGATTTAATTTGTTTGTTAATATCTTGACGAGCTTGACGAATACCAACTCTTGCTTGTTCAGTGATGGTACCTAATTGTTTAGTCATTTCAACTCTTTTTTCGGTTGTCATTTGTGGATAAGTCAATCTTAATTGGTGACCTTCATTTGAAATAGCAACATTAATTTTGTTGTCCATGATAGCTTTTTCAATTGTTTTTAAAACACCCATATCATAAGGTTTAACTAGTAATTGTAATGGACTAGCAACAGTGATAGCAGCAATTTCTTCTAGGCTGATCATTGAGTCATAATAATTAATTTTAATTTTGTTAATTAAAGCAGGGTTAGCACGTCCTACAACAACTTTTGTCATTTGGTTTTCAAAGTTGTTAATAGTTTTGTTCATTTCTTCATTTAGTTCCATTAAATATAAATTTAGTTCCATTATTTCTCCTTAGATTTAGTAATGATTGTATTTGGGATTTTATTTTCAATTGCTCTTAATAGTGCATCTTTTTCATTGATGTCGAAAATGATGATATCAATATTGTTATCTTTTGCCATTGATGCGGCTGTTTGGTCCATAACTTTTAAATCTTTTTCAAGTAATTCGTCATAAGTGATAACTGAAAATTTAGTTGCTTTGGCATTGAATTTAGGATCAGAATCATAAACTCCATCAACATTATTTTTTCCCATTAAAATTGCATCTGCGTTGATTTCGGAAGCGAATAAAGTTGAAGCTGTATCCGTTGTGAAAAATGGTCTCCCAGTTCCGCCGGCGAATATAACAACTTCTCCATCTCTTAAATATTTTTTAGCCTTTTCATTAATATATACTTCACAAACTTTTGGGTCCATGGTTAAACTTGATAATACACGACTTTGTAAATCGTTATTTTCAAATCCTGATTGAAGTGCTAATGCATTCATTGTTGTTGCTAACATTCCGATATAGTCGGCTCTCACCCTTTGAATGCCGTTTTTAGCGGCACTAGTTCCTCTTCAGAAGTTTCCACCGCCAACGACAATGGCTACTTCAATACCTTTTTCTAATATGATTTTTAATTGTTTAGCAAACTTTTGTACAAGTTCATAATCGATTGCTAAATGTTTCTCTTTATTAGCTAAACCTTCGCCCGAAAGTTTAATTAATACTCTTTTATATGATGACATTGATACCTCTTTTTATATAGGTTATTTCGTTTTATTATTTTATATTATTTGTAGTTATTTGGGGTAATTTTCTCAGAAAATTTAACGAAACTTATAAATAAAAATCATTAACCATTGATTTTTTGGTCAATAGTTAATAATTTCGCTTTTGCTTTTTTTACGGCATCAAATGCGCCACTTCTAGTCATGGCTAATTCAACACCAATTTCTGCGTACGATAAATCTTCAAATAAATGTAAATACAGAGCTTGTTTTTGAGATTGGGCTAATAAATCTCCGTATTTTTCATACAATTTGATAATTAAATTTCTTTCTTCAAGTGATTCCATTATTCGTTTAAGCCCTTCATCAAACCGTAAATATAAGCATCTAAATCAAATTCAGCTAGATCTTCAACTTTTTCGCCCAAACCGATGTATTTAACAGCTAAATTAATTTCATCTTTAATAGTTAAAACTATACCACCTTTTGATGTTCCGTCCATCTTAGTCAATACAATTCCTGATAATGGAGTAGCCTCGCCAAATACCTTAGCTTGCGCAATTCCATTTTGTCCAGTTGTTGCATCTAATACTAACAAACTTTCATGTGGAGCACCTTCGATTTTTGAAGCTAAAACTTTATTAATCTTAGCAAGCTCTGTCATCAAATTAACTTTGTTTTGCAATCTACCGGCGGTGTCGATTATTAAAACATCATAGTTTTCTGATTGAGCTTTATCAATGGCTTTATATACAACAGCCGCTGGGTCTTTTTCGTTTTCCGCAGGTTTAACTATATCAGCTCCAACACGTTTGGTTCAAATTTCAAGTTGTTCAACTGCAGCGGCTCTAAATGTGTCGGCAGCAGCAACTAAAACCTTATGCCCCTCATCAATTAATTTCTTTGCGATTTTAGAAATTGAAGTGGTCTTACCTGAACCATTTACTCCGACAAATAACATAACATTAATACGATTAGGTTGAACATTTAATGTTGTATCAATTACTGAATTAGAAGCATAAATTGTGAATAGTTTATCAGCAATAATTTCATTGATTAATTTAGGGTCAGTAATGTTTTCATTTTTAACTTCTTTTTTACATTCGTTAATAATGATTTGAACTAGTTTCATTGATATATCTGACATAATCAAAATTTCTTCTAGCTCTTCAAAAAATTCTTCATCAATCTTATTGTGACGGTTTTGTAATTCTTTAATGCTTTCAGTAAAAGAAGTATTTGATTTCGAAAGACCAGCGATGTAGTTATTCAATTTGTTTTGTTTGTTTAACTCTTTTTGAAGTTTCTTTTGCTCTTTTTCTTCAAGTTTGGCTTGTTTTTTAGCTATTCTTTCTTCTTTTGTTCCGAATAGTTTGTCTTTAAGATTTGATCAAAAACCCATAATTAACTCCTTAGTAATTTAATAATCTAATTAAATTTTACTTTAATATCGTTATTTTAATATTGTAAACCAAACTAAAATAATATTCGCATTATGGCGCTATATTTAATTTGTAATTAAATGAATTATTTTTTTACTAATTTTAGTAAAATTGCTTTTATGCTAAAAACAGGTGTAAAAACTAAATTAAAACAAATATTTGGAATCAGAGATTTCAAGTATATTTTTAAACTTACCTTGCCAATCTTTATTCAAACTTTATTTTTTGCTCTTGTTTCTGTTGTTGGTTCACTTGCGACTACAATGTATTATAAAGTGTGACACATTGACGGCTCATACAATGGTTATTATTTCTATACATTCGCCAAAATTTTAACTGTTTATAAAATCCTAACATTCATTCCGTTAATTTATCAGTTAGGTGTTTTAGTTTTAGCATCAAATCTTTTCGGGCAGAAAAAAGAAAAAGACATACCGAAAGTTTTATGGTCATCTATATATGTTTCACTTTTAATTAACTTCGGATGTTATTTAATTATGTTCTTTAGCGCGCCAGCCATTTTATCTGCATCTGGTGCCAAAGCTAGCCCAATTATCGCTTGAAAAACTCAAGAAGGTTATCAACTTTATATGAATAACGTTGAGAGATTAAAAGCTGCCAATATCTCAGCCGCTGATATCACTCAAGCAATTTATGGTGGTTCATACCAAGGTATTATTTTAGAAAATACTAAACCCTTAATCTTAGAAACAAGCGAACTTGCTTTTACTGTTAAATTCATTAGATTAACAACCCTTGATATCTTTTTAGCATCAATTGCCTTGATATTTGTTTCAGCCCTACAAGCAATCGAAAAAAACAATTATGCTATCATAGGTATTATTTCAAGTATTTTTATTCGTACCGCTTTTACATATTCAGTTTTATTTATTCCAAACGGAAGATTAAATTTAATTTTACTAATTTCAATGGAAACGGTAGTTGGGGCTTTAATTAACCTAGTAATCTCATATGCTTTTGTTTATCACTTTATTTTCAAAAAATACAAAATCAAAGTCAGCGAAACATGAAATAATCGTTATATTCGTGAAGTTATTAAACTAGGGTTACCAATTGCACTTGAAACCGGAATTTGATTCATCGCGCAATACATGATCGCCAGTGCCATTCCATACGGGAATCTAGATGCTAAATATGTTGGTTTATGACGTGCTGTTAACAATACTTATGACATCTTCAACTCATTTGTAATGGCATTAAGCTATGTAACTACAGTTATTGTCGGTATTGAGATTGGTAAACAAGATTTCAAGCGCGCTCATTCATTAGGAAATAGTTCCTTAAAACTTGGATTTTATGCACAAACAATTTTATCAATCTGTGGCCTACTATTAACCTGACCTTCTCTAAAAATTTATTCAATTGATACTGCCATGATTAATCAAGTTGGCTACTTTGTAGTTGGCTTAATGATGCTTAAAGCAATATTTGACATCGGTAACTTAACAACACTAAGAGCACTATGAGGTGCAAATGATGTTTGAATGCCAAACTTTGTAGCTCTTCTAACAATGATTGGGGTACAGCTATCAGCTGTGTACATGGTTGCAATATTCCAAAACACCGCAGAATTTAAACTTTCGCAAGGAATTTATATCATATTGCTAACTGCCGCCACTTTGCTTGACCCTATCTTTAGAACAATCCTATTTGGATTACGTTGAAATAGTTATAAATGAACTAAATATGCAAAAAAACTATAATAATTTTAAAGCCCATTTTGATGGGTTTTTTATTTATAAAATCCATTGAAAATTAGGTTAAAATAACAATATTTTTATGTTTAATAATATGTAAAAGAGTAAAATATTAACATAAATAAAAGGGGGATAAAAATGAAAATATTAGACTGAATAAACGAAGATAACGAAGTATATTTACCATATACCGTAGAAGAAATTTCATATCGTGTTAACTCTGCTTTACCAATGAAAGCTTCAGAAGTTAAAAAAGAAAAATATTTATTACCTATTAATGATAAGTATGCTTACATTGTTAAAATCCTAGACAAATGCGATACATGCGAAAGCACCGACAAAGAAGAGCTATGAGTAACCCATATCTTAGATGTTTGCAAATACGAAGCTGGTGGAGAATGAGGTCGCGAAGCAAAGAACATCCGTCCATTTAAAGAATATGCCAAAGGACAAGTAGATAATAATTTAAGACGCGCAATACTAAAATTGTTTAATACAATTATTGACCTATATCTAAAAGATCCTGATTGAACTAAATCAGATAGCGAATATGCCGAATTTGAAAATGAAGATGGCATTGATATCTTTACCTCAGCTGGTGCCAAGAAAATTATTGAAGAACTATTACACATTCAAAATCTTGAATCACCAGCTTCATTATCTGAAGAATTATCGTACATTATGTTATTCTCAAGAGTTAAATTCGACGAAGTTGAAGATTTGTTTTCATTAGATACATTTAATCGCGAATTTATTTGCAATGATAAAATCATCGAAAAACAAAAATTTGTTTTTGATTTCTTATTATCAGTTTTAAAAATTAGGGGATAATTTAGATCAAGAGAAGCAATTGCTTCTTTTAATTTTTTATAATTTATCAAAGAGGTAATTATGATCAAACAATTAGAGAAAAAACTAAATACAGATGAAGATATTGAAATAAATCAAGATGAATTAAATTTCATGCTACAAAATATTGGTTCTCCAGATAAACAAATTCGCGATGAAATCATATTTTCATTGTTCGGCAAGGGTTTTTATACTGAAGCATTCGAAAAAGAACAAGTTATTGAAATATATGATTATTTAATCAATCAAAATATTATTTTTGAGAAAATCGAAGAAGCGGATATTTTATATGCTCTAAAAAGGAGCTTTGCGATTCTTTTATATTCTTTAATTGTTACTTTCGGCAACAAAAAAGAATATAAATATTTTGGAATTCTTTCTAAAGGACAAACGCACAAAATATTAGAAGAAATTCTTAAATATATTGAAAAAGAAAAATGCACAGTTGGCTATAGCGAACAATATGGCTGAATTGATTGTTTTTCGCATGCTAGTCAATTAATAATAGATCTTATTAAAGCCGATTATGAACATAGTATTTTTCCTAATCAAATTTTAGATTCTATATATTTATCTTTAATTAATCAAAATAGCGAATTTGGTGACGGACAAGAAAAACGTTTTGCTTATATTATTGCTTCTTTATATAAAAATGGTTATATTGAACATGATGAAATATTAGAATATATCAAAAAATTAGGAAGCTACCAACGAGAAGCCAAATCATTTGATATTAAAAATGAAAGATGTTATGAAAATATTTTAAATACACTTAATTTCTTTGTGTTGTTTATAAACGACGGAGAAATAATTAATTTAATCAAGAATCTTAACAATATTAATGAAATTATTTCCATGATATAGTATTTTTTCCCAATAAAAAAATAGAGCTTTTTTGCTCTATTTTTTTATTGGGTTTTTATTTTGCGTTTATAAAAATATTATTCAGTTTCGAAATATTGGTTTTATACCATTCGCCATTTATTTGGTAATTAATTTCGTGTCCATATACCTTTATTTTTATTACTTCTAAGTTGTTTAATAAAATTGTAAGTTTATCCGATAACAAACTATGAACTATATCAATTTTATTGATATTATTCTTATTAATAATCATGTTTTTGTATTCAAACACTAACGAACTCGGATCAATTATGCAGCTTTCTCAACGGCTCGTCAAAAATTGGCTTGTGTATAATATATCATACCCAATCAATAATTGTTCAAGTTTTTCTAAGTCAATATGATGATTACTATTATGAATGTTTTTCAGTATATAATAACACATACTTTCAATATCTGTAAATCAAGGGACGCTGTTTTCTGCAACTACAGTATCGGCATCCAAAAACAGAACAATCGGCTCAAATCATACGCCTTTGTTTTGCTCTTTTAATTGCATTAAATTGCCAATAACTTGTTTAAAAGGACTTTTATGTATAATTTTTTTTCCGTTGTTTTTATCTTGAATAAAGGTGTTCCCGTCTTGTTTCAAATTTCCTTTTCAAGATTTCACTTCAATAACATAAACATTGCTTTTATAAATAATTAAAAAATCAATTTCGCCTTTTGCTTGCTGAACATTTAAACAAATATTATGATATACTTTTGCATCAGGCAAATACATTTTTAGTTCTTTAGAAACTCTGCTTTCCATTCCGTCTCCGTAGTATTTTTTAGATTCCTTTAGAAGCAACGGAGGGGCAAACCATCTTTTAATGCCATTAATTATTTTTCTAAATATATTTTCTTTTTTATTTTTTGACATAAAAGCTCTTTTCATTTTTTTTCATTGATACTATTTTAAATTTTAAAATATCGACAGATTCTATTTTTAAAATAAAGTACAACTTTTTTCCTTGTTTTTATAAAGAAAAAACAGTTATATTATTAGTTTAATTATAGTTTTTTAATTTCATCGAATATCTTTTTATTTTTTTGTTTAGACCAATATCCATAATATTCGTTAAAGGATGAATATAGGTATTCTTCACGATAAAGAAAGTTGTATTTACAATTTGTTTTAAATCTTTTCAATAACACTAAATAAACATGTTTATCGTTTTCTATTAATGAAAGACATTTTCTCATTCACTCTAGTTTCGGAGTTCAACCAGAATAAAAATCGTTTAGAAGCGGGGCAATAAAAACGGTTATCCCTTGAATTCTTAACCAGTCTGTAGTGCTTGTGTTCTCATCTTCAAAAGTTCTCATGAATTTGCCCGTAACATCTTTTTTTAGAAATTTTTCGCAAATTAAAATATGTAAAAGCAAATGTTCCAAATAATCACAGTAAACTAAATTCTCTGGTAATTGTCATTCGTATGGATATCGCTTGGCGTTTTCGCGATCGCTAAGAAGAACTTCATGATCTTCATACTTATGATGGGCCATTAGCCCTTCGTTAGTTCTTGAAGCTTTTTTGTCCTTATATCAACTTTTTGTAAAGTATGGAACTGGACCTAGCCCGTATTTTTTTGTAAATAATCACAATATTCCAAATAATTTAAATTTTTAACTTTTTCGTATTCTTCTAAATTCATTAATCCCCCTCAATGATAAACTTATCATCATAATTTATGTGAATGTTTCGTTTTCTCAGAAATTTTAAAATTTATATTTTTTTACTATCTTTATTTTATCAAAACCAAAAACATTTTATTCTATGTCGCAGTATTGGGTATTGTTATTATAGCTATTTTAGTAT
>NZ_VHHP01000020.1 GCF_006491995.1 Metamycoplasma neophronis
CGGGCTAGACGAATCGACGCGCCAACTTTCTCGGATCGAAGAAGCTATACGCTTTACCCCCATGAGTGTGTACAAGGTGATCGACATCATCGGGACCAGCCCCACATCCTGGGAACAGGCGGCGGCGGAGGCGGTCCAGCGGGCGCGGGATAGCGTCGATGACATCCGCGTCGCTCGGGTCATTGAGCAGGACATGGCCGTGGACAGCGCCGGCAAGATCACCTACCGCATCAAGCTCGAAGTGTCGTTCAAGATGAGGCCGGCGCAACCGCGCTAGCACGGGCCGGCGAGCAGACGCAAAATCGCACGGTTTGCGGTTGATTCGTGCGATTTTGTGTCTGCTCGCCGAGGCCTACCAGGCGCGGCCCAGGTCCGCGTGCTGCCGTATCCAGGCGTGCATCGCGATTCCGGCGGCCACGCCGGCGTTAATGCTTCGCGTCGACCCGAACTGGGCGATCGACACCGTGACCGCCGCGCCGGCACGGGCGTCGTCGGTAATGCCGGGCCCTTCCTGGCCGAATAACAGCAGGCATTCCCGCGGCAACGCGGTCTGCTCCAGGCGCGCCGCACCCGGGACGTTGTCCACCGCCACCACGGTCAAGCCGGCGCCCGCCGCGAACTCCAGCAGCCCGGTGGTGCTGTCGTGGTGGCATAACCGCTGATAGCGGTCGGTCACAATGG
>NZ_VHHP01000021.1 GCF_006491995.1 Metamycoplasma neophronis
TGCGCCGGATAGCGGTCAGCAGCGGACGCTGCAGCAGGAACTCTTCGCTGAACACATCGGTTTTGGTGGCCTCCCAATCTCCCGAGCCGGCCTGGATACGCAGGATCTGCTTAGCGTGGTTCCACTCATACAGGGCGCGAGCCTCGTCGACGCCCTCGTAGCACTGCAGCCGGACCAGACCGGATCCAGTGGCCTGCGCCACGGCGCGCGCCAGCTCGGTCTTGCCGACCCCGGCGGGGCCTTCCACCAGCAGCGGCTTGCCGAGCCGGTCGGCGAGAAAGACCGCCGTCGCGGTGGCAGTGTCGGGCAGGTAGCCGGTCTCGGCCAGCCGCCGCGAGACGTCGGCGATGTCGGCGAACAGCGGCGTGGGCCGGGCGGGCACGGTCACGATCGGGTCTCCTCTAGCACGATCGGGTCTCCTCTAGCCAACGGCGTCAGGCCGGACGGGTGTGGCCGGCTCCCCATGCGATCCACTTGGTCGACGTCAATTCCGGTAGTCCCATCGGTCCGCGGGCATGCAGTTTCTGGGTGGAGATGCCGATCTCGGCGCCGAAGCCGAATTGCTCGCCGTCGGTGAACGCCGTTGATGCGTTCACGATCACCGCGGCCGCATCGATCTGTTCGGTAAAGCGTTGGGCCGCATCAATATTGGTGGTCACAATCGCTTCTGTGTGCCCGGTGCCGTATTCGTT
>NZ_VHHP01000022.1 GCF_006491995.1 Metamycoplasma neophronis
GTGTGCTCAACGTCGGCTCGGGTGTCTCGGGGATCTACAACACCAGCGTGTTGCCGCTCGGGACGCCGGCGGTGCTGTCGGGCCTCGGCAACGTCGGCCATCAGCTGTCGGGCGTGTCTGCGGCCGGGACCGCGTTGAACCAGATCCCCATCCTCAACATCGGGTTGGCGGATGTGGGCAACTTCAACGTCGGGTTCGGCAACGTCGGGGACGTTAACCTGGGCGCGGCCAACCTCGGTGCGCAAAACCTGGGGCTGGGCAACGTCGGCACCGGCAACCTCGGCTTCGCCAACGTCGGCCACGGCAATATCGGTTTCGGCAATTCGGGTCTGACCGCCGGCGCGGCCGGCCTGGGCAACACGGGGTTCGGCAATGCCGGCAGCGCCAACTATGGTTTCGCCAACCAGGGCGTGCGCAACATCGGGTTGGCCAACAACGGCACCGGCAACATCGGGATCGGGCTGGTGGGGGACACCCTCACCGGCATCGGGGGCCTGAACTCCGGTGCCGGCAATATCGGCTTGTTCAACTCCGGCACCGGCAACATCGGGTTCTTCAACTCCGGGACCGGCAACTTCGGCATCGGTAACTCGGGCAGCTTCAACACCGGCATCGGCAATAGCGGAACGGGCAGCAC
>NZ_VHHP01000023.1 GCF_006491995.1 Metamycoplasma neophronis
GGTTCTTGGAGGCGATCGGCTGCCCGCTGATCAACATTCACCATTCGTTCCTTCCAGCCTTCACCGGCGCGGCCCCGTACCAGCGCGCACGAGAACGCGGCGTCAAACTGATCGGCGCGACCGCCCACTACGTGACCGAAGTTCTCGACGAGGGGCCCATCATCGAACAAGACGTCGTTCGTGTCGACCACACCCACACCGTCGATGATCTGGTGCGTGTCGGCGCCGACGTCGAACGCGCAGTGCTTTCCCGCGCCGTGCTCTGGCACTGCCAAGACCGCGTCATCGTGCATCACAACCAGACCATCGTCTTCTGACATGGGTGACTGCGCGCGTTGCGGTCAACTTCTTGGTGCCCATGATGGTCACGGCGTCGACTGGCCGTTTCGGCGCCGTCGCCCAGCGTGAACTGAGGGCGGAAAATCGGCTGGCCCGAATCTCGCCCCCAGTGCACGCTCGGCGCCGTTTGGCCTCACCCGGTCAACGTGAACTGTCCGGGTGGGCGCTGTCACGTAGCGAGCCCACGTGGGGCCGGGGTCGGCCCGCCAAAAACGCCCCGGCGCGGCCAGCTCATGAGCGAGTACGCAAGCTCAAGGGACACCCGCTTTGCACTGTGGAAGAACCCCGAAGACCTGGCCTGCGGCAGGTGCGGTCAAAGGAGCGGAGTGTAGACAGGACCGGTGGGTCTGCTCAGCGCGGCCCCGAATCAGGACAATTTTCGCACCTAGCGCATCCAATATCGCTTTCGAAGAACGTTCACGCCAGTCCCACTGGGCCGGTGCGAATGGTGCAACGCGCCTGTCGTCGCAGGAAACGCCGTCCGCCA
>NZ_VHHP01000024.1 GCF_006491995.1 Metamycoplasma neophronis
CCTCAGCACCGGTTTCAACCTGAGCTGGCGGGTCAGGTACGCGTTGGAGCCCGCGGCCGGCGCGTCCGGTTTTGGCCAACAGAACCTCGCGGTCATCGACACGGTGGTGGTGTACGGCGTGGTAGCCCTGGCCGCCGTGCTGGTCGCGTCCCGGTGGCTGCTTCGGCCTACAGCGGCCGAAGCGCTCTCAACCGTGGCGCTGGGTGGCTCCACCCTGATCGCCGGGTCCATCGTGTGGAGCCTTCCCATCGGCCGCGAGCTCGACGCGTTCCACGGCATTGCCCAAAACACGTCGACGGCCGGCGTGGGATACGAGGGTTATCTGGTGTGGGCCGCGGCCGCGGCAATGTGTGCGCCGCTGACCCTGTTCAGGTCCCCGAACGCGCCACCGATCGACAAAACCGTGTGGCGGGCAGCGTCCCGAAACGGCTTGCTGCTCATCGCCGTGTGGTGCCTGGGCTCGGTAGCGATGCGGTTGACCGACCTCGTCGTCGCGGTGCTGTTGAATTATCCGTTCTCGCGCTACGACAGCATGGCGCTGGCTGCGTTCGATCTGGCCACCGCGGTCCTAGCGATCTGGCTTCGCTTCAACATGGCGACCGAGGCCCTGCCCGCGAGGCTGATCTCGTCGCTGTGCGGATTGCTATGCACATTCACCGTTTCGCGCGTCATCGTCGGCGTCGTCCTGGCTCCGCGATTCCAGGCATCTTCGGGCGGGTCGGCTCACCCCGTCTACGGAAACGATCTTGCCCAGCAGATCACCAGCACCTTCGATGTGGTGCTGTGCGGCCTGGCGCTCAGCATCCTCGCGGCGGCCATCGTCAACGGCAGGCTGCGCCAGCTGCCGCAACCCCCGCACACCCCGGCGCTGTCC
>NZ_VHHP01000025.1 GCF_006491995.1 Metamycoplasma neophronis
GATCCTGTGACTCGTCGACACCGACTAGCGTCAGCAGCCACACGATGGCACCGAGCGGAACGTTCACCAGGAACACGCTGCGCCAACCGAGGCCGTCGACCATGAGCCCGCCCAGCGCGGGGGCAGATGCCGCACCGACCATGCCTATGGCCATCCAGTTGGATATCGCCCGTGCTTTCATTCGGGGATTGGGAAAGGAGTGGCTTAGCAAGGCCAGCGAGAGCACTGAGATGAACGCCGCTCCTAAACCTTGGATCACTCGTGCGACCGTGAAAACTGCCAGGCTGACCGGTAGCACACAGACAATAGAGCTCACGACGAAGAGCGTGACCCCGAACACAAAACTGCGCCTGCGACCGTAGCGATCGCCCAGCAGGGCGCAACTCATCAGCACGGCCGCCATGCCCAGGCTGTACCCGGCGACCGCCCACTGCAGACCTTGTTCGCCCGTGTGAAACACCTTTTGGATGCTGGGCAATGCGACATTGACGATGTTGACGTCCACGAACACCATGAAGATGCCCAGCCCCGTTGCCAACACGGTCAGCCGCTGGCGCGGTGTCATTGCAGTGTGGGAATCGCCCTCCACGGTGTCGGGTGCCGCAGTCACATCTGACTTCTCCGGTTGGTTGCCCATAATGCGGTTCTTACTCATGCGTAGCCGGGCTTCGCGGTCACAAGAACTAACCCTAGGTA
>NZ_VHHP01000026.1 GCF_006491995.1 Metamycoplasma neophronis
GATGGCCACTGTCGATTTCGATGAGAACATCGATCGCGCCAGCGGCGTCTGCGAGCCGTGCGCCGGTGTTCGAAGCGCCCTCGGCGGTGCCCGCACCGACAGCGATGCGAGCGCGGTCAGCCAGCTGACGGAGCCGGTCGGCTTGGCGTGTGCCGATCCACAATGGGTAGGTGATGAATACGTCGTCGGCGCCGTGGTCGACGAATACCTCGACTTCCCCGATGGTGGCCACCGTCAGGCCGCGCGCCCGCGCGGAGTTGCATATGGGCGATCTCAGGCAGCTTGTGCGTCTTCACGTGGGGACGCAGGGCGATCCCTTTCGCGGCGACGGCGGAACTCATTCGCCCGATGTTGCGGTCAAGGATGTCGCGGTCGATCAGCACGTCGGGCGTATCGATCTCGTCCGGAATGCAAGACATGGGGCTCCCTCCCTCGGCGAGCGATGTCAGCCGGCGCTCCGCATTAACCGCTCAACATACTTTGCGACTACGTCGACTTCGAGGTTCACCCGGGTTCCCACCGCAGCGGACCCCAGCGTGGTCAGCTCCCGGGTCGTCGGGATCAGCGAGACCTCAAACCAGTCCCGCTGTTCGGCG
>NZ_VHHP01000027.1 GCF_006491995.1 Metamycoplasma neophronis
AGGTGACCAAGTACCGGCAGGGCGACCGCGTTGGGGTTGGCTGTTTCGTGGACTCGTGCCGCGAGTGCAACAGTTGCACGCGCGGCATCGAACAGTACTGCAAGCCGGGCGCAAACTTCACCTACAACTCGATCGGCAAAGACGGCCAGCCAACCCAGGGCGGCTACAGCGAAGCGATCGTCGTCGACGAAAACTACGTGTTGCGCATACCCGACGTGCTGCCCCTGGATGTGGCGGCGCCGCTGTTGTGCGCGGGCATCACGCTGTACTCGCCACTGCGCCACTGGAATGCCGGGGCGAACACGCGGGTGGCGATCATCGGCCTAGGCGGACTGGGTCACATGGGCGTCAAGCTGGGCGCCGCGATGGGCGCCGACGTGACGGTGCTGTCCCAATCGCTGAAGAAAATGGAGGACGGTCTGCGCTTGGGGGCCAAGAGCTACTACGCGACCGCCGACCCGGACACCTTCCGCAAGCTGCGCGGCGGCTTCGACCTGATCCTGAACACCGTCTCGGCTAACTTGGACCTCGGCCAGTACCTGAACCTGCTGGACGTCGACGGCACACTCGTGGAACTGGGTATCCCCGAGCACCCCATGGCCGTGCCGGCGTTCGCGCTAGCGCTCATGCGACGCAGCCTGGCCGGGTCCAACATCGGCGGGATCGCCGAGACCCAGGAGATGCTC
>NZ_VHHP01000028.1 GCF_006491995.1 Metamycoplasma neophronis
GTCAATGTGGCGGTTGGTGTAGCCGGGGTGTCCATCATCTTGTAGTCGGGATGGAACGCGGTGAAATGCACCGGCACGTCGACGCCCAGGTTTTCGCGGATCCATCTGCATTCGGCAGCGACTTCCGCGTCGCTGTCGTTACGTCCGGGAATCAGCAGGGTGGTGATCTCCAACCACACATTCGTCTGGTGCCGCAGGTAGGCCAGGGTGTCCAGGACGTTGCGCAGGTGACTGACGCAAACCTTGCGATAAAAGTCTTCGGTGAATGCCTTTAGGTCGACGTTGGCGGCGTCGACACGCCGGTAGAATTCCGCGCGGGGCTCAGGACACATGTACCCGGCCGTCACCGCGACGGCTTTGATTCCCTGGTCGTGGCAGGCGTCGGCTACATCGGCGGCATACTCCCAGAAGATCGTTGGGTCGTTGTAGGTGAATGCCACGCTGCGGCAACCCAATTCGTGTGCGGTCCGGGCGATGTCGGCCGGGGCCGCCCGACTGGCCAGGACGTCGATCTCGCGGGACTTGGAGATATCCCAGTTCTGGCAGAACTTGCACGCCAGGTTGCACCCGGCGGTGCCGAAAGAC
>NZ_VHHP01000029.1 GCF_006491995.1 Metamycoplasma neophronis
GCCAGGTGGCCAAGCTGCCGGTGCCATCGACTCACCCGGTGTCACCGGGTACCCGGTGGCCGCAGCCGACGCCATGGCCTGGCGGGGCGCCGCCATGGCGGCCACCGTCGTCTCCGCTGCCCCGGTCAGCCCGCCAGCCCTGGTTGTGGGTTGGTGTTGCCGTCGCCGTCGTGGTGGCGCTGGCGGGCGGCCTGGGTATCGCGCTTGCCCATCCGTGGCCGTCCTCTGGACCCCGCACGTCCGGACCGCCGCCACCGCCGCCCGCAGATGCGGTCGAGCTCCGCGTTCTCAACGACGGTGTCTTTGTGGGTAGCTCGGTGGCGCCGACAACGATCGACATTTTCAACGAACCCATCTGTCCACCCTGCGGCAGTTTCATCAGGTCGTATGCGAGCGATATCGATACCGCGGTGGCCGACAAGCAGCTGGCGGTGCGCTACCACCTGCTCAACTTCCTCGACGACCAGTCGCACAGCAAGAACTATTCGACGCGAGCGGTGGCCGCCTCGTACTGTGTAGCGGGGCAAAACGACCCGAAACTCTACGCCAGCTTCTACTCCGCCCTATTCGGCAGCGACTTTCAGCCGCAAGAGAACGCCGCATCGGATCGCACCGATGCCGAACTGGCACATCTTGCTCAAACAGTCGGCG
>NZ_VHHP01000002.1 GCF_006491995.1 Metamycoplasma neophronis
AGGCTGGAGGTGTAAGTGCAGCAATGCATTCAGCTGACCAGTACTAATAAATTGATAGGTTTAATAGTGAATTCTATAGAATAAGTTAATCTAAATTTACAAGTCGTATTCAGTTTTCAGAGAACAATTAATTATAGCCAGTTGGCTATTTTTTTATACTTTTGTAACCCCACTATTAAAAAAGCAGTATTTAATTTGATTTAATATGGTTAATTATGCTTATTTGAACCACATTGTATAAAATTAATTAGATCCTTTTCTTCATTTGATGAGATTTTATCAGTATCAGAAATTATTACAATATATAAATCAATTACATTAATTATGTTTTCTATTATTAGCCGGTGATTAAAAAAAAGCAAAATTATGCCTTTAAAAGGTGCTGTGGGTATATATTTTTATCTATTTTTATTTACTTTATGCTTATTTAAATCTATTAAAAATATAATATTTCAAAATTATAAAAGCTATTAAAATTAAGATAATAATATCTTATTTGTATAATTGACACTTAGATTTTTTTAAATGATAAAATTAAGTTATAAATTTTTGTTAAGGAGTAAAAATATGAACAAACAAGAAAATTTTAAACAAAGATTAATTAAATATATGGAATTAAAAGGAATGTCACGTTATGAAGATTTAATTGTTGAAGAATTAAAAAATTCATTAGGAAACAAAAACTTTGAAATTTCACGTGATAACCTTGGATCAGTTATTTTTCACAAGCCTTCAAAAAAAGCTAACGCTCCCAAAGTTATGATCGCAGCACACATGGACGAAGTTGGTTTTATTGTAAGAAACATTGATAAAAAAGGACAATTATTATTATCAGCTGTTGGTGGAATTTGACCAGCAACAGTAATTGGAACAAAAGCTACTTTAAAAACAGCTGATGGACGTGAATTTATAGGTTTATTCGGACATACTTCAATTCACATTATGAAATCAGAAGAAATGTCTAAAGCTCCTACTATTATGGACTTATATGCTGACTTTGGTTTCAAATCTGAAGAAGATGTTTTAGCTAACGGTGTTGGTGTTGGTGATTTAGTATATATGAGTGGTGAAACAATTCACTTTGCTGACCCTAACTTAATTGGTGGTAAAGCTATGGATAACCGTGCTGGTGTTACTGTACTTGAATACATCGCTAAAAACATTGAAAATCTAGATTTAGATGTTGATTTATATTTAGTTGGAACAGTTCAAGAAGAAGTTGGAACACGTGGTGCTAAAACTTCAGTAAGTTTAGTTGACCCCGATGTTGCCATTGCACTTGATACTTGTGCATCGCACGATACACCTAATACAATTCCAGGTAACACTTCATTATTTAAAGGTGCTGCTTTAAGAATTTTTGACCGTGGTACAATGATGGACCCTAAATTAGTAAATTATTTCCAAAATGTAGCAAAACAAAACAATATTCCTGCTTATAAATTTGTTGCTATGGGTGGTGGAACCGATGCTCACGAATTACAATTCTCACACGGCGGAGCAGCTACTTTAACTATTTCATTGCCTCAAAGATATTTACACTCACCAATTGGTGTCTGCGCAATTAGTGATTTATTAGCTGCCGGTGATTTATTAACTGAATTCATTAAATCATTCAACGAAAACGACTGAAAAGAAATGCAATACAAATAATAAAAATTTTAAGCATAAGACTATGGTTGGTTATCAAATCAACCATTTTCTTTTTTCATTGCCAAAATTAAAAAACATGTAATTTGTTTTGATTTGAAAATATTTTTCTAGTAAAGATATTATACTGGGCTTTTTTTGGCAATTTATAATATAATTTTTTATTGATAAATAAACATTGAAGGATCTAATATGAAATTTACTTTTAAACATAATGAAAATTTAAAACCATTAGTTGATTATGTATTGCAACGCAAAAATATTGAAGCCATTTTATTAAACGGAGAATTAGGAGCCGGCAAAACAACGTTTACTTCTGAATTGGCTAAGGCTATAGGAGAAAGGAAACAAATTGTTTCGCCTACATTCAATACAATTTTGGTATACGATAAATTAGTACATATTGATGCTTATAAATTAAAAGGCGATTTGTTTGCTTATGAAGATTATTTTGAAAATAAATTAGTTGTGGTCGAATGATCTGATTTAATTAAATGTAATTTCAAAAAGTATTTAAAAATCAATGTTTATTTCGATAAAGATCAAAACCACGTATTTGAGATTGTTGAGGAGGCTTTATAATGAAATTATTTGTTGAAACTTCATTATCTGATTTATATATGGCATTAATCGATAATCATGAAATAATTGCTAAAGTTAGAGTTGAAAATTTAGTCAAAAAGACTGACGCATTTTATGAAAATTTAAATCAGTTATTAGAAGACGCAAAAGTTTCTATTGACAATGTTGAATCAATTTATACAACATTGGGTCCAGGAAGTTTTAGTGGAGCTAGAATTGGCTTCCTATTTGCCAAAACATTAGCTCAAATTAGTGATAGAAAATTATATGTTTCTCCTACCTATGAATTATTCAGATGGCAAAAACAATTATTGAGTGAAAACAATAACAAAATCAGAATCAAGGCCAATCGTTATAATGTTTATTTAATTGAATTTAACCCAGAATTTAGTTGCAAATTAGTTGATGATGATTTAGCATACGATAAGTTTGATTATGATTTATTTGAGCAAAATCCTATATATTTTTTAAATAAATTTACTAAAGTAGAAAACCCATTGGATGTTGAGTTGCTTTATTTACATGAACCACAAATTGGAGGTGAAAAATGTTAATTTTTGCTATTGAAAGTTCGCATGATGATACCTCTTTTGCATTACTAAAAGATAATGAACCACTATGAATGAAAACAATATCTCAAATTGATGTCCACAAGCAATATGGCGGAACTGTTCCTGAAATTGCTTCAAGATTACATGTTAAAAACATTGGTTTATTAATTGATGATTTAAAACGAGAAATTAATTTAAATGAAATTGATTTGATAGCCTATACCAAGGAACCAGGATTAATTGGCTCTTTACATGTTGGGCATATGGTGGCACAGGCAATGGGTATGTCATTGCATAAAAAAGTAGTCGGCTTAAATCACCTAGAAGGACATTTTTATTCAGCATTTATTGGTAAAGAAGTTCAATATCCCGCGCTAGGATTATTGGTATCTGGAGGACATTCTCAATTAATGCTATATAAATCTAAAGATGAATATGAATTGATTGGCGAAACTCAAGACGATGCTGTCGGCGAAGTGTATGACAAAGTAGCCAGAAAATTAAATTTAGGTTTTCCTGGTGGACCAATTATTGACAAAACATGACGCGAGTATAAAAATATTTATTTAAGTCACTATACAATACCTAAAACAGATAAATACTTGAACTTTTCATTTAGTGGTATTAAAACCAATATTATTAATTTAATTAATAATCAAATCAATCGTCATGAAGAAATTGATTGAAAAAAATATGCGACTGAATTCCAAAATACGGTTGTGTTATATTTAAAAGAACACATGCAAAAGGCAATTGAATTATATAATCCAAAATGTATTGTTTTAGCCGGAGGAGTTAGTGCTAATTCTGCTATCAGGGCAATGTTTGAAAAGTTGCATGACAATGTATATTTACCTCAAATGGAATATACTACAGATAACGCAATGATGATCGCACGTTTAGCGTATGAAAAAAACCGTAAGTAACCTTTTATAGCGTTACTTTTTTTTGTATAATTTTGGTATGTGAGAATATGTAAAAAGCGCTTCAGACCATCGTAGTTGATTGGAACATGGTCAAGAAGAAATTGTTTTTTGAGGTCGTTCGAATGTTGGAAAATCAAGTCTGATAAATGCTTTGGCAAAACAAAAGATTGCTAAAACATCTTCAACGCCCGGTAGAACAAGATTAATTAATTATTTTAAAACCGATACTGGTAAAATTATTGTTGACTTACCCGGTTATGGTTATGCGGCTATGAGCAAGAAATCGCAAGACAAAGTAGCGGGAATTATTGATTATTATTTTAGAAACGATACAAACCCAAAAACTGTTTGTATTTTAATTGATGCTAAAGTTGGTTTTATGCCAATAGATTTAGAAATGATTGAATATATTCAAGAATTGGGCATTAAATTTGATATTATCATTACTAAAATTGATAAAGCAAATCAATCGCAAAAACACAAAGTAAAGCAGCAAGCTTTAACTTTTACTAATGATATTAATATTTTCATGATTTCTTCAGAAAAGAAAATCGGATTACAAGATATCATAGACTTTTATAACTTATAAGGTACCAATATTTATATATTGGTATTTTTTATGCAATTTTTTATATAATTTTAATTGTATGAATAACAAAAAAAATAGAAGAATATATTTAATTTTAGAAATTGTCTTCTTATTCTTACTTCCAACAATTTTATTTTTTGTAGGAATTTTTAAACTAAATTGAAGCGGCCAAATTGCTGTTGCTGTTTTATACACTTTGTTTATTGGTGGTTTAGCAATATACATCGCAATTTTATTAACTAATTATTTAAAAACCGCAGCTGTTGCTAAAAATTCATTAAATTATTATGTGCAAAACGAAATAGGACAATATGGATCTGGCTTTATCTTTTTTTTAAATACAGGAAAGATAATTTTGGCTTCTAATTTTGTGGAAAGTCGTTTTGGCAAAAAAATTATCGGTCAGAATATTAGAGATGTTTTTAATGTTAAGGAATGAACAAATAACAACCTAGACTTTAACTTTTCAAAAGATAACTTTGAATATGAGGTTCACGTATCATTTGAAAGAAATATGGCAGTTATTAAAGATATTACAACGCAAACGAACCTTTTGAATGACTACAAACGCCAAAGAATTGTGTTTGGTGAGTTGAATGTGGATAATATAAATTTATATCAAGTGTTTTTATCGCAAGAAGAAATCTTTAAACTTTATGCTGGTATTGTTAATGTATTAGATGATTTAGCAAAAAAATATAATCTAATATATCGTCAATATGAAAACGGGCGTTTCTTCTTGATTACTAACCAAGAAACGCTAGAAATATTTGAAACAGATAGTTTTTCATTCTTTGCCAATATTAAAAATAAACTAGTTATCAAAGATATTTCTGTAACTTTATCAGCTGGTTTTGCTTACGGTATTTATAAACATGATACACTCGACCAAATGGCAAAAGAAGCCTTGCTTCAATCACAAACCCGGGGCGGAGATCAAATCACTGTAATGACAAAAAATGAAAAACCTCGGCACTATGGTTCAAGTTCTGAAATTGATGTTAATTTATCAAGAACAAACGTAAATTACATCAGTAAACTATTGATATCGAGATTAAAATCAAAACAAATATCAAAAGTGATTATTTATGGGCATAAAAATGCTGACCTTGATGCGTTAGGTTCGACTATGGGAATTTATGCGTTATCAAAAGGTTTTGGTAAACGACCATATATTCAAAATGAAACGTTTGACGATACAACAAATCGTATAATCAAAACATTACCAAAAGAAGAACAAGAAATATTTATTAGTCCAAAAGAGGCACAAGCTCTTCAAGATGAAAAAACCATGGTGGTTATTTGTGATACATCTGACGAAAACAGAATTGAAAATACGGCACCATTCAAAAATATCAAAAAAGAAAATGTTTTTGTTTTAGATCACCATAGAATTAGTAAAAATCCAGACTTTGCCTTTAGAGAAAATTTATATATTGACTCATCAGCTTCATCAGCATCAGAAATAGTAACTGAAGTTATTGCCCTAACTAATAACCGTGATAAGATTAATGAGCAAGTGGCACAATTTTTACTAAATGGTATTTACTTAGATACAAATACTTTCCAAAAACAAACTTCAGCTAAAACTTTTGCTGCAGCTTCGTTGTTGCAAGAATGAGGCGCAAAGATTTTAACATCAGTGAATACATTGAAGATGAATGAAGAAATTTTTAAAACAGTTAAAGAACTTTTGGAAAATCTTCAAGAAGTTAAACCGGGTTATTATCTTGCCTATAAAGATATTGAAGCATCAACTGATATTATTTCGATTGCTGCTGATGAAATTTTAAGAGTTAATGGCAGAAAAGCAGCTTTCGTAGTTGCTAAATTACCTGGCACAAAAATTTGTAAAATGTCTGCTCGGGGTATTAATACAAACGTTCAAATTATTGCCGAAGCAGTTAATGGTGGCGGGCACTTTGGTGCAGCCGCTGCTGAAAGTAATGAAAGTCTAGATTTATTTGTAGACAATATTAAACAAGCGATAGTGAGTGTGAAAGATGAAAGTAATATTAATTAAAAACTATGAAAAACATAAAGTAAACGAAATCATTGAAGTTAATGATGGTTTCGGAAAAAATTTTTTAATCAAAAATGGTTATGCACAACCTGTTAATGAAAAAACCTTAGCAAACCTACAAAGAGTTAAGGCAAACATTGCTGAAAATTTAGCAAAAGAAATTGCTGAAGCTAGTGCAGTAAAAGCTGAAATTGAAAAATTAAATTTAACATTCTATTTAAAATCAAACGGTAACATTGTACACGGTAACGTTACAAGTAAAGCTATTGAAAAAGAATTAGCAAAACACAACATCAAAGTGGGAGCTCACGCCCTAAAAGGAGTGTCATACAACACTTTTGGTGTTCACATGGTTTCTGTCAAATTACATGACCAGGTTACCGCAAAATTAAAAATCACAATTTTAGAAGAAAAATAATAATTTAATTAACGGAGGATTTTATGAACGAATTGGATACCAAAGAATTTGCGATTCTAAATAATGAAACATCATTGTTGGGTTTAATCATTAATGATACTGTTTCTTATTTAAATGTTAGTGAAATCATCCGTCCTGAAATGTTTCATTTCGCGCCTAATGGAATTTTATACGGCGCAATTCAAGCCGTAAGAAACGGTTCTGAAAATTTTGATATTAGTAACTTAATTAATTACCTAACTAAAGAAAAACTAATAGAAAAAATTAAATTATTAGGTATGGAAGGTTATGAATATATTAGCAAATTAATGGCTAATGCCGGATTTGCTTCTGAACTTGAAACATACAAAAAAAATTTAATCGATCAATATAAAACCGATAGACTAAATGCATTGCTAAAAGCAGTTGAACAAACTGTTGAAAATAAGAAATTTGATATTAATAATTTGATAAACGAATTACAAATTCAATTAATAAATTTAGATATTTCCGAAGTTAATGCTATGTGAGAAACTATTGGGGACTCTTCTAAAACTATTCTAAATAACATAATTAATAAAGAAAAAACTGATACCGGGATTGGCCTTAAATTCGGTTTTCCTCAGTTGGATGATTTAACATTAGGTGTTAACCCTGGTGATCTCGTAATTTTGGCCGCCAGACCAGCCATGGGGAAAACAGCCTTTGCCTTGAATATTGCAAATAACGTAGCTAAAAAAGGCAAAACTGTATTGTTTTTCTCGCTTGAAATGTCAACTCCGCAGTTATCACAAAGAATGGTTGCAATTGACTCGATTGTTCCAATGTCAGCAATTCGTAAAAATGAAATTAGTCAAGACCAATTGAAACAATTATATTGAACAGTTGATAGAATGAAAGATTGACCGATGTATTTAATTGATAAAGCATCATTGACGATTTCAGACATCATTACTTTATCAAAACGTTTTCACAATAATAAAAGAGTTGACTTAATAATTGTCGACTATTTACAACTAATTGCCGATTCTGGCAAATCAAATCAAGAAAATAGACAACTTGAAGTTGCTAAAATTTCTCGTTCATTAAAACAATTGGCACGTGAATTGGGTTGTCCAGTTTTATCATTAAGCCAATTGAGCCGGAACGTTGAAAAACGTGAAGACAAAATTCCAATCATATCAGATTTACGTGAATCTGGTAATATCGAGCAAGATGCTGATAAAATTATTTTCTTGCACAGAAAAGACTATTATAATAAAGTTAAACCGCTTGGCGGCACTGATGACTATGATGAAAATAAATTTTTTAATGATAATTCAAACACTACCAAGTTTAATAATTCATCATTAACAGACGTTATCGTAGCTAAAAACCGTCAAGGTGGGACAGGTGTTGTTAAATTGTTATTCAACCCTGAATGTAACCGCTTCATTTATGATGCTGAAGCTGTTAGAAAACAAGAAAAACAAAAATTATATGTTCCTAAAAAGGGAGAGGAGTAAATTTCTTTATGCCTAATTTAAGCTCAAAAATGCAAAAGGCTAAAGCAAAGGTTAGAAAGCAAGCTCTTACTAAAGAAGAACGTATTAAGAAAAACGCGGAAAAAATGAAAATATTGAACCCACAAAAAGTTAATTTGTTCAATATTTGAAAAAAATATCCTAAAAAAGTGTTGTGAATGTTTGTCAGTGCTTTTTTATACAACGTTGCCTTAACAGTGTTCTTAAAGAAGGCCGCAACTATTGCTAGTGGTACTTCGTCATTAGCACAAATTATTACCTTTACTGCGCCTGCTACTGCACAATTTTATGGTTTATTCTATGTTTTGGTAAATTTACCATTGATGTTTATTTTTTGGAAAATGAACCCGAGAATGTTTATGGTGCTCACTTATTATTGAATGTTATTCCAAGTAATTATTCAATGTATTTTTATTGAGTATGCTGGACGTGGTTCAAACCCAATCGTAAACTTTATAAACCAACGTATCACAATTTATAATCCAGTCGGACAAGTGGTTGAAAATGGTAAAGTTTTAAGATTCTACTGAGACCCATTTGGTCTTGACACAAGAATATTGCCTCAAATAACTAAAGAAAATTACAATATTATTTTTGACAATGCAATTTTATTATCTCAAAACAAACCATTAGCAGCAAATCTATCTGCTGAAAACATGAGATTAATAAAATATTTTGCTAACTTATTAAGTGAAAAAGATTTAAAAATTGTTTACCACAATATTAATTCACTATTTGAATCTTCGAGTGCTTTATTAGCGCTAAATGAAAGCCATGTCGTAAAAATTCTATATGGAGATGGCGCTGCTTATAACACTCGTTTATTAGGCGTTTACAACGGTGAAAACTGACCCGTTTTAGTTTATGCAATTTTAGGGGGAGCGGCTGAAGGATTTGCTTCTATCGTTGCTTGAAGACAACGTGGTTCAATTGGTGGAACATCAGTTATTTCTAACTACATTGCTTATAAAAATAAAAAACCAGTTGGAAATGTATTTTTAATGGTTGCTATTTGTTTCTCATCATTTTCAACCTTAGTTATTGGTTCACTTGAATACACCGGAAACATTTTAGGCCATGTGTGAAACTTTGACGAATTTTTAGTAAGAATTATGGGTACAATAGTATATCTATTAGTCTTCTCAGCATTAGTAAATAAATTCTATCCTAAGTACAAAAAAGTTAAAATTGATATTTACACAAAAAGACCTGAACTTGTTGCTGAAAGATTCAAAAAAATTGGTTACATTCACTCATTTAATATTTTCAATGGTGTTGGCGGATTCAGTCACGCCGAATTCGGTAAGATTGAAACTGTTGCTTTATATCTAGAACGTGATCAAATTTTAGATGAAGTAAAAAGAGTCGATAAGGACGCTTGAATTACCATTTCGAATATACATGGTTTGATAGGTGAATTTGATACTTCATATGTAGATTAATTAAAGCCAGAAATTTCTGGCTTTTTTATTACTCATTTTAAATATTTTATTTAAATATAAAATTGTAAAAAAGCATAAAAAAATGTTATTATTATTGCGAAGCAGAATATAGGAGTAAAAATGGCTAACGAAACAGAAGAATTTAGAGAATTAAAAAAACAATCCAGAATAAAACATTCGAAACGTGTGAAAAACAGAGTTAATGGTATTGATATCAATCCATACGGGGTTACATTCTTTAATGTTTGAGTCAAGTTTCCTAAAAAAATGTTAATGATTTTTATTTCTGCAATTTTATATAACATTGGTGTTGCCACGTTCTTAGCAAAAGCTGCAACTGTTGCTACCGGTATATCAGCGCTAGTTCAATCGATAACTTATACAGTTTCTGCAACTGCACCATATTTTGCTTATATATACTTTTTATTTAACTTGCCATTCATTATTATTTTCTGAAAGAAAAACTCACGGCTATTCATGGTTTTAACAACTTATTGACTGCTATGGCAAGTTGTTTTCCAATCGTTTTTATTAATACCTGCAGTGCAAAGTTTATTTGATAACGTTTCGATACTCTACGTTAACTGACATTCACCAATGAAAGATGGTAAAGAAATCACTAACTCATTTAAAGCCTTAATTCCTTGAGATGTATACGGAAATTATCAATCACATTACGCGCCGGTTTGAGATTATATTAAAGCGCACAACGGTGTTGCTTATACACCTGCCGAAGCAACCATTGGTGGCATCGCATATACAGCTGCTCAGATGTCGCAATTCTTACGTTTCTACATCATTTTAGAAGCAGGATATAATAATCCAACTTGACCAATTATCGTTTATACAATTATTGGTGGTGTATGTGCCGGTTCGGCTGGTGGCCTATCATGAAAAAACTCAGCTTCAACCGCTGGTTCAGATTTTGTAGTTTATTACGTATCAAGAATTAAACAAAAAAGTGTTGGTAGAATCTCAACCATCGTTGCCCTATGTTTTGCAGCATTCTCAATCATTTTAATTTCATCACTTGAACTTGCTGGTGTAATTGATAAAACAAGTAATAAACCTTTAAATCACGCAGCCTTGTTATTAAGAGCTGTATGTACGATCGGATATGTATTTCTATATAATGCATTCATCGAGGTTATTTATCCTAAATATAGAAAAATTAAAATTGAAATTTATACCAAAGAACCAGATAAGATTATTAAACACTTCAAAGAAATTAATTATTGACATGGTTACAACATTGATAACATGTTAGCGGGATACACAAATACCCAAACTGTTCGGATCGAAACTTTTGCTCTTTATTTAGAACAAAACCTAATTCGCAACGAAGTTTTATTGGCTGACCCTAATGCATGAATCACAGTAACTAAAGTTCATCAAGTATTTGGTAAATTTGACACTTCGAAAATAGAATAAAATTACAAGGCCACAAAGCCTTGTTTTTTAAATTTTTAATATAAAAAAATTTGGTCGAAACCAAATTTTAATTATCTTCCCCAACTTCGTCAAGTTTGTTAATTCTTGGAATGTGACGATTGCCTTCAAATTGGGTGTTTTCTCATTCGTGGAATATGTTTTCAACTTGATCTGATTCCAACATTCTTCCACCCATACATAATACATTAGCATCGTTGTGTAATTTTGCTAGGTGCGCATCTTCTTCACTGGTTACCCTTGCGCCTCTTACGTGTTTGAAACGATTTAATGCCATACTGATGCCAAGTCCTGAACCACAGAAAGCAACGTATTTTGTATTTTCATCATCTTTGTCTTTTAAAATTTCTTTAGCAAATTCAATTCCAACTTCTGCATAAGATACTGATTTGTCAGCTGATGTTGATCCAAATAATTCAACATCATAACCTTCTTTTTCTAAACGTTTCGCTAATTCTTCTTTAGCTAAGTGTCCTGCGTGGTCGCTTGTAATTTTAACTTTCATTATCTCTCCTTTTAACTTCTTAAAATTTCGCCATCTTCAACTCTAATAATTTTGCTAGGTTGTTGAGACATTTCTCCAAAATTATAAACATTATCAATTTCTGGAAATAGTTGTTTTGCATTTTCAATAGTTTTACATACCGGAGCATTTGATAGATTGCAGCTTGACATATAAGCTGGCCCATTAGTTTCTAAATATTCTAATAAACCTTTTTGGTTAGGCATTCTAAAACCTTGATCATTTACTACTAGAGTAACAGCTCCTGGTCAATAATTTTTAGCATAAGCTTCAGCTTGTGAATTTCATTCTGGAAATTTGCGGGCTTGTTTGATTGAAGAAACTAAAATTATTAATTTTTTGTTTCTATCGCGGCCCTTAATATCATATATTAAGTTTTTTACTTCTTCATTAACTGGGCCACCGATGCCAATGACAGTGTCAGTAGTTGAAATGAATAATTTATTATATTTATTTGGCATAATTTTATTATAACAAAACAAGGAGAATATATGCCAGAATTACCAGAAGTTAGAGTCGTGTGTAAAGCCTTGCGGCAAAAAGTTTTACACAAACGCATTAAGGATTTAGTAATTTTGAAAGAAAAATTATTTAAAGAAAAAAATGTAGCAGATTTTAAAAAAGCCTTGCTCAATAAAGAGATCTTAAATATTGAAAATCGCGGAAAACATATCATTATATTTTTAAGTGATAATATAGTACTGCTTTCTCATTTAAGAATGGAAGGTAAATATAGATATTATGATAAACCAAGCCCAGAAGACAGTCATTTGATGGCACGCTTTATATTTGAAGACAACTCTGAATTACATTATTGCGACAGCCGTATGTTTGGAACATTTTATTTAAGAGACCTAGACAATTATAATAAAATCTTGCCGCTATCTAAAGTGGCTAATGAGCCAAATTCAGTTAATATTGATGAAGTTTATAAAAAGCTTAAACATTCAGATGTTTCAATTAAAACAAAATTATTAGATCAAGAAATAGTTTCGGGAATTGGAAATATTTATATTGATGAAGCTTTATTTGCTTCTAAAATTAGCCCCCTAACAAAATCATCAAGTTTGAGTAAAGAACAAATTGCGAAGATTATTAAAAATGCTGGTGACATTATGGAGATAAGTTTTCAAAAAGGCGGCACAACGCTATTTTCATATGAAAGTTTGAATAACCAAGAAGGCGAGTATCAAAACTTTTTAAAAGTTCACAATGACAAATTAAAAGAATGTAGCGTGTGTCATAATCCAACTAAAAAAATTAAGGTTAATCAAAGAGGCACATATTACTGTCCACATTGCCAAAAAGAGTACTAATGAACTTTAGATTTTTCCCCTTAGTATTGGATTTACACGGCTATGACACAATCGAAGCAACTGCGGCGACATTGAATGCCTTAAAGGAATTTGAAGAAGATGAATATATGGAGTATATTGACATCATAGTTGGCATTGGAACTGGGGCAGTTAAGTTTGTTGTAGAAGATTTATTAGAAGAAGAGTGCTTCCCCTTTAGTTATTTAAATAAAAATGGGTCAAAAATAAGAGTATATAAACGTAAATAAGTTAGTTGCTTTTTTTTGCTTTTTTGAAATTTAATCATAATTAAAAATGATTAATTTATAATTAATAATGTACATACACTACAATTTTAGATTTTATAATAGGAGCATATATGGCAAAAAATACATGAGAAATTGCTAAAAAAGCAATTGAAGAACATGAAAATATTTTTATTTTTCACCACATTCGTCCAGATGGTGACTGTCTAGGTTCACAATTTGGACTTAGAGAATTGATCAAAACTAACTACCCTGATAAAAATGTTTATGTATTAGGAGATAATGGTGGAATTTTCCCATTTCTAGTTTGAGATTTTGATAAATTTGACGAAATCCCAAAAGAACACTTTAATAATTCATTAGGAGTTGTTGTCGACGCTAATAGTTCAAACAGAATTCAATTCGCAAAATACATTTTGGATGGTAACTTTACCCATATGTTACGAATTGACCACCACCCTGTTGATCCAGATATTAATTATGACTATACTTGAGAAGATGCAACATACGCTGCTGCTGCTGAACAAGTTGCTTACATTGCAATGAAAGCAAAATGAAAAGTTACTGAAAAAACTGCTGAATATACATATTTAGGAATTAATACAGACTCAGGTAGATTCCAATACGAATATGTACAACAAAGAACATTTGATGTTATGAGTTATTTACACGAAGGAAATAATTTCAGAGTATGAGATGTTAATTTCCCATTGTCAGTGCGTGATGAAAAGAAAGTTCGTTTTAGCGCTTACGTATTATTAAACTACGTAAATGACGGCCAAGTTCTATGATTCCACGCAAGCAAAAAAGTTCAAAAGAAATTTGGCTTAGATGAAAATAGTGCAAATGATGTCAATATCATGGCAAACATTGGAGATTGCAAAATCTGAGTATTATTCATTGACCAACCAGATGGAACAATTCGTGCTCGGGTAAGATCAAACGGCATTTGAATTAATCACATTTGTGAAAAATATGCGCCTGGCGGTGGCCACGAAGTGGCTTCGGGCGCAACATGTCAAAATAAACGTGACATGAAACACTTAATCGAAGATCTTAAAGCGGAGGTTAGAAAACATGCTAAAAATTAGTGATGAAAAAATGGAAATTTTCTATCAAATTAGATCTAAAATCATAAAACATAAAAACATCGTTATTTTTCACCACATTCGTCCAGATGGTGACTGTCTAGGTTCACAATTTGGAATGAAAAACTTAATTGAAGTAAACTACCCAGAAAAAAATGTTTATGTAGTTGGTGATCCTAAAGATGTGTATCCATATCTAAACTTTAAAATGGATGACTTACCATATGAAAAATTAGAAGACTCTTTAGCAATTATTGTTGATGCAAACTATAAAGAAAGACTAGAATGCAGAAAATACTTAGACGATAATTGTTTTGATGAAGTTATTAGAATTGACCACCACCCTAATGATGATGATTTAAACGCTTCATTGCGTTGAGTTGAACCAGAAGCTCCTGCAGCTGCTCAACAAGTTACTGAATTAGCATACGGCTTAGGATGAAAATTAAACTCTGCAGCCGCAACATATCTATATTTAGGTATTTATACTGACTCAGTTCGTTTAACAACGAATACAACAACCTATAAAACTATGTTCTTAGTAAGCTGATTATGAGAAAATGGTGCTCAAAAAGATTTATTACATGGTGAAATGGCAAAAAGAAGTTTAGAAGACATTAAAATCAATAACTATATTCAACAAAATATGCAAATTAAAAACGGCGTTGTTTCATTCTTCTTTTCATTAGAAGACCAAGCTAAATTAGGAATTGATGACCCTCTTAAAGCTAATCGTCCATTCGTATTGTCTTCTATTGATGACAATAAAGCGTGAGTATTTTTCACTGAAGAAAAACCAGGACAAATCAGATGTGAATTCAGATCTAATGGTGCTTGTGTAAGAAATGTTGCTGTTAAATGAGGAGGCGGTGGACACCACCGTGCTTCAGGAGCACAAATTAGTGACCCTAAAAATATTCCATTGATTGTTAGAGATTTAGAAGAAGAAATCAAAAACATTGCTGAATATAAATAATATAATTAGACCTTATTGGT
The DNA here is from genome assembly GCF_006491995.1 of Metamycoplasma neophronis. Lineage (GTDB taxonomy): Bacteria > Bacillota_I > Bacilli_A > Mycoplasmatales > Metamycoplasmataceae > Metamycoplasma > Metamycoplasma neophronis. Next base: position 15,301 of record NZ_VHHP01000002.1, read on the forward strand.
CTAATTTTTTTATAAAAAAATAGAATGACAAAAGCCATTCTATAATTTAATTTACTATTCTGATTTTTTTACAGTAATAAATGTATCATAAATAAAATCATCACAGCAATGAATTATACTTCTTATGTATTGGAAGTAAGTTTTGTATTTTTTAAAATCACCTTTTCAGACGAATTTTTTATTCAATGATTTAGTAAAATCAATTGCTAGATATAAATCAAATAATCCATATTCTTTAGTAGTTTCTATAATCATTTTTTCAATTAAAGCCCTAACTTCAGGGTTTGTTATATGAATTGAGTCACGCTTAAATTGTTTCTTTTCAAGTTCATACATGAAGCCAAAATAAATATTAACTGCGCTTTGTAGGTTCGCATAGTTTGTTTTAAATTCCTCATGAATTTTAGCTTCTTCTTCGCTTAATACCGAATTTTTAAATAATGCATCAGTATCAATTGCCTGCTTTTCGTATAGATTCTCCGCCTTAATAATTAAAATTAATTTAACAATGATTAGAATAAACAATACTAGAAAAATCGAACCGAATACATAACATGTAATTTGACTAGCTTTATTTAGCTGACCTAGCACTTGTGCGCCAGCAATCATTAATATAATTCCGATTACTAAAAATGCAGCAACAGCTAAAAAACCTAAAAAGTTAAAAAAACCATTTTTAAATTTAGCTTTACGTTCCTTATTTTTGTCCATTTAGGCCTTCTTCCTTGTTTCATACTAATAACTTTGGATTTTTTAAATATCCACGACCAGCTTTAGCAATGTTTTGTCCGTTCAATCTAGTTGCATCAGCACTGAAATTTACTCATATTTTCAATAAAGAAGCACCAACTCCATAATAATCAACAGGGATGCCTTCAGCTTCAAATTCGGCAATTCTATCAGCATTAAACCCGCTTGAAACCGTTATCTTGACATGCTCACCGCCGTTTTCATCAAGTGCTTCTCTTAAACGTCTTACTTGAGTTGGAGTTACGCCAAATTCAGCTTCACCTTCGGTAAACATTTTATCAATCAATGCTTTTGATGTGTCTATTCTTACGCCTTTTAAAGTTTTTCCAAATTCTTTTAGACAAGCTAATGAATCGCCAATAACATCATTATGGAAATCAACTAACGCGTATAAATCATCTTTTGGAAATGCTTTATGGTATGCCCGGCAAGCTTCAACAACATCTCCACCAAACATTTGAATAAGCGCATGTGGCATTGAACCAAAAGTGTGAGATTTATCGTGATTTGAGCTTGCTAAGGTTGAGTGGTTTTCGATACCGCCGACTTTGATAGCATATGCATCATTTAGTTGATTGATGTAATGATCAGCACGATCGGCCATACTAATAACGACTTTTCCGTTTGCTGCTTTAATCACACGATATGCATTGGTTGCAATTGATGTTTGACGAGCCAAAATACCATCAATCATTCCTTCTCAAATCCCAAATTCATAATATGGGCCTTCTAATTCTAAAACAACCTCACGGTTATTAATAATGCTGCCTTCGGGTAAATAGCGAATAATATATTTTGTTGTATCTGTATTTTTAGTTAATAATTCTATTGCTTCATTAATACCGCATAATTTAACATCATTGTGTCTTTGGAAAAATTGCAAAGTAACGATATCATCGTGGCGGTACTTTTCAGCAATTTTTTTAGTTTTAAAAAAATAAATAGATATACGATCTTTTAGATTCATAATTTTCCTTTACACATAATATTTTATTATAAAGAAAATATATTAATTATATTTAGGCAAAAACCCTTTGAATTTATATAAAAAAGTAATAAAATAATATTGATAATATTATTAAGGAGTTAAAATGGCAAAGAAAAAGATAAGCAAACCGATGAGATTATATAAAATTGGTAAATGATTTATAACCTTCGAAATTTTCTTTTTGGTAGGAGCGATTTCGGCAATTATTTTATTAACAACTAATAAAATAAATAATGGAAATTATGGTCATATTTATCCAACTTCAATTTTATTTTTCGTAATGACATTTGTTTTCATGATAGGACTTATGATTTGAGGTGGTTTTGGATATAAATATAGCATTAAAATAAATGACCTTAAAATGAAAAATAAATTTATCTTTACTTTTATTCCTTTGTTAAACATCGTTTGACTTTACTTCTGCGTTGCGGCAATGATTGCACTAAAAGAAGCAAATGATAAACCAATTCAAGCATACATTCAAGCTGATAATTAAAATAATTAATGATGCATATATAGCATCATTTTTTTATATTTTTGTAAAACTAGATAATAAAAAGCCGAATCACATTCGGCCCTCTATTATAAACGTGGTTCTACTTTGGTTTTGAATAATTTTGTTCTTTGGAAGTAGAATACGAAGATGTGTTGGAAGATTGTTCAAATTCCACCGATAATTCAATAAATTTGTAAACCGGCGCTGAATAATACACCTATACCAATAAAGACTAAGGAAATAATGTTAGCCTTACGATTTTCCTTTTTCATTGCTGCTCTTTGATATGCATCGCCCCGTAATGATTTTTTACGTTTTCAATTCAATATCTTAGGCATGTATTGAGCTAAAGCTTGTATTGCAATAGAAACTAAAATAATCGGAATGTAAATATATTCTTTTGCTCTAAATACCTGGTTAATTGAAGTGGCTGATAATTGAATTCCATATCATGAAGCTTGTTTGATTTCAGGAGATGTAGAAATAATTCTAAATACAACAATTAAGATAGGCAATGTAATGAACATCGTGACAATTTGTCCGAACGGAGAAATCTTTTCACGTTTGTATAGTTCGCTAATTTCCATTTGTTTACGTTGTTGCATTTGTTTATCGCCTTTATAGGCTGAATATTTGGCTTCGATTTTAGCTTTCTTTTGATTAAATTCTTCCATCTTTGATTGAGTAAATAAGGTTTTGAATGAAACGATAAATGTAATCAATCTAACGATAATAACTGTAACAACTAAAGCTAAGATAACACTTCATCCAGTTGTTCCTAAACTTGAAATAATTGAATGCATAAATGCATTAACTGGTTGTACAAACATTCCGTAGAATGGACCTTGTTGTCAGTATTCTTTGTATGTTGTAACTGCTTTTTGAGGCACTAAAGCACCTGTGTTGTATAAGTTATTTTTTCAGTTGTCTAATGAGAAGTTACCAATAGCACTAATGTTTGAGTGAGTTAAAACTTCTTTGCCATCTGGTCTGTAACCATTTGTTCTAAAGTTTAGAGTGGATAAGTAACTCTTAACTGCTTCAGAAGTTCATAACATAACAGCATTGAATTTTTGACCTTCTGCTTCGGTAATTTTTGTTTGATTTTTAGCTATTTCAGCATATTTTTGTAAGTAAGCGTTTCAAATTTGAATTAATTCTTCACCAGTGGCATTTGGGTTTGCGCCAATAATTTGGTTGAAGGTAAATTCATTGTTTGAAGAATTTTCAGTAACTTTGATTTTAAGTGTGTTGCTTTTGTTTCAGGTTACAAGAGTTTCTTCCATTAAGATTTGCAATAAATCACGTAACAGAACTGTTTCTTGTGAAGTTCCACCAGGCAATGTGCTATCAACATATTGTAATTTAATAGATTGCAAGCTTGTGTAGTCATTTACTTTAGCTTTAACATTTGCATTAGCGTCTTTAATTTCATCTTTTTGATCCCAAATAATCGAAACTGGTACATAAATTTCGGTAAATTTCGAAACTGGTTGGTAATTTAAAGTTTTTCCAACTCCCTTGTCGGTACCAAGGTTCATATATACATAATTTCCATTACGCTCGTATACAAAACCCTCTTTAGTTGATACACCTTCTGGAGTGGCAACGACGTTATTTCAACTATTTTCATCTTTATAGTTTGTTGCACCATCTTTAGGCGTTTGCAATTGTAATGCAAATGTTGACCCACCATAAATACCGTAATCTCCACCGGTTTTTTGGTCTTGTTCTCTTAATTTAGCAACTGTTTCTTTGCTTTTTAAACCTAAGTAAGTATTAACAACAACGTTCTTTTCGTCATACTTGTTAGGTAGAACAAACATGTTTTTGGTTCCGTCATATCTCATGGTAACAACGTTTGGAGAAATGTCAGCTTTGTTAACATAAACTTCCTGACCAGCCCCAACTTTGGTACTTGATTTAACTGAGAATGACTGAACGCAACCAACTAAACCAACTGTGATAAAAAGCACCATGATAACGATTTTTAATCATTTCCAGATTTGTTTTCAAACGTTTTTAGGCGCTTTGTTTTCTGGCTTATGGACTCTAAATTCTTGATAGTGTTTAGAACCGTCTTTATTTGCCATCAGTTATCCTTTCGTAAAGTTTATTTATTTCTTTAACCTTTTGGTTTCAATCAAGTGAGAAAAAACCTTTGCGAGCAATAATCACAGTATCGTAATTAATTTTACTTATGTCCATCTTTCTCAAAATTGATCTTATTTGGTTTTTGTAATGATTTCTTTGGACGGCATTTGCAAATTGTTTTGGTATTGAAATTCCAACTCTAAAGAAATCAGATTTGTTAAAGTAAAGAATTAAGTTACGAGACACAACTTGGTTATGTTTGTCGAGTATTTTTTGAAATTCTCAATTCTTTTTAACAACGTTAGTTTTATTCATAATTAAAATAAAAATAATATCAAACTATTTATCGTCTGATACTGTTAATCTATGTCTTCCTTTTGCACGTCTAGCTGCTAAAACTTTTCTTCCGTTTTTAGTTTGCATTCTAGCCATGAAACCATGCACTTTAATGTGTTTACGTTTTTTAGGTTGATATGTTCTTTTCATAATATCGCTCCTTTGTGATGTTTTATATAATAAAATAACTTAATTTATTTTACCAAATAACCAAAAAATTAAGCAATAATATTATAGAAAAAATTGCGTAACTTTTGGCGTAAATGTCATATTTTTTAATGGCATTTAAATATATATAAAGATTTAGCGGAAAATAAGTTGTCAAAAATAAAAAAAACTGAAAAAGTTAATAACAAAATAAAAAAACTAAAACTTAAAAATGTTAATTATATTTTTTATTTAAAATTCTGACTTATTTTAAGAATTATTTTATAACTAATTAATGTTAATAACTTTGTTTATAATCATGAAAAAATGCTTTATTTTGTGATAAAAGCCGCCTTTTTTCGGGTTTATAAACTATAATATTTTAAATATGAAAACTATCGAAGAACAACAAGCAGATTTGAAAGTAAATAACTTGGCATTTCAAACCGAATTAAAAAATAATGCAGCGGATCAATTAATATATAATCAGTTTTTATCAACGATACAAATTGTTTATGAAATGAATGATTCTGTTTATATTTATGTACCAGAACCAATCATGCAATATGTTAAACAGTTACATAATTCTAATATTGAAAGAGCAATCAAAAATGTTTATGAACGGCACATGAATGTTACTTTAATCAGTGACATGAACGAGTTACGTAAACTTAATCCGGTTAAAGTTGAAATCCCTAAAAATACGGTTAATAACAATATAAAATCGCATTTAACTTTTGATAATTATGTTACTGGAAAATTCAATCAAACAGTGCTTAAAGCTGCAAGAATTATTTGCCAAAATCAAGATGTTATTTATTCTCCATTATTTATTTATTCACCAAGCGGACTGGGGAAAACTCACTTGTTACACGCGATTGGAAACGATATGGAAAAAGCTGGCAAACGTTGCTTATATATTAACCCTGATTTATTAACAAAAAAATTAGTTGAGCAACTAAGAAATAAAAACCAAGAAGAAATCAATCGAATCGTGGATGATTTAACAAGCTATGATTGCTTAATGTTCGATGATGTTCAGCAGTATGGAAACCGCGAAAGTACATTGAATGTTTTATTTAATGTTATTAACACCATGATATCAAACAATAAACAAATTATTGTTGCTGGCGATAAAAAACCAAATGATTTGGGTGGATTTGAACAAAGATTTATCACGCGTTTTAATGGTGGCTTGACAGTTGAAATTGTTTCACCAGATATCAATGATGTTATTTCGATTTTGAAATTTAAATTAATTGAAAATAATATAAATCCTGAATTATGAGAAGATGATTCGCTTAAATTTATTGCTAGAAACTTTTCGACTTCAATTCGTAGTATTGAAGGGGCAATCAACAGAATTAAGTTATTTGCTGAAGATGATGATTATTTTACATATGACTTATCAACAATTCAAATGATATTTAAAAATGTGACCCAAATTAAAGAAAATATTACACCCGAAAGAATAATTGATGCAGTCTCAAAATATTATAAAATTGATAAGAAAAAAATTACTGGAAGCAGTCGTACAGAAGATGTAGTTATTGCTAGAAGAATTTCAATATATTTAATTAGAAATAATTTCAATTACACATTAATGGAAATTGGAAAAATGGTTGGTAATCAATCACACTCAACTATTTTAGTTTCATTGCAATGAATTGACCAAAATATTAAATCCAATTCAACACTGAAAATAGCTATTGAAAAAATTCAAGATAACCTAAGAAAAATTATTTAAAATAAGGAGTTTTTATGCAATTAAAAATTAATAGATTACTATTAGATCAAGCAGTTGAAAGAGTGGCAAAAGCGATTGATCCCAATCCATTTATTCCTGTAATGAAAGGTATTTTAATTACTGCTGAAGATAATAAAATTACCCTAGTAGGTTCAAATGGAGAAATCAGTATCAAACATGAAATTCCAGCGAGTGTTGATGCTGAAATTCTTATTCCAGGAATTTTCTTAGTAGAGTTAAGTTTATTTAGAAATATTATTAAAAAATTGGATGGTGATTTAATAATTACAAGTAATGATTCAACATTAGAAATCAGCACTGAAAATGACATTTACCGTTTGAATTTATATCAAACAAATGAGTATCCTGAAATTGATTTCAATGTTTATGGCGATAAACTAAGAATCAAGTGAGAAACATTAAAAGAAATGTCAAAAGACGTTATTTTTGCAGCTTCAAATAATGAAATGAATATATTGTTATGTTGTGTAAATATGTCAGCGCAAAACCATAAATTAAAATTTGTGACAACTGACCGCTATCGTTATGCTGAGGTAGTTAACGAGATTGAAGAAGATGTTGAATTTAACATTTCAATCTTAGCTAAAAACTTAAGAGATATCCTAGGGTTTGAATATAGCAAAGAAGTAACATTAAATATTTCAGATCAAAAAATTCTATTTGAAATCGATGGTACTATTATTCAATCTAAAGTTGTAGATCAACCATATCAAGATATTTCGCGGATTGTTCCAAAAGAGTTTGCGACCGAATTAATTATTAATAAAAAAGAATTAAATAACTTATTAAACAAAGCTTCAGTAATTATTACTGAAAATTATAACAAAATTAGAGTGCACATTTTAGATGGAACTCTAACAATAAGCTCAGCAAGAGAAGAAATTGCTAACGCAACAGTAAAAACTCAAGCTTTCACATATAATGGTGAAGAATTAAAATTAGCATTAAATAGCAAATTCTTAAAAGATGCAATTTCAGTATTTGAAGAAGAATTAAGAATTTTATTAACTAAGGACAAAATGAGAATTGTGATTAAATCAGATTCAAATCCAAATGTGCTGCAATTAATCACACCACAAAAAGGTTTTTAATATGAAAGTAGAAATAACTGGTGAATTCATTAAATTAAGTCAATTTTTAAAAAAAATTGAAGCATGTCCTACTGGTGGAATGGCTAAATATTTTGTTAAAATTCATAAGATTTTAGTTAACGATAAACCAGTTGATGGAAGAAATGCCAAGTTAAGAGTAGGTGACACAATTTGAATTGACGACAACATTTATATCTTAGTTGCTAAAAAAGAACAATAAAAATCAACATTTTTCTTTATTTTAATATAAAATAATTGCATACTAATTTAATAAATACGATAACAAATAAAGGAGATACCATGCCAGGAAGAGATCAATTAACAGGTCAAAAAGCTCTAAGTGGAAACAAAAGATCACACGCTTTAAACACATCAAAAAGAACTTTTGACTTAAACCTTCAAAAAGTTACCGTTTTAACCGAAAACGGAAGCAAAAAAACAGTTCGTGTAACTGCTAAAAATGCAAGAACTTTAAAAAAATACGGATTAGTAGCTTAATATATTTATTTTAATCAATTATAAGTGGTTGCTGAAAGCAACCTTTTAATTGCTCTATTTTGAGTTATATTATAATTTTTTTATATAAAGGAGAGTTATATGGAATTTAAAGAGGTAATAAAAAATCGAAAATCAATACGTGATTTTCTTGATAAAGAAATTGATGATGAGATAATTTTACAAATTATGAAAGATGCACAACAAAGCGCTTCATGAATGAATTCTCAACCTTGAAAAGTGTATGTATTAAAAGGCGAATTACTTAAAAAAATTAGAGAAGACCATTTACGCTCAGTTATAAATAGTGATCCTATTTCATCAGATTATAAACATTATAAAAGAGAAGAATGACCAGCGTACATTAGCGATCACATTACCCAAATGTCATTGATTAGAAATGAAACAGTCGATAATAAAACATTCAACGAACTTAACTGAAGATTATTCAATTCGCCCGCAATAGTTTTATTGTGTTTGCCTAAAAATGCACTAGTTTGAAATGTTTTAGATTTAGGCGCATTTTCATCTACACTGATGTTGTCAGCACAAAATTATGGGATTGATTCAGTACACGCTTATGAAATAGTTAAATATGGTAAAAACTTACATGAAATTGCAAACATACCATATGAATTTGACATTGTAAGTGGAATAGCATTGGGTTATCGCTCAGATCATAAAATTAATTCATATAAATCACAAAGAATTGATGTTAAAGACTTTTTAGAAATTTTAAAATAAAAAACACGCTTGCGAAACGTTTCTCGCAATATAGCGCGTTTTTTTTAATTATTTTCATTTGCTTTGGTTAATTCAATAACGATTTTATTATTAAAAACAATACTTGTAACTTTGCTTAGTTCATCATTTAAATTCACATTAGCACTTAAATTGGCACTAATTAATTTATAATCGATCGCATCAGGCAAATTATTTTCCTTACGGTAATTATCTAATCATGTAGTGATTGATCTAAAGAAATTAACAGTACTATAACCTTGATATCCCGGCGCATTGTCATAATATACTAAAAACTTTCCATTCACATAAGCATATGTCATTGAAGTATTAACTTTGTCAATTGATTTAATAAAAAATGAATCACTTACTTTGTTTTTAGGTGAACGACTCTTATTGAAGTCTTCGATCATTTTTAGTATATCGATATTGAAAATTTGTACATTATTTTGATTAATTTCGACTGTATGCGTTTTTTTATTGTTGTTTGCAAAAAAACTATCGAAGTTATACCCTGATTGAATAAACGAAAAAGTGTTTTGATAAGCTAATAAGTGATCATATTTCGATTTTTCTTCAATCTCGCGCGGATTGCTAGATAGAATTTGAATTTCATTAGGGGTAATTTGCTCAAATGTCACTCTAATTTTATTATCTTTTAATTCTTCAATAACGGGAGCTTTAATACTTTCTTTTGAATCAAAAAACACTTTGTTATTGCCATAATTTTGGCGTTTATTTAAAGCTAGCGGAATAGCGATAACACAAACAGTTGGAACTAAAATACCCGCAAACATAAAGAAGGTTTTGGCTATCTTGGGGCCTTTGCCTTGCTTTTTTGCCTTTTTTTCATTCGGTTCTATTAGGTCTTGATTTTGTTCTTGTTTGGCCATGGTTAATTTCCTTTATATTGTTTTCACAATTCTTTGATTCTGGTAACGTTTATTCCAGCTCCTGTATAGTCGCCATTTAATACCCGGTTGTATAAATAAGCTGTAAAGTGTACGATAATACGGTATTTATAAAAATCTTTAGGTTGCTGCATATCATATACTTTTCAAAAAATGCTTTCAATAGCTTTTGGTGTATATGTGTTTTCAAATAAAAAGGCAATGTCTAAGAAACGAGAGCTGCGGTATGCTACGGCTCAGTCGATAATGTAAAGATTTAAATTATCACTAAATAAAATGTTATCTAAATTTAAATTATTATGGCAGTTAGCATCGGGTTTAATTTGTTTAATTCATCTCACAATTTCTTCGATAATTTTTTCATTATTGAAGTCTTCTTTTAATTGCTTTTTGTCAATGTTATTAATATATCATTCAATTTTTTCTTGAAGGATGTATGGAGGAAATTCTACATCAGAGTCATGGTATGTTCTCATTGCTTTTGCCAATACTTTGATTTGACGTGAGTTGATTTCTGTTGTGTTAGGACAATTCAATCATCTTCAAATAATTCTGTCATTGTCTTCGTAAACGCATGTTGGCACAAAATAAAAGTGTTGAATTAAATTAATGTCCAAACGATTGTCAAAATGGTTGTGATATTTTTGAACAATAAAACGATTAGGTATTGAAAAATCTTTGTTGTTATACTGATTTAAAGATTCACTAACCTTATTATTAGGGGCTTTAATGTTAGCATATGTTTCTTTATACGAAGTTTCATTATAAACTTTAAACATATATGTATAGTCATCAAATACATTTGGATCTAAATCAAATTGTGTAATGATAGTTTCCTTTGGAATTCCTAAAAATAAATGTAAGGCAACGGGATCGGCATAACGTGAATTAGCACTGGCAAATTCAAAGTCGACAAGCTTAATGAAACCATATTTATTAACTAGAATATTTTGTCTTTTTAAATTATTATGGCTTAATACATAAGGTTCATCTTTGTATTTTTCAACCAATTCCAAATACTTTTTATCAGTAATATTGTATTTAAGTCAGTTGAAACGTTCTAATTCAATATCTAAATTTTGAAAATTTTTAACACAATTTAAAATAGCATTAGAGATTTTTTCATCTATTTTTAACTTGAATAAATCGACTCCAGGGAATCATTTTTTGATGATGATACCATCTTTTACGTATAAATAATCTTTGAATGTAGTGATAATTTTTTCTTCATTACCATGGTCAATTAAAACAACATTTTTTGGTATTCTAATTTGAACTCAGGTTTCGCCTAATTTGCCAATATAACTTTTATTATGAAAATCTTCATAGTATGAACGAATATTAGAAATTTCTTCAAAAACTTCGGTACCGAAATTTTTCTTAATGATTTCATAAACTTCATAGATTTCGCTATTTTTCTTTTTATTGTGATGATGAAGTGCAAATGAGTTTTTATTATTAATAATCATATTTATTGCATTAAAACACGAAAATTATATTTGGTATGTGTCCAAATATAATTGCATGTATTTTTCGACCCTTTCTAAATATTTTAAGTCATCAAATGGTTTGGTTTCGTGTTTGTTGATCCATAAAACAACTAAAGCGTTAACGATAATTCTGTGAATTAATAAATATTTAGGTTCAAAATCATCTCCATAAGCTTCAAAGAATATTTCTTCTTGTCTTTTATCTAAATCACTTGATTCAATAAAGTAAGCTAAATCAAAATGAACATCACCCATTGATGAGTATTCTCAGTCAGTAATATAAATCTTATCTTTAGCTTGAATCATGTTGAATAGTCATAAATCATTATGAACTGGAGCTGAAGTGTCAATGTTTTTGATAAATAAATTAATTTTTTTGAAATATTTATCTAATATGGGAATTTTACGACCTAATTTAGCAATCATTTCACGATAAACCTTGAAACGACGGGCAATTTGGTTTTCCTTGGCTAATTTTAATTTTGAATTATGCAAGGTAATTAATTGTTTTCCAATTTCTTTTAGTTGGTCATCTGTTAAAGTAGCAGGACTTAAGATTGGACCATCAATTCATTCAGTAACTAATTTTTCAGGAGTATCTTCAATTACTTTAGGAACAAAATCTAAAGCATTTAAAATTTTATAATCAGTTTTGTGATTAAACCCATCGTATGATTTGATTTTGATGAACTCGGTTTTATCATCGTTGTGATATGTTTTGTTTGTGAAACCTTGATTTTCTAATAATTTCATATTTAACCTCGACTAAAAATCAATATTATTAGCATATTTAGCATTTTCTTGAATAAAGTCATGACGAGGTTCAATTTCTTCGCCCATTAAGGTCGAGAATACGGTGTCGCAAATAGCAACATCATCAATTTGAACTTGCAACATTTTTCTAGTTGTTGGGTCCATTGTTGTTTCTCATAGTTGTTCAGGGTCCATTTCCCCAAGTCCTTTGTAACGTTGAATTGAAACTGATCTACGATCTTCTAATGTTGATAAAATTTGTTCTTTTTCAGCATCGTTGTAAGCATAAGCAACAGTCTTGCCGGCTGTTATTTTATATAGAGGTGGTTGAGCAATGTAAACAAATCCATATTCAATTAATGGACGCATGTAACGATAAAAGAAAGTTAATAATAAAGTAGTAATGTGAGCTCCATCGACGTCGGCATCGGTCATAATAACAATTTTGTGGTATTTTAATTTGTTGATGTTAAATTCGTCACTAATTCCAGTACCTAAAGCGTGAATCATGGTTGCTATTTCTTTATTTGATAAAACTGAAACAACAGCATTCTTTTCAGCATTAATAACCTTACCACGCAATGGTAAGATAGCTTGTATTGAACGGTCCCGTCCCATTTTAGCCGAACCACCAGCTGAGTTACCTTCGACGATAAATAGTTCTCTTAATTCGGCGTTTTTGCTTGAGCAGTCTGCTAATTTACCTGGTAGGTTACCAATATCAATACCATCTTTTTTACGTGACGCTTCGCGAGCGGCGTTGGCCGCTAATCTTGAACGTTGTGCTAATAGAGATTTTTCAATAATAGCTTTAGCGTGGTCTGGGTTTTCAATCATATATCTTTCAAAAATTTCTGAGAAGATTTTGTTTGTTGCGACACGAGCATCTTTATTTTCTAATTTACCTTTTGTTTGACCTTCAAAAATTGGGTTAGGGTGTTTAATTGAAATAATTGCTACTAAACCATCTTTAACGTCATCACGGCTAATTTTTTCATTGCTATTTTTGAATAATTTGTTTTCTTCGGCATAGTTATTATAAATTCTTACTAATGAGTCATAGAAACCTTGTTCGTGGGTTCCGCCTTCTCCAGTTTGAATGTTGTTTGCATATGAAACAACGTTAGCGCTGTAACTTTCATTATATTGCATTGCTATTTCAACTTTGATTTCATTTCCTTCGATTATTACACCGTTTTCTTCACGATCTCTATCTTTGAATGTTCCTTCTGCATATATAACATCAGGGTTTACTAATTTTTTGCCCTTATTTAATTCATGTACATAATCAACTAATCCGCCTTCGAAGCAGTATGACCTACGATCGTTTTTAGCTACATCTTCAGTGTTGATTCTTAAACCTTTGTTTAAATAAGCGATTTGTTTAGAGTGGTCTGCAATGGTTCCAAAATCGAAGTCTAATCTATCCATGATTGTAAAGTCGGGGTGGAATTTAATTCTAGTACCAGTATCTTCCAAATCTACTTCGCCAATAACTTCTAATGGTTTTTCAGGGAATCCGCCGTGTGAGAATTTTTGATAGTGTAATTTACCATCACGTTTAACTCAAACTTCAAACGAATCGCTTAATGCGTTTACAACCGAGGCTCCAACCCCATGTAAACCACCAGAAACTTTATATGTAGATTTATCAAATTTACCACCAGCGTGTAATACTGTTAAAATAGTCTCAACTGTCGATTTACCAGTTTTTTGATGAATACCAGTTGGAATTCCCCGCCCATTGTCAGTTACTTCAATAACATTATCTGGATATAGTTTAATATCGATTTCATTAGCAAAACCAGCCATTGCTTCGTCGACTGAATTATCCACAATCTCTCAAATAAGGTGGTGTAATCCTCTTACGCCAACCGAACCGATATACATACCAGGTCTAACTCTAACGGCTTCTAATCCTTCAAGAACCTGAATATTATTTTCTTCATATTTATGTACTTCGTCTAATTTATTCATGTTTACCTCAAATATTTTTAATATATAAAATATATTAATATTATACCAAAAAAGCCATTTTATTATTTAGGTATCTCTTAAAGCTTTGATTTTCAAAAATAATGCATTAAAAAAAGCAGCCAATTTTGGCTGCTAAATAAATATATTAAATGTTTCTTAATGCCGATGTATCGATATCTTGTCTTTCGGTTTCTGAAGCTTGGAATAATGGTTGGTTATAAGCTCCTATTTTTGCTGCAACACAGTTAGTTCAGAAGCTGTATATTGAACCATTGAAGTGGTTAACTTTCATGTTGTACATTCTAATTGTTGAATAGATTTCATCTTCTTGTAAAGCAATTTCGCTATTAAATTGTAAAAATAAACGGTCTGCTTTTAAATTTGGATATTGTTCGAATTGGAAGTTTAATCCGGCTTGAATTCTATCTAAGTTTGTCTTTAAAACTGTAGCGTTATCATCGGTATTCATTGTTTCTAATTGTGAACGTAATTCAGCAACTTTTGTTTGGGTTTCTTTTTCGAATTTTGCATAGCCTTGTACAGCATCGATTTGTTTAATTAATATTGCACGTCTTTTCTTTTCGGCTGCTTGAATCATTGAAGAAGCTTCTTGGATTTCGTTAATTTCTCTATATAGTCTATTTTTTCTTGCGTAATATCAGAATCCAAAAATTCCTAAAGTTAAGATAAAAAATAATACGAATAAAAACTTTTCAAATCCTGTTGGTTGTGGTTTTTTGATTGAATTGTCAACATTTGGTTTAAATCCATCTTTATCTTGTTGTGTACGTGAGTCAAATAACATAATAATCTCCTTTTATTTTATTTAAATATTATACTCTATATTTGGGTTATTTTAAGCCTCATAGACGTTTTAATTCAGCTTCTAAACTATTTAATTGATAATTATTGTTTTCTACAATACTTATGTCGTTTATATAAATAGCTAAAGCAACATCATCTATTTCGATTTTACAATTATTTTTTAAAAATGGAAAACGATCGAAAATGAAATTAACTGTCATTATAGCATCTTCTAATTCATCCGATTTTTCAGCCGCTTGAATGTTGTAACTAATGCTATTTTTTTTGATTAAATCAGCATAATATTGTTCGTCGTTAGTTGGATTAGGCACATCATAAATTAAATTATTTGTATCGTTTGCATATAGTTTTGCACCAGGCGTTGAGAAATGGTAATTCATCGAATATAAAGTCTTTTTAATTTCTTCGAATGGATAGAAACGACGGAACGGAACATCAATAGCATAACCTTCGACATATACTGTATCAATCATATCAACACCATAAAATGACTTCATTGATAAACTTTGTTCATTAACAACGCGGTTATTTGTTTCATTTGTATCTTTGAATTCATATATTGCGTTTTTTTCCTGTGGATGGGTGAATAGACTATACGAACGGTTTCCAATAATTCTGTTTAATAAATACATCCTATTGGTATAAACAGAATCATCGATTTGATCCAAATCCTTGTATGTCGAAATGTAACTATCGCCTAATTTTTCATAGTTTTCTGAAGCGATATATTTATTAGCAAAACCTAATGTTAAGGTTAAAATTTGTGGTTCTAAATTTTTGATAATAACATCAGCAAGAATATTGACAATATAATCTAATGTAATTGGCTCATCTTGTGGGATGTATTGCAACGCTCAGTTATGCACGGTGCTATAAAGAAGCAAAGTAGAATTAAACATTCTATCTTCAACTAAGGCAGTCCCGTATTTATTTAGTTTTGGCATTGGTAGGTTAGGAACTTTAGTTTCAAAATAATGAGCTAATTCAATGTATTTATCTTGGGTAATATTTTGAAAATAAGTTAAATAGCTAATTTGGTCATTGAAATCATGGTTGTAATATTTATAAAATTCAGGTTTTTCTAAAACAAATTCACCCTTTTTAACTTTCTTTTCATAAGCTTTTTGATTGAATGTATTTCTAGTTTGTAAAAATACTAATTTAGGTAAATAATTAGTAGGTATTAATGTGGCTTGTTTTATATCAACAAATGGCGTTTTTTCATAATGATATCCGGTAAGGGTTTTAGAATATGTTTCGCCTTCACTATTAGTTTGAGAAATCGTTATTGAGGCAGATGTTGTTACAATTCTATATTCAAGAACTGAGTATAAAATGTCATAGAAATAAGAATTTCTTAAATCATATTTATTGGTTGAGTATAAGCTTGCAAAATTCGCTTCGCTTTGTACTAAAGGAAGTATTTCTTTAAAATCTAAATTTTGCGTTTTTGTGATTTTTAAATATCTTAAAATATCATCTTTTAATTCTTGCATTGTCGTTTTAGAGAATACCGAAACCAAAGTTTTAATATTTTTTTCCATAGTCTCTGCAATGATTTTTTGTCTATCTTTTTCAAATTCATTAAATGCCTTGATTATTTTTTTATTTTTTAATAAAAAGCTTAAAAAACAAAGACCAATAAGCAAGCAACTGAAAATTATTATAAACACATTACCAACTTTTTTAGCAGTAATGCCATCGGCTTTCTTTCTTGTTTTTATTTCTTCTTTTAAACTTAGTATCTTGTCATAATTGGCTTTATATTCGTTAATTGTCTCGTCACTTACATGCGCACGAATGTTATCTTTAACAGCTAATTCAACAGCTTTGTGAATATTGCTCATTACTTGAGCGTGAAATTTATTTCCCGGGTCTCTATAAACTTCGTCGTAATTAATTTCTAATCTTTCTTTTTTACTTTCCATTATATTATTCTCCTTAATTAATATTATATAAAACTTATGCAATAAAAAAGAGCCGATTAGGCTCTAAATTATTCAAAAAAGTCAATTTCATCTTCAATAACCGAATAACGTTTTTTATTGGTTTTATTTTTAGTATCTTCTATATTATTTTTATGTTCTAAAATATGCTCTGAAATCTCATTATGACTTTCTTCGCTAGCTTGAGGTTTTTCATCATCTAATACAATGATTTCTTCAATGAGGTCAGAATCTTTTTCTTGACTTGAAATGGCAATTTCTTCAGTTTCAAGAGGTTGTGTTTCATATTTTGAAACATAGTTTTCGATTTCTGCTTCGCTGACTGGTTTTTCTTTTTTAATTTCTTCTGGCAATCTGTCAATTTCAGCGTTTTCAAAAGGGTCTTCATCAAATTTAATATTTGAATCTATTAAAACATCTTCCTTTTTTTCTTCAATGACTTCAACAATATCATTTTTATTATCTTCTATTACTGAAAAATCAGCAATGTCTTCAAATGCATTTTCAGCAATGTTTTGATTTGTTTCTTCGATTTTATCCTGAATAGTGTCTTTTGTTATTTCTTTTGATTTTTTAAGTTTGTGATTTGATAATTCATCAGATTTGACAATGATAGATTCAATATTTTCTTGATTAATTTTAGTATTTCGTTTAATACGAATATCAGTTGCTTTTTTCTCTTTGATTCTAGCCCTTGCTGCTTCTCTTTTTTTCTTTGAAAGGCTCATTAATTTGAAATGATTATCATCAATAAAGAATAAACCAATTGCAATTGCTAATATTATTATTGAAAGGATATATCCAATTGCCAAGCCTGCTTTACTACCCAAAAAAGTAAAGATACAAAATATAAATGTTCCAATTACGCCTGGTGTGTAACGGAATGGCAATAAAGGTTGTTCACCATTTCCCTTAAATAAAGCAAATCATTTTTTAAATACAACTGGGAATACATTTTTAGCATTATATGACAAGCCCTTCATTTGAGTTGTATAGTAAATCATTGTCCCCAATACCATAGTTGCAAAGAAGAAAAATAATAACCTTCCGAGACTATAATGGAATGCCCCGAATGAATATGTTTTTTTGAGTTTGAAAATCTTACTAATACATAATAGTAATAAAAAAACATAGAAAAGTATTGAGAACATTCCTAACAAAACATTAAGGGTATATGAATGAATTGTTGTTAAACCCTTAATGTTTAAATAAGAAATAACTATGAAAAAAACAGTTAAAAGTGCTAATAATGTTCACAAAAAGATAACGTCTTTTGTGACATAGTATTGTTTTTCTTTTACTGTCTTTGTCAGTTTTACACTATTCTTTTCCATGTTTTCCATATAATCACCTAATTTTTAGTTATTAAATTTCATATAAAGTAATAACAACCATTGGTTCTTTTTCAATAACTTTTGATATTTTTCTTTTAATTGTTTTTCTTAATTTTTCTTGTATTTCTTTTAAATCAATTTCAGATGCAGTTTTATCTTCAAATTCTTTTTTAAATAAGTCATTAATTATTTTATGAATTATTTCTTTATTGTCTTTTGTGATAATTCCGTACGATGCAATTTGTAATTCGTTGATTGGTTTTTTCTTTTTGTAGTCAATTAGTGAACTTAGACCAATCACGCCATCACGTGCCAAATTTTCTCTTTCATTAATAACTTCGTGTGAAATATCACCAATACCAAATCCATCAATTACTACATCACCAACACTTCTGATCCCGTGTTTTTGGTTAACTAATTCTAAATCATCGAATTCTGCAACCCGTCCATTTTGTAATACTAAACAATTTCCCATGTTCATTCCAGCTTCTCTTGCTATTTGGGTTGCGACAACTAAATAACGATATAAACCTTGAACAGGAATGAAATATTTTGGTTTTAAAGCTTTAATAATTTCACGAATGTCTTCTTTAGCGGGATTACATGCATAATATTGATCTGCCCCTAATTCGATTAGATTAGCTGTGTTTCTTGCAATTTCATCTAATGTTAAAGCATAGTTAACTTCAAGTCCATTAACTGGTGGTGCTATTACAATTACAGCATCATCTGATCTTAATTTTAAATATACATCATTATTAGAAGCTATTCTAATGAATCTTAGATACAACCTTTCAATCGCTCCAGTAACTAAAATAACTGCATTTTTAACATCGTTTGCTGCCCGGTAATCAATAAATTCTGGTCACTGTAAATCGGGGTTAATTTTAGCAACTAAATTAATTAATTGCGAATATGTGCGTCCGTAAGTAATAACAGGACGACGATAACGTTTTGCCAAGATTAAAACTTCGTGCGCCGTTATCATGTCTTCATCGTATAGACCAACGATAATACGATTATCTTCTGGTGTTTCTTTAAATTTGTATTCGATTTTTCTCGAAACTCATAATTTATCAATACTTTTACCAGGATATGCTGAATGTCCCGAATCCATAATTAAAGCATGTAACTCTTTACCATTATCAACAATTTTTTTGATTTGTTCGATGTCGGTTTTACCATAAGGACCTAAGTCACCATGAACAAAATTAGTCATAAACAAAATATTGCCTTTTTCATATTCAAAATTAAAACCCAATTGACCAGGCAATCCACCAGCTAAATCAAATGAAGTTACTTTAACATCTCCGAAAGTCATTGGACTATTAATTGTTCTAACTTCATATTCAGAATTTTCAATATTATATTTTGAGATCCGGTCTAATAAAACGATTTTGTTAAAAGCGCTTGTAAAAATTTTGATCTTTTTAATTTTCATTAATAATCAAGGAATTGCTGAAAAAGTATCATTATGAACATCAGTTAAAAATAAACCAACGATGTCTTTTTGTCTTTTTTCTAAAAATTCGTAATTACATATTAATGTATCAATTCCATTATGTGAATTGATTGGAACTTTAGTCCCTGAGTTAATAATAAAAAGCTTGCCATTGATTTCTAAAACATAAGCATTTTTACCATTTTCATCTAATCCGCCTAATGCAAAAAAGTTAATTTTATTCATAAGTCCTCCAAATTATCTTTTGAAACGTAAGAAAATTATTTTTAATAATTCCGGTTTTATTTTATCAATATTATTGTTTTTTTACGTAAATTAATAAAAAATTCGCCCTTTCTTAATAATAAAAGCAAAAAGCATATATTATTTTATTGTTATGGAATTAAAATCATTAATTAGAACAGTTGAAGACTTTCCTATAAAGGGAGTTAAATTTAAAGATATATCGTTATTATTGGCAAACGGAGAAGCCTTACATTACACAATTGATAAAATGGCCGAAATGGCTAAAGATGCTGATATCGTTGTTGGACCAGACGCTCGAGGCTTTCTATTCGGAACCCCAGTTGCAGCTAAGTTAGCTAAACCTTTTATTATGGTTCGTAAAAAAGGTAAATTACCTGGTGAAGTAATTAGTTGTGATTATGGGCTAGAATACGGAAGAAATATTTTAGAAATCCAAAAAGGATTAGTAAAACCTGGACAAAAAGCAGTTATTATTGACGACGTTTTAGCTACCGGGGGAACATTAGAAGCAATAACTAAATTACTAGAAGATCAAGGCGTGATTGTTTCTAAAATTATCGTATTAATGGAATTAGGTGGCTTTAAAGAAGCACGTGAAAGACTACCATATGAAATCAATCACTTAATTTATATAGAAGAGGAAAAATAATGGCTAAAATCAAAAAATTTAATTCATATTCAGAAGTTGATGAAAATTTAAAATGAGATTTAGATGACATCTTAGGTTCTAAAACATATCAGGAGCTTGAAGATGAATACTTTAAGTTATATGACATTATTATTAAAGTAAAAGACAGTAAATATGAAACGCTAAAAAACTACGAAGACTATTTAAAAGTATCAGCAAAAATGGCAATTTTAGGCAATAAAGTAAGTAACTATTTATCAAATAAATTAAACACTAACATTGTTGACTTTGAAACTAACACATTGCTAGCTAAATTCGATTCAAAATCAGCAGAATATGCTAAAAAACTAGGCTCAGAAACTAACCGTATCGCGCAGCATAGAGCTAAAATTGAAAGTTGATTAAATGAACCTGTATTAAGCGAAGTTAAAAAAGACTTACAAGCCACATTAGATGAATTAGATCACAAATTGGATGATGCAGTTGAAACTTATTTAAATGACACCGCAAATGGTAATCCTTCCCCAGAAGAATTATTTTCAGTATTAACCGATAGTGAAATTGATTACGGTTTTGCAACCGATTCAAAAGGCAAAAAACACAAAATCACTGAAGGAACAAGATTATCTTTATTAAAAAGTAATGATGCCTTATTAAGAAAAGAAACTTACTTAAATTATTCAGGTGCTTATTTAAAACACAAACAATCACTTTCAAAAATGTTATATCAACATATTAAAGAAATTTCAGTCCAAGCATTATATCGTAAATATTCATCATCTTTAGACTCAATTTTAAGTGCAGACCATGTTGATAAAAAATTATTAGAAATTATTTATTCATCAGTACAAAACAACATGGAAGTATTCAGAAAATATCACCGTGCTCACAAACAATTTTTTAAAGCTAAATTTGGCAAAAAAATGGAAAAATGAGACGGAGCAGTTGATTTAGTTAAAGTTAAATCAGAATATTCAGTAGAAGAAGCACAACAAATCTTAATCGACATTACTTCAGTTATGCCATACGAGTACCCCGAAGTCGTTAAAAAAGCTGTTAAAGAAAGATGAGTTGACTACATGAACGTGCCATCAAAACGCAGTGGTGCATACTCAATTGGCGGTTCATATGGTTTAGATAAAAAATACATTTTAATGAACTTCGATGGAACCTTGAATGCGGTTGGTACACTATGCCATGAAATGGGTCACTCAATGCATTCATACTACTCAGATAAAAATCAATCTGTGTTTAGATCACAATATCCAATTTTCTTAGCTGAGATTGCTTCAATTTTTAATGAATTATTATTAAATGATTACTTAATCGAAAGAGCTAAATCAGACGAAGAAAAATTCTATTTACTATCAGAAAGTATTGGCGATTTTATTGGGACTGTTTTACGTCAAACCCAATGATCAAATTATGAGTTTGAACTATACAACATGATTGACCAAAATGAACCTATGAATACTTATGAAGCATTAGAAAAATTATATGTTGATAATGCTAAAAAATACTCAATGGAACCAGAACAAACTAAAATGGGCGAACCAGCCAATGTTTATGGTGTTATGGTACCTCATTTCTATTACTATTTCTATGTATATAAATACGCATTAGGATACATTGTTGCTAATGTATTTTTCCAAAAATACAAAGAAGAAGGCAAACCGGCTTTAGAAAATTATGTTAACAGATTTTTAAGCGCCGGTGATAGAGACTGACCAGCACAAATTTTAAAAGATGCAGGCGTTGATATATATTCACCCGATATTTATAATCAAGCATTTAAAGTACTAGACGAGAAAGTTAATGCCTATGTAAAATTGGGTAAAAAAATTTTTAAAAAATAAATTAATTTCATTTCAAAAATAATTGAAAAATTTCGGAAAACACAATCCGGAATTTTTATTTTAAAATAAAATTTATGGATTAGACGAAGAAAAATAACGTTGGAAAGTAAAATTCTTTTTGTTTTAAGGTAAAAATTAAAATATTGGATGCGCATTTATATATATTAAAATATAATTTAAATGTAATAAGGAATTGAGGGTTTATAAAAAATCAAATACCAATATTGATCCAGTTATCGCCTGGAAACGTTAATAAATGAGTTTATATTGAGGTTGAAGAAGCCGATTTTTTCGCATATAATGATTCTAAAAAATGAAACTGAAATAAATTTTCAAGATTACTTTTAAAAAAAGAAAAAAAATATAGTAATGATAAAAATATTAAAAGTTTATATCTTAAAAATTACACAAAATTTGTTAACTATGCGCTTAAACAAGATTGTGTATTTTACATAAACTTGCATAACCAACGTGATAAGGGCATTATTAAAAAAGAATTACAACAAAAGTTTATAGACAAATATTTAAAATATAAAAAACTCGACTCTGTATTCAAATGCTTGGAATTCGACGGCAAAAATTTATTTAATATTTTATTTAATAAATGGACCAAAAACAAGTATCAGTTTTTAGAAAAAATTAATATTTGAAAAAACAATATTTTTCTCGAAACAAATGAACTTCAAAAATACTTTCATGAAGTAGATAAAAATACCATTTCATTAAAAGAAAGATGAATAAAAAATAACCCTTATACTAAAGGAGTAATTAATAAGCAATTAAGTCAAGAAAGTTATGTACATTGCCTTAAAGTTCTTCATAAAAATTCAAAAAATGAAGTTAAAAGTATTGAATATTTAAAAGCTTTAGAATTAATTGAAAATTGAAACAAATATGAGATTACAAATCTCAATAAGATTGAAAATTTTTCTGATATTTATGATTCTTATAATTGAAACATCACTTGATTTAAAAAAAATCGAATACCAAGCAAAACTTTGATATTTGACTATTATAGATATTTGAATATACCAATGTGAGCTGATAGTCAAACATTGCTTAGTTTAATAAAACACAAAACGCGTGGCGCAAAAAATAAATATGAATTTAAACTTTATAAAAAAATAAACTTTCTATACGAAAGTGCAAAATCTAAGTTTACTAATCCAACTTATATATGATTGTATAACCGAGACTTAATTTTTACTTTTTCGCCATTTCATTTGAATGTTAACTTATTTGAATTATTTGGTATTGGCGAAAAATCGAATTATGTTAATTTAGAATATCATACGAACCGCAAAGCAATTATAAAAATCTATGATAATTTAATTAAATTTTTACGTTCTGAAAAAATGTTCGGAACAGAAATTCAAATTACAGATTTTTTATATGATATTGCCCATAATGAAGATTTATGAAACGAGTACAATGAATATTTATTAGATTTTAATAAAAAAAATAAGCATATGAAATTGAATAAATCACATACTTATATGCTTTTATGCAAGTACTTTCGCTCGTTTAAAAACGTAATAGAAAATAAAATTATTTAATAATTATCCCGGCGTTTTCCATTAGTGAAAGCGCCATTTTTTGATACTCATCAGCTTTGTGTGAAGGTGAATCGAATGTAGCAACTAAGTCTTTATATATAATAACATTTTTATTTTCGCCAAGCATGTTTAAATAGGTTTTAAGTGTTGTGGCAAATTGCATAACGCAAATGTCGGTACAACATCCTATGATTTCAAACTCATCGTATTCTTTTCAGATTTGCTTCGAAACTTCAAAAAATCCATTAGTTGAGTTTTTGTGAACAATTTGTTTTACATATTTTTGAAGTTCAGAGACAACTTCGGCTTCCTCGCTTCCCTTTAAGCAATGTATTGGATATGATTGCATTTCAATATCGTTTGCACTGTGGGCATCACAAATGAATATATTATCAACGTTGATTCGAGTCTCTAAAAAAGCGGCCATTGGTTTAATTATTGCGTTTATAAGAGGCGAAGACAAGGCGCCTTTTTTTGCAAAACCACTCAACATATCAATAACAATTGTTATCTTTTTCATCTTTTTATTCCTTTTATACTCAATTTTTTGATTTATTTTAAATAATAAAATCGATTTCTTTATATATATTATATAATTTTATCGGATACATCTTAGAGGGACATAATTTTTATAAATGTTGGTGTATCTAAAGTTCGAATTTTATTTATATATATTTATAGAAAGGAAATCTAATGGCCGAAGAACAATTAGTTGTTACTTCAAGTCCTAAGAAAAAGATTGGCTTCTTTTCAGCTATCTTAGTTGTTTTGGGTTCATCAATTGGTGTTGGTATCTTCCTAAGATCTAAATCAGTTCTTGTAAACTCAGCAAACAACGTTGTTTGAGCTATGATTGTTTGATTAATTGCAGGTTTCGCAGTTATCACAATGGCTCTTGCTTTAGTTGAAGTTGCTTCTGGACGTAACGACAACTTAGGTATGATCGGTTGAACCAAAGCCTTTAGTACATTATACTTGTACAAAGGAAACAAATTCTTCATGACCTACCTATACCTACCATTCACCTACTTCTTCATGCCTTACTACGTAATCGTACAATTCCAAGATGGTCTTGCAGGTTTCGTTGGCTACGAACACGTTGGTTTTGGTGGATCAACAGCTGCACCATGAATTTACTTTGCAATTGGTCTAGCTATTACATTATGAATGATCTTCTCTAGCGGTATCAGCAGCCGTGCTGGAAACATTCAAAACTGAATTATTACATCTGTAAAATTCATTCCTATTGTTGCAATTATTATCATAGGATTCTACTTTACAGGAGTAAACGTTAAAGAAAATCAACCTATTTGACATGCTGTTACAGCACAAAGTCTATTTGATAAAACTTCAACTAGCTTTTTAGGATTATCACCATTCCTAGCTGTATTTGCTTCACTAGGTGGTATCTTCTTCGCATTCGACGGATTCTACGTAACCGCTGGTATGCAAACAGAAATGAAAAACCCAGAAAAAACTCCAGCAGCTCTAGTTATTGGTCTATCAAGCATGACCGTGTTATACATCGTTATTGCTACAGCTATGACCTTAGGTGGAACTGATGGTGGTTTCTACGGATTTGGTGACGCTCTTGCTAAAAAGAACGCAGGATGAGTATTTGGTGTAATTAACATCATGATCTCAATCGGTGTTATCGGTATCTTAAATGGTTTCTCAATTTGAGCAACTAGATGAGTTGAAGACTTAATTAAAGAAGGAGAAATGTTTGTACCTGTTAAAGCATACAGATACTTAAAACACTCTAAAACACCTATCGTTGGTGCTCTATTCTGTCTATTCATCTCATTACCAATCATGGTTATCTTCACCGCTATAGGTTCATACGCTTACATCGGTGGAGGATACACAACTGACTACGGATACAAGATTGATAACTTATTAACATTCTCAGACTTGATGGCAAACTGAATGGCTGTATTCGCATTCGCATTCATCTGTGCTGCTATCGTTGGTGCAATTCAAAACAGAAAACAACACTTTATTGCTGTTCAAGAAAACAAACACACCATCTGAGCAGGTTACACATCAGTAATTATCATCTTATTAACAATGTTCTTCCTAGTTATCGACCCATTCATTTCAACTGGAATAACCGCAGTTAAATACTCATTAGGTGATGCAAAAGTTAAAGCAGAGTTAACCGATGCATTAACCGGTTATGCAGCAACATCAGTATTATTTATCTTCTACTTAATAGTTATGTTCGCTTCAACCCCAATTGAAAAAGCAATCGCAGTTGCTAACAAGAAGAAATACGACAGAGTTCTTTCAGGAAACATTTGTCCATGTGAAAAACCTGATTGATGTCCATGCAAATTAGCTGAATTAAGAGAAAAAGCTGAATTAAACGACTTAATCCTAGCTACATACGCAGACGCTCGTAGATAGTTAATTTATAAAAGCCAGTAGCGCAAGCTATTGGTTTTTTCTTTTTCAGTTTTAAATAAAAAATTAATAGTACAATTTAAGTATATTTTTAATAAGTATTATTAAAATATAAAAAATTAATTTGAGAAAGGAGAAAAGATGACTAAAAAACAAACAGTTGAAGCAATAAGACCCCAAGTAACTGATGACTTATTACAAACCAATTTAAAAGATGGCTTGAACGATGCAGAAGTTACTTTGCGTCAAAGTAAATTTGGTTCTAATGAACTTCAAAGCGCAAAAAAATTAAATCCATTTTTAGTTTATTTAGCACAGTTTAAAGACTTGCTGGTTATCATTTTGCTTTGTGCTTCAGTTTTGTCTTACATTTTAGCAATTGTAAATGGTGTTCAAACTGGTTGAAATTGAAAAGATGATAACTATCGTTTACTAATAGAATTCATTGAGCCTTCAATTATTTTATTTGTTGTTTTAACTAATTCGCTCGTCGGGGCTGTACAAGAGATAAAAAGTGAACAAGCAATAAATGCACTTAAAAAATTAAGTCCATTACAAGCTAAAGTTATTAGAAATAAAAATTTAATTACTATCCCATCATCTGAAATAACAGTTGGAGATATCGTGTTAGTTGAAGCCGGTGATGTTGTTCCGGCTGATGGTTATTTATTATTCAGCTCAAACTTGACTTCAATTGAAAGTTCATTAACAGGTGAAAGTGAACCAACAGAAAAAGATTACACTGTAAAAAGAGATTTATCTTTACCTATTGCTGAACGTAAGTTTATGTTATACTCTTCATCAATTATTGCCAACGGTACTGGATATTTCATTGTAAGTGAAATTGGTCAAGATACCGAATTAGGCAAGATTTCAAGTTTAGTTAATAAACAAGAAGAAAGCCTAAGTCCGTTACAAATAAAAATTAATAAGTTGGGAAAAATATTTGGATACGCTGGTTTAGGATTATTTATTGCAAGTATCTTGGTACAAATTATTTTCCAAGCAATTTCAAAAAGTTCATTTAGTTCAACAATTTTCTGAAGTACAACAATTGTTAACGCTATATCATTAGCAGTTGCAGCTATACCAGAAGGATTGATTGCGTTCTCATCAATTATTTTAGCAATCGGCGTTCAAAGAATGGCTAAGAAAAGAGCAATTGTTAAAGATTTAATGGCAGTTGAATCATTAGGAAGTTGTGCGGTTATATGTTCGGATAAAACTGGTACATTAACACAAAATAAAATGACTATTGTTAATTTATATGCCTCTTCTGAAGAAATGCAAACTACCGGTTGAATTCAAGATAAATATTTAAAATTAATCGAATATGGTTCACTATGTTCTGAAGCTAACTTAGTTAAAGAAGGTGGCGAATATAAAGTAACAGGTGATCCAACTGAAGCGGCTTTTTTATATTCATTAGAACAATATTCAGAATATAAAACAAAAAATTTAATAACGGAAAAAAATCCAAGATTAATGGTTATTCCATTCGATTCTAATCGTAAAATGATGACCACAATTAACAAAATAAATAATAAAAATATTGTTGTTGTTAAAGGTGCGCCCGATGTGTTGATTAAACACTGCAGTAGTTTAAGCGATAATGAATTAAAAGAAACTGAAGAAGTTAACGAAAGATGAGCAATGAATGCATATCGTGTTTTAGCGATTGCATCTAAAGAAATCAGCGATAACGAATTAAACAATTTGATGGCAATGCCACAAGATGATGCGCAAAAACTATTAGAAAATGATTTAACATTTAACGGTTTGGTAGCGATGATTGACCCACCAAGAGAAACTGCAAAAGATGCGATCGAAATGTGTCGTCACGCTGGCATTAAACCAGTTATGATTACTGGAGATAATATCAACACTGCCAAAGCAATAGCGACATCATTAGGAATTTATCAAGAAGGTGATTTGGCAATTACTGGATTAGAACTTGATAATATTTCTGATGAAGACTTGGCAAAAAATATTGATAAGTATTCAGTATATGCCCGGGTTAAACCTGAAGACAAACTAAGAATTGTTAAGGCTTGACAAGCGCGCAAACAAGTAGTTGCGATGACTGGTGATGGTGTTAATGACGCGCCTGCATTAAAAGTTTCTGACATTGGTTGTGCAATGGGTATTACCGGTACTGAAGCTTCTAAACAAGCGGCTAACATGATTTTAGCAGACGATAATTTTGCTACTATTGTTAGTGCGGTTAAAAACGGACGTTCAGTATATCAAAAAATCAAAAACGTTATTCAAAACTTACTGATTACATCAATTGCTGAAATTATTTTAGTATTTTTAGGATTATTCGTATTTAAAGCTATTTTTTCATCAGGCGAATGAAAAGCTGTAATGAATGGCAAAGAAATCTATA
Source organism: Metamycoplasma neophronis (assembly GCF_006491995.1). GTDB lineage: Bacteria > Bacillota_I > Bacilli_A > Mycoplasmatales > Metamycoplasmataceae > Metamycoplasma > Metamycoplasma neophronis. The sequence continues at coordinate 43,986 of NZ_VHHP01000002.1, forward strand.
TTCTTTCAGCAACACAATTATTGTGAATTAATTTATTCACTCATGGCTTCCCTGCTATTGCATTGGGATTACAAGATTCAAAAGAAAATTATATGAATCGCCGTCCTATTTCAAAATATGAATCAATCTTTGCTGGCGGCATGGGATGAAATACTTTATGACAAGGTATTTTAGTTGGTGTTTTATCAATGGTTGGATATTATTTAGGGGCATTATATGTCTTGAATGATTCAACAATTCCGATGATAAATAAAGCGGATGAAATTTTAAGAGCAGGTTCAACGATGGCCTTTTTAATCTTAGGTATTACTGCGACATTTAACTCAATTAATTTAATGTCTAAAAAACCTATTATTATGTCGAATCCATTATTCTATTGAAAAGTTTATGCATCTGTAATATTCTCATTAGCCTTTTTAATTTTAGTAGCTTTTGTAAAACAAATCGCGTTAGTATTCAATGGATATGAAAACCTAGCTCACACACCTGTATTAATTGCATACGGGCTTGCCTTGCCCTTAGTATTAATTCCAATTTATTTCGTATATAAATTAATAGTAATGGCTGTTGACAAAAGAAGAGCAAAGAACAACCAAATTAATACATTTGAAATGATATTGCCGCCAAAAGAAGCTAAAAAAGCAATGTTAAGAAAATAGAAAAAAACTAGAACAATCATAAATAGTTCTAGTTTTTTTGTTTTATTTTTGACAAATACATAGTTTCTTTTGAACGGGGTATGTTTCGCCATCAATCTGACTTAATTCAATTTGTGGACATTCAATTTTAATATTTTTTGCAAAAATTTGTTTAACGTATTTTTTATAAATTATATGTTTGCCACTATATACTGATAAAAATAATAGCGGTAAATGATATTTGCTAATATTGTGAATTATTGTAATGCTTAAATAATCACCTTCACGATTAGCATTTGGAGCAATTTTCATGCCGCCACCGTAATATTTTCCGTTCATTATGCTGATAACTCAAACATTTTCAAAAATGTATTCATGACCATCAGCTATTATTTTCAATTTATCATAAGTTTTAAACGTTTTGAAAGCGTTATATGCCGTTTTTAAAAATGAAGCATGCCCTGTTCGTTTCTTTTCTTCATTTACATATTTTGCAATATAAGCATCAATTCCAAATCCTGCCCCATTTAAAAATTTCATTTTTTCTTCGTTGACTTTTACTGTTGGCAGATTTTTAATGAATGGTGAAATGTAATAAAATCTCTTTTTAATAATTTCACATTCTTTGATTGTGAACAAATCACGCAAAAAGTCATTTCCCGTACCAGCCCTATAAGCATATATTTTAGGTTTAATATCGTATTTTGCAATTTCATTGGCAACATGGGTCAAAGTACCGTCACCACCTATTAATAATACTATGTCATTTTCAGACATATCGTTAATTAAAACGGCTGGGTCAGTTATTTTAACTAGGTCAATTACCTTAAGCGAAGGTTGCATAAAAACCTTAACCGCTTCGGAAACTATTTTGTACATTTTGCGTTGATTTGAACCACTTTTGGAAAACGAATTATAAAAAATATATAGCATGGTGAATTTATTATATAAAAAATATATTTTTTATTGTGAAAATAACGCGATTTATAAACAAAAAAACATAAATTAAAATTAAATAAAAACTGCATATAGCAGTTTAGATATTTTTCTTTAATAGTTTAATTTCTTCGTCACTTAATTTGCGTGTTTCACCAGGTTCTAAATTTTCATCTAAAGTAAGCGGTCCAAATGTTAGTCTTTTTAGATAAATAATTTCATATTTAAAAAATTCTAGCATTCGTTTTACTTGATGGAATTTGCCCTCTTTTATGGTCAATAAACACTCAGTATCAGAAATAAATTCAAAATTGTAATCATATATTATTTCATCAGCTCCAATTTTGATTGGTTTTGGAAAATGATTTTTAATTTCTTCATCAAATGATTTGTCAACTTCAACATAATATGTTTTTGGAACGTGGTATTTTGGGTTCAATAATCTATGTCCCAACTCACCATCGTTGCTAATAATTAAAAGTCCTTCAGTGTCTTTATCAAGTCTCCCGTATGCAAACAGTTTTTTGCTACGCAACTCAGGTACCAAATCAAATATCGTTGGATCAAATCTATCATGATTTGCTGTAATATAACCACTAGGTTTATTCATCATATAATATTGATATTTTTCGTATGTCAATACTTCATCATACATGCGCACTTCGTCGTTTGTATCAATGCTGATTGAGCGGCGAATTGTTTCTCCATTAACTGTGATGAAACCTTCATCCATTATTTTTTTAACTTCTTTACGAGTTAATGAGGTTGTGTCAGCAATAAATTTTTCTATTCTTATTCGTGCCATAATTCAATATTATATATTGTAAAAATAAAAATAAGCAAACCAAGTTGCTTATTTATCATAATCTTGTAATCTATTTAGGGCATTAATGTAAATTTCAAGCGATTCTTTGATTTCTTTGAATGTAAAGTATTCATTTGGTCCGTGCATTAAGTGCATATATTTAGTTGAACCAAATGCTACACAGCTGTCAATTAATCTAGCGTATGTTCCACCGCCAATTGCTAAAGGGACTTCTTTAACGTTCAAGGCTTCATTGAAGGTTTCCATTAAAATTGTTACTAGCTTAGATTGAATATCTATGTATTTAGGATTTTTACTTCCAACTAAATGCATCTTAACGTCGCCTTCAAAATGGTCTTCTAAATAATTTAATAATGTGTCAGTAACTTCTCCAACACTGTGAGTAACCGGAACTCTTAAATCAAAAGACATAATGTATTTATCTTGATAAGTTCTAACCATGCCCAGATTAGCCGATAAGTTTCCCGAAAAATCAGCATAGTTTTTAAAAATATTATTTAATTCATAATTGCCTTTTGATAAATTATCCATCACAAACTTAATTAATGGTTTTTCTCTTAATTTTGAATCGATGTTATATAACATCTTAATTGCTTTAATAACGGCATTGTCTCCTTTTTCGGGAGTTGATCCATGGCCACCAATACCTTTAATTGTCATTTGTTTATTTTGGTATTTTAAAATCACGCTATCTGGAATTTGGTTGACAACATCCCCAGCATCTAAACTAACTCCTTCAATTTTTGGAAATTCTAAGTTAACATGGTATACCATTTTTTCGGCATAAATTAATGGTCATTCTCCGTCGGGCGTATAAGAAATATAAGGAGCTCCAAAATCTGCTAAGTAGTATTTCATTGATTTCATTGTGGTTTCTTCAGAAATACCAAAAATAATTCTAATTTTTCATTCACTGCTAATTAAGTTATTATCCAAAATGTATTTCATTGCATATAGATTGATGATGCTTGGTCCTTTATCATCCAAACTTCCTCTGCAAATTACGGCATCATCAGTAATAACTGGTACGAAAGCTGATGTATTTCATTGAGATTCATCACCAGCTGGAACAACATCAAGGTGAGCTAAAATTCCGATTATTTTATCTCCTGAACCTATTTCTGCAAATCCATAACGGTTTTGTACGTCTTTATATGTATTAAAACCGAATTCTTTAGCTAAATTTAAAGCATAGTCAAGCGCGTTATTAGCTTCTTTTCCGAAAGGATAGTCTTCAGATTCTCCTTCAATACTTACTGATGGTATTGCACATAAATTTGCTATATGATTTATCATTGATTTAAATTCATCTTTGTCTTGTTGATATTTAATATATTCTTTCATCATAAAACTCCTTTCAATATATTATATGCTTATTTTTATATCTTTTATTTTTTAAAAAATAATCAGCATGAGCTGACCATTTTTATAATTATTTTTTAACTAATTCAGTTGCGAAACCTTTATTATGGAAAACAAAATCATTATTGCCATTGAATACAACATCAATTAATTCTGGATAGTCAATAAAGGGATTGCGATTTCCTTGGTGTTTGTATATACCATTATTTCTATCAATATCAAATTGAGATATATTGTCACTTTTTGCCCAGTTTAGCATTGTTTGTTTAAATTTATCTTTTATTTCAGCTAAGCCCAGTCTATTTCTTACAAAAAATCTGTTAGCCGATTCATTATTATACAAATTTTTATCTCTGTATGTGAAAGCAAAATATAAATGGGCTCTAGCAACATCGCCTTTGAATTCATCAATTACTTCTGCAACGGGTCTGCCATCTTCTACTGAATCGCCAATTTTGGTTCCGTTGACAGATATTATTTTCGGAGTTTTAACTGTTCCGTAAGGATAATTTCCATGTCATGCATTGACTTTTTTATCTGTAGGCCATACATGATGAGCATCATTTCTCATTGGTGCTTGTTGACTAAATCAACTTTGAGCTATCAAGTGTTCGCGGTTCATACCTTTTCCTTCGGCATTTCCGGTATCACGATATTTACCATGTCATTGAATATAAGTATCTTTACCCTGTGGATTTTCTTCATAAATATCTAAAACAGATCCGTCTTTTTCATAGTATTTATCAACAAAAGCATCTTCGTAAGTTTTGAATAAATCATTATAGCTACCAGTCTTGTTTCTATTCGCTTTTTGTATACTGAATAAACCTTCTCTTAGCGCCTGACCGCTCAAACCTTCCAAAGAAGCATAAAAATTCATATTTTTATTACTGTATCTTATTTCAGTATTTTTATTTAAAGTTAAAGCTGCCCCATTAAATGGAGTGCCATTTGAATTATTATGCTCATGGTTATTGTTTGCGTTGGTATCTGCATTTGTATTAGTTTCTTCAATATTAGAATTACTTAAAGCACTTATTTCTAAATTTATTGTAGAAGTGTAAATATTTTTGCTAATTAGTGGTTCATCTGAATTACGATATTTAATCATTCGATATTTAACAATTAGATTATTTCCGCTTATTTCATATTCAAGTTTACTATTTATTTTAATTTTATTATTTGAATTGGTATATGGTGATTCGACAGGAGCGGCCAATTGATAGTTTCTAGGTGGAACACTAATAAACTCAATTAAATATGGTATATTTTTTCAATCTACCTTTTTCTTGTCTTTTGGATTTAACCCTATTTTATTAGACGAATATGAATAGTAAAGATCTGAACTTTTTATAGAAGATATTAATTGTTCTTTATTTCCGTTTTGAACAGTTAATATATTGCTGCCTCTTGAAGCTCATTCAGCAAAATCAGGATCTAATTCTTGCAATTCGCTTTCATCTTTTAACACAGCCGTATTGCTGTTATTATTTGAATTATCGTTTGAATTATCTACCAAAGTAGGTGTTTTATTGTTTGTGTTGGTATTAGAGTTTGTGTTATTGTCGTTGTTTGATACACCATTATTATTTATCGAATTTGGTAATGGTTTTTCAGGAGTTAATTTATGGCATGATATAGCGCCTAAAGGTATAGCAAAAATACCACAGGTTGCTAATGAAACTGCCAAAACACTTAATTTTTTCATATAATATTCCTTATTTTTATTTCCCTTAGATAAGCTTATTGCCTAGTTAAATTTTACATTATTTATTTCAGAAAACAAATAAAAAAACAGAAGGAATACTTCTGTTCGGATAAATTAATAATAAGAAATAGATAACAAAATTATTTGTTTTGAGCTTCAGCTTCAGCTTTTCTAGCTGCTCTTCTAGCGTCTCTAGCTCTTTCTAATTCTAGTTTGTGAGCTCTTTTTTGTGCTTTAACTTTGTTAGCTAATCTAACATCTTTTCTCATAGTTTACTCCTTTTGCTAAATATATAAGTTATCAATTGATTATTCTATTATATCTATTTTTTCTTAAATTGTTTAACTTTTTTCATCAAAGCATCAACATCAATGTTTTCAATCTCGGCCAATTTTTCTTCTAGACTTCTTTTTTGAGCCGGTTCTTTTTTCTGTATATTGACTGATTTTGTGATTGAAAAGTCCTCATCATTAAATAAAGTTACTTGTTCTAATTCATCTTTTTGTTCTTCGCCATTTTCGGTTTCTTCTTGATGAATTTCATTATGATAATAACGTTTTAATAAACTTGTTTCTACAGTTAAAGAAAGGTCATCTTTATTTTGTTTTGATAAATATTCTTCTCTGATCTTTTCTTGTTCAGCTAAACTGGGATCTTTTAATTCATTAATCTTAATATGTTGGATTAAATTACCCGGATTGTTGAATGTATAATTTAATTTAATTAATTTATCTGATTTTGAACGATCTTTTAAAATAGGTTCCAAATCAAATTTTTCTAAATTATTGTCTTGGTTCGTGTAAATAAATTCTAGGCTGTCGGTTAACACTTCTAATGATATTGGTTCTGAAATGTCATTTTTTAAAGCTACAAATAATTTTGCGCCACGATTGTATCTGCCTACATATTCCATTTCTTTCATATTTCACGATTTAGCCATTCCGCCCTTGCTAATCATAATAACATGATTTATTTTTGATACAGTTGCAAAAGTTGAAACGAATACATTGTCTTTGGTTTGCAATTTTCCTAATAATTTAATTCCCTGTGCCCTTAATGCTAAAGTCGTACTGAAAACGCTTTCATTAATTAGGTGATAAAAACCATTGTTCAACAAGATTAACATATCTTTTTCACCATTACTAATTCTTGCGTCAATCAATTCGTCGTCATTGTTTTTAAATGACATACAGTTACGTTTTTTAGCGATTAATTTACTATTAAATTCTTCTAGTTTAACTTTTTTAGCATAACCATATTTAGACATTAAGATTATGTCTACATAAGTGTTGAATGAAGTTATTTCCATAACTCTAATGATATGTTCATTTGAATCAAGCGCAGCAATTGAAGACACGTGATTTCCAAGGTCTTTTCATTGTGAATCTTTTAGTGTATGTGCATCAACAATAAAGTAATTTCCTGTGTTAGTAAAGAAAATTAATTTAGAAAGCGAATTGATTTTGTCATAGTATTGTAAAGCGTCCCCTTCTTTTAACTTATAAGTAGAAAGTTCGTTAGTATTATACATTTTCAAACTAATTTTCTTAATGTAACCTTCCTTAGAAATGAAGAAATAGAAGTCTTCATTTTTGGTTAGTAATTTATGGTCAATTTCAGTTTGAATTTTTTCTTCACTTATTTCAGTTTTTCTTTCAATTCCATATTCGTCTTTGATGGCTTTAATTTGTTTGATTAGATATTTATCAAATTCATAATTATCAGTTAATAATTTAGTGCAAAAAGCAATGCTTTCTTCAAGTTCTAATTTTTCGTTTTGAAATTGAATTTGGTCCATTCTAGAAAGTTTATATAATCTTAATTCAGCTATTGCTGTAGCTTGAATTTCAGTGAAGTTAAAGATGTTCATTAAGGCTAAGATAACACCCTTTTTAGAGTTATCGCTATCCTTAATTACTTTAATTACTTCATCAGAAATTTCGGCAACTCTGATAAAACCTTCAACAATTTCCAGTCTTAATTTATACTTTTGTAGATCATATTTAATTCCGTTGATATTAACTTCCTTTAAATGACCTAAATAAGCTCTAAGGGCAGTATCTAAGTTTAATACAACTGGAGCGTTTTTATCAATCGCTACCATGTTATAGTTATAAGTAATTCTTAAATCAGTTTTTTTCATTAAATAAGCAATAATTGCTTCTGGATTAGCGCTATCCTCTAATTCAATATATATTGAGATACCATTACGGTCAGATTGGTCACGCACATCTTTAATTCCATTGATGATTTTGTCAATTGCAATTGCATCAATATCGGCAACTAATTTAGATTTAATTACGCCAAAAGGAATTTCAATGATTTCAATTCCATTGATTTTTTCTTCATTTTTTTCATCATATACATAACGATATTTAGCTGAAAGACTAATCTTGCCTTGACCTGTTTTCATTGCATCAATTATTCCATCAACACCGTTAATTAAACCACCAGTTGGAAAATCAGGGCCCTTTACATATTGCATTAATTCTTCGATTGAAATATTAGGTTTTTTAATCATCGCAATAGTAGCGTCAATAACTTCTTTTAAATTGTGTGGCGGAATTTCGGTAGCAAATCCTGAAGCAATACCTTTGGCTCCATTAACTAAAAGGTTAGGGAATAGGGCAGGCAATACTGTTGGCTCATACTCTGAGTCATCAAAGTTTGGGGCCATAGATACAACTTTCCTATCTAAATCTTTTAGCATTAACTCGGCTATTTTTTCAAGCCTTGATTCGGTATAACGCATAGCAGCGGCAGGGTCATCATCAATCGAGCCTTTGTTACCGTGCATTTCAATTAGAGGATAGTTACTCTTTCATTCTTGACACATTCTAACTAATGCTTCATAAATTGAACTATCACCGTGTGGGTGATAACGACCGATAACATCGCCGACAATACGGGCAGATTTTTTAAATGGTTCTTTATTTTTAAGTTTCAAATTTCACATTGAATATAAGATACGTCTTTGAACAGGTTTTAAACCATCACGAGAGTCCGGAATAGCTCTTTGTTGAATTACATATTTAGAGTAGCGACCAAAACGGTCACTCATTATTTCCACCATGTTTTTTTCAATAATATTTTCAGTTACACTATCAATTTCATCTTTTCTATTTTTTTTCATAATTTAACCTACTTTTTAATTTCGAAATCATCTTCTGATGAAAAATCAACATGGGTATTAATTCAAATTTTTCTACTATTTACATCTTGACCCATTAATGTGGTTACATTTCTTTCAACTAAAGCTTCATCTTCAATTTTTACTTGAATGATTGAACGTGTGGCTGGGTTCATTGTAGTTTCTCATAATTGGTCGGCATTCATTTCACCCAAACCTTTGTATCTTTGAATTTCATAATTTGAATAATTAGAAGTTATCTCTCTAAGTTCATCTTCATCTCAAGCATAAAATTCTTTAGCACCATTTCCCTTTGTGCTAATTTTATATAAAGGAGGAAGTGCAATGTATACCATTCCCGCTTCAATAAGTTTTTTCATGTATCTTCAGAAAAATGTCAACAATAATATTTGAATGTGAGCACCATCGGTGTCGGCATCAGTCATTATTATAATTTTGTTATATTGAGAGTTTTTAATATTAAAGTCTTCGCCAATACCAGCGCCAATAGTATTAATAATTGTTGCTATTTCTTCATTTGCAAGCACATCGCTAAGTTTTGATTGGTCAGTATTAAGAACTTTACCACGTAATGGAAGAATTGCTTGAGTAACACGGTTACGGCCTAATTTTGCCGATCCACCAGCCGAATCACCTTCGACTAAAAATAGTTCTTTAACGGCAGGGTTTTTAGATTGAGCGGGTGTTAATTTTCCAGATAAGATTTTTTTATTTTCTAATTTACTTTTAGCTTTTCGTATCTCGCTTTTTGCATTTCTTGCTGCAACTTTAGCATCATAAGCTTTTTTAATTTTAGCAATTATTTTATCTGCTTCAGTTTTGTTCTCGTTTAAAAAGAACATAAATCTTTCTGAGAAAAATGCCTCAACAGTTTCTCTGGCTTCCGGTGTTCCTAATTTATCTTTTGTTTGTCCAACAAACTCTAATATTTTTTCGGGAACCTTTAAAGAAATAACAGCAATCAATCCTTCTCTAACATCATTACCTTCGAAAGCGATTTTGTTTTTGTAAATATTGTTTTTGCTTATATATTCATTAATGGTTTTGGTCAATGCGGTTTTAAAAGCAGTTTCATGTGTACCGCCATCTCTGGTTTTTACATTATTAACAAAGCTATAAATTGTTTCATTGTAATTATCCGTATACACTAAAGCAATTTCAACTTCAATACCATGTAATCCTGGAGCGCCTGCATAAAAAATATCACTAATAAATGTTTTGCCTTCTGAAACGAATTTAATATATTCTTTTATTCCGTCAATGGCTTCAAAAACAACATTTTCATCATTATTTTCGTTAATAAATTGGATTTTTAAGTTTGGAATTAAAAAACTTGCTTCACGTAATTTTTCTTTAACGATTTCACCTGAAAATTTAGCCTTTTTAAACATGTTGTAATCAGGCCAAAATTGAACTCTTGTTCCTTGTTTTGTTGTTGCACCAACGCATGTGGTTTTTTTGATAATAGTATCTTGTTTAAATTCAGTAACGTATTCTTTTTTATCACGATATACAATAACTTCAAGTTTAGTACTTAAAGCATTAACAACTGATGAACCAACCCCGTGTAAACCACCACTTGTTTTATATGCTCCATCACCAAATTTACCACCAGCATGTAACTCTGTAAAAACTAGTTCAACCCCGGTTTTGCCTTCTGAGTGTTTATCAACAGGAATACCACGTCCATTATCTTCAACAACAACCGAACCATCTGCTTTTAAAATAACTTTAATTTTATTAGCAAAACCCGCTAAAGCTTCATCGATTGAGTTGTCAATAATTTCTCATATTAAATGGTGCAATCCGGTTGAATCGGTCGAACCGATATACATACCAGGTCTTTTGCGAACAGCGTCTAAACCCCTTAGAACTTTTAAATCACTTGCTTCATAATTATTCATACTCATAGTATAACAATTATAAAATATTTAAATTGAGTAAAATAGGATTTCTAAAATAATGAATAAAAAAAAGAGAAAACATTGCATTTTTCTCTTAAAATCTGCCTTTTTTATGAATAAATTCATAAATTTATACATTTTCTTAATTATTTTTAGATTGATTTTTTTGCAACTTTTCGCGTTTTTTGCGTTGTGAAATATTAAATGAAGAAGCTACAATAACTACTAAAATTAACGCTATTACTGGTATTAAAAAAATAAGAAAAAGTTTATAATCCACGTGCCCTCCTTTAATATTTATAATAAGATTTTACATTAATTTTTGCTTTTTATTGCAAATTAATTCGCCTGTATTTATTGATATAGAAAATAGATAAAAAAAGGCAGAAAAACATATTGAAAATATATTGACAGCACTATTGCTTGCAATAGTAATATCGGGCGTGTTTTTGTAATTCAAAACTAGCAATAATACTATGAAAATAATATTAAAAATAGCGAAAATTATTGATGTTGAATAACCATTTTTTATCAAAATAAATTGCGAGGTTTTTTTGAAGTTTGAGTGGGCAAACTTTTACAATACATATTACAATTCAAACTAAGGATATTAACGCATTTGTAGCCCATATTCCGATGCTTAAATTGAATGTATGGTCATTTCTTGATTGAATGTATGATATACCACTTATTAATATTAAAAAACAAATTGCAGTCGTTATCAAAATCAGCATTGACAAATACAATTTTTGCATTTTATTATCACTAATTTTCCCCCATATTTTTACTTTCCCTATACTTATATTTTAAATTATTTAAAACCTTAATTTAATGAAATGGGCAACTTAAATAAAAAAATCACATAGCAATTACTATGTGATAAGTTAAAAAAGAAAACTAGTTATTTTCTTTTTTAGCAAGCTCTTCTTTATAGAATGCTAGGTTTTTTTCATGCATCGCAAGTTTATCAACTTTTTCTTGAATAGTTGCTTGACTAGCCTTAGCCATGAAACTAGGATTATTGATAAATCTTTTGTTAAATGCAATTTCTTCTTCGGTCTTTTTAATTAATTTATTAAGCTCTTCAATTTCAGCGGCTTTATTATCTTCATTTAATTTAATGTAAACTTCACCATCGCTTAATTTAATTGATAAGTCATGATTGTCTTCTCAGCTGAAGTTAGCTAACTTAGAAATGATGGTTAATTCAATATTACTTAATTGAGCATTGTCTCGATAGAAGAATAATTCGGTTGCTTTTGATATTTTTTTATCTTCACGATATTTTCTTAGTACGGTAATTAATTCAATTTGATTTTCAACTAACTTAGGATCGAATTCTTCGTCTAATTGGTAGTCATGAACTGTAGATTCAAGTAGCTCTTCGCTATAAATATTTTCAAAAATATAATCAGATGTGAAAGGCATATATGGATGCAATGCAATTAAGATTTCGCGGAATAGATAGTGAACAAAATAGTTATTGTTTTTAAATTTAATAAATTCTAAATATCAAGATGAATAATCATTGATAATAAAGTTTTGAATAGCTTTGAAAACAATTGTAAATTCATATTTTTCCATTGCTGCTTCAATATCTTTTTTAAGATTATTAAATTTAGCTAAGATTCATTTGTCATAAATATCTAGTTTGCTTAAATCTAAAGATTCATTGATATTAGCTTTGATTGATGAGATGTATCTTGCAATGTTTCAGAATTTATTTAAAAATAATCTAGCACCTTGAATTTTTTCATCACCGAAGTTAATATCTTGTCCCGGAGTTGAGTTGAATATTAATGACATTCTCAATACGTCTGAGCCATATTCATCAATGACAGCAATAGGGTCGATTCCATTACCTAAAGATTTAGACATTTTTCTACCCTGCGCATCCCTTACTAGTCCATGAATTAAAACTTGTTTGAAAGGTTTGTCTTCCATAAAATATAAACTTTGGAAATACATTCTTGCAACTCAGAAAAATATAATGTCATACCCGGTAACTAATAAATCTGTTGGAAAATAACGTTTGATTTTACTTTTATCTTGTGGTCATCCTAAAAATACAAACGGGCTTAATGCTGAACTAAATCATGTGTCGAGTACGTCAGGATCTTGAACTCAACCATCACCTGGCGAATCAATTTGTACTGCAATTTCTTCGCCTTTATATCAAGCTGGAATTCTGTGTCCTCATCAGATTTGACGGCTGATAGTTCAATCATATGCATTTTCCATTCATTTAATTAAAACATCTTCAAATCTTTCGGGAATAAATTCTACGCCATCGTCGCCCTTAAAGTGTTTTAATAACGCTTTAGCCAGCGAATTCATTTTAACAAATCATTGAGGTTGAACTAAGATTTCGATTGCTTCATGACTTCTTTCACTATAACCTACATTAGAAGTAATATCTTCAATTTTAATAATATATCCTGTCCGTTTTAAAAATTCTGCAATTTCTTTTCTGGCTTCAAAACGGTCTAGTCCTTCGAATTGACCAGCACGTTCATTCATTTTTCCTTCTTTGTCAATACATTCAAGCACTTCTAAGTTATTTTTCTTAATGATATCGATATCGTCAACTGCGTGAGCTGAAACCTTCATAATACCAGTACCGAAATTTAAATCAATGTGTTCTGATGTAATAACTGGAATTTCTTTTTGAGTTAATGGGTGAATGATAGTTTTATTTAATAAGATTTCTGCCCGTGGGTCTTCGGGATTAATTGCTAAAGCAACATCTGAAGGAAGGGTTTCAATTCTTGTTGTAGCCACGGTTAAATATTCTTTGCTATTTTTAATTGGATATTTAATGTAGTACATTTTTTGTTGGGTTTCTTTATTTACAACTTCAATATTAGATAATGCAGTTTGTAGTTTTGTATCTCAGTTAATAGGTTTTTCATCACGGTAAATTAAACCGTCGTTGTATAAGTCAATAAATACTTTTAATACCGCTTCGTTAGCTTGTTTATCAAGCGTGAATCTTTCCGAAGGATAGTCAAGTGCTAAGCCTAATTTAGCTCATTGTTTAGTAATATTATTTGAATATTCTTCTTTTCATTTTCAAATTTCTTCAATAAACTTTTCACGGCCTAGTTCATATTTATTTTTACCTTCTTTTGCAAGGTGTTTTTCAACAACTGCTTGTGTAGCAATTCCGGCGTGGTCTTTTCCGGGAACTCACATAACATCAAACCCAGCTAGTTTTTTATATCTAATAATAGTATCTTGAATATACGTATCAAGTGCGTGACCAATGTGTAATTTACCAGTAACATTAGGAGGAGGCAAAATAATTGTAAACGGGCGTTTGGCTTTATCGTGAGTCGAAAAAGCTTTAATATCGATTCATTTTTGATTACGCCCTTCTTCAACTAATTTGTGGTTAAATGTTTTTTCCATATTTTTATCCCTTTCTAAAGATTTTAAGTTGCTAATATCAATTATAGCGGTTTCATCAAATGATTGTTTGTCCACAATTTCATTGTCTGCTTTTACCTTTCATTCGTGTTCGAAGAAAAATAAGTTTTTTAATTTTTGATTTTTAATGTTTTCTTTACTAATTCATTTATTTAATTCACTTCATGTACATCAAATATAGTGGTTTTGATCAATCTCATATTTAAAAATATTTTCGAAATTATCAACATATGACATGTAGTTATGATAGTTTTTTAGCGTTTGATCATCAGTATATCCAAGCATTTTTTTGACTAATGGATTGATTGGGTTTTCAATAACTTGTTGAGTAATACCTTGCTCAATAACTTTTGTATTATTTATTACATATAATTGTGAAGTTAGTTTAGCGGCTAATTTAATATCATCTAAAAAGTAAATTGCAATTTTATGATTATCAAACACAAAAGTATTTAACTGGTTAAGAATTTCAAATTGCATTTCAGGATTTAATTTTGAAATTTGCGAACCAATAATAACTAAATTCGGGTCATTGATTAAAATCTTTTCAATTTCTAAGTTAATTTTTGAATTAATGTCTAAATGTTTGATGTTTTCCATCAAAATTTCAAGTGGTAAATTAGTGTTGTTAATAATGCGGTATACTGTTGCTTTTTGAACAAATAATTTAATCGATTCGTGGCTTGCTTTTTTATATGAGCCCATAACACGGTAGTATTCTTTAAATTCATGGTTTAAATTAGCAATAATCTGATTTTGTGAATTTACTAAGTCAATTAATTCTAAAAATTCATTTTTGATTTTTCCATAAGCTGCGTTATTTTCAAATTTCTTGTAAAAAAGCTTCAATTTAGAACATACTCATTTACTAATGAACATAATGTGTTTTAGTAATGATGTGTTTGCATCAGCTAAGTATTCAATATCTTTATTAATGATTCTCGTTTCACTTTGAGTTGTTTTACCTTCAGTGTTTAGGTTCCATAAATATTCGTTTTTTGCGTTTTTATAAATTGAATCTGAAATCTTTAATTTTTCTAGCATTGCTAACGAGTCAATTTGACTAGTTTTTTCAATTTCGATTGCGCCAGTTTTTTCGACCAATTCATTTAAATTAGCATCAAATTTATCCCTTGCAGTTTGAAATCTTTCATTAAAGCTAGCGCGTTCGTTAGCAAAGTAATTATTGACTATTTGTTTGATTTGACGCATTATTTTTTTGCGTGACGATTTGCTGGATATTACCCGCGTTTCAGTGGTAATATTTGCTTTTAATTCATAAACGTCAATAAATAGTTTGCTCAACTCTTCGTGGTTCATTTTTTTCATGTCTTCAGCATTTTCTTTGATAAAAGCTAAAAACATTTTATTAAAATAGAAGTCTTTATAAAAGTGAATAAATGAAGCAGCTTTTTTTACAGTTTTAATTTCGCGAAGGTTATAGAAATTTTCGGTGTGCAAATCGTGTTTTAATTTTGTAATGTGATGTTTTATTTCGTTTACTCGTTTAAATTTGATATTGAAATAACGAGTTAATTTATTTATATAGTTTTTGATCCTATTGTTATTATAGTTACGATGTGAATATTTTTTGACTAAGTCTTCATATTCTTTTTTGGCAGCTTGGTATTCCCTTAATTTTAAAAATGAAATTCCTTTATTATATTTACTAATAGTTTGGTTAGCTAAGTCAAATAACTTATTTTCGTGCATTTGGTATGTGCTAATCAAATTGTATTGAAGAGATTTGATTTTACCTAAGGTTTTATATATTTCTAATTTATTGTTAGATAAGTCAATTAAATATTCCCTTTTATTTAATGATTTTAGTTCTTTATATAGTGTTTTGATATCTTCTTCAATCGCTTTTTGCAATGAAGAATTAATCTTTGCGTATTGATTTTTTAATCAGATTTTATAGTCATCATAAATAACTGACCAGTTTTCAATAAAAAGACTTGTTAGACCAGTTAAAACGCCACTTTTTCTAATGTAATTTTTTAAGTAATCATAAACATTGATATCATCAATATTATTGCTAATAATATCTTCATTAAACCCATATCCTATATTTTTTTGGAAATCAATATTATGATAAGTTGTTTGATACTCTTTACCATCGACTTGAAATTCAATGAAACCTTGATATTGATTGGCATTAATGTTACTATCAGTTAAAAAGTTAAATATTAATTGATTGGTTCTATTGTCTTTTCCTAAAATACCTAAGACAGTATTTGAATTAATTGAAAAGCTTAGGTTATTGATAAAAGTTTTGTAATCATCATTTTCATCTTCCTGAATTGTTTTTAAATTCATTACCCGGAACGCTGTTAATTGTGATCTATTCATTAGAAACGATCTCCCTCTTTAGATCTTACTAATGGAGCAATAATTTTATATGTTGCTAAGATAATTGCCAAGTTAAAGAATATCTTAACAGGACTCGTTAGCGTTTGGGCTGTTATATTAACTCAAAAGTCAGTTTTAAGCGTAGAAGTATCGGCTCACGAAAGTAAAATAACATTAATGAATTCAAGCACAGCACAGAATGATATGATTGCCATAACTTCTATAAATGTTTGATATTTTTTCTTTAAAAATACTCGATAAATAATAACAAAGAAGAACATCGCAACGAAACCAGCGCTTGTTAGAATCATATAGAATGTTTTGTTTTTAATAAAACGGTTGTGTTCAAAAATTGAATTATCTAATTTAGCAAAAACGGCAAGAATTATTAAAACTTGTAAAGCTAAAATTATTAGTGTTGATATAAAAGCAAAGTTAATCATTGCGGTTGGTTTTTTCTTAACTTCAAGGGTGATAATTTTTACTTCATAATAAGCAATTTTTTCTGAGAAGAATTGAAGGTCTTCACTATTACCTTTAGCCAATGCTTCATCATATTGAATCTTGAAATATTCAACAGTTTCTTTGAATTTATAAATCCGATAATTACGCGAGAAAAAGATTTCGTTCAAGTTAAAGAAATAATAAGCGGCCAATCCAGGAATAAACCCAGCTGTGGCGACGGCTAATGTGTATAAAAAGTTGTAATAGGTTGGAACTAAGGCAAACGAAATTAAGTCGGCCAAGATACCAGTTATCATTCCGACAATCGGTCCAAAAATAAATCCAGTTATTTTAATGGGCAGTCCAATAAAACTAAATTTAAAGCTTGGTAAAGCTGTAATTGGTAAGATTCTAACACTAATTAAGAAAAATACAACTGAGATAGCAATCAATACTCCGACGAAAGCAATTCGTTTGGAGTTTCACTTACGATATGAAATGTTTGATTGCGATCTAACTCATCTTAAATAGTGCTTAAGACCACCAGGTAATCTTGATTCCATAAGTTCCTTTCATTAATTTATTTTATACTTTTTATACTGTAACTTTTTTTCTTTTTCATCAACTTCGTTTTTCAATTGTTGGCATGTTAACAAAAGTATGATAGAAACTTGAGTTGACTATAACCCCTGCGTAGATGAAATATGACATAACACTTAATAATAAGATTACATACATAAATGAAGCTACGATTCCAAATTTTTGATATGGAATTAAAGAGGCTAATGAACCAAAAATTAAAATGAATACAGAAGTTGGAATTGAAGCAATTAATGCTCCAGGATGCGCTTGTGAAAATTTCAATTTAAAATTAGGTGCGAATGTAAAAAATAATAAGAATGCTAAATAAGTTAATACTGGCAAAAATAATATGATTGTTACTCAATAGATTAAATAAAATTCTCATTGTAAATGAAAATCGGCCAGCGTCATTTTCGATAAATCTTCAGCAAATTCTCCTAATCCAGCATTTTCAATTAAAAATGTCATAAAAGCAGAAAATCCTAAAAGAGCCAAAGCTAAACCGAATGAGATAATAATACTTACGATAAAACCTTTAATTCTGGTTTTTCACATACGATAAGGTGATTTGTGACCGTAAAGTGCATCAATTGAATAAATAAATTTAGAATAACCTTTTGAAGCTAATCATATAACCGATAAAGCGAACAATGCAAAAGCAATTGCACCTCCGGCAGAACTTCATAGAGAAGAAATTGAAGGAATTACTTGCGAAATTCCAGGAATAATTTGGCCCAACATAACGTGTTCTAAAACGACTTCATATTTGGCACTAATCGAGCCTATTACTCCTAATAATAAACAAGTAATCGGAATGAAAGATAAAAATAAATACATTGCATAACCAGCAGGCACGAAAGCAAATTCATGTGAATTTAGTTTCTCGTAGGCGCTATTAACAATTTCCTTACCTTTGATTCTTGAACTACGTAAATAACGCGGAATAGCAATGAATAAAATTGCATAAATAATTCATTTAATTACCCGCTCGAAAAGGTTTTTATTAGTTTTGTTTTTTACAATTTGATTTGAGCTAACGTTAAGGTTATTGGTTTTAGTTTGAGGCTTATTTTCTTCATTATTTTTATTATCTTGTGCTTGTCAACCTGTTTTTAATTTATTTGGTTTTTTCTTTCACATTATTGAAATCTTTCTGCTAGTTTTTTATTAAGCTCTGCTACGTTAGCCTTACCCATGGTTTTTTTCATTGCTTGACCTAGCATGAATTTTGACGCACGTTGATAATTACGTTTAAATTCTTCTTCTAAATCTGGGTTTTCTTTTAAAATAGCATTAATTACTTCGTCTAATGATAAGCTCATTTCTTTAATGAATAAGTCATGCGATTCAATGATTTTAATTAAATCATCATCGCTATTATCTTTTGCTTCGATAATTTTTTTAATATCAGCTTTGTTAATTTTGTTGTCAATAACAAAGTTAATTAGTTTTTGAGCATCTTGCGGAGTAAATGATAATGTTGCAATGTTTTTGTTATTTTGATTGATGTATGAAACAATGTCGGCAAAAAAGATATTTGCAGATTTTTTGAAATCTTTAGCATTAATCGCATCTAAATATTTAGAATATTCAACATTGTTTAATAATTGTGATATTTGCACTTGGTTTAGGCCGCTTGCAACATATCTAATTTCTTTATCATATGGAATTTCTTCAATGATTACTGAATCAACTAATTCGTCGCTTAAATTAATATATGGTAAGTTTGGATCTGGGAAATATTTATAATCAACTGAATCGCTTTTTGATCTCATTGAAATTGTTGTTTCAGTTGCTTCATCAAAACGTTTTGTTTCTTGCTCAAACGTTTTGCCTTCTAAATAACATTGAACTTGATAGTTAGCTTCATAATTGATGGCTTTTTCAACGTTAGATAATGAATTTAGGTTCTTGATCTCAACTCTTGTGTTTAAATCATTTGTTCCTTTTTTACGAACTGAAATATTAATATCAGTTCTTAAACTTCCTTCATTCATTTTGGCATCACTAATATTTAAAACTAAAGCAGTTTGTCTAATGGCTTCAATATAAACAATCGCTTCTTCGGCTGAATGGATTACAGGGCGTGAAACAATTTCAATTAAAGGCACACCAGCGCGGTTATAGTTTAAATATGTATATTGGCTTTCGTGTAACGATTTAGCTGTATCTTCTTCAAGGTGAATTCTTTCGATTAAAACTTCTTTTCACTGACCATTAACTTTAGTTTGAATGCTCCCGTCTTTTCCGATTGGATTAAATTGTTGAGTAATTTGATATCCCTTAGTTAAATCTGGATAAAAGTAATTTTTTCTATCAAATCTAACCAGTTTATCAATAGTCATATGTAATGCTTTAGCTAATTTAATTCCTTTAATAATGGCAGCCGAGTTAACTAAAGGCAATGCACCTGGATAGGCTAAATCAATATTAGTAACAGAAGTATTTGGTTCGTTTCCATAACTGTTTAATGCTGGTGAAAACATTTTTGTTTTAGTATTAAGTTCTAAATGGATTTCAATACCAATAACTATTTCTCAATCTTTATTCATTGTCTTCTCCTAACATTTTTTCAACATATAATGCATGAGATAACATTTTTGTATCATGATATAATTCACCATCAATAGCTAAGTTAAATGGCATATTATTTTTGTCTTTGCCTAATTTAAGTGTCAATGATGGATTACCAGTTAAATTAGCATTTGTTAATATAAAGTCCATATAAGATTTTGGATAAGTTTCATTAAATTTTGGAGCTGACATATTTGAAGCGGGGTAAATGAAAATATCAGCGCTTCTGTGAATGTTGGTAAAGTATTCTGATAAATAACGTCTCATTTTTTTGGCTTTAACAAAGTATTTAATTTGATTTTCTTGTTTTAAGAAATATGAGCCTAAAATCAATCTAGATTGAACCATTTTACCCAAACCTTTTGAACGGGTCAATGAATAGGTGTCTTCTCAACTATTGCCTTCAATTCTTTCACCAAATTCGGTTCCAACTAAATTTGCTAAATTTGATGAAGCTTCTGAAAAAGCAATAACTTTATAAACCACATCAATTGAATTTAAAAGCTTTTCTTCAATTTGAATCTTAATTAATTCAATGCCATCGTTAGTTAATTTTTCTAAAAATTGTTGATAAGCTTCTTTAACACTTTCATCTAATTTATCAAAGCAATCTAAATAAGCAACTTTTTGAGGCTTTGCAATTTTGACATCTACTTTATCAAAAGATAAATCAACCGAAGTTAAATCGTGTTTTAAATCTTGCTTAAATAAAACTTGTGATACCTCGATTGTGTCTTGTACGTTGTGCGTAAAAAATGCAACAGTGTCTAGTGATGAAGCAAATGCAAATAAACCGTAACGACTAATTGCTCCATAACTTGGTTTAAACCCTACGACCCCAATATTTGAAGCTGGTTTTCTAACTGAATCCCCGGTATCAGAACCCATTGCAAAAGCAATGTTTTTATTGAATGTTGCAGCAGCACCAGACGAGGAACCACCAACTAGATAATCTGAATTAAGTGGGTTTTTAATTAAACCAAAAGCTGAATATTCTCCTGAGCCACCCAACCCAAATTCGTCTAAATTAGTTCTTGCCACACAAGTAGCGCCGGCTTCTTCTAATAATCTCAACGCAGTAGCTTTATATTCCGGTTTGAAATTATTTAAAATTAAGCTTGAACCACGAGCAATCACATTAGTATCGGCATAATTATCTTTTAATGTAAAAACAGTATTAGCAAGCGAGCCCTCATTTTTTAATTCAGCATCTTTAAACACATGAGAAACGGCATTGTTATGGTCTTCAGAAAGTGCTGAGATAGCATTTTTTAAATTACCTTTATTTATCATTGATTACCTTTCTCATGATGACAAATTCATCATTGTGTTCTTTTGCATTTGATAAAACTTGTTTTTGTGTTAAATAAAAGCTTTCATCAACTTCATCTTTTCTTAAATCTTCAAAGCTTAAAGGTTTTTCATTAATGTGTGATTGTGCTTTGTAATTATCTAAATCAAATTCGTCTAATTCTCTTAGCTCTTTATCAACTGAATTCAATAAGTTTCGAGCTAAGTCAATAACTTCTGGATTAGGATTGAATAATAATTTTTGCGCCAATTTTTTAAATTCTAAATCATCCATTATTAATCCTTTCTATCATCTTGGTTGCGCAATAAAAATTTGGTCATTGTAATCTGAAAATTCTTCGCTTAAACCATGGAATGTTACAGAGTATGAGTGCAGATACATTCTTTTAGCTCATTTACCACCGTATTTTATATCACCTAAAATTGGGTATCTTAAATAAGCTAAAGTTGCTCTAATTTGGTGTTTTTTACCGGTTAAAATCTTGGCGTATTTGCGATTACCTTCTTTGTAGAATAAAGTTCTTGCCTTAACACCGAAATTTTGGTCAACAATCATTTTTTCGTTCTTAATATCTTTTTTCAATCTAACAGTAATATCTAAAAAATCTTCATCAAAATCCGAAACAAATTGATAAACTTTGTCAAATTGTGCTTGCTTTTCTTCAAATTCAACTAAGGTCTTATAGTTTTTTGCATAAACTACTAAACCACTAGTTTTTTTGTCAATTCTTCCTATAGACGCCGGTCTAAAAGAAGAAGTTTTTTTGTAATTCAAATATTTTAAAACTTGGTCATCTAAGCAATTTTCTTCTGAGTGCATTGCCACGTTAACCGCTTTATCGATAATCATAATGTTTTTGTCTTCATAGATTAATTTGAAATTAATTTGAGAAGTATTTTTTTCAGCAGGCTTAAAAGCATCTTGAAGTCCATATACTTCAACAATGTCATCTAATTGAATTTTATATTGTTTGTCATTAACTCTTTGTCCATTTACTTTAATGTCTTTTTCTCTAAAAGCCTTTTCAATCCGAGAGACTGGAACGTTATCACAAACTTTTATTAAGTATTTAAAAAGAATTCTGCCAACATCATCTTTTTTTGCTTTTAATTTAATCATCTTGGCCTTCTTCTAGCACTAAAATACCATCATTGTTTGTGTCTTGGCGTTGTGAATCAAATAAATTGAAATCTTTGTCAAGCATGTCTTCTTCTTCGCTTGAATAACGGTTGAATTCTGGGAATGGTGGCAATTCGGCTAAAGTTTTTATTTTGAAATAGTCATAAAATTTATTGGTTATACCATAAAGAATTGGGTTTCCGGGAGTGTTAGCAACACCCACTTCCTCAATGATGCCTTTTTCTAGTAAACTGGCAACGATACCATCACTAACGACACCACGAATGTTTGAAATCATCGATCTTGTTACAGGTTGTTTATATGCAACAATACCAGCTACTTCAATAGCCGCATTTGAAAGTCTTTGTTTTCTTGTAATGGTTACAAGGTCTGAAATATAATCTTTGACTGATTCTACAGTTAAAAATTTAAATACATCATTAAATTCATATACTTTGATACCGCGATCTAGTTTGTTGAAATCTTCTTTAAAATCACGTAGTAAACGACGCCCCTCTTGAACGGTGTTTAATTTGAAAACATCTTTAATCTGTTCTGAACTAACACCTTCACTACCTTGTACAAATAATAGCGCCTCAATAATTTTATTCTTCATATTCTACTCCCTTTGTAAAGGTGATAATACCTTCTTCCTCATTTTGTTCCAACATTACAATTTGTTGTCTAGCTAAATCTAAAACTGCTAATAAAGTAATAACGAAATGTCCGACAGTTGGCACATTAAATATTTCTTCAAAACTAACTTCATTACGGTTTCTGAACAGTTCAATGATTCTTTTCTTTTGTTCTTCGGGACTCACAGCGACTGTACTAATCGTAACGTGACGAATTAATTCTGCATATGTTCTTTCAAACATTTTTCTTAGAGTAACAACAAGTTTTGAACTATTTGAGTGCCCGTCTAAAATACTTCCGTTAATTTCTCTTTCAAATTGTTCGGTTTCTTCAGGCTCTTTAGCATATAAGTTTTTTCGTTTTTCTTCTTGTTCGCGTAATATTAAAGTAATTTCTTTAAATTTTTCATATTCAGCTATTTGTTCTAACAGACGTTTCTTTTCTTCTTTAATTTCTTCTTCTGCTTCAGGGTCTTGCAATAACATTCTGGCTTTAAGTTGTAACAATGTTGCCGCCATAACTAAATACTCTGAAGCTATGTCGATTTCATAAGATTGTAAATTTTTAATAATGTCTAAGTACTGAGTTGCTAATTCGAATAAGTCTACATCAAAAATGCTGATATTTTTTTCCTTAATCAAAGTCACAAGCAAATCAAGCGGACCATCGAAGTTTGCTAACTTAAAAATATGACGGTCTTCTGAAGTTTGTATTTGATTAGTTTGTTCTTGATTTTGAATTTCTTGAGAAACTTCTTCGATTGAAATTTCTCGAATAACTGGTTTTTTCAATTCTTCCATAATGACTATTCTTTTCTATTTCTATTGTTTTTTAGCTTTTTCAGTTAGTTTTTTGGTGTATGTATTTTTAATAGTTTCTTTTGATGTGATAATTTGGTCTACATAATTTGATGCAACAATATCTTTAACTTGTTCTGCCAAACTCTTAGTTGGTAGTGTTTGAAATTGTTGTGGCTTCATTAAACCATGGAATGTAACTGTAACAACTAATTTATCTTTACGTTTTCAATCTAATGCATTCGCTGCATTGTTGATTGTCACAGGTACGATTGGTAAGAATGTTGATTGTGCTAATTTGAAAACACCGCTGTTGAATTGGCCCAATTTTCCATCTTTTGTTCTTGTACCTTCAGGGAAAATAACACCACAAGATTTATTCTTTTTAACAAATTTTCCGAATTCAGTTAAAGTAACAAGTGCTTCTCTTGGCTTGCTTGGGTCGATGTAATGTGTATCACCTAATTCGGCAATTTTTCTTACTCTTCTTTTGCTTTTGGCTTCAACTCTAGCGATGAAGTTAACGGTTTTACTAATCTTGTGCCCATCACCATTGCTGTATAATGCTGAAAACAAAATTAATGGGTCAATGTAAGTTGAGTGGTTAGGAACAATTAAACATGGACCGTTTGGAACGTTTTCAAAACCTTCAACTTTTAGTTCGATATTTAAGTGTCTTAAAATATTGGTTAAATGTTTTTGAAGAAAATGGTTACGCTCAGAAACTTTGTAGTATTCTGGCATTTTTTTGTGACGATTAGCTTTGGATTTCAAAATTCAAATGTTTGTCATGATCGGTAATAATCTTCAAAATGCTCTTGTTTTTAGTTTCATACTTATTTCTCCTGTTTTTTGATTACAAATGCAATTACTAGATCACCCTCATTTGAAGTTGATATTTCAAATCCTTCAAATAAGTAGCGACCTTCTAATGTTTTTATAATTAAGATCTGATTAAAGAAAAAATATTGATTGTCTGCCTTAAAAATGGCTTCTTTAATAGCTCATCTGCTGGCTAAATATTTAGGCTTATCTTTTTTCGATAGTTTATCGTATTCTAAAATTTCTTTGGGATGCAAAATTTTTTCAATTAAGTTACGCTTAACTTTTTTGAATCGATAAATACGGCTTAAATCTACTCCAACCATACTTTCCTTCCTAAAAAATGCTCTTAATATTGTTAAATTATAACAATAAAAGCTTAAAAAGCCACAAAAATTACCCTTAAAATTGGACCTTTTTTATCTCCTAAAATGAGTAAAAAACCTTAAAAAATCAATAAAAAAACACGCTTATTTTTACCAATAAAGCGTGTTTATTTTCGAAAATTATTCTTCACAAAGAGGGTCGAAAATAGGAATTTCAATAGCTGTTTTATTTAAAGCTTCTTGAGCTTCTTTTGATAAGAATTTCTTGTCAACAATTGCCATATAATTGTATTCAGTGAATCATTCATCGCTCATTGAGAAAAATCCCTTTTTACCGTTTTTATCGCCTCAGCTGTTTTCTACTTTTCACATTAAAGGTTTATCATTTTTGTCAAGATTTACCCCTACCATGTTCATAGCGTGGCTGATAACGGAAGCTCTTGATTCAAATTTTTCTTTTTTGCTAAAATCAGGAGTTTTGGTTAATGTTAAATCAAAATCATATAGCCCTGGATCCATAACACCATCGTATGATGAATATGTTGAAACGTCGCATCCGAATCATACAGTTTCGCCGGCTTGCATTTGTTTAATCATAGCTTCTTTTAAATCTTCGATCGAAACGTTCAACATAGTTAAAGGTTTACCGCCAACAACGTTGTTTAATAATGGAGCAACTAATAGTTGGTTGTATGGGAAGATTTCACGCGGGTCAGATACTAAGTCAATTTTGTCTTCTAAGAATGAACCTACGTATTTTTTATAAAATTCCATTGGGGTCATTTCATCTAATCTAACAAATTTTTTATCTTTGTCAGTATATTCATATGTGAATGATTTAGGAGGTCTTCCTAATGATTTTACTAAAATGTTATAAACATCATTTAAAGCATCTAATCTTAGTTTTTCAACTTCTGATAAGTCATGTGTTTCGGCAAATAGTTTTCTCATTTTTGCAGTATACGCTTTCAATCTTCAGTTAATTTGAGTAACCATATCAGCTGTTGATTCACTGTGGAATGATTCGTTCATTGCATCTTTTGGACAAACACCGTATTTTTCAATTAGGTTAACGAAAAATTCTCAGTATCCACCATCTTGAACAGGGTCTTGGTTTAATGCTCTGAATAAACGATCTTCATTATCCATTTCTAAACCATTTTCCATCATTCATGTTAAATAGTAGTTTGCTTTTTCTAATTTGTCATAAAAGTGTAGGTAGTTTTGTGATAATTCTAATGAATCCATGTTTAATTCTTGCATTAATTTAACTCTAACTGAGTTAAGAGCTGCAAAAATTCAACATCTTCCACTTCTTTTTTGGTCAGTAATATTACCATTTTTTGTTTCTAATGAGAAGACAAAGTTATGTTTTTTAACAACTTCATTGTTGATTGAAGTTTGTTTAATACCGTTTTTAAAAATTGCGTTTTCAATTACACGGTTAACAGGATTTTCGGCATATTTTTCTTCCATTTTTTTGATTAAATTTTCATCGATATTTTTCATATTCTCTCCTTCTAATTTCTATATTTTATCATTTTTAAAAATTAATTTTTGTTATGACAAAAAATAGCGAAATAAAATCTCGACAATATTTACGTTTGCCGAGATTATTAAATGTTGATTTTATATTATTTTTTGCCCTTTTTATCGTTTCTTGCACAAAGTTCAAATACTTCAGTAATGTTTTCTAATTTACCAATAAATGTCAATAAGTCTTTATCTTCAATTTCAAAATCCCCTTCGGGAATGTATGATTTATGGTCGCGTTTAATCATCATAATTGAAACGTTATATTTGTTTCTGAAACCTAATTCACTAATTTTTTTGCCAATCATATCTGGGTTAGTAATTGTAATTGAAGCACTAACGAAACCATCTTGCAATTCAACCATGTTTTCTGAATATAAGGTAAGAGTTGGATTAGCCACAATCATAGCAGTTTTTTTACCAGCTTCTTCTTCTGGAGATACGATTAAATTAACACCAATTTGTTTTAAAACTTGAGCATGACGATTTGACGTTGCTCTTGCAATAATTGATTTAACTCCGATTTCGGCTAATGCTGCCACAATTTCAATGTTGTTTGATGCACTAACAATAACAACGTCAAAATCTTTTAAATTCATTGCTTCTAATGTTTTTTGTTCAGCACAATCGGCCACGTAGATCATGTCGACTTCATCTTTGAAAGGTGATAGATGTTTTTCTTCTTCGTCTATCAAAACAAGCCGAATATTATTTTCGCGATCTTCTAATAAGGTTTTGGCAATCGCTGTTCCAAAACGCCCCATACCGATAATACAAATTTCACGAACTTTTTTAAATAATTTCATGTAAACCTCTTTATAAACTTTGTGATTTTATTATAAAAATCTTACCATTTTCATTAAAAAGTAAATAATAAAGCAAATAAATAATAAAAAAATATAACTAAATTAGTAAAAAAAATTGTCAAAAAATTGCCTTAAATGTCTAAAAATATGTGCCATATATTATAAAATAATATTTTTTTCGAAATGCTGTATAATTTTTAACTATGAAAAAGGAAAATAGACGTATTAAAGGACCTAATATTATTTTTAGATTCTTAAAAAAACTCGGTACTATTAGATATATTTTCTTAATTTATGTCTTATTTACCATTTTGATGTCATTGCTTCTATTTTGAAATATCTCACATGCAACAGATTCGGAAACTGGAGCAAAACATCAAATTAAGTATTTAGATGCACTATTCATTGCGACATCGGCTTTTAGTGATACTGGGCTATCGACTGTCGTCATCGGCGATGTATTTAACGAGCTGGGACAGGCATTGATTGCTATTTGTATTGTGGTTGGTGGAATAGGCATTTTTACGATTAAGGTTTATTTATTCCAATCAATCTTAGGTTTAAGAACAAACATTTTCTCAAGCCAAGTCTCTCAAACTGAACGTGGTGGAAAAACTGTTTCAGAAACTAAAAAAATGATTAAGGTTTCGATTAGTTTTTTAATTGTAGTCACAATTATCGCATCAGTTATTTTTACATTAATTTTTTATTACAACCCAAGCGAATATTTTAATAACGTTAAAGCAAATGCGAATGAAGAGGCCTGAAAATTCAACCCATATGTAGCTGAAAAATATAATCCATATCAAAATATAAATTTATCAATTAAATATGGAGTTTTCCACGCTATTAGTTCAATTAACAATGCGGGTTTCGACATTATTAGTTCGAAAAGCCTACAACCATATTACAAAGATTTTGGTTTCCAAATTCTAACCATTATCATATTCTTAATTGGTGGAATTGGTTTCCCGGTAATTTATGATATTTGATTAAAAATGAAGAGTTTTTATAAAACAAATAAAATGCATCGTTTTACTTTGTTTACTAAATTTACTATTATCACTTATATTGCAACAACTTTAATTGCTTTAATTATGACCATTGCATTTGAAGTGACGGCGAAATCTCCACAAAGCTTTTGAAACCAAGCGGAATACGGAAGTACGTGAGATAAATTATTTGCAATATATTTCCAAACAAAATCAACAAGATCGGCTGGTTTTTCAACAGTAAATTACTTTAACTTTACTCAACCGACAATTGTGTTACATGGTATTTTAATGTTTATTGGATTCTCACCAGTTTCAACTGCTGGAGGTATTCGTAATACCACAATCGCAGTCATTTTCCTAAGTGTTGTTACTATGGTTAGCGGCAAAAAACATATTAATGCTTTCAGACGTCAAATTGGTAAAGAAACTCTTATTAAAGCAATCAACGTATTCATAATTGCTTTATTATTAGTAATATTTGCAACTATTGCTATTTATGCAGATATGCCTGAAATCGCACGTGAAGCAAATGGTAATGCCTTCCCAATGACATATGTTGGATTTGAAGTATGTTCGGCATTCGGTAACTCTGGATTGAGCACCGGTGTAACGAATAATTTAACTATTTTTGGAAAATTAATGATTATCTTTGTGATGATTACTGGACAATTTGGTATTCCACAATCAATTAAGATTTGGGGAAGAACAAAATCAGCACCTGAAAACTATCAATACATTTATGAAGATGTTTCGATAGGATAGGAGATTAATATGAAAAAATCAAATAAATTAAAGAAAACTTTAGCAATAATGGCAACAGCGGCATCGATTTTTGGAATGGCCGCTACTTCGATATCTTGTAAAAAAGTTAATACCGAAGATGATACTACAAATGATGATGGATTTCAAAAAGCAATTTCATCAGGGGTTAACTACATCGCCATTGGCGACGATTATGCAGCGGGAAATAACCACAGCAATAACAACTTTTTTGAAAATTATTATGACAGTAGTAATCAAAACATTTTAGGTATTTCTTATGCTTCTTATTTAGCTAATGCAATTAATTTATTAAATGACCCTAAAACTACTTTAAAATCATATGAAAACTACGGTATTTCCGGGTCAACAATTGAGCAATGATTACACATTTTAGATTCTAATAAATATCCACTAACTAACGAAATGAAAATAAATGTTGCTTATAACCAAAACATGATGAAATTAAATAATTCAGATCGTTTTAATAAGCAATTTGCGGCATTTGACAGTACAGCTTTTGATAAGATAATTGATAAAATCACAAAGGCCAATTTAATGACAATTTCTTTAGGTTTCAATGACTTTTTCAATAACGGCAAATTACTTGATATTGTATTAGAAATCATAAAAGAAAATAATGAAGTTGCATCGCTTGAAAAATCATTTGCAACCTGAATTGAAACGATGCAAAAGCAAATCGAAAAAATTTCGATTAAATATGATTTGTTAGTTAAAAAAATTAGAGAAATCAATCCTAATATAAATATTAACCTTGTGGGATATACTAGCCCATTTTTACGCTTAAGCGCGATCTTAAAAAACCAAGTAAACCGCGACTATATTGCTGAAGCTGTAACGGCCTTAAATAACAGTATTAAAAACGTTGCTAAAGCTAATAAAGTTAACTATTTTGGTTTCAATAATGAAGAATATATTTTTGCTAACCCAAATAAATTTTCAATTGATTTACTTGATGTTTTTCCATCAGATAATGGTTATAAAAAATTAGCGCAAGATATGTTCATGAAAATGGCACTTCCAATTGATGAATATCAAAAAATTATTCAAAAATACGATAAAGATAGTGACAATGATGCATACCGGAGATCATTGATTTTTGAAACTAAAGGAACTGCCATTAAATCACTCATTTTAGGATTGAGTGGAGATAATGTTGATAGTTTTGATAAGAGCTATCAATTCGAAAGTATTGCTGAAAATGCTAGCCTAAAAGAATCACAAGATCGAAATGCCTTTAACATTGATTACACCGGAACTTTTAAATCTTATTTCAACGATGGTAAGTTATTGTCAATTGAGGATGCTATTAAATATTTCAATGTGTTTTTAAACAATTTGAATTTAAACATTGAAGATTTCGCAAACTCTATTTTACTTTTAGAAGAAAAATTAAAAACACCAGAAAATTATGCTTTATTTGTTAGATTAGTTAACACTATTTTAGATACAAAAACAATCAATATTTCATTAAACCAAGCAAACTATGAAATTAATAAATTGATTGCCGAAAAATCATATGGCGTTTTAGAAGCTAAAGATGTTTTAAACGTTATTAGTGATAAATTCCTAAACTCTGACACAATATATAATTTCATGGCCGAACTTGCTAATAGCGAATTATTTAATGATGAATCGTTTAAACAACCAATTAAAAATATCATCAAACCATTTGTTACTGACATCATTGGTCTAAAACAACATAGAAACTTATTAGGTATTGAGGCGGCTACTACTTTAGAGTCATTATTTAGCGATAAAAAAATATCAGTTTCATTACAAGCATTATTTGAAAAAATCGGTAATTTAATTGTTGATAATCCAAAAGAATATTTTGCAAAAGGTGAAAAATCACAGTTCTTAGCTAAGATTTTAAACAATGCAAAAACTGAAGTACAAGCAGTTATTCGTGATGGGATCTCATGAATCCAATCTAATGCAGAGATTTTAAATAAATTAAGTACTTTCACAGTCGATGCAATTATGGAAGTTTATGCAATTCCTGTCGAATACAGAGATGATATCACCTATTACATTAAAACTTTAATTAGCAATATTGATGATCTAAAATACCTAACTGATTTTATTGAGATATCTTTAAAAACAGTAATTGATACAAAAGCTAATGGAAATAATTTATTAGATTTAAAACAATTTGTAACGAAACTAATTAATAATATTGTTTTTGATAATTATTCAGATACAAAAGATAATCACTTATTATTCTCTTTACTATCATTTGAACCTAAAAATGCTGACTTAGTTAAATTTAATAACGCAAAAATAATATTTGCAAAATATTATGCTAAATATGAAAATATTTTAAATTCCGAAAACATCAGTTCATTAATTAATGAAGAAAAGCGTAATAACTTATTAAGATTATTTAAAAATATTGTCACCAACCCAAATAATGAATTAAATGCGACTGCTAAAAACATAATCATTACAGCTTCAGATTATCTAGTGGATACTATTTTTGCTAAAAATAGTTTATTAAGTCAAATACTAAATCAAATGTCAAATTATGTGATTACTCAACCAGCAATTAATTTGATAAAAGATAAAAATTTAACTGACTATATTGGCGAAGGCGATGTCAACAAATTTGTGTCAAACATCGTAACGCAACTATCTAGTTCACTTCAAAGTCCAGAACTATTGGACAAAATTAAAAATGTCTTACACGACATAATTAATAACGGGTCAAATTACAAGTTTGATTCAGTCTTTAATTTCGTCTTGAGTTTTATTAAAAATTCAAATACAAATGGAATATTTGCAGTTGTTGGTTCACTATCAAATCAATTAGCTTCAAAAAGCTCATTAATTTTAGACGCAACTAAAATAGCCACTGGTTTATTAAACAAAGAAACTGGTGCCGAAATTACTGAAGAAGACCAAATCAATATTGCAAATTATTTACAAGCAGTGATTATAAACTTACCTAAAACCACTTTATACAAAAACTTCAAAGATTCATTGATGAATTCTTTTGAAAATATTAATGAATCTGAAATTAATGATTTTCCAAAATTATTAGAATATATAACCAAATCCGTTAAAGCATTTTTCAATTTTGAAAACAACAAGGCATTACTAAACCAAATTCTTGACGTCGCTTTAGCTAAAAATACATCTAATGATTCAACCATTCAGTTTTCAACATTAATTAAGGCGCTTAAAGCAATCTTAGGAAAAGAAAAATTAGTTGATTTCATTTTTTCAAAAATAGATTTAAAGAAAATTGTTATTGATGAAATTAATAAATTAAATGTAAGTAATTTTAATATCAGTGATCCAAACAATGTTATTAGCAATAATTTCGATGCATTAAAAACTGCTTTAATTCAATATGTTGACCAAAAGTGAGATACATTAATAGTTACAAATATTAAAATAATCTTATCAAACACACTTAATAATGAAGATGTTCTTCATGCAAACAATTTTGAAGAATTAGCAAGCAAAGCACTTAAAATAAACAAAACTTCTTTAGTTTCGATTATTAATCAAGTACTAGATGATTTGATTATTAATAATGAAAGTAATATGAAAAATATTTCAAACATTTTATTTGAAATATTGCAACAAAAAGTTAATAATTTCAGCGTTGAAGATGGTAATAAACGAAATATTACAACTGCGCTAGGTAAGGTTATTGCCTTGACTAAAGAAAGCAAAGTTATTGATGCGGTTGCAAATAGCTTTATTGAAAATCTAAGTCAATACATTGCTAATAATGGTTTTAACTTTAAAAAACTTGACATTGTTTCATTATTGAATTTAAATGAAAATCTAAAATTATTAGTCAATAATGAAAACATTAACAACTTACTATCAAATTTAAGTTCCGATGAAACTTTTTCTTTAATCGTTACTGTTTTATATAATGCAAATACTTTAATTGATTTAATAGTGCCTTCGGAAAAGAATGCCACTTCAGCCGAAGCAGTAAATAATGTTGATAATAGCAATACAAATCCAAGTGCAGAAAATCAATCATTGCTTGCATCAGTTGACTGGAAAAATGCAATAAAAACAGTATGAAATAAATTAAATGTTGAACAAAGAAAAACAATTCTATTGCAAATTATTCAGGTAATTAAGAGCGCAAAATCTAATGAAAAATTATTGAAATTTATTGCCTCATTAATCAAAGAACCAATTAGCAAATTAAACGAAGCAATTATTAACGATGTAACAAAAAATGAAGCCGGAGATGATAAGGTTGCTTCATATATAAACCGTCTATTAAAAGTAGTCGCAAATGAGGTAATTAACGACGGAGTTTTAGATGATTTAAGTCAAACTATGACTTTAATTGTTGATAACTTTAGTTTATATGAATCTAACGATTGATCAGGTTTTGCTTCGAACATCTTAAAACGTTTAGAAGCAAATAAAGGCAATATCTTAGTTTCTGATTTAATTAAAAATTTATTAACCAATGAAACTATCGCAAATGAAATTGCCAAAGTATTAATTTCATATTTAGGTATTGAAGCCAAAACACAATTGGCTCCACAAGAAAGTCAAAAATTAAGTGCCTATATTACTGTAGTATTAAAAAATGCGCCTTACACTGATTTATATAAAAAATTAATTAATAAATTAGTCAGCGAATTAGCAAATCTTAAAGATAATATTACCTTCAATGAATTGGGAAATGAAGTATTAAATATTGTTAAAGGTTACTTTGATTTATCAAATGCCACATTAATAAAAGATATTCAAGATTTTCTTTTAGTAAAACAACCAAATGGCGAGCATGCTTATAATAATGTCCAAGCAATTCAAATCGCTAAAATATTGATGGATAAAACATCATTCGTTGATTTTTTAATTGATAAATTTAATGCAAAACAGTTAATAATAAATTATGTAAAATCAATTAAAGTTAGCGAAAGCCGCTTTAATTCAGTTACTAAAAAAGATTTAGAAAATATTATTAATTACACATCTGAATTTATAGACGAAAGATATGATGATTTTTTACTTCCACTTATACGCGAATTGGTTGCAAATCTATTTTCTGAAAAAACAACAGAAAATATTATTAGCATCGCAGATTGAATATCAAAATTCATTAAAAACAATATACCATTATTAAATCAAAAAGTTAATGAGTTATTTAATGTTTATTTAAACGGAACTAAAGGTGAACAAGTCAAAAGTTATATAGCTAATTTCTTGGTTGATTTAATGGAACAAGATTTGGTCGATGTTCAATGAGATGAAGATTCAAAAGCTGCACTGAAGACAACAATTAATAATTTAATTACTGCCTTACCTACATTTAACTTATTAGACCAAGTAATTAATAATTCTTTAATATCATTATCAAATAATATTGCTAAACATGGTTTTGACTACAAACAATATAATTTTGATGGATTGATAAATATAGTTGAAGTTATTAATACTTTGAATTATGACAACATATTGAATTACGTTAAAAGTTTAAGTGGAACAGAGATTACTAGTTTAGTAACCGTTTTATTAAATAACATTAATTTATTTTCAAATATTATTCCAGACGAAAATAATATTAATGAACCTTCAAGTAATTCTTCAGAGGTTTCAAAACCATCAAATGTTATTGTTTTTTCTGGAAATATTACTGTCAATATCAATGTGTTTTTCAATTTATTTAAGGCTGGTTTGAGTATTTTGAATGACCAAGAACGCGAAAAAATCAAAGATTCCTTACCGAATGCAATTAATTGAATTAAATCTGACAAAAAAGTACGTGCCTTTGTAACAAGTGCTTTGGCTAAATACATTAAACCTCTTATCTTAAAACAAAATCCTAATTCAATTGAATTTGCTGATGGAGTAGTAGAACTACTTACTTCAACACTATTCGATAATGAATCGGCTTCAAATATAATAAATTCCTTGGCAAATTCTTTAATAAATTTAACATCGGAAAAATTAAATGAAATTAATGATATGAATTCACTTTTGAAATACTTAATTATTAACAATAAAGAAAGTATTAAGAAGTTTGCTCATGATACATTAAATACTTTATTTTCAAATGAGAAACTTGTTAAAGAAGCTATTAATTTTGCAATCGATATTATTAATCAACACTTCGGTTTATCGACAACAAATATTGAACAAGAAAATATAGTTAACTTATTAACAAGGGTAGCTATGAAAATTGGCGATTTTAATGTTGTTTCTGCAATAATAGATACATTATTAGATACACTGCCTGAAATAGATATTCTTAACTCTGAAGGAAAATTTGATTCTATTAATGTATCTAAACAAATTATTGAAGCTTTGAAAAAAGTTGAATATTATCAATATTTAACAACAGAAAATATTTCAGACCTATTGGCAACAATATTAGATAAAAATATTGATTCAGTTATTTTAGAGTCTGAATTGATGGCTTTATATAATTATTTATCTAATAATATTCCTAAGATTACTAAAAAAACATCTTCAAACGAAGAGGTTTCATCGGGTGGAAATGAAAATTCCGAATCGAATTCTGGCGAAACGAATAATGACAACTTAGCTTCGCAAGAAGAAAATAGAAAAATATTCCTTGCAAATTTAGAGAAATTAATTTATAATGCATTGCAAGCTTTAAATGGTTCAATTAAACAAGATAACGCTAATGGTAAAGAAGCATTAATAAACTTTATTTATCGTGTTGTAAAAGACCAAGTTCTAAAAATTGACTGAGCAAGAATTGATCAAAATATCTTGCCTAAGGAAAGAATTGAGTGAATCGCAACTAAATTTATTGATTATCCTGAAGTAAAAAAATTAATTTCCTCTTTAGTAAACGACTTTTTTGCTGGCGAAAAAATAAAATCTACAAATTTAGGTGATTTAATTAGTAAAATAATTTTAAAAATTAAAGATAACTTAAAAACAAATATTACTAACTTCATTTTATCCGCTTCAAAAGACAAAGAAATCGTTGGAGCTGTAGTTGGCGATATCATGAAATATTTAAAACTTGATGAAGCAACTGAAGATGACAAAGAATTTTTAATAAGTTTAATTCAAGAATTATTGCCAGAAATTGTCAAAACTGAATATTTCTCAAGAAAAGTATTGAATCGTTCAATTACCTGAGTTGCAAAATATGCGGAATCATTTGACATTCAAAACGCAACAAAATGGTTGCAAGATGCTATTGAAAAAATTAAGAGCGGTTTCTCAATGAACGACGTTACTTTAATTGCTCAATTTATTGGTAGTGACAAGATAATTAACGGTACAAAACTTGTAAAATTAATTAATATCTTATTTGGAAAGAGTAATTTTGAAGATTCGGTTGTATTCAATGGATTAAGAAATATTAATATGGCAAAAGATCCAAAAACTCGTTCAAATATGAAAACATTGAATGATATGGTGGGAAGCGCAATATCTTCATTATTTAATTCAAATAAAAATTCAAATAATAATGACGATCCAGATAACATCACGCCTTCAGTTGATTATTTAGCATTAATGAATACAATTTATAAAATTTTATCAGAGGCATATTATGCCGACCCTAATGCTAAAAATCCTAGTTTTAAACTTAGATCACAAAGCGAAGCATGAAAAGCTGTATATCGCTTTAATGTTGCAATTGATTGAGCGTTATTTGAGATGTTCGGACGTGAAACGTTGGAAAAAAACCGTGAACCTGGTAAGTGATATAATACTAGTGTCAGCTTATATTCTGGAACCAGAGCAATTTTATGAGAATTACAAGAAGGTACTAATATCAAAGCAATTCCTGGTGTTTCTTCTAAATTCTCTGGTATGGCATACTATTTCAAAGAAGATGATATACGTCGTCAATTTACTAACTATTTAATTTCGGATAGAAGCCGTTGAACTTATTATAATGAAGCAAATTATACCCCAGCATCGATTATTTATCTAATCGTTACGAGTGGTTATAATGATAGCGAAAAAGATTTATGATTAAGTAATTTCAAATATAAGGTCACCGAAGATGGGCAACCAAATACTATAACCAAACGCGAATATATTTTGCGAACCTTAAAAGAAGGTGGTTATGCTAAATTCATGAATTTAAACAATGTAAAATCAGTTAGTTCATGAAGTGGTTTAGATAAAGTTCCTGTTGATGAATTTTAATATTAAAAAAAGGCCGAACCGTTATGGGTTCGACTTTTTTATTGAGCGATATTCATAACAACGTAGAATATTTCGTTATTTTGATCATTTTTTAATTTAAAAGGAATTTTGATTGAAGTATCACCGTCTTTAATTTTAAGAAATCTTAAATATTTAGTTTTTCCGGCGGGCAATATTTGTTTTAGTTTAACCGCTTCAATAAATTCATTGTCAAAAGTAATTCCTGTAAATTCATTTTTTGCAGTTTTTTTAGAATTACCATATAAAAGTTTATTATGTTTGCCATCAAATTCAATTCTTCCAGAATATTCATCCTCTTTATCACCTGTTTTTTCCAATGCTGCTCGAATTGAAGCTGCTGTTTGTGCTGATAAAGAACCACTAGCTAATTCATTTGCCCTAGCTTTTTCGGCTATTGAAGAATTCGAAACGACAACCGGTTTCAAGCCTTCAAATAATATTGTTTTTTCATATTTATTTCTTGTTGTTTCATTGAAAAAGACATATACTAATTCAGCTTTTCCGATTTTATTTAATTCTAGATTTGCCTTAGGGGCATAAATAGTTTTAAAAGTGATGAATGGAGTTGAAGGCAATGGATTGTTAAATTTAACTTTTAGCTCAATGTTATTGTTCGAAAGAGTAGCGGCCGAAATTTCTGATTTGTCGCCCTTAATTTCTTTTCCGATTTCATTTACAAATTCATCTAAATTAGGTCCTGAACGGGTGATATGTGTCTTGATTACATATTCTTTTCCGTTCAATGTCATATTTGCAACCAAATCATTATTTTCTTCATCGAAAGTAACAGTATATAGATGTTCTTTATTGAATTCTGTTATTCCGTTTTTAAATAAAACCGAGCTATCTAAATAAGGTGTTTTATCATTGATATTTCCACTTTCAGAGATGTATAAATCGTATGATTTTTCATTGTCTGCTTTAATTTCACTAACAAAATAAATATCGCCAAATGTTAGCTTATTTACAAAATCTTTCACCTTAGTATCGTCTGCTTTAGTTATTCCTTGGAAGCCCCAAATGGTTAAATATAATTCTTCATCCAAGTGGTTATTTTGGTTATTTGATTGCAATTTAATTTTGAATTCAACACTGTTTGTATCGTAATTAATTGTATAAACAGTTGCCTTTTGTATACTTATTTCATGAGCAGGTAAAAATATTTTCGCTCCCTCTATGCCACCATTGACTTCATTAAATTTGGCAACTAAATTTTCTAATTGTTCACTTGTTAATTCTCTTTCCTCTTCAAAACTTATAATATTTGTATTTTCTTTATTTGTATAATCAAAACTTAAACCTTTTAACTCTTTTAAAATATCTAATGTGACACCGGGTTGAATAGCATCATTAAACGTAATAGATTTGTTTTCAGTATTTATGTTTTTATAAACTAATCTTACTGATAAAACTACGTTACCATTGAATTTGGTATTTTCTTCTTGATTACTATCGTAGGTAAAATCAACATTAAAATCCGATTCTTCAGGAATAAATAATTCGTTATTTTCAATTCTTACATCAATTGTTCCGTCTTCTAAATATTTAGCATCAAGTGTTTTAACGGTTTCCGCTCCCCCTTCAGGGTAAGTAGAATCAAACAAGCTGAATACTGAGCTTTCGGAATTTAATAATTGATTTAAGTAATTTTGGGTAATTGCAAATTCTGTAATAATGGTGTTTTGTACATCTGAAATTAAATCTTTGTGTGCTTCATCTTTATATTTAAGTTGATATGAAACGTTTAGGTTATTAAGTTTTTTATTTGGCGTTACTGATAAGTTTTCAATAGCGTATTTGTTTGTATCAACATTACTACTTATGTTTTGCTTATCGATGCTTAGAATATCAGTATTTTCTTTTCCTTGGTATGAAAATTCTAAGGCTTTAGCAACTTTGTTCAATTCTTCTTTAGAAAAAGCTTCTGAATTTACCGTGCTGCCTTGTGTATTAGGAGTAGGTGATGAATTATCTTGTTTGTTTGAATCATTTTGTTTTTGATTTTCATCTGAAGGAATAGCAGTGCCATCGCCTTTATTTTCAGTGTGATCCTCAGGATTTTCAATAGATTTTGGTTTTTCTTTTACACAAGCTAAAGTTGCAAAAGGGGCAGCTGACACAGCAAACACAGCGAAACCTAGCAACAAAATCTTGTTTTTCTTTATTTTATTTTTCATTTTTTATTTCCTTTTTTGTATTTTTTGTATACATAAATTATACTATACAAAAAAATTAGCGAAGATTCGCTAATTAATTTTTCCAATAAACTTTTTGACAATTGCTGTTTGTTTTTGCAGAGATTGAATTGTTGGCATGTTTTTGAAAGTTTCTTGAGTTTGGTTTACCACTCTTACTGCTTCTGAATATAAGTCTTCTTGCGCAGGGTCGATTAAAGCCATTTTACCTTGTAAAATACTGATTGCATTGTATAGCTCATCTCAAGCTAATAAAAATTTATTATGACTTTCAGTAGCTTGTTTGATGGTTTGTTTGAAAGCTATAATTGAGGTTTTTAACTCTTGCGCGGTTGCCTTGTCATTTTCAAATAGCTTCATAATTTTCGGCATACTTTCTTGGATAATTCTTATAGAAGCTTCATCGATTTTAAAATTTAACATTTTAATATCGGCCTTTATTATTTCTTTGTGTAAAACCCTTTTAAGTTGTAATACCGAGCTGTTTTCGCTGGTTAAAACAACTGAATCATTATCTTCGCTATCGTTTTTTTCACATGATACAACAATCGGTGCAAATGCAGCAATTGATACTAATGGCGATGCTACTGATAAAACTATCTTTTTTACTTTATTTCTTGTTTCCATGCTTAAATAATATAATTTTTTATAGCTATTTTATAAAAATAAAAAAATAAATCAGGAAATCCTGACTTATTTATTATTTTCTGCAAGCTTTTTCTTAAGTACAATTTCTTCAATAATTGTGTATTTCTTTTGATCTTGTTGCACAAAATTGTGGGTAAGATCGATCGGTTGAGTATCGATTTCATTGACAATTAATGAAAGGACATTATCTTTAAATTGCACAATACCTTTATCGATATAAAACTTTTTAAGATCTGGCGAGTTTGTGCTATTGATGTAAATTTCCGATGGTACTAATGCTGCCATGAATTGTGGTCCACCAGCCATTAAACCAATTTGGCCTTCAGTTGTTCTAAATGTGCAAATATCGGCCATATCATCAAAGTAAACACCCAAAGGGGTACTAATAACAACTTGGATTTTTGTTAAAGCCATATTAAGCAGGTAATACTACACCTAATTTTTTAGCTTTTTCAACAACGTCGTCTATAGTACCTACATATAAGAAAGCTTCTTCGGGTAAATCATCGTATTTACCACTTAAGATTTCTTTAAATGATCTAATTGTGTCAGCTAAATTAATGTATTGTCCTGGAATACCAGAGAATTTTTCAGCAACGAAAAATGGTTGTGATAAGAAGTTTCTGATTCTTCTTGCTCTTGCAACAACTTTTTTATCTTCTTCACTAAGCTCATGCATACCTAAGATTGCGATAATATCTTGTAGTTCTTTGAATCTTTGTAAAATATTTTGTACTTCCCTAGCGGTATTATAGTGTTCTAAGCCAATAATATTTGGATCCATCATTCTTGAATTAGAACCTAATGGGTCGATGGCAGGATAAATACCTAAAGCGGCAATATCACGGTCAAGAACAGTTTTAGCATCAAGGTGAGTGAATGTTGTAGCAGGGGCTGGGTCAGTTAAGTCATCGGCGGGAACATAAACTGCTTGTACGGAAGTAATTGACCCTTTATTTGTTGAAGTAATTCTTTCTTGCAATTGTCCCATTTCAACAGCTAATGTAGGTTGGTATCCAACGGCTGATGGCATACGTCCCAATAGGGCCGAAACTTCAGAACCAGCTTGAGTAAATCTAAAAATATTATCGATGAATAATAGAACGTCTTGTCCCATTTGATCTCTAAAATATTCAGCCATTGTTAGAGCGGTGAAAGGCGCTCTCATACGTGCTCCAGGAGGTTCATTCATTTGACCGAAAACTAAAGCGGTTTTATCAAGAACACCACTGGCTTCCATTTCGTGGTATAAGTCATTTCCTTCACGAGTACGTTCACCAACACCGGCGAATACTGATAAACCACCATGTTGTTTTGCAATGTTATTAATTAATTCTTGTATTAAAACAGTTTTACCAACACCGGCTCCACCAAATAGACCGATCTTACCACCTTTGATGTAAGGAATCAATAAGTCGATAACTTTGATACCAGTTTCAAAAACTTCCATTGTTGATTTTTGTTCTTCATAGCTTGGCGCCGCCCTATGAATAGGCATTCTTTTTTCGAAATGTCCACCTTTAAGATCGATTGGTTCTCCTAGAACATTAAACATTCTTGAAAGCACATTTTTACCAACTGGAGTGGTAATTGGTGAATTTAAGTCAACAACTTTCATGCCACGTTTTAGACCAATTGTTAAGTTCATAGCAATTGTTCTAACGGTGTCATTACCAATGTGCTGAGCAACTTCAAGAATTTGTTCGCCTAATAATTTGTTATTTTTCTCACTACCGTCAATTACTCTAAGTGCGTTTAAGATTTTAGGTGCTCTGCCTTCTTCAAATCTAACGTCAATAACGGCTCCTAAAATTTGTGTTATAACACCATAGTTTGGTGTAGTGGTTTCA
This sequence comes from Metamycoplasma neophronis, assembly GCF_006491995.1. GTDB lineage: Bacteria > Bacillota_I > Bacilli_A > Mycoplasmatales > Metamycoplasmataceae > Metamycoplasma > Metamycoplasma neophronis. The sequence goes on from NZ_VHHP01000002.1 coordinate 85,859, forward strand.
ATTTCTTTACCCGATTCCAAAATTTCTTCTTCAGGTTTACGTGAGCGTTTTTGTTCGTAATATTCTGTGCTAACTTCTTCTTTTTTAGCAGTTTTTTTAGCGGCTGAAGATTTAGTTTTTTTACTTAGTTGTTCTTCAGTTGCTGGAGTTGAATTTTTATTGTCCATGGTCTTCCTTTCTATGAGCTGGAACCGTTAACAATTTCGGTAATTTCTTGAGTAATTTTAGCTTGACGTGAGCTATTGTATTCGATTTTTAGTTCTTCAATTAGATCTTCGGCGTTGTCACTAGCTTGTTCCATAGCTGTTCTTCTTTGGCTCATCTCAGATAATTTAGCATTAGTTAATGCATTATAAATTGAGGCTTCAAAGAAAATGGTGAATGAATTTTGTAAGATGACATCTGGATTAGGTTCGAATGAATCTGGATCCATGGCATCATCTTTTGATTGTTGACCTTCCATTTCTTGAATGGTGTCAAGCGAAATAGGGAATATTTCTTTAACAACTGGGTCAGCTTTAATTGGATTTACATAATGTGTATAAATTAGTTTGACAGATTTTAATAATGAAATTTGTAAAACGTCATAAATTTTTTGCGAAATTATTTGGGCTATATCATAAGATGGATTATCACCTATTTGTGTTAATGTTTGAATAACATGCATAGTGCCATCTTTATTCACTAAGCTTAATAATTTCGAACCGATTACGATAAGAATATCTTCGTCTGTAATGGTTCTTTTAATTGTTTTATACATTTCAGAGTTATATGCTCCGCAAAGCCCCAAGTCGCTTCCAAAAACAATATATAAATTTCTTTTTGTGCTGAAGTTTCATGAGTGTTCATTTAATAGCTTATCAATATCTTGATTTGAATTTTTAATTAAATTAATAAACAATTTTTGAACGTTTTGATAATAAACATCAACATCATTAAATTTATTTTTGATTTTAGCAAACTTAGCGGTTGCGACTAATTCCATAGCTTTGGTAATTTTTTTAGTTGAATTAACAGAATTAATTCTGTGCTTTATTTTTTGTAAGCTTTCCATGGTAATTCTGGTACAGGAATATATTGTTCAGGATTATATAGTGGAATTGTTTTAATGAAATTTTGTTCGAATTTCATTACTTGGTCGTAAAGCATTTCAATTAATTCGTTACTTCAATCGGTTGCTTCGGCTAAAGCTCTGGTCACTTTGATTGCATCTGTATCAGTGCTAAAGTAAGTTAAAATGTCGTGTTTGTATTGATTCATACTTTCAACAGGGATAATGTTGATTAAACGATATTTAATACAGAACAAAATAATGATTTGTTGTATAGGCGAGTAAGGGCTGTATTGTGATTGTTTTAGTAATTGGTATACTTTAGCCCCGTGGTCCAGAACGATTCTTGTTGCTTGGTCAAGGTCCGAACCGAATTGAGCAAAAGCTAACATTTCATTATATTGAGCCAATTCTAGTTTTAAACTTGATACAACTTTTTTCATTAATTTTGTTTGAGCGGCTGAACCTACCCGGCTAACTGAATAACCAATGTCAATAGCAGGTCTTTGTCCTGAGTTAAATAATGCTTCTTTAGTAAATATTTGACCATCGGTAATAGAAATTACGTTGGTTGGAATATATGCTGAAATATCTTCGGCTTGGGTTTCGATGATTGGTAAAGCTGTGATTGACCCTCCACCGTTTTCGGCATTTAACTTAGCAGCACGTTCTAATAGTTGTGAGTGTAAGTAGAATACGTCTCCAGGGTAAGCTTCACGTCCAGGTGGTCTTCTTAGTAATAATGATAATGTACGGTAAGCAACAGCATGTTTTGATAAGTCATCGTAAACAATTAAAACATCCTTACCTTTTGACATTCATTCTTCACCAATTGTTACCCCTGTGTATGGAGCAATGTATTGTAAAGGCGCGCTTTCTGAAGCTGAAGCGACGATAACTGTTGTGTATTTTAAAGCATCGTTTTTGTCAAGTTGGTCAACGATTTGAGTAACAGTTGAATTCTTTTGACCGATAGCAACATAAATACAGTAAACGTTTTTACCTTTTTGGTTAAGAATAGCATCTATAGCAATCGCAGTTTTTCCAGTTTGACGGTCACCGATAATCAATTCACGTTGTCCTTTACCGATTGGAATCATAGCATCAACTGCTAATAAACCGGTTTGTAAAGGTTCGGTAACTTCTTGACGAGTCATAACTCCAGGCGCAATTTTAAAAATAGGTCTAGTAACTTCATAATCAATAGGTCCTTTACCGTCGATAGGTTCTGATAGAGCGTTAACTACACGACCTAGTAATTTATCACCTACAGGCGCTGAAATAACTTCTCTTGTTCTTGTAACAGTACTATCTTCAACGATATTTCTATCATCACCCATAACAACGATTCCGACTAAGTCTTCTTCTAGGTTTAAGGCCATACCGATAATACCGCATTCAAATTTAACTAATTCACCATATTCGACATTAGTTAAACCACTAACAAGCGCAATACCGTCACCAACGGTGATAACTCTACCAACTTCTTCACACGAAACAGACTCAGTAAAGTTTTTGATTTGGGCTTTAATAATTGCCGATAAATCTGTTGGTTTTAATGACATTATTTACTCCTTTCATTTTCTTATACTTAATTAATTGATTTTTTAATTTTATTTAATTGACCTTCAATTGAGTTATCAATTAAATAATCTTCTACCTTAATTCTGACTCCGGCAATTAAGTCGGGCATAATTTGGTTTACTAAGTGAACTTCAGCATGTAAATCTGAAGATAATTTGTCTTCGAATTTTTTAATTTCTTGACTTGAAATTGGACTAGTTGTAAAAATAGTTCCATATTTGATATTTAACTTTTCATTTGATAATTCAACGAACTTGTTAAGAATCATTGTGATGTATTTGACGGTGTGTTGTTTTGAAGCTAATTTTATTGCATTAACAATTAAAGGATTATATGAACCAAATGCTTGGTCAATGAATTCATATTTAACTTTATTTTCAATATCATATGAATTTAAAACATTTAAATATTCTTTATTTACCTTTAATGCTCTAACAATATCAGCTGCTTCATTAGTTATATCATTAAGTTTATTGCTGTCACGCGCCGCATCATAAATGGCGAACGCTCAGTTATAAATTAATTGACCTAAATCAGCCATTATTCTTTAGCTTTCATAGCTTCGTCAATCATCTTGATATTATCTTCGTTTTTAATTTCACGACCGATAATTTTTTTAGCAAGTTCAACTGCATTTTCCATAATTATTTTCTTTTGAGTTTTTTGGAACTCTGCTTGTTTCTTATTAATTAAGATTTGGGCTTGTTCAAGCATCATTTCGGCTTTTTTCTTAGCCATTGATTGACCACTATTAACAATTCTTTCGCTTTCAGCTCGAGCGTTGTTAATAATAGTTGCGGCCTGAGTTGTGGCATCAATGATTTTTTTATCATTTTCTTCACGAACTTTTAAAGCATCTTCTTTTGCTTGAATTGATGCATCGATATTACTTTGAATAAATTCTTGACGATTTTTAATCATCTTTTTAATTGGCTTGTAAACCAAGAAAGTTATTATGATGGTCAAAAATGCAAGTGTTATTAAAGAAACAACGAAATAAGGTCAGTTAAATGTTAATCCACTAAATGCTTTGTTTAATTCTTGTTCAATTACTTTACCAGCATCTGGTGTGGATGAAGCATTAACAACTGCTTCTAAGTTTGCAATCATATTAAACGAAAATTAATAGTAGAGAAACAACTAAACAGTAAATAGATGCAGTTTCAACAATAGCTAAACCAAGTAATAATAGTGTACGAACTTTTGATAAAGTTTCAGGGTTTCTACCAACAGCTTCACAAGCTTTGGCAACGGCAATACCTTGACCGATTGAAACGAAACCAGATCCTGCAACGGCAATACCGGCACCTAGCATAGTTAAACCGTAAGCTAGAGGGAAGTTTCCATCTTTTGCACCTGCTTTTGTTTCGTTAAAAGCGTTAATAATAGTATTTAATTTGTCAATCATGATTTATCTCCTTTTTAAATTATGCAGCGACTGATGTTGCACTTGCAGCATCACTTGCCTCGTTTGAAGGGGCGGGGTCACTTTGGTTATTTTGTTGTTTATTTTTGATTACTTGTTTTTTTCATTCACGGATTTTTTCTTTATGTTTTTCTTTTACTTCGACTTCCGATGCCTGGAACCAATATGACATCGTCAGAATCATAAAGACGAAAGCTTGGATGGCATCATCAAATAAGTCGAAATACATATTTAAGGCTGGAATTAATAACACTCCTAATGGGTTAATTTGACCGGCGGCTGATGTCATTGTTGCACCAATCATTTTCGCTCAGATATTATCTAAGAATAATCCAAACAATGTGATAAGAACAACACCACCGATAATATTACCGTACATACGGAATGTCAAACTGATTAGTGGAGAGAAGTTAGAAGCAATTTCTAATGGGTTAACTAATTTTAAAACATATTTTATTTTGTTATAAGCTATTCCAATTCCAATTGTTCCAAATCATGTCACAGCAGTCGCGGCAAAAATTACTGCTAAACTCGAACCTATTGGCGCTAAGCCAAATAATGAGATTAAATTACCGAATAAGAAAAAGACGAATAAGCTAATAAAATATGGGTTCATTTTATCGAAGCGTCTTTCATGTGTTTCGGATGAAAAATTATCTCCAACAGTGATGCAAGCCTCAACGATTATAATTGCGGCATTAGGGGCTTTATCAGCACGTTGTCTTTTGACGGCAACATATATTAGTATAGAAATGATTAAAGAAAGAACTAAAAGCATTATCAAACTAAAAATATGGTTGTCATTTAAAAAGTTTTTTTCGCCAGGTTCAGTTGGACCACCAAACCAGTTAATTTTGAATAATCTGTCCATTTTCCCCCTTTCTTTTTTGTGATTTTTTCTCAATTATGTAATTAGCGATACCAGTTATGATAATTTGAAAACTCAAAATTACATAAGGGGTCATAATCGTAATTACATTAAAAGGTGCTAATGCGATATTCGCAGTAGGATGTGAGTTTTTATACAAATAATTAAAAAACACAAATAAGGCAATAATGCCTAAATTTAGAAATGCAAAAACTAAAAAAAGCATTACGGCTCCTGCCTTAACTTTTTTTAGAGCTAGGTTTTCTTTTTTTGTTTTTTCAAAAACAATTTTGAAAAACAATAATAATGAGCTAATAAAAATACTAAAACTTATTAAGCCGACTAGGTCACCTAATAGAAGTTCATAGTGCTTTAAAAACGCAAAGCAAGCGTAAATCATTACGCCCACTACGTTCAAAGTTATAAATATCACTCAAAATTTTTTATTTATTATGTCTTTCATTTTAACTCAACCAGTTATTTAAGAAATAACCTTTATCTATTATAGAACTTTTTTAAAAAAGGGTTATATGAATATATTTTTTTATAAAAAAATAACATCGAAAATATGAAAAAAAATCGCTAACTATTGCATTCAAAACATGAAAAACTGGCAGTTTTTTTGTAATTTTTCTTAATCTAAAAAATTAGCACTCTTTTTGTTAAAGTGCTAAAAAAGTGCTATAATTATCTTAGAAGATTTGAAAAAGCTTCTCATTTTAAAATTATAAGGAGGGATTATGCAAGCATCGTTTACACCAAATGAAGAAAATAAAGATCCGTTAAAAGAGTTTGGACGTAATTTAACAGAACTAGCTACTCAAAATAAACTTGAGCCAGTTATTAATCGTGATGATGAAATTCGTTCTCTAGTAAGGATTTTAAGTCGTAAAACTAAAAATAACCCCGTTTTAGTTGGGGAACCGGGGACTGGTAAAACTGCTGTTGTTGAAGGCCTAGCCCGCAAAATAGTTGAAAATCAAGTACCTGAAAATTTAAAAGGTAAACAATTAATCGAATTAGATTTACCAGCCTTAGTTGCGGGAACTCAATACAGAGGCCAATTCGAAGAAAGATTAAAAGGAATTATTAAAAAAATCGAAGAATCAAATGGTGAAATTATTTTATTCGTTGATGAAATTCATATGTTAGTCGGCGCGGGTGGTACTGGTGAAGGCAATATGGATGCAGCCAATATGCTAAAACCTATGATGGCAAGGGGACAATTGCACTTAATTGGAGCCACCACATTAGATGAATATCGTAAATACATTGAAAAAGATCCTGCGCTTGAAAGAAGAATGCAAAAAGTTTCTATTGCAGAACCTTCAGTAAAAGACACTATCACCATTTTGCGTGGTATCAAAGAACGTTTTGAAGCATATCATGAAGTTAAAATTGAAGATGCTGCTTTAGTGGCTGCTGCTAATTTATCAGCTCGTTATATTTCAGATCGTTTCTTGCCAGATAAAGCAATCGATTTGATTGATGAGGCTGCTTCTAATATCAAAACTGAAATGAATTATTTGCCAGAACCTCTAGAACACATTATTCACAAAATTGCTAAAAGAGAAATCGAAAAAGCTGCTTTGGAAAATGATAGTGTCGACAAGCAATCAAAAGCAAAAAATGCCGAACGTATTGAGGAATTGGGCAAAGAATTATCAGTTTTAAAAGTTCAAAAAAATGAATTAGAAGAAAGATGAAAACAAGAAAAAGACGATATTCAAAAATTCGCTTCTGTTAAAGAACAATTAGATGATTTAAATAGACAATTACCTTTATTGCAAAGTGAAGGTAAATATGTTGAAGCTTCTAAAATCATGTATGTTTTAGTTCCTGAATTAACTAAAAAACGTGATGAATTGGAACAAAAAATTCAAAATAGAAAAGACCGTTTAATTAAAGAAGTAGTTGATGCAGAAGAAGTTGCTGACATTGTAAGCAAGTGAACAAAAATCCCTGTATCTAAATTGTTAGAAACTCAAAAAGATAAGTTGATTCATTTAGAAAATACACTAGAAAAAAGAGTTAAAGGTCAAAATGCTGCAATTAAATTGGTTGCCGAAGCCATTCAAAGATCAAAAGCAGACATCAATGACCCTAACCGCCCGATTGGTTCATTCCTATTTTTAGGGCCAACTGGTGTTGGTAAAACTGAATTAGCAAGAGCTCTTGCTGAAGCTTTATTTGATGATGAAAATAGAATTATTAGACTAGACATGTCTGAATATATGGAAAAACATTCGGTATCTAAATTAATTGGTTCGCCTCCGGGATATGTTGGATTCGAAAATGGCGGACAATTAACCGAAAAAGTTAGACAAAATCCTTATTCAATTGTTCTATTTGATGAATTAGAAAAAGCCCACCCTGATGTTTTAAATCTGATGTTGCAAATTTTAGATAATGGTACATTAACTGATAGTAATGGTCGTGTAGTAAACTTTAGAAATACAATTATCATTATGACTTCTAATATTGGTTCAACTGAAATTATTAATAAATCATTAACTGATGATGGTATCAAAAACTTATTATTAAAAAGTTTTAAACCTGAATTTATCAACAGAATTGATGAAATCATTCCATTCCAACCTTTAAGCCCTTCAATTGTTGAAAATATTGTTAAATTAGAGTTGAACAAATTAACTAAAAGGGTTGATAAAAATCAACACATCGTGTTAAATTTTGATCCTAAAGTAATTAAATTTATTGCTGATAATGCATATGATCCTGCTTTTGGTGCTCGTCCAATCAGAAGATATATTCAAAAATATGTTGAAAATAAATTGGCTATTTATATTATTGAAGGACAAATATCAGCTGGCGATATTGTTCCCGTTATAATAAATGACAAAAACGAAATTGATATTTTAATTGAACATTCGAATTAATAATGAAATGGAGCAGTGTTATGCTTCATTTTTTTGTATAATTTTATGCAAAAGGAAAAATATGAAAAAAAACAAAAAGATTTTATTCACTATTGCTTCAATAGTAACAATTAGCCCAATCGCAATTGCGGCAGTATCATGCCAAAAGGCCAGCACCGAAAACGAAAAAGTTCAAGAAAATAAAGAAGTTGAAAAAAATACCGATACTAAGGAAAATAAAGAAGTTGACGGAAACAAAGAAACAACCGAAAACAAATTATTTTATCAACAATCTGAATTTTTAAATTTAAATGAAAAAAGCTTTAAAACATTATTAAATACATTTAAACAACATAAACAAGAATTTATTGATTTAATCGATGAAAAATACGCCAATTCTGATGACACTCCATTAGAAGTAACAAAATTTCAAGATATATTAAATATCTTGGATCAAATTAATACAAATGAAATGGAAGAATCTGCAGACAGAGTTGCGTACGGACACGGAACATCTTTAACAAAAAGCTCATTTATTCAAAAATTTAACGACTTTGTAAATCAATTGGGCAAATAATTTAAAGATTTTTTAGTAAATATAAAACACAAGCATGCAAAAAGCTTGCTTGTGTTTTAAAAATTTTAGAGTATTTCTATATTTATAAAAAATAAAAACAGCAATAGATATATTAAATATTAAATTTTATATAAATTAAGTAGTATAAAAAAATGTAAAATATACAAAAAAATTTTACTGATTTTAGATTAAATTTAATAGTTATAAAGCTTAGTATTTTATAAATACATAATTTTAAATAATCATTATTTTTTTGGACTATGTTTTGTTTATCAGTAACTTAAATTAATAACAATATTTTTATAAAAATCCAAAATTTGTCTCAATTTTAAAATGATTATCATCTTAAAATGCAAGGCTACAAGCAATGTTTTAATATAAAACACAAAGTTTGTCTGTAAAAAAATATATAAAATAAAGGAATAAAAATTAAAAAATCTGCTCAATTATTATTTGAATTAGCAGCAGTAACTGTAGCTGCTTTTTCAATTATCATCGTAAGTGCTTGAGACAAGAAATAAACTCCAGCTAAACAACCCTAGAAAATAAGTTCATCTACAACAACTAATACTAAAACTACCCCTGAATCATCATCAAATAATGTGATTGCTACAGGCAAAAATCTAAAAAAACCAGCTGAAGAAGGTACTTCTAAGCAATATTTTGACGCACAAATTAAAAGTGGACATACATTAAATTTGTATGACCACTTTTATTATAATTTCAAGCATTTTTAATTTATTTTTTGACAAAGAAATAAATTAATTTTCTTTCTTTTAATTACCGGTTCATTTAGACTTTATTAATAATTACAACATGTTAATATTTTTAAAAAAGTAGTCGTAGAATTGACTTTTTTATAAATGATAAAGTTTTTAAGAATTTGCTTTGAAAAACTAAATATAAAAAAAACAAGTATTTAGCTTGTTTTTTTTATATGGTACATCCTGTGGGGTTCGAACCCACGACCCAGGGATTAAGAGTCCCTTGCTCTACCGGCTGAGCTAAGGATGCATAAAGCAATAATATTATAAATCAAAAACACAAAAATATCTAAAAATTAAGTTTAAAATTTCCAATAAATATGATTAATTTTTATCTTTTGCCAAAATATAAATTTTTTATAAAAAAAGTAAATATTTGCTTATATAATACAGGCGTAAAGTATAAAAAATAAAGGAATGTAATGAAAAAATCAACTAAATTATTATTCGCAATAGGCGCAGCAGCACTAGCTGCCTCTCCAATTGTTGTAGCAAGCGCGTGTGACAAAGGAACAAACAATACAGATAAAAACAATGATAAAGATACTATAAAAGTTACCCCTGTTAGAACCGACAGTACAGGCAATGAATCGAATTCGCAAAATCAGGAATCGCCAACTACTAGCGATCAAAATAAAAGCGAGAATTCAAATGAATCAAATACTGGCGGCACTTCAACAAGCGATGCAAACCAAGGTTCTGGATCAAACAACGGAGAAGTTTCTCAACCAGAAAATTCTAACCCTACAAACGGCGATACACATGAAACAAATTCAAATCCATCAACAGTAGAAAATGGCAATGCCTCAGAATCTTCTAATGGCGGCGCAGAAGGAAACGGCGGATCAACAACACCTTCTGAAACAGGTTCTAGCGCCGTAACTCCTGGGGCAACTGATGAAAATAACGAAAAAGATTCAGAACAACCTAAAGCAAATGAAAACGCTTCAGATTCAAATGAATCAAACACTGATGGCGCTTCGACAAGCGATGCAAACCAAGGCTCTGGATCAAACAGCGGAGAAGTTTCTCAACCAGAAAATTCTAATCCTACAAATGGCGATACACATGAAACAAATTCAAATCCATCAACAGTAGAAAACGGCAATGGATCGGAATCTTCTAATGGTAGTGCAGAAGAAAATAATAAAACAGATGCAGAAAAAATTATTGATATAGTAAAACAAAATAATAAAAACCTTTTTGTTGGACTTGACGATGATTTAAAAGCAAAACTAGACGCTAAATGAGAAGCTAAAAAATCAAATAAAAAAGATTTATATTTAAATAGAGAAACATTTACTTTTGGAACTGACTCAAAAGATGCAAAAAAAGGAATCCTTCTTAATTTAAATTGAGCTGAAAGTAATGGCAAGCCAGATATATCAGTATTAAAACACATGATGTATAACTATAATTTTGGAAAAAACAAATTCCAATATATTCCTATTATGAAAGATGAAGACAATAATTACTTTGTAAGGGTTAAATTACTTGGTGACGGATCTGAAACAAAAGTATCACAAGCAGATGCTAATAAGGTGACTGAAACATTTGATATTTATTTATAAAAACAATTAAAGTATGGCGTTTTATCGCCATAATTTTTTGTTTTTTGAGAAAAATAATTTTTATTGTTATAATTGAAATTATTTTTATTAAAAATAATCTTTTTTATTAGATTAAAAAGTAAAGGAGAAAAAATGTTAGATGTTTGTGGAATTAGTAAAATTTTTCCTGATAAAAAATTGTTTACAAATGTTAATTTAAAATTTTTACCAGGTAATGTTTACGGAATAATTGGTGCAAATGGTGTTGGAAAATCAACATTTTTAAAAATTTTAAGTGGTGAAATAGAAGCATCTGAAGGTCAAATTATTAAAGAAAAAAATGCGAGAATGAGTGTTCTTTCACAAAATCAAAATGAATATGATGAATACAATGTAACTGATGTTGTTATTATGGGTAATAAAGAGTTATATGAATTAAATATTGAAAAAAATAAAATTTATGAAGACCCAAACGCAACTGATGAAGATTACGAAAGAGCAAGTAATTTAGAAGCTAAATATGGTGAAATGGGAGGGTGAAGTGCAGAAAATGATGCCCAAACATTGCTATCAAATTTAGGATTAGAGCCTGAAAAATGAAATATGAAAATGGCTGATTTAAAAGCTAATGAAAAAGTTAAAGTTTTATTGGCAAAAGCTTTATTTGGTAACCCCGACATATTAATCATGGACGAACCTACTAACCGTTTGGATTTAAAAACGATTAAATGACTAGAAAACTTTTTAATGGATTATCCTAATATTGTTATTGTTGTATCTCACGACTCTGACTTTTTAGACGCAATATGTACTCACATTATTGACATTGACTATTCAGAAGCAAAACAATTTGTTGGTAATTATAGTTTCTGAAAACAATCAAGCCAATTATTGATCGAAATGCAACAAAAGCAAAATTTAAGAAAAGAAGAACAAGCACAAAAGTTACGTGAATTTATTGCTCGTTTCTCAGCCAATGCTTCTAAATCAAAACAAGCAACTAGCCGTAAAAAATTATTAGAAAAAATTGTAATTGATGAATTAAAACCTTCTTCTAGAAAATATCCATATATTAATTTTGATTTAAATCGTTTACCGGGAAAACAAATTTTATCAGTAGAAAATTTAACTTATGTTAATGATGCTGGTGAAACTCTATTTGAAAATGTAAGTTTTACAATTAGACCTGGTGATAAAATGGTAATTATTGGTAACGATGATATTGCTAAAACCAGATTATTAGAAATTTTAATGGGCAGAAGACAACCAACCAGCGGGACAGTAAATTGAGGTATTACTATTACTCCAAATTATTTCCCTAATAATAACTTAGAATATTTTAAAGAATCAGAAACCATTTTAGAATGAATTAGTAAATGACCATTAAATAATTCAACCCAAGAAACTAAAGATAATAGCGATTCAAGAATGCGTGCGTTTTTAGGTCGTATGCTATTCTCAAATGACAGCGTATTTAAAAACGTAACAGTTACTTCAGGGGGAGAAAAAGTTCGTTTAATGATGTCAAAACTAATGTTAGAAGAAAGCAACTTTTTAATTTTTGACCAACCATTAGATCACTTAGATTCTGAATCTATTGATAGTTTAATTGAAGCTATTAAATCATATAAAAGCTCATGTATTTTTACAACATATAACAGAGCTATGATTAAAGACTGTGCTTCAGTAATATTAGAAATTAAACCAAAAGCAAGCTTTTTATTCTATGGAAATCTTGATGAATATGAAGAAGCAATGGGATATTAATAATTTAAATATATAGTCAAAATAAGCAGCTCTGCTGCTTTTTTTTTTTTAAAAATAAAGACACAGAAAATAATTTCCATGTCTTTATTTATTTCTGATAATTTCTAAAGCCTTTTGCGTAGTTTTGAATGAAATTTTTGCAGCATCGCATAATACTTCGTAACCATATTTTTCAAGAAATTGTGCTGCCAATATATCAACTTCTTTTCCAGCGCCTAGTTTGAAGTTGAAATCAAACTTATGATTTTGATATTCCATGTGTTCTAATAGCAGTTTTCTTGCAATAATAGAAGCGCAGGCCACAGCAAGTGATTTATCTTCAGCTTTTGTTTCTAAGTGAAAATTGGTCAAAGGCACTTCAAAATTTAATCAGTTGATTGTTTTAAGTTTAATAAAATGCTTTTCAAATGTTTGGTATGAGTTTGTATATTGATCAATGATGACATCAATTGAAATGCCAAGATATTTAATTAATTGATTAATTGAATTCATATGAATCAATGTTTTTATTTCGTTATTATTAATTTTGGCATTAATTAGATTGTTGTATCCTTTTTGCGACAAAATCGTTTTCCTATAAAGAACCAAGTTCTCTAATTCTTCAGCTATTGCCAAGATTTTTTTGTCAGTTAATTTTTTGCTATCTTTGACACCTAGTGACTTAATTTTATTTATATTTTGTTCAGGTATAAAACAAGCTACTGAAACGATAGGACAGAAATAATCCCCTACACCAGTTTCATCGACTCCAATAATTTTGTCATAATCAATATCTAAATTTGTCATACTATAGTTCTCTTTATATAATGTTTACCTTTTTTAGTCTTCAAATGCTTTTGCACTTGCTTCAATTTCTTCTTTAGTGTGGAAACTATCTGCTTTAACAGTTTTTACGTTTTTTTGTTCTTCTTTTTTCTTATCACGTCCCATTTGAATAAATTTTTCTGGATCATCTAAGAATGCATCAATGAAGTGGCCTACAGCTCCTTCTTTGTTTGATTCTTTCATAACAACAGTTGATAATTGTTTGATTAAAGGTTCAGCGTTAGCTGGTGCAACACCAACATTACCAATTTCATACATACTTAAGTCATTGTATGAATCCCCAATAACAACAGTATCGTCAATATTTATGTTGTAGTATCTCATGATTAATGAAATAACTTTACCTTTGTCAACACCGATTGATGTTATGTCAAATACAGGACTTAGACCTTCTCCTTTTGATCATGATGAAAATTCCCCTAGGTCACCATATCTTCTTTTTAGATAGGTTAATAATTCTAAAACATTTGTTGTGGGTTTTGCATCAAAAACAATTCCAGTAGGTTTTAAAGGAAGTTTTTCTAAGTTAATACATTCTCTAAATTTGGTTGCTTGATTGAATCCGAAAACTTTTTCTAGGTTAGGGTCTCTGTGCATCAATTGTACTCAGTCAGGGCCTTCGATCGCGTAGTTAGAAATTTCTTTTTTAACTTTTTCATCACCTAAAATGTATAAAACTTCATTTAAGTCAAGGTATGAAATAGTAGGAATAAAAAATGGATCGGCTGGGTTGTGAATGTGAGCACCATTGTAGTTACCAACGATTGCATTTAAACCTAATTTTTCATAAACTGGCATTGTACTTCTTCAAGGTCTACCAGTAATAATTGAAACAATATGACCTTCTTTGACAGCTCTTTTAATTGCAGATTCAGTTTTTGGGTGAATGTCACCGGTTGCTGAATTAGCTAATAAAGTACCATCAAGGTCTAAAGCAAATAAAAATCTTCTTTGGTTTGATTCTTTATTAAAAGCCATTAATGCTCCCTTCGTATTATATACGTAATAATTTTACAATTTTTATGTATATTTTCAATATTTTGCTCTGTATACTGCATAAAAATATAAAAAAATAAAAATTTTTTTATGAAAATATATTTAAGTTATAGTGATATCAGTACTTGACCAAAACAAAAAATAAAAATAGAGCAATTTGCTCTATTTTCCTTTTGTTCCAAAAATTCTATCACCAGCATCACCTAAACCGGGAATAATATAATTATTTTCGTTAAGATAATCATCTTTGGCAGCCAAATAGATGTCGACATTTGGATGTTCGGTTTGAATTTTTTCAAGCCCTTTATCAACACCGACTAAACATACAAGTCTAATATTTGTGAAACCCAAACTACGCAATTTTGAAATTGCGTCACTAGCTGAAGTCCCTGTAGCGAGCATAGGGTCAACTACAATAATATTAGCAGTTTTTTCAACATCTGGTATTTTGAAAAAGTACTCGACTACACTATCATTTTCTTCGTTTCTGTACATACCGATGTGGCCGACTCTTGCCTGAGGAACTAAGTCTAAAATACCAGTAAGCATACCTAGCCCGGCTCTTAATATTGGAATAATTACAATTTCTTGTTCGAATGTAACGCCATGATATGTTTTATTCAATGGTGTTGTCACATCCATTGGTTTAGTTTGATAATCTCTTAATGTTTCATAAACCATTAATGAAGCAATTTCATTAAGATTTTGTCTAAATTCTTGGTGATTAGTGTCTTTGGAACGCATTGCAGTTAATTTGATATTAATAAGCGGATGGTGAAGAATCTTTAACATCTTTTCCCTCAGATTCTTCCATAATGATAACTGATTTTGACGTTCCTAAACGGTTTGCACCTAATTTAATCATTTCTAAAGCATCTTCGTATGATTTAATACCACCTGATGCTTTAATTAATAATTTATCTCCTGATACTGATTTCATAATTTTTACATCTTCAAATGATGCACCACGGTATGAGAAACCAGTGGATGTTTTAATGAAATCTGCACCTGATTGCATAACAATTTCAGTAATTTTTGCAATTTCATCATTTGTTAATAAAGCTGTTTCAACAATAACTTTTAACACTTTGTGGCCGCAAACTTCTTTGATTGCTTTAATTTCATTTAATACATATTCGTATTGTTTGTCTTTGAAACGACCTACATTAATAACCATGTCGATTTCATCTGCGCCATGTTCTAAAGCAATTTTAGTTTCGTAAACTTTAACGCTTGTAGCATTGTATCCCAAAGGGAAACCAATAACTGTGCATACTAACACGTCAGTGTTTTTTAATGCTTCTTTAGCATACTTGATGTATGATGGGGCAATACATACTGATTTAAAATCATATTTTTTAGCTTCATCAATTAACTTATCGATGTCTTTGTGAGTAGCTGATGGAGCCAAGTTCGTATGGTCAATATATTTGTTGATTTTTAATTCCATAATTTCCTCGTAAATTAATTTTGATTAAAATAGTTTCGCAAACACTTCTTTGATATCGTGTTTTTGTTCACTAAATTCAATAGCTTCTATCAATTCCTTTTCTAATTCAGTATTAATAGGTTTAGATGAGTATAAAGTGAATAATACATCACCCTTTTTGACATATTCATTTGAAGCCTTATTTAAATAAATACCTGCTTCATAGTCGATGCCATCTTCTTTTTTAGCACGACCTGCTCCTAACTTCATAGCAACAAGCCCAAAATCAATAGCTGATTTTATCTTTAAATAACCTTCGTTTTGAGAAATGATTTCATATTTATATTTTGGATTGAATCAGTTAGGCTGTTCTAGCAATTCAACTTTTCCACCTTGGGCCTTAATTCATTCTTTGAATTTTGCTAAAGCTTCGCCACTTCCAATCACTTCTTTAATCATTTTTCTAGCTTCTTCTTCGTCTTTTGCTCTGTTGGCAAGCATTAGTAATGTTGACCCTGAAGAATAAATGATTTCAGTGAAGTCTTTAGGTCCATTGCCTTTTAAAGTTTCCATTGCTTCTAAAACTTCTATTTTATTACCGATTGTTTTTCCTAAAGGTTGTTCCATATTTGTGATTTCAACAGCAATTTTACGTCCTAATTGTTTGCCAATTTCAATCATCAATTTGCCAAGTTTTTTAGCTTGTTCAATGTCTTTCATAAATGCACCATTTCCGCATTTAACATCTAATAAGATGCAATTTGATCCTGTTGCAAGTTTTTTAGACATTATTGATGATGCAATTAAAGGTATTGATTGAACTGTTCCGGTTACATCACGAAGTGCATAGATTTTTTTATCAGCAGGAACTAATTTAGTGTTTTGACCAACGATTGCAATGTTATGTTCTTTAACAATGTCCTTAAATTCTTGGTCGTTTAGTAAAAAATTATACCCTTCGATTGATTCTAATTTATCTAATGTGCCACCTGTGTGTCCTAAACCACGTCCTGACATTTTTGCAACCGTTAATCCTAAAGCTGCTAAGATTGGACATAATGCAATACTTACTTTATCTCCAACACCTCCAGTTGAGTGTTTGTCAACAATGGTTTTTCCTAAGAAACTTCAATCAAGAACTTCTCCAGAATACATCATAGCATTAGTTAAATAAGCTGTTTCTTCATCACTTAATCCATTTAACCTAATGGCCATTAATAAAGCTGAAGCTTGATAATCAGTAATTTCTCCACCGACATAACCGTTAATGAAAAAATCAATTTCTTCTTTGCTTAGTTTTTGATTTTCAACTTTTTTGTTAATAATATCGATTATTCTCATAGTTTTCTTCCTATTGAAAGTCTTCTGCTAATGATAATGCTAATTTCATCATTTCATTAAATGAGTTTTGTCTTTCTTCACTTGTTGTGAATTCTTTTGTTACTAGGTTGTCTGAAATTGTTAAGATTGTAGCCGCTTTTTTGTTTAATCTTTCTGCTACAGTGAATAAACCATAAGCTTCCATTTCTACACAAACAGAACCACCTGATTTTTTAACTCTATCCTCGATTGATACTTCTGAGTAGAAAGCATCTTCAGATAGAACTCTTTCTTCATGAATATTCATGTTTAAGTTTTTTGCGTGATTTTTAATTAATACATTTAATTCTTTACTTGGTTTAGCAACATTGCTTTCATCTCCAAGAATTATGTTTGATCTAAAAGATGTGTTTTCGCTGAATGCTGATTCTGCTAAAACCATTTCATAATTTTTGATGTCGGCTCTGAATGAACCTGCTGAACCTATTCTAACAATAGCTTCTACACCATAAAAATTAAAAAGTTCGTATGAATAAATACCAATTGAAGGAACACCCATTCCAGAAGCACAAACAGATACTTTGTTTCCTTTATAGTATCCGGTGTACATGAACACGTTTCTTACGTTTGAAACAAGTTCAACATTTTCTAAATAGTTGTCTGCAATGTATTTAGCTCTTAGTGGGTCACCAGGCATTAATACTAATTTTGCAAATGCACCATCTTTGGCATTAATATGTGGGGTCATAATGTTCTCCTTATATGATTTAAAATTTACATACAGTTATATTTTATAATAAAGTGAACATTTATTTTGACACAATACTGATTTTTAAATATTATTTAAACTATTTATTAATGAAGCCCCATTGTTAATTAATTCAATATTATCGTTATTTTCTTCATCATTCATCGGAGCAATACATAAAACCCGCTTATTTTGTTCAATAAAATTATCAACCAAAGGCATCAATTTATTGTTTTGAGATGCCAATAAAATTAATGAATCTGCCAAACCTGCAACAATACGATTACGTGCATAATATGCTCTTTTTGTAATATGATATTGAGCCGGATATTCGCTTAAAAATAAAACATCTTTATTCACAAAATCTTGCATCTTAAGCATTTTTTTGCCACTTTCGATACCCGAGGCAAAAACCACAATAACACTTTTATTATTTTTTAGTAAATGGGTAATAATACGCATATCATAGCCGTTTCAAACCTCACTAATGAAAACGTAATCATTGGGTAAATAAACTAATTTTTCTAAAAATTTTTCTCCATTTTCATTCATTAAATTTCCGGTAACACAGATAATTTTTTTATTTAATAAATTGATATTACCATCATAATAAATTACAAACGGTGGTTTGTATAAATTATTGAATCCTTTTGGATAGTTTTCGTCTAATAAAGTTATGTATTTTTTATTTTTTACTTCTTCAATTTGTTTAATTTGGTCGAACTCTTTTTCTTCAACTTTTTCTAATTTTTTAATAGCGCGATAAACTGTATCTCAATCGCCTTTGTATTTTTGTGTAAAATAAATTAAAAATTCATTCATGTTCATTATTCTCCTTGCTTATATTCTCATTAAACTTCAAAGAAAAAACTTTTTATATATTAAGCGAAAAAAATAATAAAAAAAGAAGAACGCAAAGTTCTTCTTGCACTATAAACCGCTTTCTGTACTGCTTGCGCAGCGCCAACTATTTATCTAAGTTATAATAAATAACCTCCGGGCTTCGGTTCGATTCCCTAGACTCGGTTCCCCCACCAAAATTTGGGTTTCTAACTCATGGAGTTTACATCGTTGCATCTTAACTTAATAAGCTCGTCTCTGTTGCACTAGTCGTCACATATAAATGTGCCTAGACTTATTTGGTCTAGCATGATCACTACTCACATCACAGTGAGTGCTAGAGCGGATTTTCCTCTACATCATAAGATGCAGCAGTCGGCCGTGCCTTATTAATTTTAACAAATTTTAAAATTTTAAAGTTCCAAATATAATAAAAAGTCTATTGTCGTTATTGATATAAATAAGAGCATTAATTTAATCATAAATTTAACTTTATTTTCACTATCATTAAATTTCAAAACATTCAAAATAATTTAAATCCCTATATGTTTAGAAAATTGTTTATTATATTATTTACTTTAATAATTACTTACTTTTTTAATTGATAAATTTATAAAGATAAGTCATAATTTTTTCCACATGATTTATGCTAATAGTAATGCAAAAGCTAAAAACAAAATCAAAAGTAGGTTTATTGAGAAAGCCCTGGAATAGATTTTTGGTACAATCCCAGAAAAATTGATTGAAAAGAATGAGATTAAAAACTAAAAAAAGATAAATTAAAAGTTTGGCAACATAGCCAAACTGAAATCTTATTAATTTTATAACTTCATTTAGTAGTTTTTGATTTTAAATTTTTTATCATTAATTTTGTAATATTCTTTGATTAATATCTTTTCTAAATTTAACTTCAAAAATAATTGAATAAATTAGCAAATAAACTAAGTTAATTGAGAATATTACTCTATAAACTAATGAAATGTTAACTCATGCTTTTGTTTTTAATAATATAAAACTTAAAATTGATAAAACTAAAGTTAAAGCAAAACTAGAAATCAAAACGATAGTAGTAATTTTAACTAAGTTTGTTTTATAAGATTTATTTTTTAATACAATGATGTAATTTCAAAGCATTGCAGCTGATAAGACAACAAGTAGTACTAAACTTAAAATATTTCAGTTTAATAAAGGCTGTACATTAGATTCTCTGAATATTAAACCAAAAACCGGTAAGAAAATAGCTAAGGTACACAATATTACACTGAATGATAGCCAATTAATTATTGATGATCTTTTATAAATATTAATTTTGTTTTTGCACATTTTAATCCACCCCTATATATTAATTAAAACGATAATAAATAAAAATACTAATTTATTATTTTTTATTGATACGTTTAAATTATAGCAAACTAACTAACTAACTAACTAACCCCCATTAATTTTCAAAATAACAAAAAATCAAGCGCAATAATACGCTTGAAAATGTATTTTTTATATTGTTGAGCTATTTTTTTTCATTTCTCATGGATTTTTTTTATCAATGTGGTCAATGAACAATTTTCCTTGTAAATGATCATATTCATGTTGCATAACAATGGCAGGATAACCCGAAACATCGTATGTTTTTCATTTTTTTTCATAATATGAGTAAGCTTTAACTACCACACGTGAATATCTGAACACATATCCTTCTTGTCCGGGGTCATTTTCATTTACACTCAAACATCCTTCTCCTTCAGATAAAGAAATTTTGTGATCGGAATGTCCCAACATCACCGGGTTAATTAAAGCATCTTTAAAAATATATTCGCCTTTTTCATCTTGGATCATGATGTAAAAAATATTTTTTAAAATTCCATATTGAACTGCAGCAACTCCGACGGCAGGTCTGAATTTTGTTAGCGGTTCTTGGCTATCGTCAACGTGATAAATCATCTTTTGGATTAATTCATCATCTTCTTGAGTTAGCGGAATTGGCACATCATGAGACTTTTCTCTAAGTACTTTTTCAGGCAATTGAACTAATTTAACATCTTCAAATTTAAACATAAAATATATTATAATAGTAAAAATAAAAAAATAATAATATAATACTACATATATTGATATTAAAATAATGGAGTTAAACACGAATGGACGTATCGCTCATCACATATTTAAATACAGCTTCTGCTGCCCAAACAAATGCACAAGGGAAACCTTGACAATATGCAATTTATTCGATTTTATTAATAATTTTATTGATCGCTAGTGGAATATTTTCTGCATGCGAAACAGCTTATACATCATTATCAAGACCGAAAATTGAAATAATGGTTGAAAAGAATGTTCGCGGCGCAAAATTTATTCAAAAGCAACATCAATTTTTTAACCGCACATTAGGGACTATTTTGATTGCTAATAACTTAGTAAATATTGGAGCTTCAACCCTTCTAGTGTATGTTTTATCCTTAGCTGCTTTACCTACCGGAACTGCAACGATAATTTCAACAGTTGTAATGACACCAATTATTGTTTTATTCGCTGAAATTGTTCCTAAACTTGTTGCCAAAGCATATCCCGAAAGAACAGTTAGATCGTTTTACTGATTCATTGCAATGTTATACTGAATCTTTTTTCCAATTACCTATCCTATTTCAAAAATCGGAAAGAAAATCTATATAACCAATACTGAAGAAGAAATGAAAAATTTAATTGACATAGCTCAAGATGAGGGTGTTTTGGAAATTAATGAATCAATCATGGCTCAAAATGTTTTAGACCTTGATTCAACTAAAGTTTCGCAACACTACATTAAGCTAAAAAATGTTGATTATATTTCATCTAAATCAACTTTATCCGATGCACTTGAAATGTTTAAAGAAACTAACTACTCAAGAATACCAGTTGAAAAGGACGGCGATTTAATCGGAATTTTATTATTGAAAGATATTTTCTTTTTAAAACGCGGTAACATCATGAACTATGTTAAAACAGTTCCAAAAGTTTCGGCCAACTCATTATTATCTGTAGCATTAGAAAAAATGCGTCACGCAAGAGCGCAAATGGCTTTCGTTATTGAAAATAATAGTAATGATACAGTTATTGGTATTATTACGATCGAAGATATTATTGAAGAAGTATTTGGCGAAATTTATGATGAATATGACGATGATGAACAAATTTATGAAATCAGTTTAGAACGTTGTGAAGCAAAGGGTACAGTGTTAATGAAAACCTTGTGAAAACAACTTGAATTAGAAGAATATTTCGATATCGAACTAGAAGAAAAAGATAAGAATTTAACTTTATCACAGTGGCTTGAAAAACAAGTGCAACATACATTAAGAAAAAATACTCGTTTTAGTTATCAAGATAAAATTGATTTTAAAGTCTTGGAAAAGAAAAGTAAAGATAAAAAATATGATTATATCGAAATCGACTGAAGTCGTTAAATACAAATAATTAATTTAAAAAAAGCGATTTTCTCTTTAAGGCAATTCGCTTTTTT
Source organism: Metamycoplasma neophronis (assembly GCF_006491995.1). Classification (GTDB taxonomy): domain Bacteria; phylum Bacillota_I; class Bacilli_A; order Mycoplasmatales; family Metamycoplasmataceae; genus Metamycoplasma; species Metamycoplasma neophronis. The sequence continues at coordinate 107,973 of NZ_VHHP01000002.1, forward strand.
TATTTATATTATATATAAATTAGTTTTTTATACTATAATACTATCGTTAAAATATTTTAATCATATATTAACAAAGGGTGAGACTCCTTGACCAATGTGGTCCAAATGTCCAGAAGGAGAAGAAATAATGTCAAATTATGAAATTATGATTCTAGTAAACCCTCAATCTACCGAAGAAGAAGTTAAATCATTACTTCTAAGTGTTTTATCAGAAGAAAACACAAAAATCGAAAGATTGGAAAGAACTGAATTAGCTTATCCAATTAACAAATTAACTCGTGCAACTTACTACTTAGTATCAGCAAAAGCTGCTCCAGAATTAATGTCAGAATTAACAAGAAAATTAAACATTGACAAATCAATTTTAAGATCTTTAATTATTAACCTAGATTCTGAAAAAGGTTTAAAACCAAGAAAAGTAAGAAGAAGCAATAAAAAACCAATGAATAAAGATGGTAAAAAACCATTTGTAAGACCTAACAGAGAATCAAAACCAGTTGACGGCGAAGCAAAAGTTGAAAGAAAACCAAGAGCTAAAAAACCAGTTGACGCTGAATAATTTTAATTAGGAGGAATAATGAACAAAGTTATTTTAGTAGGTCGTTTGGCAAGCGCCCCCTATAAAGGTGTTACTGCGTCAAACATTGAATACTCAAGATTTACAGTAGCGGTTAGAAGACAATATACGAATCCAAATGGAGAAACTGTAACTGACTTTATCCCTTGCGTAGCGTGAAGAAATAACGGTATGTTTGTTAACAAGTATTTAGATAAAGGTTCATTAGTATCAGTTGAAGGAACCTTCCAATCATCACGTGTTAATGGTTCTGATGGTCAGGTTGTAACTGCTTATGTAGTTAGTGTTGACCGTGTTGAATCACTTGAAACTCGTGAAGTTACTGAATCGCGTAAAAAAAATAATTTAAATGAGTTCGCTATTCCAAATCAAGCATTTGATAATCTTGGACCAGTATCAAACGATAATGGTAACTCAAGCAACGATGAATTTGTTGACTTATCTTGAGACCAAGATTAATAATTAAAGGAGCTATTATGGCAAGAATCGTTCGTAAAAAACCTTTTATTCGTAAACGTCCATGTCAATTCTGTTTAAGTAAACAACCTGTTACTTACGTTGATTACAAAAACGAAGAAGTTTTATCAAAATTAGTTAACTTACAAGGAAAAATTTTATCATCACGTATCACCGGAACTTGTGCTAAACACCAAAGAGCTGTTGCTTTAGCAATTAAAAGAGCAAGATTTGTTGCTATCTTACCATACATTGGAACAGTAAAAAGAGAAAAGAAAGTTGAAACAGTTAAAGAAGAAGCTAAAAAAGTAGAATCAGTTCAATCTGAAAATAACTAGAAAATCTGCAGAATTTAGTATAAAGCCCCGTAATTTACGGGGTTTTTATTTTTTTTTCAATAAAAAAAGTAAAATTATAAAATATGCAAAATAAAAGACTTAAATGAACAGTGTGAAGTTCAATATTACTAAGCCTTATTTTCACAATTATTGGCTTATCAATATTGATTAGATATGAATTGGGTTCTCTTGATAAACCAATGATAATGCTTTATTTGGTAATTTCCTTTTATTCATTGCATTTTATTATGGGATTAATTGAGATTTTCTTAATAAAATTGCCAATGAATACTAAGCGAATAATTTTCTTCATTTTTGGCTTATTGCTACCACCAGTTTTGATATGTTTTGATATATGACTTTTATTATTACCTCCTACTGAGTTTGTTAAAAAACTTTCAAAAAATAATGTTAAATTATAACCTTAAGAAAAGAGATATTTATGAAAACAGAGTTAAAGAAATTTAATCAAGTAATGATTGCGCAAATCATTTTAGCAATTTTTGGTATTGCTATGTTTGCCTTTTTTGTGTATGGTTTTGCGAGTGTTGCAATTATAAATAATAGTATTGCTGGCGCGCATAACATTAGTGACGCAAGCAAAATTAGAGAAGCTGCAACAGAAGCTGAAAAATCTAGCTTAGACTATGCTAATTTAATATTTTTTGTTGCTATCATTCTTTGAACCATTTCACTTGCTTCAAGCTTAATAATTGGAATTACTTCGGCGGTTTTAAACTGAAGAGAACAAAATGTAAAGGGATTCATTTTATCTTTAGCTGGTGCCCTTGTAAGTAGAACATGTTTAATCATATCTTCAATTCAAAGTATGATTTATGCTAGACGAATATCAGCAATGTAACAAAATAACGTTTAGGGTTGTGGCCTAGGCGTTTTTAATACAAAAGTTTTCTTAAAAAATAACCTTATTAATAAGGTTTATTTTATAATTATTAAGTTATGAATTCAAACCTAGCTAATTTAGTAAGACCGGATAACCTCGAAAGCTTTATTTGTGATAAAAATAAAAAAATATTATTTCAAAGTGTAATTGAAAATGATGATTTCCGCTCGTTTATTTTTTATGGAAAACCCGGAACAGGAAAAACTACAATATCTTATATTCTTGCTAAAAATTTAAAAGTTAGTTTTGATTATTTCAATGCTGCAATCGACAAAAAAGAAGATTTAGTCTATAAATTGAAAACTAATAAAATTTTGATAATTGATGAAATACATCGTTTAAACAAAGATAAACAAGACATTTTATTGCCTTATTTAGAAAACGATTTAATTACAATTTACGCAACAACGACAGAAAATCCATATTTTAAATTAAATCCTGCCTTAAGATCACGTTGTACAATCGTTGAGATTGAAAAACCGAGCACCGAAACGATTAAAAATAAATTAATTGAAATAGCTAAAGAAAAAGACATTGATAAAAATTTAAAATATAACATTTATGAGTTTCTAGCAATTCAAGCAAATGGAGATTTTCGTTCAGCTATTAACAGCCTTGAACTTGTTTCTTTGTTATCAAAAAACCATGAGGTAAGTGTTGAAGAAGTAAAGAAAATTATTCCTTCAATTCAATTTGCTTCAGATGAAAAAGCAGACAATCACTATGATTATTTAAGTGCTTTTCATAAGTCGTTACGAGGTTCAGATTGCGATGCTGCATTATATTGAGGTTTTGTTATTGTAAAATCGGGTGATTTTGATGGTCTATTTCGCAGAATGATGTGCGCGACTTATGAAGATGTTGGATTAGCAAACCCGAGTCTGGGCCCGCAAGTTCAAGCGGCCATTCAAACATTTGAACGATTAGGAATGCCGGAAGGATATTTGCCGATAGCGAATGCAATTTTATGTATTTGTTTAAGTCCAAAATCTAATTCAGCATATTTAGGAGCTCAAGCAGCAATGCATATAATTGACAACAAAGGTGTTTATGAAGTTCCTAGCCATTTAAAAGATGCGCATTATTCTTCGGCATCAAAATTAGGACGTGGCATTGGTTACAAATATCCGCATGATTATACCAACCATTTTATTTCGCAACAATATTTACCAGATGAATTAAAAGGTATGAAACTATATAAAAATCAAACATTAGGATACGAAGCTAAAATTAATGAATATTGAGAAAAACTTAAAAAGTAAGGAGAAAATATGAAATTTGAATTAGAAAAAATTAATTCGATTGAAGATTTAAAATTAATTAAAAATCAATTTGCGAATTCTGAAGAATTAATAAACTTAATGCAGGAACTAAAAGTTGCGCCAAAAGAAAATAAAGCCGAATTAGGCAAAAAAATTCAAGCCCTAAAAGCCGAAGCTGAAGAATTTTTCGAAGCTGCTAAAAAAAGATTGAACGATTTAGAAATTGCCAAAAAATTAGAAAGTGATTTCGAAGATTATGCCTACCCTGTCCAAAGTGAAGGAAGTTTGCATCCAATTAATATTGTTAGTCAAAGATTTAGAGAATGATTAATTTCTAATGGATATTTTGAATATCAATGCAGCGAAGTAGAAGTTGATGAATATAACTTTGAAAGATTAAACATTCCTGCATCGCACCCAGCAAGAGATATGCAAGATTCTTTATATTTAAATGAAAATGAATTATTGAGAACGCATAACACAGGTATATCGGCCCGTGCTTTAGAAAAATATGTAAACCAAGAATTTTCACAATTTGCAATTGGAAAAGTTTACCGTAATGATGAAGAAGATCGAACGCATACTCATCAATTTACTCAATTAGATTTAATTAGTGTTGGTAACCACTCATTCGGAACATTAATTTACACATTAACCGAAATGCTTTCATATGTTTTAGAAGAAAAAGTTAAGATCAGACTAAGACCTTCATATTTTCCATTTACCGAACCTAGTGTTGAAGTTGATGTCTTTTTCAAAAACAGATGAATAGAAGTTTTAGGAGCTGGAATGATTCATGAAAATGTATTAAAGGCAGCCGGTTATACTAATGACATGAATGCAATTGCTGCAGGTATCGGTATTGAAAGAATTGCTATGATTAAATACGGTATTGAAGATATTCGTGAACTATATACAAACGATCAAAGATTTTTAAAACAATTTAAATAAGAAGGAGATATCATGATTTTTTCATATAAACAATTATGTCGTTTAGCTAATTTAAAAAACATTTCAGTTGAAGAAGTTGTAAACGCAATTAATTCAATCGGATTTGAAGTAGAAGAATATCATAAATTTGCTGATGTTGAAGGAATTAAATTCTGTCACGTTTTAAAAGCTTATAAAAACCCAAATGCCGATCGTTTAACTGTTTGTGAAGTTGAATTTGGTGATGGTAGCAAATCAATTATTCAAACGAATGCAACCAACATGCATGATGACGATTATGTTATGGCGTTTGTTCCTGGTTCAAGAACTGGTAAATTAGTTTTACAATCAAGAATGATGCAAGGAATTATTTCAGAAGGAATGTTCGTTGGATTACATGAAATTGGTATCGATGAAAACGTAGCTGCTGAGGATAGTTTTGATGGAATTTTCCAAGTCGGAAAAGTTGATTTAAATTTAGATCCAATGGAATATTTTGATTTAGATGATTATATGATTGACGTGTCAATATTATCTAATAGAGCTGATGCATTATGTTATTTAGTTTTTGCTAAAGAATTGGCTGCATATTTTGATACTGAAGTCGTCCCTTTACCTAAAGCTAATGCTAATTTAGTTAGCGACTTAAAAATAGGAACTTTAAAAGATACCAATGCTTTTAGTTTAGTAGAGGCAAACAATACAGATTTAAAATTAAGTATTCAAGAAGAATTCCTATTATGAAAACATGGTATTAAAACATTTAGAAACGCAGTTGACATTACTAATTTAGTGTTAATTTATGCTGGTGTGCCGTGCCATGTTTATAATAAAGCACAACTAAAAAGCAACGAATTTAGCGTTGGGTTTAGTTCTGATAAAGTAAATATTTTTGGCGATAAAGAAGTGACTTTGGACAAAAATCTAGTTGTTAAAAATGGTGATGAGCCTGTTTCATTGGCTGCCACAATTGGTTTGGAAAATTATCAATATACTAACTCGGCTCAAAAAGCTGTATTTGAATTAGCTTCATTTAATTTAAAAGAAGTAAGAAAAAATGCTAAACAAATCAAATTTGATACTAATTCATCAAGCCGGGCAAATAAAGAAATTTCTAATGGCGAAATTTTAATGGCGTATGAATTTTTAGCACAATATTTAAAAGAATATTCTGTTTTAATTAACGCGCCTAAAGTTCATAAAAAAACAATTTTATTAGATACACGTTACATAACCAAATATGCAGGATTCAATATTACTAAAACTAAAAAATATGCTGCTGTTTTAAACAAATTAATAAGTTTAGGTTTTAAATTCAAAAGCGATTATTCGGCGGTAACTTTTCCACTATACCGTTATGATTTAAAAAATATGCAGGATTTTGTTGAAGAAGTATTCAGATTCTATGGATATGATAATTTCCCTTCAAAACAACCAAAAATCACGCGCTTAATTTTACAAACTAATATTGAAGATAAGTTTAATAATATTTTCAAAAATAAAGGTTATATGAATGTTAGAACATATACTTTAATTAAACCAGAAACGAATATTTTCAATCCTTTTGGTTTTGAAGAAACATTGAATGCTGTTGCTTCTAAAAATTATGATCACTCACAAATTAGATACTCAATGATCATGCCATTAGCAAATGTTTTAATCCATAACGAAAAACAAGGCATGCCAAAAGGTTCATATTTTGAAATCGGTATGATTAATAAAGAAATGAACGTTTTAGGTATTTGTAGTAATGAAAAAACATTCAATGAAATTAAAAAAGATATTATTTCGCTAACAAATCAAAAATTAGTATTTAAACCTTCAAATAAATCATGTTTTAATCCTAACGCTTCAACCGATATATACCTAGGTGAAAATTATGTTGGTTATATTGCTAAATTGCACCCTTCTCTATTGAATATCAATGCAATTTTTGCGGAAATAAAATTAGATGAAATTAAAGACAAGAGAGTAGAATTTAAAGATTATAAACATGCGCCTTTGAAAACAAGAGATATAACGGTTGGAATGAAACCACATGATAGTTTAGATGCAATTGTAGAAAAAATTAACAAGGTTGTTGGCGTTCATTCAGTTAGCGTTAAAGATACTTATGTAAAAGATGAAAATTTAATTAATGTTACTTTATCAGTTACATTAGAAGAATGAGCAACTAAGAAATTTGATAGTATATTTGCTTAATTTAAGATAATGATGCCTTAAGGCATCGTTTTTATATTAAACGGGCTTTATAAAATTAATTTGATGATATTATTTAATTAGATTGACAGATAAACTGAATTTAATTTCGCATTTTTTTCTTTATGTTTTCATACATAAATATATTTGTGGAATTATTTATGTAAACTAAGAGCAGGAGAACAAAATGAGTGATAAAAAAAAATTAGATGAAAAAAATAACGAACAAAATATTTTAAAAGAAACATTAAAAGAAATCGAAAAAAAATTCGGTAAAGAGTCAATTATGATTCTGGGTGATAAACCAGATATTAGCTGCGAAGTATTCAGTAGTGGTTCGATGGCTATTGACAAAGCACTGGGTATTAATGGTTGGCCGAAGGGCAGAATCATTGAAATTTTCGGTCCCGAAAGTTCTGGTAAAACCACTATTGCTTTACATGCGATTGCTGAAGTACAAAAAAATGGTGGGATTGCTGCGTTTATTGACGCTGAACATTCAATTGATCCGATTTATGCGAGAAACTTAGGCGTGGACATTAACAATTTAATTCTTTCGCAACCTGACTCAGGCGAACAGGCTTTAGAAATTGTCAATACATTAACTCATTCTGGCGTGATTGATTTAATTGTTGTTGATTCGGTTGCTGCTCTAGTTCCAGAAGCTGAGTTGAAAGGTGACATTAGAGAACAATTAATTGGAGCACAAGCCCGTTTAATGTCGCGCGAATTAAGAAAAATAACGTCAACGCTTTATAAGATGAATACAACAATAATGTTTATAAACCAAATTCGAGACAAAATAGGAGTTGTTTTTGGTAACCCCGAAACAACACCAGGCGGTAGAGCACTTAAATTCTATTCATCAGTTAGATTGGAAGTGCGAAAAATGCAAAACATTACTCAAAATGGTGATGTAACTGGTAATCAAATTAAATGTAAAGTTGTTAAAAATAAATTAGCAGCACCATATAAAACGGCTCAAATTGAAATTGTATTTTCTAAAGGGATTTCAAAATCTGGTGAATTGATTAATTTGGCAGAAGAATATGGAATTATTGCTAAAAAAGGTTCGTGATACAGTTACCAAGGAAATAACATTGCTCAAGGTCAAACAAATTTACAGCTATTATTAGAAAATAATTCATCTCTTTTTGAAGAAATTAAGACTAAAATTATTGAAAAAATAAATGAATAAAATCTAAAAATTAGTTAAATAAAGTTATCTTTATTTAATTATTTTTATTTATCGTATAATTTACTTTATGAAAAAAGAAGACCTTAATATTCTATTTTTAGGAGACATTTTTGGAACTCCTGGAATTAGATTTGTAGAATCACAAATAGCATCATTAATTAAAGAAAATGAAATAGACTTTGTTATCGCTCAAGCAGAAAACGTATCAGGTAGAAAAGGATTTGAGCCTAAAGAATACAACCGCCTAAAAAATGCTGGAATTAACGCTTTTACGTTAGGAAACCACGTTTGAGCAAAAGATAAAATTCATGAAATTATCGAAAATAATGATTTAATTCGCCCGGCAAACATTAATTCAAAATATCCTGGTAAAGGGGTTAGAATATTTGATGTTAAAGGTAATAAAGTTGCCATTATTTCAATGATGGGAATTACATTTAATCCTTTATTAGAGCCTTGAGAAGAACAAAGCGCAAATAACTTTTTTGATGAATTTGACAAAATTTATTCTGAAGTTAAAGCCAATTATTACATAGTTGATTTTCATGGCGAAACCACATCTGAAAAATCAGTTTTCTCATTGTATGTAGATGGAAAAGCTGATGCGGTGTTCGGAACTCATACTCACGTACAAACCAATGATGCTAGAATATTACCTAAAGGAACATACTTTGTAACCGATGCAGGTATGTGTGGTCCGAGAGATTGTGCTATTGGTTCTAATTTTCAAGAAGTATATGAAAAAATGAGATACGGCGCATTTTCAGCGTTCAAAGTATCTAAAAACAAATGTCAATTAAATGGTATTGTTTTCACATTAAGCAAAAACCCAGATCGTAAAAAAATTAAATTAATCAACATTCAGGAGCAATAAGATGGAAGAAATTATTAAAACAGAAAAAACAGAAAAAGAAATTAAAAAATTAAAAGCCGAAGATGAAAAAATTAAATTCTTATTAAAAAAATACCACAATAGAGTAAGAATTATAAATTTTATTTATCAAAGCGAACTATTTAATGCTCCTCTATCAACAAAAGAAATTTTTGCTGATAATGATTTGGAAAATTGAGAAGTAAATGTGTTAAATTTAATTGAACAAAAATATGATTTATTAGTTAATATAGCAAAGAAATTTATTGACCCAGATTGAGAATGAAACCGTATTAACCCATTAACCCGGGCAATTATAATTTACGGAGAATATGAACTTTTAGTAAACGATCCTAAAGTTGTAATTAATGAAATGGTTAATATTTCTAAAATTTTTAGCCCAAATAACGATTATAAATTTATTAATAAAGTTTTAGATTTGGCTTCTAAAAAAGTTTTCAATAAATAATGAAAAAAACTTTAAAACAATTAGTAGCATTATCTAACAATATCGATGAAATGATGGCAGAGGCTTTAATTCGTGAAGGCAAGGTAATTGCGAACGGCGAAAAAGTTTTTTTGCCATCTTTAAAATTTGATGAGCTAAAAGTAAAATTAGAAATTATTAAAGACAAAAAAGAATATGTGTCTCGCGGAGCATATAAATTAATTGGCGCAATTGAAGAATTTAATATTGATGTTAAAAATAAGGTATGTATTGATATTGGCTCATCAACTGGTGGGTTTGTACAAGTTTTATTAGAAAATGGAGCTAAAAAAGTTTATGCCATCGATTCCGGGACTAATCAATTAGATTATTCATTAAGAACTAACGCTAGTGTGGTTGTATATGAAAAAACTAATTTAAAAAATTTAACATTAGATATGTTTGCTGAACAACTGGATTTGGCAACTTGCGACGTTTCTTTTATATCGTTAAAGCATGTATTCAAAATATGCTCAGAAATATTACCTTCAAATACAATTTTAATGGCTTTAATCAAACCGCAGTTTGAAGCGATTAGTAAATATGTTGAAGAAGGCGGGTATGTTAACCCAATTCATCATGAATATATTATTAACAAAGTTATTGGATATGCAAATGAGCATCACTTTAAATTAGAAAGGATAGCGAAGAGTCCGATTACAGGTGATAAATCAAAAAATATTGAATATATAAGTATTTTCAGAAAGGATTAATATGAAAGATTTTAAAAAAATGTTTCCAATGTTTAAATACAACCCGGATATTGTTTATTTAGATAACGCTGCATTGGCATTCAAACCTTATGAAGTGATTGAAGCTGGTAATGAATTTTATGAAAAATATTCAATATCTACTCGTACCGCCGATTCAACATTAGGAATTAAAGTTGCTCAAGATTTACAAATCACGAGAAAAATAATTGCTAATTTCGTAGATGCAAATGAAAATGAAATGATATTCACTTCGGGCACAACCGATAGTCTAAATCAAGTGGCTAAAATGCTGAGTGAAGTTATTACTGAGGGCGAAATTATTTTTACATATTATAATCACAGTTCTAATATTGTTCCTTTTATAGAAAATTTTAAAAATAAAAACATTAAATTCACTTATGTAGACAGCAATGAAGAATTACTAGCAGCTATTAATGAAAATACAAAAATTGTTGCTATGCCTCAAGTAACCAATAATTTTCACGTTTATTACAATATGAAGGAAATTTATCAAACATGTAAAAAATATGGAACCATTTTGGTAAATGATGCGGCACAGGCAGTAGTACATGAAAAAGTTTCAATAAATGAAGCTGATGTAATTGTTTTTTCATCTAATAAATTGTTTGGCCCTACGGGTATGGGCGCTTTAGTAATTAAAGAGAGTTTAATTGATAAGTTATCTCCTAAAAAATGAGGTGGCGGTCAAGTACAAGCTATTGGTTCAGGATGCGATTGAACATCTCGTAATACAATGGTAAGATTTGAGCCTGGAACACCTAATTTAGCCGGGATTTTTCAATTTAAGGCTGCAATTGAATTCATTAATAAGGTGGGTTATCAAACAATCCAAGACACAGAAGTTGAGATCGCAAAATATTTATACGATGAATTAATGAAAGTTCCTAATTTAGAAATGGCATCACACCGCGGCGACAGAGTTCTATTATTCAATTTAAAAAATATTCCTGCGCAGGATGTTGCATCATTTTTGGGGCATAGAAATGTTTATGTTAGATCAGGAACGTTTTGCGCTCATAAATTTAAAGAATTACCAAAATATAATAACTCATATATTCGCGCTTCAATTGCTTTTTATAACACAAAAGAAGATGTAGATCATATTGTTTCTTTATTGAAACATGGAGGTGATTTCCTTGATTTCTTATAGTAACCAAGATAAACAAAAAATTATTTTTGAAGCGTATACAAATCCCAAGTTTTTAAATAAAGATTTTAAGGACAACGAACACACAATTAAAGAACATTCGGGCGTATGCGTTGATGATATTAAATTGAATTTGTACTTCGACGGAGAGAAATTGATTAAAGCTGAATATATTGGAGATGGATGTTCTATTTTTAAGGCCAGTGTTGAATTAATATTGGAAAAAGTTTTGAATAAAGATAAAAAAGAAATTTTAGAAATAATTGATACTTATTTCAAAATGATTAATGGAGAAAACATTTCTGAAGCAGAAGAAGACTTGCTTGAAAAACTTAATGTTTTTAAAAATGTGAAGATTCATTTAAATCGTTTGGAATGCGCTTCTATTATGTGTAGAGCGATTAAAAAAGGACTTTAATGAGTACTAAAGTAATATTTCATATTGACATGGATGCTTTTTTTGTTAGTTGCGAAAGAAAAGTCAACCATGAATTAAAAAACAAACCTGTAGTAGTTGCCCAAAATCATAAAAGAGCAATTATTTCAGCTATGTCATATGAAGTTAAAAAACTAGGTTTCCGTGTTGGAGACCCTTTTTTTAAAATTAAAGAGAAACTTAAAGATACTGTCATAGTAAGCCCACATTATGAGCTATATTCTTTAGTTTCAAAAAGTGTGTTCGAATATTTACAAAAAAAATATACAAATAAGATTGAGATTTATTCGATTGACGAATGTTATCTAGATGTAACTGATTTACTTAAGAAATATGATTCACCGATTCATTTAGCGAAATTGATTCAAGATGATATTTTAAAAAATTTGGATTTACCTTGTTCTATTGGTATATCTTATACAAAATTTTTGGCAAAGATGAGCACTAATAAAGCCAAACCTTTTGGAGTTTTAGAAACAAAAAAAGAAGATATTGAAAAGCATTTTTATGACTTGCCAGTAGATAAAATTTTCGGAGTCGGAAGAGCTACGGCACCGGCATTACATAATGCTAATATTCATACATATCGCGATTTTGTTAATTGTAATAATGAATTGTTTTTAAGAAAGCTTTTTAATAAAAATTATTTTATTTTTATTCAACAATTAAAAGGCGAAAATGAAAATCATGATCACGTATTTAAAGAAGAAGTTAAAGGAATCGGGAATTCACTTACCTTTTTAAAAGACTTAAACTCAATGAATCAGCTATTGAATGAATTTTATAAATTATCGGAAAATGTAGCAAAGCGTGCTAAAGACATCAACCAAGAAGGCAATGTTATAACAATTAGCATTAGAGACACTAATCGAATTTGATTTTCTAAACAAAAAAAAATAGATTTTTATACAAATGATGTTGAAAAAATTTACAGTTGTGTAATAAATTTATTTGAAGAAGTATGAGATGAAAATTGAGTAAGGGGATTAGGTGTTAGATTAAGTAATCTTCGTTCGGAATTTTATGCCAATCGCCAATTAGATTTATTTGAACTGAATAATAACAAAACAAAAACCGAAAAACTAATTAATGAAATTAATTTTCAACTAGGAAAGAATGTATTAAAAACCGGAAAACAATTAGTTAAAGAAAAAGGCAAAGATACACATAATATACGTTTTTTAAGACGAGATATTGAGAATCAAAATATAATATTAGATATTGATAATAATCATAAAGAAAATGAAGAGGAATAAGATATGAAAATAGCAATATTTGGTGGCAGTTTTAACCCAGTTCACAAAGGACATATCATGATTGCAAAAGATGCAATCAATATGCTTAATTTGGACAAATTATATTTTGTGCCCGCAAATAAAAATCCATTTAAAAAAGTAAGTGATTATGTTTCTAATGAACACAGAATCGAAATGCTAAAAATGGTTTTAGAAAACAAAATGGAAGTTTCGGATTTTGAAACAAAACGTGGTGGCAATTCTTACACAATTGATACGGTTAAATACTTTAAAAATAAATTTCCAAATGACGAATTATTTTTATTAATCGGTTCAGATAATGTGACTAAATTAAATAAATGAAAGGATATTGACGAAATAGCCTCTTTAGTAAAAATAGTTGTATTTAATCGCAATAATAAATACTCAAAAATTAATTTAAAAAAATACAACTGCTTGAAATTGAAAAATGAATTTCATGATTTTAGTTCAAGCCAATATAGATCCGGTAATTTATCGATGGTAGAAGAAAATGTGCAAGAGTACATCGGCAAAAACTTTTTATATTTTGAAGATATCGCTAAATCATTCTTAAGTATTGAAAGATTTAAACACTTACGCTTTACCGCAGAGTTTGCAGCTGAGCTTGCCAAAAACAATTCAATGAGCATTAAAAAAGCTTATCAAGCCGGGTATATGCATGACATTACCAAAGAATGAAGTGAACAAAAAGCCTATAGTTTTTTAAAAAAATATGGTCTTAATGAACAAAATTTATTGCCTTATCAGTTACATCAAACTACTGCCTATTACTGATTGAAAGATAAATATAAATATCCTGATTTAGAAGTTCTTGAAGCAATTAAAATTCATACTTCAATGGCGCTTGAAATGACTGAACTTGCAAAAATTTTATTTATAGCAGATAAAATTTGTCAAGGCAGAACCTGAAAAGGAGTGCAAAACATGCGTAAGATTGCCCTAGAAAATTTAAATGAAGGACTAAAAATAGTTACGCAAGTTTGTGCTTTAGATTGAAATATTGAAAAAGGTATTATTTTTACTGATGAACAAGAAAAAATTTATAAGAAATGAGCAAAATAGTTAAAAATAAACAAAATATTTAAAAAGTGTTATAATGTTAATGCTTTTATTAGCACAAAGTAGATTCATTTCTCACCTAAGTGATTTTTTGCTGGGTTGCTACAATAAAGAATATTTTGTAGTTTTTGGGAAGTGGATTAAACCACTTTTTATTTATTTTAAGGAGGAAGTTATTAATAATAACATTTCAAATAGCGGAAATTTTTCTCACGAAAACAGCAGCAACAATAACAGTCGTAAACCAAAATCTGAACACGTAATTAACGCAGCAATTCCATACAAAAAAGTTTTTGTATTAGGACCTGAAGGCGAAAAAATAGGTGTTTTGAGTAAAGAAGAAGCACTTGATAAAGCAGCTGAATACAACATGGATTTAGTTTTAATTGCTATCGAAAACAATAAACCTATTGCAAGAATTTTAGATTATGGTAAATTTAAATACGATAAGAAGAAAAAACAAAAAGCAGTTAAGGAAAAACAAACTGTCACAACTAATCGTGAAATCAGATTAACTCCATTAATCGGAGATCATGATTTAGAAACTAAAGCAAGAAAAGCTCGCGAATTTATTTTAGAAGGAAGCAGAGTTAAAGTTTCTGTTAAATTCAGAGGTAGAGAAAGAGCAAGAACCGAACTTGGAGAAGAAATTCTTAATAAGTTTTTTGCTTTATTGGAAGATGTTGCAAAAATTTCTAAAGAAGCCACATTAGTTAATGAACGTTTCTTAGATATGTATATTGAAAAAGACAAAAGAAAAGTTGAAGCTCTAAACAACAAACAAAATAACGAACCTTCGGATACACAAGGAGAATAACATGCCAAAAATGAAAACCAAAAGCGGTTTAAAGAAAAGAATTAAAATCACCGCATCAGGTAAAGTTAAACGTGGAAATGCATACAGATCACATTTAGCACAAAACAAAACCACAAAACAAAAACGTCACTCTCGTAAAGCTTCAACATTATCAAGTTCAGACTTTAAGAGATACAAAGAATTAATCTAATAATCTACATAAAAGAAAGAGGATAATATGCGTACAAGAGGCGGAATCGTTACAAGAAGAAGACGTTCAAAATGAATTAAATTAGCAAAAGGTTACTGAGGACACAAATCAATCGGTTACAGAGTTGCTAAACAAGCAGTTGTTAAATCATGAACATATGCATTTAGAGACAGAAAACAAGTTAAACGTGAATTCAGAAAATTATGAATCGCTCGTATTAATGCTGCTGCTAGACCAATGGGTATTACTTACTCAAGATTAATCGAAGGTCTAAAACAAGCTAACATTCAAGTAAACAGAAAAATGTTATCTGAATTAGCAATCAACTACCCTGCATCATTTGCTAAAATCGTTGATCAAGCTAAAGCAGCTTTAGCTTCTAAATAATTATGAAATGTCGAAATTCATTCGACATTTTTTTTTTATTTATTTTTTTAAAAGATGTATGTCTGTTACAATTTAATTGTAATAAGGAAAAGAAAGAAAGGGAAAGAAAATGAGTATTACAAGTATTATTTTATTTACTTTACTCGGGTTAAGTGCTTTATTATTTATGGTATTTTTCACTTATATAATGATAGATTTTTGTTATATTAAAGCAAAAGTGTTTGGTATTAAAAAAATAGTTAGATCCGAAAAATTACATTTAGAAAAAAGTTATTTTAAATATACATATATAAAATTGTTAAGTTTTTATATACCGTCGATTATTTTATTTTTATCTACTTTATGCTTATATATTTATATATTTGCAAGCACACAAAATATTTTTGGAGATCCGATATGTAAATGATTAATGTATACAACATCGATTTTTATGTTCTTAGATATGGCAAATATTGTATTTTTTATTGCTGTAATAGCTATTTTAATCTCGCTTCAAATAAAAAATAAACAATACACTAAAGATTTTTTTGATTATTATGAGCTTAATACTCCTCAAAGCGCTTTAAACCTAACACAGAGAAAACTTAAATTTACTTTAAGTGATAATGAATATTTTAAAAATATTTTACTAGGTTTTACAATTAATAAAAAAATCTTGAAGAATAGCAAAAAGATTGACAAAAATTATTTATATTACTTGTTCGCGATTTCAACATCTGCAGGTTTTATAAATGATAAAAAAATTTCTCAAAAATATTGAAACTACCTATATAAAACTATGATTAACAAGGAGGACCATGTTAATTAATCAACCAATTACAACTTTAAATTCTAGTGAAAAAACTGATAATCAAGTTCTAGATTTGTTAACAAAAAAAGTGAATAAAATTGTTAAGGAAAAATTAACTGATGAAGAAATCGAGAAAATAGTTGATACGCAAAGCTCGAATAAAACTAGTGTTAATTTAATTAACAATGAAATTAAAAAAACGATAATTTTAGAAACAATCTCTTCACTAAACCATTCTAAAGATGAAGGAATAAAACAAAAAATAAATGATTTTGTGAACGATGAAAAAAATCTTAAACAGTTTGACAAAATCTTAAGTAAAAATTTAACTAATATAAAAAAAGAAATAAAAATTCAAAAAAAAGAAATTAAAAGTTACTATAAAAGAATAGTTACCGATGCAGAAAAAGGGTTTTCAATAAATGATGACGGAGAAATAAACAGTAAAAAATTATCGCTTATGATTGAACCGCTAATTAAAGAATACAATGAACTGAAAAGTTCTATGGACGCCGAGGCTAAAACTGTATTAGATCTAAAAATTGCAAGCACTGTTTTTATAACTACATCAGTGGTTTTCGGATTAATAACAACAGGTTTAACTATCGCTTCGTTTTTTGGTGTGCCGGTAGCTGCACCTGCCATATTGACTGGTATGGCAGCAGTTACTTTCGGTTCTATCGGAGCTACATTAAAACTTTGTGCAAAATCTAGTTTGAATAGTATCACTAAAAATGATGAATTAACGAACAAAGAATTACTTAAATATTTTTTTGATTTAGCATCAATGCCTTATAAAACAATAATTGGCAATATTGCAAATGTCGATAATTTGTCAGCAGGAATAAGTAAAATTAGTGATATTAATAAGTCTATTGTTATAACGAAAGAAATTTTTAAAGTTTATAGCAATTTCAATTTATTAGTGTCTGAAATTTTGGAATATGTTGAATATTCAAAGAAAATTAATCATTTTTTATTAAAATTGTCAAGTTTAAAACATATAATAGATGAAAGCAGAAAAATTAAATGAGTAGTTATAAATGAATTGCCTCAAGATAATCCTTATTGATTAAACGGTAAGGGCGGTGATAACACACATTTTAAAAATTTAGAAACAAATGAAATCAAAACTTTAGAAGAAATGTTACAGTATTCCGATTTTGAATTGTATGCCTGAAATTTAAAAAGAGTAAATGGGCCTAATGGAATTTATTTAAGAACTTTACCAAACTCAAGCAAGGAAGATAATTTAGGATAGATACCATGATAGAAATTAGAGCTTTATTAATTATAGTGCCTTCGTGCTTTTTTGTTATTTGACCATTGAAAAATTTCTTATTTTTCTATGGACAAACCGTTTTTGGCGATCGCAAATTTTATATAAAAAATAAGATAAAAATTGAAAATCAGAACTATTTTTCATTTTTGTATCACGAGACTAAAAAAACTTGTTTGATTTTATTTTTGGCATGTTTGGGTGGATTTGTGCTTTTTGCCGGTTTGGAAATTTTATTAACTTATTTATTCGGTGAAGGTTTAAAAACAACTAAAGATTTTTTTATCGCTATTAGCTTTTCAATAGTAGTATGACCTTTATTAATACTACTTTTTGAATCTCTACTTGTTTCGGCTTTAATATTAGTAAAAAAATGATCGAAAATGAACAAAAAGTTTGTACAAAATTATTCAAATTATTATCAAAAATTATTAGAAAATTCAAATGATAAAATCAAAATTAATCTCGACTTATTATCGAATCAAAATTTAATAATGAAGAATGACAGTAAGTGACTAAAAAGATTACCTAATTTTAAATATTATTTTGGTTTGATGAAAAAGCTTAGCAAAACATTTTCTTCTGAAGAAATGATAGATTTCTATTTTATTCAAAGATGAGATTATTATAAAATTGCGGGCGAAGTAATTGATTTTTCACAAATGAATTTGTATAAAAAAGAAATGTTAGATAAATATAATACATATTTTGAAATGTAATACAAAAAATAAATCATTGCGATTTATTTTTTTTATTTTAAGACAGTAATGCATAACACAAGATTGATGATTTGTCATTTTTATAAAAAAAATTCAAGTTTTTTGGAACTTATTCGTTTTTTTAATCTTTTTTATATGAAAAAATATAAAATTTTATTATTAATAATAAAAATGCGATAAGGAGGATTAATGACTAAAAAAGTTGTTTTAGGCATGAGCGGCGGAGTGGATTCTAGCGTTTGTGCATACTTGTTAAAAAAACAAGGCTATGAAGTTGTTGGCCTTTTCATGCGTAATTGAGATTCATTTCTAAATAATGATTTTATGGGCAATGAAAATATTTCACAAGATGTTTGTCCACAAGAACAAGACTATGCTGATGCAAAAGCGGTAGCTAAGCAATTAGACATTCCATTGCATAGAGTTGATTTTGTTAAAGAGTATTGAGATAATGTTTTTAATTACTTGATAGAAGAATACAAGGTTGGTAGAACCCCTAATCCAGATATTTTTTGTAATAAATACATTAAATTCAAGTCATTTGCTGATTATGCTTTTAATGAATTGAAAGCTGATTACATTGCAATGGGCCATTATGCTGATGCTAAAAATGGAGAACTTTTTAGAGGAATCGATCCTAATAAAGATCAATCATATTTTTTGGCTCAATTATCTAATGAGCAACTTGAAAAAGTTATTTTTCCATTAGCCAATTTACATAAAACCGAAATTCGGGCGATTGCAGATGAAATTAATTTAGCAACTGCAAAAAAGAAAGATTCAACCGGTATTTGTTTCATCGGTGAAAGAAGATTTGCTAAGTTTTTAGAAAATTATATTCCTGCTCAACCGGGCAATATCATCGATATAGCTACTAAAAAAGTTGTGGGAAAACATGTTGGAGCGATGTATTACACCATCGGCCAAAGAAAAGGTCTAAATCTTGGTGGATACGAAAAACCTTATTTTGTAGTTGGACATAATATAGCAAAAAAAGAGATTTATGTTGCTAATGAAGATAATAAAAAATATTTACTATCTGACAAAATGCGTGCAATAAATTTCAACAGAATTGCTTATGACTATGATGAAAACAATTTAACTGCTAAATTCAGATATCGTCAAACTGATATTCCGGTTAAATTGAAATTACTTGAAAATAATGAAATTGAAGTTACTTATCCGGAGACTGAAGCGGTAACTCCTGGACAAGAAATTGTTATCTATGATGGCATGAAAGTAGTCGGTGGTGCCATTATTGACAAAATTTATTACCATGACGAATTAAAAACATATTTATAGGAGAACAAAAATTATGTTAAGTTCAAAAGAAATTAGACAAATGTGATTAGATTTCTTTAAATCAAAAGGACATTTAGTTGTAGAATCAAAATCACTTATTCCACAAAATGACCCATCATTATTATGAATTAACTCTGGGGTTGCCACTCTAAAAGATTATTTCAGTGGTAAAAAAGTTCCGCCTGCAAAAAGAATTACCAACTCGCAAAAATCAATTCGTACTAACGATATTGAAAATGTCGGGGTTACAGCAAGACACCATACATTTTTTGAAATGTTGGGTAACTTCTCTATCGGAGATTACTTCAAAAAAGAAGCCATTGCATTTGGTGCCGAATTTGTTTTTGATGTTTTAAAATTGCCAAAAGAACGTATTTATATCACATATTATGAAGAAGATATTGACACCTACAATTACTGAATCGAAAATGGCGTTGATGCATCACATTTAATCAAAGGTACTCGTGATACCAACTTTTGAGATGTCGGTCAAGGACCTTGCGGACCAGATACTGAAATCTTTTTTGACCGTGGCGAAAAATATGACAAACGTGGTCTTGAATTATTAATCAATGATATCGAGAACGACCGTTTCATTGAAATTTGAAACATTGTATTTTCACAATTTAATAACGATGGAGAAAACAACTACACCGAATTAGCTACAAAGAATATCGATACCGGTGCCGGTCTTGAAAGAATTACTTCTATTTTACAAGATGCACCAACCAACTTTGATACTGACTTATTCTTACCAATCATTCGTGAAGTTGAAAAAATGACTAAATATCACTACGATATTAATAACTACTTCACTCGTGATCCACAACAAACTAAAATCAATACTTATTTTAAAGTTATTGCTGATCATATTAGAGCTTCAGTTAATGCAATTAACGATGGTGTTAATCCATCTAACGTAGGGCGTGGATATATTATTCGTCGTTTAATTAGACGTTCTTATCGTGCTGGTTTATCTTTAGGTATTGAAAGTAAATCATTTTTATATACACTAGTACAAGTTGTTAAAGATTCTTTAATTTATGATATTGATGTTGAAGAAGTTGCTAAAGTAATTAGAAATGAAGAAGAATTATTTGCAAAAACCATTAAAGACGGAGAAAAATTATTAGAAGCCGAATTAGAAAAAAACGGTACCGTTGATGTTAAAGTAGCATTCAAGATGTTTGATACCTATGGATTCCCGATTGAATTAACTGCTGAAATCTTAGCAGAAAAAGGCATCACTATTGACATGAATGAATTCAATAAGTTTTTAAAAGAACACCAAGAACGTTCTCGTGGAAATGTTGAAGCAGGTATGCAAAAAGTTATTAACTCATTAGCCAAAATTCCAGGGAAAGTTTCAGAATTTATTGGTTATGATTTTACTGAATCAAAATCGAATATTTTGTATCTATTAGATGATGAAGAAGAAATTTCTAAAAATAGCGACCCTGAAGCCATTAGCTATGTAATTTTAGATAAAACTCCTTTTTATGCAACGAGTGGTGGACAAAACCATGACCATGGATATATGCTACAAGACGGCAATAAAATTGATGTAATTGATGTTTTCAAAGATAAATATTGAAACCATGTTCATGTAGTTAAAGGAATTATCAATAAAAAAGCTCCTGTTGAATGTTTTGTTGATAAAGCTAAAAGAATTAATTTTGCGAGAGGACATTCTGCAACTCACATTATGTTCCACGCTTTAAGAAAGACATACCCACACGAAATCATTCAACAATTAGGTTCAAATATTACTCCTGAACACTTTACATTTGACTTTGGTTTGGATCATCGCCCAACGAAAGAAGAAATTAAAAAAATTGAACATACCATGCGTGATTACATTGCTATGCAAGCAAAACGTAACTATATCGTTACCTCAATTAAAAAAGCTCAAGAAATGGGAGCTTATATGACTATTGAAGAATCAGAATATCACGATGCTAATGCTGTTAGAGTTGTTGAATTTGAAGGCATCACTAAAGATCTATGTGGCGGCACACACGTTGATAATTCACACGATATTCAAGATTTCAAAATCGTAGGTGTCGATTCAAAAGGTACTGGTGTATATCGTCTAAGAGTAGTCATTTCTTTTGAACTAGTTGAGAAATATTTATTAGAAGAAATAAGCGAAAAACAAAAATTATTAGACACACTAATTAAAAACAATCAACAATTCAAACCAGATTACAAATACGAATATCCAACTGAAATTCCAGCTGGTACATTTGCTAAAGAAGGTTTATTGGAACAATATGATATTTACGAAGAAAATATTCGTGAAGATTACAAAAAGTTCTTGAAAGAAAAACAAAATGAAAGTGTTGACGTATCAAAATATCAACCTCAATCAATTAATAATATTAAGGTTTACATCGTTGATGATTTAGACACAAACTTATTAAGAAAAGCAGCAGTCGAACTACGTGAACAACACCCTGATTCTTTGATTGTTGGTTTAAGTCAAACTAAACCAGGTAATTTCTTCTTTATGGTAGCTTCAAAAGAATTAGATTCTTCTAAATATTTTAAAGAAATAACTGGAAAACACAATGGCAAAGGTGGCGGAAACGCAATCGTTTGCCAAGGTTCATTGAATGAAGAAATTGCACTAAATGAATTAGTTGTTCAAATTAAAAAGGAATTGAATGCGTAAACTTTGCTTAGACTTAGGAACTAAAACTTGTGGCTTTGCAATATCGGATCCGCTTGGAATCATTGCAACCGGATTAGAAAATTTCTATTTTGATGAAAATAATTTCAAACAAGTCATTGCAAAAGTTTTGAATTATTTAAATGAAAGCGAATATAAAAATCAAATTGATACGATTGTTTTGGGATATCCAATTAGAATGGATTTATCAAAAAGCGAACGCACATTTATGGTTGAAAGATTCGCTAAACGTCTCGGAGAACACATAACATTGCCAATTGTTTTTCAAGATGAAAGACAAAGCACAATGAATGCTGAAGAAATTTTGATGAATGCTGGCTTTAGCCGTAAAAAAAGAAAAACAAAAAAAGATTCTTTGGCAGCGCAATTAATATTAGAAGATTATTTAAGGAGAATAAGCTAATGGAAAGAAAAGTTGTTAATATTTTTACTCCTGAACGTGAAATAATCGTTGACGATAATGAAAAATTATACGTGTTATTTCAAATCGAAGAAAATGGTGAATTATATTTCTGTTTAACCAATGGAGAAGCCTTGATGTTTGCTAAAGATGTCAACGGTGAATTAAGCGAAGTCGATGATGAAGGTGAACTTGACATTTTAGTAGATTTAGTTGCTGAATATGCAGAAAATAATTTAGTTTTAGACCGTGATGGCAAATCAGATTTATTAGCTAAATTAATAGGCGAAGAAGTCGATGAATAAATCAATTTTTAATGGAGCTTCATCAAAAATTTCAGACGGCGCAAGAATTGGATTGATTGCTAGTGTTGTTGTAATTATGGCAATTGCAATTGGTATTGTTATCGCATCATTTTTATTGCGTAGAAAATATATGAATCAAATGCTAACCCCCGAAGAAAAAGTGCAATTAGAAAAATTAAAAATTGAAAACCCTAATTACGGTATCGTATTAAGTGGTATTCAAGATTTATATAAACACCAAGTTATTGCTGATTATTTAATGACATATATTATTAATACAATATATTTAAATAAATATCAAAACATTATGGTAATCGATAATGATGACTATGCAGCTATTTCAATTGCTTCACTTTCATACCGTAATGTATATGCACTTGAAGCCGATGATTATGAAAAGCATTATGATAAAATTACCCAAGATAACCCGACACTAGATTTATCAAAATTACAATACATAAATAATTTTTCCCAAGACATTAAATTTGATTTGATGTTGTGAATTAATCATCAAATAGATGTTAAAAGTTATTTATCATTATATTTAGATAAATTAAATGACAACGGAATGATTATCTTAGAATATACTAATAAAAAAGAATTAGAATTGTATAAGCCAATTTTCGCATCTTATAACTTAAGATATGAACCATCACACTTCAAACATAAAAACGTTGTCTTTTTAGCAAAAAATACGAAAAATAATAACGAAGCAACCGAATAATTGGAAATTTTAGTAAAATACTTATATCAAAGGAGCAATTATGGTAGAAGAAAAAATTTATTTAACTGAGGAAAGTCTAAAACAATATGAAGAAAAATTAAAATATTTACAAGAAGTAGCCCGTCCTCAAGTAATCGAAGAAATTAAAGAAGCTAGAAATCAAGGTGACTTATCAGAAAACGCTGAATATGATGCGGCCCGTGATAAACAAGCCGCCATTGAAAATGAAATCTTAGAAATTCAACACATTTTAGAAAACTGTGAAATTATTAAGTCATCAACTTCAAGCAATAACTTAGTAAGAATTGGTTCAAACGTTAAGTTTTATGATTTTTCAACTAAGGAAATCATTGAAGTTAAAATTGTTGGTGCCTTAGACGCAGATCCATTTAATAACAAAATTTCTAATTCATCAGCTTTAGCAAAAGCCTTATTAGGTAATAAAGTAGGAGATATCGTTGAAGTTGAAGCTCCTAAGAAATACAAAATCAGAGTAGAAAGCATTTTATAATATATATAATAAATAATAGCGCTATTCAAGTCGCTATTTTTTTTATAAATTTTAATTTTTTTAAAACTTGGAAGCGCTTTTTGTGCTATTATTAATAACGCATGTTACAACATATGACTTTAGCTAAATAACCGAAAAGCAAAAGTTAATAAAAAAAATGTAAATTTTAAAATAATTTACAAAAATATGTATAATATATGCAATGCTCTTTCTCACTGAAAGGCATGAGATAGTTCTTTGAAAACTGGATACGAATACCATAACGTCAATTTTTAATAATTACAAAATAACAAAAATACACCAAATCAACTTTATTTAAGAGTTTGATCCTGGCTCAGGATGAACGCTGGCT
>NZ_VHHP01000030.1 GCF_006491995.1 Metamycoplasma neophronis
GCCGCATCCATGGGACACCGGCGATCAGGAACGGTATTGGCAGCGCTACTTCATCCCCGCTATGTCCGTCTTGAGGAACCGGGTCGGCGCTCGAACGCATGCCGAACTGCGTGATGCCGAGAACGACCTCGTTGAGGCCCGGGTGATCGAACTCCGCGAGGATCCCAATCTGCTGGGCGACCGCACAGATCTCGCATACCTGCGGGCGATTCACCGCCAGCTGTTCCAGGACATTTACGTCTGGGCGGGAGATCTGCGGACAGTCGGCATCGAGAAGGAGGACGAGTCTTTCTGCGCGCCGGGCGGCATCAGTCGGCCCATGGAGCATGTGGCTGCGGAGATCTACCAGCTCGACCGGCTCAGAGCGGTCGGCGAAGGTGATCTCGCTGGCCAGGTCGCATACCGGTACGACTACGTGAACTATGCCCACCCGTTCCGCGAGGGCAACGGCCGCTCGACCCGCGAGTTCTTCGATCTCCTGTTGTCCGAACGCGGTTCTGGCCTCGACTGGGGGAAGACCGACCTGGAAGAGTTGCACGGCGCTTGTCACGTGGCGCGCGCCAACTCTGATCTCACGGGCCTGGTCGCGATGTTCAAGGGGATCCTCGACG
>NZ_VHHP01000031.1 GCF_006491995.1 Metamycoplasma neophronis
ACTTTATTTAAGAGTTTGATCCTGGCTCAGGATGAACGCTGGCTGTGTGCCTAATACATGCATGTCGAGCGAGGTTCTTCGGAACCTAGCGGCGAATGGGTGAGTAACACGTGCTTAATCTACCCTTCAGATTGGAATACCCAATGGAAACATTGGCTAATGCCGGATACGCATGGAATCGCATGATTCCGTTGTGAAAGGGGCCTTTAAAGCCCCACTGAAGGATGAGGGTGCGGAACATTAGTTAGTTGGTAGGGTAATGGCCTACCAAGACTATGATGTTTAGCCGGGTCGAGAGACTGAACGGCCACATTGGGACTGAGATACGGCCCAAACTCCTACGGGAGGCAGCAGTAGGGAATATTCCACAATGAGCGAAAGCTTGATGGAGCGACACAGCGTGCACGATGAAGGTCTTCGGATTGTAAAGTGCTGTTATAAGGGAAGAACACTACATTGAGGAAATGCTTTGTAGCTGACGGTACCTTGTCAGAAAGCGATGGCTAACTATGTGCCAGCAGCCGCGGTAATACATAGGTCGCAAGCGTTATCCGGAATTATTGGGCGTAAAGCGTTCGTAGGCTGTTTATTAAGTCTGGAGTCAAATCCCGGGGCTCAACCCCGGCTCGCTTTGGATACTGATAAACTAGAGTTGGATAGAGGTAAGCGGAATTCCATGTGAAGCGGTGAAATGCGTAGATATATGGAAGAACACCAAAGGCGAAGGCAGCTTACTGGGTCTATACTGACGCTGAGGGACGAAAGCGTGGGGAGCAAACAGGATTAGATACCCTGGTAGTCCACGCCGTAAACGATGATCATTAGTCGGTGGAGAGTTCACTGACGCAGCTAACGCATTAAATGATCCGCCTGAGTAGTATGCTCGCAAGAGTGAAACTTAAAGGAATTGACGGGGACCCGCACAAGCGGTGGAGCATGTGGTTTAATTTGAAGATACACGGAGAACCTTACCCACTCTTGACATCTTCCGCAAAGCTATAGAGATATAGTGGAGGCTAACGGAATGACAGATGGTGCATGGTTGTCGTCAGCTCGTGTCGTGAGATGTTTGGTCAAGTCCTGCAACGAGCGCAACCCCTATCTTTAGTTACTAACGAGTCATGTCGAGGACTCTAGAGATACTGCCTGGGTAACCGGGAGGAAGGTGGGGATGACGTCAAATCATCATGCCTCTTACGAGTGGGGCCACACACGTGCTACAATGGTCGGTACAAAGAGAAGCAATATGGCGACATGGAGCAAATCTCAAAAAGCCGATCTCAGTTCGGATTGGAGTCTGCAATTCGACTCCATGAAGTCGGAATCGCTAGTAATCGCAGATCAGCTATGCTGCGGTGAATACGTTCTCGGGTCTTGTACACACCGCCCGTCACACCATGGGAGCTGGTAATACCCAAAGTCGGTTTGCTAACCTCGGAGGCGACCGCCTAAGGTAGGACTGGTGACTGGGGTGAAGTCGTAACAAGGTATCCCTACGAGAACGTGGGGATGGATCACCTCCTTTCTA
>NZ_VHHP01000032.1 GCF_006491995.1 Metamycoplasma neophronis
GCCCGGCAGGTTGACGGCGGTGGCCAGCGTGTCGGCGTCGATGAACCGGTCCAGCGTGAGGTCGCTGGCATGCACCTCGGTGGGGTTGTCGCCGTGCACAGACACCAAGCGCGGATCGCTGGTCGGTCGGGCATCTCGCCCCAACAGCTGGCTTAAACCTCTCGTCGACGACGCGTGCAGCAACGCGCGCACCGGCAGATCGGCGTTTAGGGTGGTGTTGATCGCGGCGATAACCCGCATTGCCGCCAGCGAATCGCCGCCGAGCTCGAAGAACGAGTCGTCGACGCCGACCCGCTCAAGCCCAAGCACCCGGGCAAAGATGCCGGCCACGGTCTTCTCAACCGGCCCGGCCGGAGCGCGATATCCGTTGGTATCACCGTATTCCGGTGCCGGCAACGCACGATGATCAAGTTTGCCGTTGACCGTCAACGGAAGCGCATCGATCACTACCACCGCGGCTGGCACCAGGTAACCGGGCAATCGCTGGTCTAGTTGCGCCCGCAGCCCGGCCGGGTCCACTGCCCCGGGGGCAATTTCGGTGGCATACCCGACTAGGCGCTTGTCCCCAGGGCGGTCTTCAC
>NZ_VHHP01000033.1 GCF_006491995.1 Metamycoplasma neophronis
AGCAACATTTTGCCGAGCGGGCGTGCACTGGAATCCAGACCGGGTGTGGTTCTTCACCCGGGCCAAGCGGTCTGCCATTTCGGCGTCAGCACAGGCGAAACCTGTGGGACCGTCGAAAGCGTCAACAACGGCTGGTTCACCATGTCCCACGGCGTGCTCAGTGAGAAGGGGGATTCGGGGGGCCCGGCCTACCTGGCCCCCGATGGCGGCCCCGCGCAGATCGTCGGGATCTTCAACAGCGTCTGGGGCGGCTTTCCCGCGGCGGTGTCCTGGCGGTCGACGTCCGAGCAGGTTCACGCGGATCTCGGCGTGACGCCCCTTGCTTAGCAAGCACCCCGTTAGCGGCCACCAGGTTGATCGCCGTGTGTTTGCTAGAGCGGTGATCTCGGTTGTGTCAGACTTGCCGCGTGGGCAAACGCCGGGATGCGAGGGAACAGATCGAGGCGAAAATTGTCGAACTCGGCCGTCGCCAGCTGCTGGATCACGGCGCGGCCGGGTTGTCGCTTCGGGCAATTGCCCGCAACCTGGGCATGGTGTCCTCGGCCGTATACCGCTATGTGTCCAGTCGTGATGAGCTGTTGACTTTGCTGCTCGTCGACGCCTACTCCGACCTGGCCGATACCGTGGA
>NZ_VHHP01000034.1 GCF_006491995.1 Metamycoplasma neophronis
CTCCAGCCTTTTCCGGGTCAGCAAACTCAACTGCTCGATCACCACGAGCGACGGAACGGTGCTCTCATCGAACTCCAACGATGGACCGCAAACGAGCTGCTGATGGTGAGCAGATATTCCGCATACCGGCGTGGGCCGGATGTAATCTCGCCGGACGTCATCGATCGCATCCTGGTTGGGGCATGTGCCGCGGTGTGGCTGGTGTTCACCGGCGTGTCGGTGGCCGCCGCTGTCGCCCTGATGGACCTGGGTAGGGGCTTCCACGAGATGGCCGGAAACCCGCACACCACGTGGGTGCTGTACGCCGTAATTGTGGTCTCCGCACTGGTCATCGTGGGCGCGATACCGGTGCTGTTGCGAGCTCGCCGCATGGCTGAGGCCGAGCCCGCGACGAGGCCGACGGGTGCATCCGTGCGGGGCGGGCGATCGATCGGATCCGGGCATCCGGCGAAACGCGCTGTGGCCGAGTCGGCACCCGTACAGCACGCGGATGCATTCGAGGTGGCCGCCGAGTGGTCCAGTGAGGCGGTGGACCGGATCTGGTTGCGCGGGACAGTCGTGTTGACCAGTGCGATTGGCATTGCGTTGATTGCCGTGGCGGCGGCGCCCTACCTCATGGCGGTCGCGCACGACGGGCCATATTGGCTCAGCTACGGGTTGGCCGGGGTGGTCACCGCGGGCATGCCGGTTATCGAGTGGCTATACGCTCGGCAGATGCGCCGGGTGGTGGCGCACCAGTCCAGTTAGCCGGGCTGTGCTTGATTTGCCCGGTTCCTTCCCGGGTCGTGCC
>NZ_VHHP01000035.1 GCF_006491995.1 Metamycoplasma neophronis
CCACCGCAAGGGTCGCATCGCGCCGGGCTACGACGCTGATCTGCTGGCTGTTGCGGCAGGTGTGGACCATGACCCCGCCGGACTCTGCGACGTCAAAGCCGTCTGGCGCAGCGGAACCCAGGTACCGCTACAAGCATCCGCTGTGGGCTACAACACCCCGTCATAACCCCGTCATAAAATGCAGGACAGCATCTTCAATCTGTTGACCGAGGAACAGCTTCGGGGTCGCAACACGCTCAAGTGGAACTATTTCGGGCCCGATGTAGTGCCACTGTGGCTGGCGGAGATGGACTTTCCCACCGCACCGGCTGTGCTCGACGGGGTGCGGGCGTGCGTCGACAACGAGGAGTTCGGCTACCCGCCGTTGGGCGAGGACAGCCTGCCGAGGGCGACGGCCGATTGGGGCCGACAACGCTACGGTTGGTGCCCCCGACCGGACTGGGTCCGCGTCGTGCCGGATGTCCTGAAGGGGATGGAAGTCGTCGTCGAATTCCTTACCCGGCCGGAGAGTCCGGTCGCGTTGCCGGTTCCGGCTTACATGCCGTTTTTCGACGTCCTGCACGTCACCGGCCGCCAACGAGTGGAAGTCCCAATGGTGCAGCAAGACT
>NZ_VHHP01000036.1 GCF_006491995.1 Metamycoplasma neophronis
CATCGCAGCGCTGCTAGGTCGCTGGTTCTGGTGGCCGAACATGATCCACTCGAGACCCACCGTCCCGGAGGCGCACACACGCCAGGGCGCTCGCCGAATTCAGCCGCATCTGCACCGGGGTTGATATGCACTTCGGTGCCGTGATCGGCGCCCGGGGTGTTCGTCGACCATGCGACCGGCAACGCGGCCTTGCGCACAGGCGCGATCGCTCATTCGTGCCCGGGCGGTCGAAGACCAAGAGCGCGCAGCAGTTGGTCGCGGTCCCACGGCCGGCCGCTGCCACTAGCATTGTCGCCGGATGCTGTCAGCAGCCCATTTCGAGCTCGAAGCCCGGACAACTTCTTTAGCGTGTGGCGCAACCCCCGAAGACTCGTCAACGGAAGAAGCAGTAACTGCTCATCGCGCCCGCCATCAGCCCGGCGCGCCGAGTTGCCCGGGTCGGCCGGGTTGCCCTGGTGTGCCGCGTTGCCGGGGTTGGTCGTCGCGTGCATCGCCTGCGCCTTGGTCGCCGGCGTCGAGCCGGATTCGGCTGCCACCGCAGACGTGGTAGCCGGCGACACCGCAGGTGCCGTGGCTACCGCAGGTGCCACCTGTTCACCCACTCCGCCGATAGCACCGGAATGGCCTTCACCG
>NZ_VHHP01000037.1 GCF_006491995.1 Metamycoplasma neophronis
CCACCATCACGCTGCAGAACTACTTCCGGCTCTACGACAAGCTCGCCGGCATGACCGGCACCGCCCAGACGGAGGCGGCCGAGCTGCACGAGATCTACAAGCTGGGCGTGGTCAGCATCCCGACCAACATGCCGATGATCCGTGAAGACCAGTCCGACCTGATCTACAAGACCGAGGAGGCCAAGTACATCGCGGTGGTCGACGACGTCGCCGAGCGCTACGCGAAGGGACAGCCGGTGCTGATCGGCACCACCAGCGTGGAGCGCTCGGAGTATCTGTCGCGGCAGTTCACCAAGCGGCGCATCCCGCACAATGTGCTCAACGCCAAGTACCACGAGCAAGAGGCGACCATCATCGCGGTGGCGGGCCGCCGCGGCGGCGTCACCGTCGCCACCAACATGGCCGGTCGCGGCACCGACATTGTGCTGGGCGGCAACGTCGACTTTCTCACCGATCAGCGGCTGCGCGAACGCGGCCTGGATCCGGTGGAGACGCCCGAGGAGTACGAGGCGGCCTGGCACTCCGAACTGCCCATCGTCAAAGAGGAAGCCAGCAAGGAGGCCAAGGAAGTAATCGAGGCCGGCGGCCTGTACGTGCTGGGCA
>NZ_VHHP01000038.1 GCF_006491995.1 Metamycoplasma neophronis
CGCCCGTATCTTCGCCCGGCTAGTTTGTTTTCGTGCGATTGGGCGTGCTGGACGTGGGTAGCAACACGGTCCATCTGCTGGTGGTCGATGCCCACCGCGGCGGCCACCCGACCCCGATGAGCTCGACGAAGGCCACGCTGCGGCTGGCCGAGGCCACCGACAGCTCGGGCAAGATCACCAAGCGCGGAGCCGACAAGCTGATTTCCACCATCGACGAATTCGCCAAGATTGCCATCAGCTCGGGCTGTGCCGAGCTGATGGCCTTCGCCACGTCGGCGGTCCGCGACGCCGAGAATTCCGAGGACGTCCTGTCCCGGGTGCGCAAAGAGACCGGTGTCGAGTTGCAGGCGCTGCGTGGGGAGGACGAGTCACGGCTGACCTTCCTGGCCGTGCGACGATGGTACGGGTGGAGCGCTGGGCGCATCCTCAACCTCGACATCGGCGGCGGCTCGCTGGAAGTGTCCAGTGGCGTGGACGAGGAGCCCGAGATTGCGTTATCGCTGCCCCTGGGCGCCGGACGGTTGACCCGAGAGTGGCTGCCCGACGATCCGCCGGGCCGGCGCCGGGTGGCGATGCTGCGAGACTGGCTGGATGCCGAGCTGG
>NZ_VHHP01000039.1 GCF_006491995.1 Metamycoplasma neophronis
TTACGGCATGCGGTGTTTTCGACGGACTCGTCACCGACGCCGCGCGTGTGACGCGCGCCGTCAGCCAGCGCTCGGCAACCCGGGCTACCCAGGGACCTCCGGTATCAGCAGGTGCGCGTCGTCGCGTGGGCCCCAGTGCAGCGTGACACGACCACGCGGCGGGCGTGGGTAGGCGGCCGGGAATTGGCCGGTGAGCGGGTTGCGGGGGGACAACCAGCGTCCGCCAACCACCAGTCGTAACTGTTCGCCGGCGCGGAACAATGTCGCCGACGGGCCAAGCGCGACATCGACGGCGACGACCTCGCCGGCGGTGACCGGCCGGGGCCGAGCACACGCCGGGACCGGCTCCCATGGCTGCGAGAGCTCGGGGTCGAGCTCGCGCAGCGAGACCCGCTGCCAGCCGGTGGTCACCCGGTCACGGCCCCAGCCGTAGGACCCCTCAAACGCAACGAACTGGCCATCGCGCCACTTCTCCACTCCGACGAACAGGTTCGCGTCGTCGCAGCCATCCAATTGAACCCACAGGCGGGCGGCCATCGGGCCGGTCAACTCGATGTCTTCGGGGATCGTCCAATTGAATGC
>NZ_VHHP01000003.1 GCF_006491995.1 Metamycoplasma neophronis
CCAGATACTAATGGCGAAACAGATTCTCATTCTGAAGCTACTGATAACGGAAATGAACAACCTGGCGGCGAAACATCACCTGAAACAAACCCAGATAATCCAGATAGCAGCGGTACTTCAAATAAAGAAAATGATTCAACCAATTCTGGTACTACTACAACAGATAATCAAGGTAGCGAAGTAAACAACCCAGATTCAACTAAGCCAGATACTAATGGCGAAACAGATTCTCATTCTGAAGCTACTGATAACGGAAAAGAACAACCTGGCGGTGAAACAACAACTGAAACAAACCCAGATAATCCAGATAATAACGGCACTTCAGATAACGAAAGCGAATCAACTAATTCGGGTACTGACACAACAGATAATCAAGGTGGAGAAGTAAACAACCCAGATTCAACTAAACCAGATACTAATGGCGAAACAGATTCTCATTCTGAAGCTACTGATAACGGAAATGAACAACCTGGCGGCGAAACATCACCTGAAACAAACCCAGATAATCCAGATAGCAGCGGTACTTCAAATAAAGAAAATGATTCAACCAATTCTGGTACTACTACAACAGATAATCAAGGTACAGGGGAAGATCCTAATAGTCAAACTTCTTCAGTAGACCAAACATCTGATAACGGAAAAGAACAAAGTTCTGATAATAGTAAAGAAAAAGAAAATAATCCAAATAATAAACCAGATACTACAGATGTGCCAAGTAAAGTTAATGAAAATAAATCTAATAATAAAAAAGTTATTATATTGTTTAGTGTATTGGGCTTATTAGGGTTAGTTGGTTTAATAATTTATCTAATCGTACATTTCGCTAAAAAACGTAAAAAAAATTAACAGAAGAATATTCTTCTGTTTTTTTTATTTTATGAATTAAATAATTATTATTTAATAAATTATTTTAGCGGCCCTAATGTAGTAAAATAATTTATTATGATTAATATAGTT
Source organism: Metamycoplasma neophronis (assembly GCF_006491995.1). Lineage (GTDB taxonomy): Bacteria > Bacillota_I > Bacilli_A > Mycoplasmatales > Metamycoplasmataceae > Metamycoplasma > Metamycoplasma neophronis. The sequence goes on from NZ_VHHP01000003.1 coordinate 958, forward strand.
TTATACGAACCGGAAATATCCGGAAATACATCTAACATTATTCGTACATGTTATGCTGGGCATGCTAAATTGCATATTATTAAACCGATTGCATTTGATTTACATCCTCATTGATTAAAAAGAAATGGTGCCGGACATTTATTATCTGAAATTCAACACGAAATTCACGATAGTTATGCAGCATTCGATAAAAAATACGGAAATAAAAATATTTATTATATTACAAGATATGGCCTTGAAAATTACGCTGACGTTAATTTTGAATCAGTCATCAAATCAGATGGCGAAGTTTGAATAATGTTCGGAACTGAAAGCACGGGTATACCAAAAAGAATAATGCAAAAAAACATTAATAATTGTTTAAGAATTCCAATGTATCCCCAATGTCGAAGTTTAAACTTAGCTAATACAGTTGCTATAGTTTTATATGAAATATTGAGACAAAGATCTTTTGAAGGTCTTTCTAAATATGAAGTTCAAAAAGGCAAAGATTTTATTTTAAAGAAAGATTAGTAGGTAATTATGATTCATTGATTTCCCGGTCACATGGCCAAGCAATTTAAATTATTAAAAGAAAAACAAAAATTGTTCGACCTATTTATTATCATTTTAGATAGCAGGATACCCTTATCTTCTTTTAATAACGAAATATACAAAATAGCAAACAACAAGCCTATTTTATTTATTTTTAATAAAGCTGATAAGACGGATAAAAGTAAGTTAGCCGTTTTTGTTGAAGAATATGCAAAACGCGGAAAAGTTATTGTTACTAATTTAAAATCAAATTCGGCTTATACTAAAATTAATAGCGCTTTAAATGCGTGTTTTTTGGATTTAAAAAAACGCAATGAAGCAAAAGGGAAATTAACACCATCATTGAAATGTGTTGTTGTCGGAGTTCCTAATGTCGGGAAAAGCACGTTTATTAATTTGATGGCAAAATCTAAAGTTGCTAAAGTTGGAGCGATTGCCGGAATTACACGTTCAGAACAATGAATCAATTGCAAAAATTATTTATTATTAGACACCCCGGGCTTGTTAATGCCAAAAATTGAAAGCGATGAAGTGGGAGCTAAATTGGCGATTGTCGGATCAATCAGACAAGAAGCTTTAAATCAAAACGAATTAATACAAGAAATTTATAAATTGGTTTCGCAATATTATCCCGGACGTTTAAATAATATTGGATTAGAACCGGCCTTTGATGAAATTGATATTTTAAATAATATTAATGAATATGCCAAGAAAAATAATTTATTATTAAAAAATGGTGTGCTAGATACTAATAAAGCAATTAATATGTTAATTAGTTATTTTAAAAATATGGATAATGTAATTTATGATTCACAGTTAAACGAGGAAGAAAATGCCTAAATATTCAGAATCTAAGAGAAATAATTTTAATATTTTTGAAAATGGCATTAATTATGTTGCGTTGGGTGATTCATTTGCCGCCGGATTTAATAATAAATTAGGATTTAATACGAATGGAAGATTGCAAAACGGGGAAATCACTGGCCTTGGTTACCCGTCGTTTTTTGCGCAATTGTTGCGTGATAATAATTGTAATTTAGTTAGTTTTGATAATCTCGCAATACCCTCTGCTACGATTGATTTTATTGATGCTTTAGTAACTAATAATAAAAAGAAGCTATTAGCATTAGAAAATAAACTTGACCTTTTACAATCGACAGATTGACATGCCCAAAACCCCTTTAAGGATTTTTTTAGTTTCTATTTCGGAAATTGAGATATTAAAAATAATGAGTTTAAACCATATTATGAATTGATAAAAAATGCTAACCTAATTACGATAACGCTTGGATTTTCAGACTTATTTTACAATCTTCCTTATGCTAAAATCTCATCTATTGCTAAAAATACTAATGATCATGAAATTAAAGCAGGAATTAAAGAACTTAAAAATGATATCCAAACAATAGCTAATCAAGTTAAAGAGAAATACTCATTATTAATTCAAAATATTAGAAAAATCAATAAGAACTCTCAGATTGTATTGACAAATTATTCAGAACCAATTAATAATTTAAAACCACTTTTTAAAAATTTTCTATATGACAAGAAAAATAAAAATAGTATTTATAGTTATCTATTTTGAACATTGAGTAATATAGCAATTGAAGTCGCAACCGAAAATAATATTGAATATGTTAATATTTATGATAAAGCCTATTGAAATGAAAATAGTTTTTATTTAAATGAAAATATTTTTTCGATTTTTCCAACTGAAAAAGGTTATAAAAAAATAGGATTTGACTTATTCGCTAAATTAAGTTTAAATAAAAATAATTTTAAAAGCGATATACATAACGTAGCTTTTTTGAATCAATATATTGCAAACCCACTTTATTGATTAAATGACATGAATTTTCATCGAAATTTATTTAATTTAAATATTAGTAACAGTATTTTATTTAAAGATATTTATGGAAAAAATAAGAATTATTCTGTAATGATATATTCATTACAGGAAAGAAAAAATCAAAGTAAATTAAGACCTTATATTAATTTTTCTGATTATTTGGATTTGTTTGTTAGATATAGTGACTATAAAATTGATAAATTAGCGATTCAGTATTTAGAAGATAAATTCCATGATGCGCCGCAAAAATATGAATCGGTGCAACTACTTTTAAATTTTTTGAGTAATAATACAAGATCTAAAGAAGTTTTTTTGACATTTTTAAAAAACAATCGAATTGACTATATTTTATTTATTTTACAAGCTAGACTTTATGAACGGATGCTTAAAAATAAGGAACCATTATCATTGAATCTTATAAAAGAAGAATGAAAGGCGCTTTCACAAAATAATCAGCATTTAACATATAATGTTTTTAAGCAATTTTTAAGTTCTGGATTAATTGAAGATTCCAAAAAAGATATTAAGAAAATCGCCATGGCAACTTTGTCCGATGCAATGAATACGAACATTTTGAATTATTTATTTGGATTTAAAAATTCAAAAAAATTTGACAAAATGAAACAATATTTAGCAACGCTGGATTCATTCAAAGAACTGGTTGATTTCGTAGTAGATATTTTAATTAATTATTCAGATGTGTATAGTAAATTAAAAGATTTTGATGAACTTTGACAAACTATTATTGTCAATAATAAATTTAATTTAATGTATTTATTTGACAAAATGTTTTTAGAAATAACAAACGAAAGTAAAATAGACGAAACGATAGATTTTATTATTCAAACAATTAGCGCATCAACAAGAATGAGAAAGCTATCTGCAAACGATAAAAAAACTTTAATTACTTCAATAAAGAAAATTATTGATATTTTAAAAGAAAATCCTAAGTTTTTAAATAACTCATTTTTAAAATTTTTAGACCATATTAAAGATCTATCGTTGTATGATTTAATTTTAAAAAATATAAAAATTAAAAAAATTAAATTGAACAACATCATCTCATTCAACAGTTTTTTATGGGTTGGAATTAATTTAACTAAAAACTTATTAAAAATCCTAAAAATAATTAAAAATAATAAAATTTAATATGATTTATTGAAAAGTCCTGTTGGACTTTTTTATTTTATAGTGATAATAATTTGAAATAAATTTATAAAATTTTTAATTTCAGAACGGAAGATTTAGGATATTTAATTTAAAATTAATTTAATTTGATTATCAAAATTATAAAAAAAACAAAGAATCAAATATCTTTGTTTTTTAGTTTTAATCCAAATATTAATCTTCAATATTTAAACCATTTTTAAGTTTTAAATTGCCATTAGCTACTTCGCGCATTTGCTTTGCCATTCTTTCAAAATCAGTAACAAGCATATTAAACTCACGCGCGCTACGGCCCGAACCGGCCAAAATCCTTTGTTTCCGACTAGCATTTTTTAATAATTTAGGATTTTTCTTTTCTAATGCTGTCATTGAATTAATTAAATATGTATAAATTTCAAACTTGCGTTCAGCTTCTTCAATTTTTTCATCATTAACTTTATCGGCCATTCCGGGAATCATTTTTAAAATTGATTTCATTTTTCCTAGTTTTTTAATTTGTGCCAAGCTATTCATTAAGTCGTTTAAGTCAAATTTACCAGATAGCATTTTGTAGCCGATTTTTTTCATCATTTTTTCATCAACTTCTTCGGCTGCTTTTTCAATTAAACTTAAAACGTCTCCCATTCCTAAAATACGCTCGGCCATACGATCTGGATGAAATACTTCTAATCCGGTTAATTTCTCTCCAACCCCGATAAATGTAATAGGTACATTTAAAAGATGGGTAATACTTAAAGCGGCCCCGCCCCGTGCATCAGAATCTAACTTGGTAATGATTGTGCCATCTAAGCCTAAGTCTTCGTGGAATTTTCTTGCCGTATTAATAACATCTTGACCACTCATGGCATCCACCACCAAGAAAACATAATCAGGTCTTGTAAAGCGTTTTATTTCTTTTAATTCAGTCATTAAATTTTCGTCAATCGCTAAACGACCGGCCGTATCAATAATTACTAAATCATTTTTATTATCTTGTGCTATAGCAACGGAATCTTTTGCAATCTTTATTGCATCATTTTCCGGTTCTGTAAAATAATCGATTTGGGTTTGTTTTGCTAATTGTTCTAGTTGTTCACGTGCTGCGGGACGATAAATGTCATCTGCTACTAATAATGGATTTTTACAAATCCCTCTTTTTTTAAAATATACTGCCAATTTTGCTGCAGTTGTTGTTTTACCAGAACCTTGTAACCCTACCATCATTATTTTGGTAGGTGTATTTTTGATTGTGACCTCACAAGTTTTTTTTCCTAATATATTGACCAATTCATCTTTAAAAATTTTTAAAACTGTTTGCTGTTGATTTAATTTTCCGATAATTTGACTGTCTAGTGCTTTTTCTTTAACTTGCTTGGTAAATGTTTTTACAACTTCTAAGTTAACGTCAGCCTCCAATAACGCTAATTTAACTTCTCTTAAAACTTCTAAGATGTCTTCTTCATTAATTGACATCTTTTTATTTATTTTTTGCATTGATTTTTGCATTCTTTTTTGGATAAAATCTAACATGTTTAAATTATACTTAATTTACATATTTTTCAAGTTTTTTATTTGATTATATAGCCCAATCTGCAACAAATTTAATGATTAAAAAACTTAAAAATCACGTTATAAATAATTTTTTTTGTATTATTTTACTTCTTGTTTTTTCACAATCATAAAACTTATAGCGATGAAAAAAAGAAATTATGGTAAAATATTATTATTGTTTTAATAATAATAAGAAAAAAGTACAAATGAGGTTATATATGTCAAAAAACGAAGAAAAAAACATTCAAGATATAATCAACCATCTTAAAGTATCTGGTTTTGTTTATCAAAACTCAGAAATTTATGGCGGGTTAATTAATACCTGAGATTATGGACCATTATCTACTAATATGATGACAGCCATTAAAAAATATTGAGTAAGAGAATTTATTAGTAGAGAAGGTAATTATCAAATTGATTCAAAAATTATTATGAATCCTAAAATTTGAAAAGCTTCAGGACATATTGATAATTTCGCAGATTATTTAATCGAAAATAAAGTAAATCAAAAAAGATACAGAGCTGATCATATTGTTAAAGATCTTTTTCCTGAGATAAATGTTGAAAAAGCAACATTCGAAGAATTGGAAAATATCATTAAAGAAAAAGTTAAACAATATGATAATGAAAAATGTGAATGAACTTCAATTCGTCCATTTAATTTAATGTTTAAAACACAAATGGGAGCAATTGATTCAACGGCCGCACAAACCTATCTAAGACCAGAGACGGCACAAGGTATTTTTGTAAATTTTAAAAACGTTAGTCGTACTACCCGTGCTAAATTGCCTTTCGGTATCGGTCAAATTGGTAAAAGTTTTAGAAATGAAATCACTCCGAGAGATTTTATTTTTAGAACAAGAGAGTTCGAACAAATGGAATTGGAATTTTTCTGTGAACCTGAAGATAGTGAAAAATTTTATTATTACTGAATTGATAAATGTAAAAAATTTGTTGAACTTTTGGGCTTAAAAAATAGTAACATTAGAATTCGTCCTCACGAAAAAGAAGAATTAAGCCACTATTCATTAGGAACTAGCGATATTGAATATTTATTCCCATTTGGATGGGGTGAATTATTAGGAATCGCAAATCGTGGAAATTATGATTTAAGTCAGCATATGAAATATTCACAGGAATCATTAGAATATTTAAAAGATGACGGTAGCAAAATTATTCCTTTTGTTATTGAACCTTCAATTGGACTTGATAGATTATTGTTAGCTTTATTAATCGATGCCTATGAAGTAGAAAAATTGGAAAAAGATGACGAAAGAATTGTATTAAAAACAGATTATAATATATCACCATACCAATTAGCAGTATTCCCCTTAGTCAAAAAACTTGAAGAACCTGCTAAAAACATTTACGATAAATTACTTAAAACAACAGATATAAGAGTAATTTATGACAAAACTGGTTCAATTGGTAAAAGATACCGTAGACAAGATGCGATTGGTACACCTTTCGCCATTACAGTAGATTTTCAAACTTTAGAAGATCAAACTGTAACGATAAGAAATAGAGACACAATGGAACAAGAAAGAATTAGTGTCGATGAAGTTGAAAAATACTTAGAAAAATTTGTTAAATAGTTGTTGAGGATTGAATGGCAGAAAAAGTTAATGTTTGAGAATTAGTCTTATCAAAAACTGACATTATTAGCGTTATCGGTGAATATGTAACATTGACAAAACAGGGTAAAAACTACAAAGCGTGCTGTCCTTTTCACGGAGAAAAAACACCTTCATTTGTTGTTAATCCTGAAAAAAATATTTTTAAATGTTTTGGTTGTGGTAAAAGCGGTAATGCATTGAAATTTTTAGAATATTTTAAAAATATTTCTAATATAGAAGCATTAAAGCTTTTAGCTAAAAAAGCCAATGTTAATATTGAAAATTATTTAACTAATATTAAAGAAACATCATTTACTAAAGAACAAACTAAAATTTTTGAAATTAATCATGATGCATCTGATTTTTTTCAATTTGAAATGTTAGTAAATAAGCGCGCAGATTTAAAAATATTTTTAGAGAAAAGAAAACTAAACAAAGAATTAATTAAAGAGTTTAAATTAGGTTTTGCTGATGCTAACAAATCAATTTATAACTATTTAAAAGAAAAGAAATACGATAGTTTTACTATTGCCAATTCGTCTTTAATTAGTTCAAATGAACAAAAGAATTTTTTTAATGATCGCTTAATATTCCCGATTGAAGATGCTGATGGTAATATTGTTGCTTTTTCAGGGCGTGACATAACTTCTAAAAACGAACCAAAATATTTAAATAGTTCCGAAACTTCAGTATTTCATAAAAATGAGGTAATGTTTAATTACTATCATGCGAAAGACGAAATAATAAAAACGGGCGAAGTTTACTTAGTTGAAGGTCAATTTGATGTTATTGCCCTATACAAAGCTGGTATTAAAAATGCTATTGCGATAATGGGGACTTCATTGTCGCAAGAACATTTAAAATTGTTAAAAAATTGCAAAATCAATTTATTTTTTGATAGTGATAAAGCGGGGATTTTAGCAACAAAGAAAAATTTAAAAATTATTTTATATTTTGCCGAAAAATACAATTTATCAGTTTCGATTATTTTTAATTCTAATAACAAAGACCCCGATGAACTATATAACCTTGATAATGGAAAAACACTTTTAAAAACATGCGAAAATAAAGTTGATTTGAGTGCGTATATCTTAGCACAATTAAGCACAATTCACTATAATGAATCGCTCATGCAAAACGAAAAATTTGAGCAATATAAAGAATGGTTCGAATATATGTATTATCTAAATGACCAACTCAAATTAACACTGAAAGATATTTTGATAAATAAGTTAAATGTTTTTAGCGAAGAATCTTATTTAAGCTATTCAAACGATTTTTTAAAACCTAATTTTCCTTCTGATATAAACTTTGCTAAAGCGATTTTATATCAAAACAAAAAATCACAAAACACTTTTTCTAAAGCAAATGATATAAACCAGTTTTATGATAATTTTGATGATAAAATTTTTGATAATTTTGCCCCAGTTAATGAAGTTTATTTAGACAGAATGAATGATGAAAATCATACACTTAACACCGAAAAAACTTTTTATAAGATAAATAAAAAAGAACCAATGCTTATTCCTGTCGGTCGCGAGTTTATTTTAATAAGAATTTTAAAATCAATATTAAAAGAACCATTATTTATAAAAGAATTCAAAGTAAATGAATTTGATTTTATCAACATGAATATTGATGATAGATATAAAGAATTAATCACTTATGTTGTTAAAAAAATAAAAAATAACCAATTGGTTGACTTTCAAAATATAAATGAATTAATTTATAATGACTATGAACTCAAAATTAAAAATATAGAAATGTATAATTCATTACTAGAAACATCTGAAAAAGTAATTAATTTCAATAATTACAAAAATAATAATAATTTATTACAACCGTATGAGCGAAAAGATTTTGAACGTTACTTTTCAAATTTAAAAACCGAAAAAAACGACACTACAAAATCAATCATAACTATTAACAAAAAGTAACGTATAGGAGAAAACATGAGTATAAATACAAAAGAAATGAATTCATCAATTGAAATTGTAGTTCAGAAATTACAAGAAGAATTGGCGAAAGCAAAGAAAAAAAATAGTTCAAAAAAATTCTTTACCCAAGACGAAGTTTTTAGTATTTTAGATAAAAAAAGATTATTTGTATCCGAAGATGAGGCTGATGCATTATTAGATAAATTGATGCAACAAGGAATCATTGAAGATGAAGTAGATGATAAAGATTTCGAAGATGTTGATTCAAGTGATTTTGAATATAATAACAAAGAAGAAGAGGAAGAAAAACCTCAAGATGAAGAAGAAAATTTTGATGAATCAAAACTTAGTGAGTTAGATGAAGATATCGAGGATGAAGATATTGATGTTGACTCAGAATATGATGATAGTAGTGTTAGAAATCGCGAAGAAGATGAAGAAGACTTGGATCTTGATGCTGATGATGACTATATTAGCAAAGATACATTCGGATATGATGATGAAGATGATTATGAATCATACGGAGATTATGACGACGATTTTGAAGAGAGAATTCCTAAAAAGAAAAATCGAAATTATGAATTCGAAGCAAACCAATTACTAAGAGATTTCGATTCCGATGATATTAAAATCGACCGTTCACATGATAATTCAGACAATGATAACGCATTGAGTAATAAATTGACAGAAACAAATGATATTGTTAAATGATACATGCGCTGAATCGGTAAATATGGTAAGTTATTAACACCTAAAGAAGAAAGGGATCTTGCAATAAAAATGCAAGAAGCAAAAGACGCTAATGATAATTACCGTTACAAACGTGCGCGGGACATGCTTGTAAAACGCAATTTAAGATTAGTTATCAATAATGCTAAAAGATATAAAAACCGTGGCCTAAGCTTTATTGATTTAATTTCTGAAGGTAACTCAGGAATTATGAAAGCAGTATCTAAATATGACTATACTAAAGGCTTTAAATTTTCAACTTATGCAACTTGATGAATAAGACAAGCAATTACTCGTGCGGTGGCTGACCAAGCTAGAACAGTGCGGGTACCAGTGCACATGGTTGAGACAATTAATAAAATTTTAAAAATTGAACGTGAATTGCAACAAGAAAACGGATATCCACCAACCGATGAAGAAATTGCTAAAAAATATGGTGGCGACTTTACTGCAGAAAAAGTTAGATACATTCGTAAAATTAATATTGATCCGATTAGTTTAGATAAAAATATCGGTAAAGAAGAAAACTCTAGTTTCTCAGATTTTGTTAAAGATGAAAGTGTTATTAGCCCAACTAATTTTGCAAGTCAAGAAGAATTAAGTGTCATTTTAAACGAAATGATTGAAACCGGATTAAGCGATCCAGGAGATAGATTATTAATTAGAAAAAGATTCGGAATTAATGATTTAAACGGAAATCAATTTCATCCGCATTCACTTGATGAACTAGCAAATGAAATGGGAATTAGTAAAGAAAAAGTTCGTCAATTAGAAACCAAAGTATTACGTAAGCTAAAACACCCTCAAAAACGTAAGAAATTAAAAGAATTTTATAATAATGAATCGTACGATTCTGATTAATTTAAAGAGGTAAAATCCTCTTTTTTATTTATAATTTTAAACAATTGATTATACTTAATATATACAAAAGGAGAGTGGATAAATAATGATTAAATTAGGAAGTCACGTTTCATTTAAAAAGCCTAATTATTTAGTTGGTGCGATCGAAGAATCACTTGATAATGGTGCTAATTGTGCGATGATTTATTTAGGGGCACCGCAAACGACGTTACGCGTAGCAACCGATCAGTATAAATATAATGAATATTTAATTAATTATCAAAACGATATTAAACCAGAAGATATTGTCGTTCATGCGCCATATATTGTAAATCCAGCAAATCCAGATAAGCAAGGCTTTGCGATTAGTTTTTTATCACAAGAAATTAATCGAATGAATACGATTAATGCTAAATATTTAGTCTTGCATCCTGGTTCGTCGATGGAATATACTCGAAAAGAAGCTTTGGATACTTTAATAAACAGTTTAAAAGCAATATTAGCGCAAACTAAAGATGTCATAATTTGCTTGGAAACTATGGCAGGAAAAGGTAGCCAAGTATGTTCAAGTTTTGAAGATTTATTATATGTAATTAAAGGTGTGAATTCAGATCGTGTTGCGATTTGCCTTGACACATGTCATGTGTTTGATGCTGGATATGATATAACTAAGTATGAAGATTTTAAAAATTATTTAATTAGTAACGATTATTTAAAACATATTAAAGTTATTCATTTAAATGACTCATTAAATCCTTTAGGGTCGCATAAAGATCGTCATGCTAATATTGACAAAGGATACATTGGTTTAGAGACAATTAAAAAATTTGTATTTGATAAAGATTTCGATAATATACCAATTATTTTAGAAACACCTTATATTAATAATAAAAGTCCATATAAAGAAGAAATTGCACTGATTTTAAACAAAGATAGTGCTAATGAAGATAAATTATTTTAAAAATTTAATTAATTAAGTTCAATTTATGAACTTAATTTTTTTTTATGACAAATTATTCCTTTTATAGAGATCGTTATGAATAACAACTCAGGATTTTGATTATAAATAAACATATTGGATGTACTACAACATAAAATCATAAATTTTAATAGTGCTTTATAACATGATACTTAAATTATAAATTGTCAATACATTAATTAAAAAGCTGTTAAATTTAAAAAAATAAAATAACTAAATAAAATATTTTATTTAGTTGAATAAAATTAAAGGATATTTTCTAGTTTTTTGGTTATATTTAATAAAAATAAAGTACACTAAAAAAATACTAGTAAGTATATTTTTTTGTTGTAAACTTGAAATTACATTAATTGTTACAAAAAATTCCTTTATATTGTTAAAATGGTCCATTTATTTACTAAATAATTAAGCATTTTTTTTTATAATTTTATTACATTTCATTATTTTATTTTATTAAGGAGACACATGAATAAGAAATCAAAAATTATTTTAGGCGCTGCAGTGTCAGCCGCCGTGATATTACCCGTAGGTTTACCTCTTTTAGCTATGGGCATTCAAAAAGGAATGGAAAAACATGACAGTAAAAAAATTGAAATGGTTAATTCGGTTTTAAGCTCAATTAATGAAGCAGAAGCATCTCAATACGCTCCAGAAGATTTTAAAGCTTTAAACGAAGCTGCAGAACAATTAAAATCTGATATCAAAGGACGCAAAGGCTCATTTAATAAAAAACTATCTGAATTAAAAACACGTATTGATGAATTAAAAAACACTATTAATACTAATAAAGAAGAGAGTTTATTAAAAGTCAAAGTTGCCGCTTATGATTTAGAAGAATATAAAGCTGCTAAAAATACCGAAGTTTCAAATAAAGAAAAAATCGATAAATATTATAGAGCTATTGCACTAGCTGAAAATAATTTAAAAAAACCAGATATTATTGAAAGTGATATTGAAAAAAATAAAAACCTTATCGAAAAAGCAAAAGCTATAATTGCTGAGACAGAACAAAATCAACAAGAAAACTTTAACAAATTTAAAGCATTGTTCGAAATTCAATCTGAAATTGCAAATCATAAATGAAATTTATCAGCATTAAGCACTGAAGAAAAAGAAAAAATTCAAAAAATTACTTCTGATTATATAACTAACTTCAAAAAATTAAGTGGTGTTTTAGAAGCAGAAGAATTCAAAAATTTAAACAAAAACTACCCAACTGAAGAAGAAGCACAAAAAATTGTTGATTTTTATAAATCTCAAATTGAAATTTTAAACAGAATTGATGAAAACAATTTAAACGCTATTACTTTAGCGTGAGTTAAAGGTTTAAAATACAGTTATGAAATTTCAATCAGTAACTATGCTTCTAAAGGTCGTTACATTTTAAGTTATTACAAATTAGGTCCAGAAAATGCTTACCCAGCAAATTCATTTTATGATAACTTCTTTAGAATGACCGAAGAAAATGCTGAACCAGCATTAAGAAATTTAAAAGAAGCTGTCAGAGATAATGTGGTAGTTTCAAGATTAGTTATTAAATCAAACTTAGCATCAATTTTAAATAGATGATTAAAAAAACAAGTAGATGATTTCTTGAATGATGATCAACTTCAAGAAATTTCGCTAGTTGAACTAATTGAAAAAAATACTGAACCATCATATCAAAAGAAATTGGCATTTTATAAATATTATGCTAATGAATACTTCAAAGCTTCAAAATTCGGAGTTGACGAAAATCAACCTGAACTTAAACTTTATAAAACAAATACTATAAACGAAGTTCAAAATACTTTAGAATGAAACCATAACAAACAAATTGTAAAAATCTATGGTTTAGGATATACTGAGGCAGAAATTAATGCAAAAGGTGTTGGTTTATCATCAATCCAAGGCAATCCAAATACCACTGATGGTGGTCAATTATATCAAGCAATTTTAAAAATGGCAACAACAACCGATGAAACTGCTAATGAAGTATTTCAATCAGGTTATGAATTAACTAAAAAAGCTACCAAAAATATGACCAAAGTTGCTTCAGAAGTTGCTAATTTAATTGCCGGAGAAAACGGAGCATGAAATGCAACTTTCTTATACGACGAAGATGGTATTGGCGGTAATGATGCTAAAGAAGTAACGCTTGAAATAAGAAATGCTAATGGTGAAATCAATATTGTTAACTTTAATAAATGATTAAACCAAGAACAATTTTACTTTGGACGTGAAGGCGCAGCATTTTATGATGAAGCGAAAATTTCAGAATTAGACAATGATGAAACATTAGCAAAAGCTAAGACTGAGTTGGCTGCTAACGGTTATGCATTTTTAAAAGATAACAATGATAAATATGGCTCAATCACAAACAAACAATTCTACTATGGAGCCTTAGAAGCATTTAAAGCATATCAACAATTTAAAGCAGCAACCGAACAAGAAGGATACCAATATTTTGCTAAACAAGTTGGCGAATATGGTGTATCAACTTACAAATATGCTGGAAGACAAAACGCTGGTGGCGGGGCATATGACAGAAGAAAAGGAAGTTTCTTCTTCAATGCTGATCCTTACTATGGCTTACCAAAATGATCTATCACAACATTTGCTAACCACGAATCAGTTATGGGACACCACAACCAAGTTAAATATGCCGAAAAATTCCTAGCTTCATTTAACGACCAAAATATTGGAAATATTTTCAAATATACTTCTTATGCAGAAGGATGAGCTCTATTTATGGAATGATTTGCTGTTGAAGCTGGTTACTACGGAACTCCTGATTACAACAACGAAACAGATTATTACTCAGCCCCAGTTGATTTCTCATACTCAAGAGGTATTACCAACTTCTTTACAAAAGAAGCTGCTCAATCAGAAGATGCAGTTACCGATGATATGATTAACCAAATTAAAAACTTACACGGCGGTGTATACTGAAAATTATCTGATTCAATAACAGCTTCATCAAACGATAAAACTCATGCTCAAAAAGCTGTTAAATTAGCTAACTTATTACAATACTATGGATCATTAAATGATGCTCAATTACGTAATATGCGTAGAGCGGTTGACCCTGCTTTACACGGCTTCGGTATTGAAGGCAAAGCAGATCTAGGACCTCAAGCTTCATTAGAAGATGTTAAGAACTTCATTTTAAATAATTCAGCTAGTTCACTAGGTAATGCCGAATCAGAAGCAAGACGTTATTTAATGGCTCCTGGTCAAGCTACTTCATATAACGCTGGTAAAGAAGTATTTATCAAGTTATATGACAAAGTAAGAAAACAATCAGGATTAAGCAGAGAAGAATTCGTAAATAAAGTTTCAGGATTTACCATCGAAGGTGTTGAATACCCAAGTGTAAAACACGGAAAAATCCAAGAATTATTAGAATACATACTAATGAATGGTGCATTACCATTATCTGCTGTTGAAGATGTTGTAAATAAAGCTTACAAACTTAACTAAAATTAAAATAATTAAAAATGAGCAAAAATAAAAACCTTTTTATTTTCATGCCGCTCGTATCAGCGCCCTTAGCATTTTCTACCCTAAGTTGTGCATATGAAAAAACTAATTCAGACAAAGAGAACAACGGCGAAACATTAAATGATACGTCAAGTACAACTATTTCAAATTTCTTAAACAAAATACCAAATAGTTCTGATAAAGTTAATGGATTGCTTGATTCGTCTCAGTTATCATCGATTAATGAAACGGTAAACTTTTCATATAAAAATGATGACCCTGAAGTTAAAATCATAGCAAATCGAGAATTTGAAGCATTAGTGCGAGCCAATTATTCTAGTGCCGAACCAAATTATAAAAATGATTCATTTCAGTATGAAAATATTTTAAAAACTGATGTGTTTAAAAAATATTTTAATTTCTCATATCCTGGCAACGAAAAATTTGGTCATCCAATTTATTACTTTTTTGTAATAAAAGATTCTATGCCAGCAGTACAAGTCGAAATTAGATGCCCTGATATAATCTATAATGGTGTAATGGCGCTCGAATCTTTACACACAATAAAAGCAGATTAGTATAATAGCTTTTATAAGCCGGATGCAGCACTGCGTCTGGCTTTTTATATTAAAAAACAGCACCACTTTAATTACAGTGCTGTTTTATTATTATTTTATTCAACAATGATTTTTGTAACTTGGGTTTGTGTATTTCCAAAAATATCAGTTGCTTGATATTTAATTTTGTATATACCTTCTTTATTAACATTTAATGCGTCTGGATTTATTACGTTAACTGTAATTGCATCATCTTTAGCATGAGCAACATTTTCATATCAATTTTTTCAAATATTAAAACCAGAACTAATTTTCTCAACCGAACTTATATTTCATGAATATTTTCATGCTCTTTCTCTATCGGGCGAATCTGGATAATTATTCATTTTCATAGTGCGATTATCTTTTGAATACATTACTTCAGTACGTTTGATAATTGACAATCTTCTTGCATCAGGATCATTTTCATCACTATCTGAATAATATAAATATTTAACGTAACCTTCATCATCAAATTCGGCGCCCCATAAAGTAACGGCATGGTTATATTGACCATAACTAGGGGTTATTACGAATGAAACCGCATTATCGTTTAAAAATGCTTCTTTAATGAAATCTGAAAATACTTGTTTAACGTTATTAACGCCACCAGCAAGTTTTTTATATGTTCCCATATCAGAAACATTTGACTTATTAAATAAATGTGGAAAAAAGCCTTTAAATTGTTTCCCTACTTCTTCGTTTTCAAATGCCGCACTCAAGTTTCTATCTTTATATCCAGATAATAATCATTCAATGCCGTATATAGCAAAACCGCTTTTATCAACAAAATAATCACATAAATAATCTAATATTGGCGCATATTGTTTTTGGTCATAAGCTTGCAATAGATTTTTTCCATTAATTAAAGTTAATAAATCTTCTGGGTACATTTCATAATATTTATCAATAAATTTGCGATTTTGTTGTAGTCATCATTGCATGATATTACTTGCTGCAGCAGCTCAACAGCTACGGTCATCCCCGCCCCCAGTTCCGTGTGGTCTAGGCACTTCATCATCATCATATTTATTACCGACTCTATATCATTTATTTGAATCAAATCAGTTGCCTTCGTCATCTAAAAATAAATAATATGTAATATCGCCATTATCAAATAAATCACCAGTGGTTACCCACTTACCTATTGGGCTTTTTGTATATAATTTTCCAGGATTAATTTTTTCAACTTTATCATTTCCGGGGAATGGTGGTATATTAACACCTTTCACGGTTAGCATGCCTGGCGCTTCGAATGTTCTATCGGGTTCTGTGGCTTGATAATCTTGATTAATTGTATAAATACTATCAAAGTTGAATTTTTCACCTCGGCGAATTGTAATTTCTTTATCTAAACTAAACATTGGTTGAATTTCATGCTTTGAATTAATAGGTTTAGAATTTTCATTTGATGGATTTGTACTACCTTCGCCATTTTCAATATTTGATGAACTATGAGTGTTATCAACTTCTGATTTTAATTGAGTCACATCATTTTGGATAGAACTAATATTCTGATCAATTGAATTTAATTTATTATTTAATACGTTCAAGTTATCTTTAACGATGTTTATTTTTATAAAATATTGACTAGCATTAGTATTAAATTCGTTGAATTTGTCTTGACTTCGATTTTGATATGTATCAAGATCTGAATTCCAACTTTCATATTTATTGTTTAAAGTATTGAAATCATTTTCGTTTATTTTATTTAAATTATTTTTAAGTGTTTTCAATGAATTTAATAATTCTTCGAAAGTATTTAGCAAAGTATTATTTTGCTGATTTAGATTGACTAAAAAATGCTCTAAATCAGATAAATTTCGATCAATATTTTCTGTAACTAAAGATAATAAATTTAAATCATTGCTATTGCTTTGAGTAAATTCTAAAACCGAGTTTTTGATTAATTCTAAGCTCTTTGATAAATTATTTTTTCTGTCTTGCTTATTATCTTCGGTTATTGAAGATAGTTCCTGCATTATGTTATTTATACTTTGCGTTCTTGATTCACTTGCATTTGAATTTAAATCAATATTAGATTTTAATTGATTTAGTGAATTTTTTTGATTTTCAAATTGAGCTTTTAAATCATTTATTTGGCTTCTTTGAATTTCAATTAAATTTACTAATGTTTTTTTCTTTTCATTTGTTACAGATAACATTGAATTAATTTGATTTTCATAATGATTAGATAAGTTGGGATTTGATGTTTCGTTTGGATGGTCTGTATTATTTTTATCATTGCCAACTTGATTTTCAATATTATTTTGATTGCCGCCATTTACATCATTTACTATGACATTATCATTTTTAGTGTTATCTTCTTCGCCTTTAGAATTTTTATAACAGGAAACTGTCGCTAGCGGTATCGTTGTCATTGATACTAAAGCTAGCAAAATTTTGAAACTTTTTCTCATTTTTTTACGCTCTTCTCTAAATTCTTTTACTAAATTACATTAATAAGTATTTAATTCTGTTGTTGGACTTTTTTAGGATTTTATTATTTATATACAAATTAAAGTAACTATTTATTATTTTTAATAAATCACGGAATATCATATTGATATGGATATCTAACGTTTAGATTAAATAATATCGAAGCAAAAGAGTTTTTGTTTTTTAAAGATAATGGATCATTATTTTCTGAGTTCAAACCTAAATAGTTATATTGACTGCTGATAAAGTTATGTCCATATAATACATTAAAAGGTGTACCGGAATTAATTACCGAATTGAATGAATTTTCATCACCCATGATACCTGTTCCAGAATTACCTGGGTTGAAATACGTTGGAACATAACCGTTTTGACGTTGTAATGTCATTCCCGAATCATATATCGAGGCACGATTTACTACATATCCAGCTTGTTTAGCATAAGGGAATCCGTTAATACCATTTCTAATTACATATGGTCCGTAAACTACGTTATCTTTGCCGCCTTCGTAATTCATATCCATGTACGGATCATCAAATCATTGTTTATATCAATACGCGGTTTGGTAACGCCCTTCGCTCATAGTCGTCTTAATAATTTGATTAATATCGATACTAAAAATGGTCATGTCGACACTTGCTGGGTTAGTGCCATTAACATTTAATTGGTCTTTACCGACTCAAATAACTTGTGGATTCACACCTACTGGGTATAAGCCATCTCAGTATCCAAAACCACTATTAATATTATTTGCAAAATTATGTCCTGATTTAACTAAATATCTTCAATTTGCTTGGTGAGGTTTGTTTTTTAATGATTGAATATCACCATAATTTTCAACGTGAGTATTAGTTACTAAATAAAATTTTCCGTCGTTTTTATTAGTATTTACTTTACCCATTTTTGTGGCTGAACCATAATTATATGCCATACTGTTTCCTCAAATGGTTTGGAATAGTTTGGTATTAGTATACGAATTACCCAAATATTCATTGTTTAGCATATAGCCATCATGCAATTTATAAGGAACATTTTGATTAGGTAAATAAGTATTTCAAATTTCATTATAATCATTATAAAAAAGAATTGGTTGATTTTCCTGAGTATATGACATGTGATTATAATCAAATTTATTAGTTGAAATGCCAAAGTTTTCATTTTGCACATTTGAATCGTATGAAATTGTTATTAAATTACTTTGTTTTGCAATTAATATTGCCTCATTAGAATCAAAATGCCCAAATTTTTTTAGGAATTCTGAAGTAGATAATACGTGATTCAACGGATTGCCTAAAATAATATTATATTGTTCGTTATTTGGAGTTAAATTAAATTGTATTCCAGCTTCAGTATACAATACATCAACATTAATAGTTATATTAGGACTATTATAGAATTTACCATTATTCGAAGTATGGATAGGTTGAATGTCGATTTCTGTATGATATTTACCGGTTTCTTTTAATGAATTAAAATCAACTTCAATGTTCATCCCTTTATCGATATCAGTAATTCGTTTTAATCTATAGTCATCTTGGAATAAGACATTTCCAAAAATATGAAGTTTAATTTTGGCATTTTTTACATCATGGTTTAATAATGTTTTTTCATAGTATTTCTTTTTCAATAATCAGCTTGCACCATTATTAAGTTTGTTTCATTCCAAATCTTTGTAATAAGGTTCAATAATTCTTTCGCGGTGGACTGAGTTTGGGGTGTAAATTTCTTTTAAATTATTATTTGAATATGACAATGATGTTTTATTTATAATATCGTTATCTTGAGCCCTTAGATCTTCGATTACATATCATCGATTACCCTGGATTACTTTATTGCCTTCAACATATTTCAATCTAAAGTAAGCTTTAGTATCATCATTATCCTTTTTAATTACTTCGGCAATTTGAATATTGTTTGCATTTAAATAGAAATTATTGTATTTAATTACGGGATAATCAAATTGAGAATTTGGTTCGATATTTAAAGTTATATATGAATTTCTTAATAAAGGTTGCGACACGGTATTAGCTAAATCTTTAATAGTAAAAGTTTTTGAGTTTTTTATAATTGATAAATCATCAAATGTTATATTGTTAAGAATCACTTCAGGGTATAGATTGTTTTTATAATCATTTTGTAAATTAACTAATCTAATTGTTTGAGGGCTGATAAATCTTTGCGATAAATTATTTTTATTAATAAAACCTAATTGGAATGACATTCCTTTTGTATTTTGATAAATAAATGGTTTGACATTAACAAAATAAATAAAATACTTATTAGCTAATGTATTCATATTTACGCTATTTGCTAAATCACGTGGGTTAGCAATTGATCTTGAGTTAGGATTGAAGTTAATTACAGTAGGTTCAGGAATTGGTTTATTTTCATCAGTTGTTTTAGGATTATCTTCAAAGTTATTATTGAACTTATCGTTATTTTCATTTTTGTCTTCAGTTTCTTTATCTTTGTTTAAAGAACCATTTTTAAATTTCAATACATAATTAATTTTTAAAAATGCCTCTTGTTCATAAATATCATATGGGTCAATCACAGCATAAGGAATTGGCGTTTTATTGTCTCATAAAGCATTAACCATTCGATAGTCGAAATTAGTAGAATTAATTAACTTGATATTATCCATATCTGTTTTATCAATTGAACTATAATTTTGACCTTGAAAATCAACCGCCTTAAATACCTTGGTTCCATCTATTGTTTTGACATCTTCAAATGTAAGTGGTTTAAAGAATTCTAAAGTAAATCATACTTTTTGCGATGAACCAAAATTTTTCGGTAAAACAGCTTCTTCATTATTTTTTTTATATCAGAAAAATAAATCAGCTTTCCCTTTTTGCGGAGATACGTTTTTAATTTCTTTTATAAAAATTTGATATTCTCCGAATGAAGGGAATGTATAAATCTCATTCAATAATTTTAAAACGGTTTGATTATCATAAGCAACGAAATCTGAGTGAGTAACATTAGGGTTTTTAGCTTGAATATTTGCAAATAAGTTGCTTTTTACTGGATTTAAATTTTGTAATTTGCTTCAATATTCAGAATAACCTAGAGTTTTTTTAATCAAATTTAAATTTTTATTATCCTCTGATGCTTCAGAAGCATTAACTTGAACTTGCACGAGTTTAGTTTTATTATCGGTTCAAAATTGAATGGCGTTAACTTCCTGAATTAAATTAATAAGTGTTGCGTCGTTATAAGGCTGAATATCATCGGCATTAATATTGGTGATAAAACCTTTAATAACTTCCTTAAACATGCTCAATCTTTGCTCTTGTGTAAAATACAAATCTTTTTGTACTGGAACTTTATTTCATAGTGGGTTAATTAATAATTTCGTCGCATTAGGATGACTTTCATTATATGCTTTTTCTTTTTCACTCATTGCATAAGAAAAATAATTTGCTAAAGAGTTACCGAATTCACTAGGATTTGTGTAATATTTTGATTTTTTAAATTCTTCTGAAAATGTTGCAAATGTGACTTCGTGATTAGAATTAATGAATAAAACATCATTAGCAATTAATGAAAAACGCTTAATGACTTGATTATTGTGTTTAATTAATATATTAAAGCTTTTGTTTTGTTTGTCATAAGGATCTTGATCATCTAATTCGTAAGTGAAGTAATCATTCAATATTGTTTTCTTTGGAATGATGTTTTCTTTAACAATACTTTCGTTAGCAAAAAATTCTTCTACTGTGTAATTACTGATAATTGTTTTATTGAAATTAAATAAATCGTGAATATTTAAGTTTGATAATTCACTTAATTTGTTTGCTCAGCTATTCGGAAAAGTTAATTCTTTTATAACATTAGTATTCATGTTTGTCGCATTGTCGGCAACATTATACTCAATTTTTAATATATTATTATTAGCCAAATCTAAATCAAATTTAACTAAATTGGCTGATAAATTTTCATCCGTAAGGTTGCTATTAATATAATAATCAAAATTACTATTCGTAATTGATAATGGATTAATCGCCTTATCCAATTCATAGTTTTTCAAATTTTTATTCAAATTTATATTTAAAGCATTGTTCGCTTTGAGAATAAATTGATATTTATTTTTAAATTCATTTAGTAAATTTTCATAATCAAGGATATTAGAATCGGTTAAATTATCAAATATAATTTTGTTATTTTCATCATAAATAAGTGATTTAATTGTTTTATATCTTGTTTGTAGATTATCATTAAATGATTCTAATGATTTAGATGAAAAAATTTCGGCAAAAGAATTTTCAATAGAAACTAATTTTTTATATAGAGTTTGAAGATTTGTCAAGCTTTGATATTGATTTTGCACCTTAACAAGTTCATTTTTATCCAAAATTAAATTATTATGAATGTTGAATAAATTAGGGTATTTTAATTTTAAATTTATATTAAAAGCGTTTATGAAAGCATCTGAAAAAGTAGTTTTGATATTTTTATCCAAATCGCTAATGTATTGATTTTGAAAAACCTCAATAGCGTTTTTTATGCTATCAATACCTTCATTAAGTGATTCAAAAGCTAATTCGAAACTATTTTTTTGATTATTTACAAATGTATCTGTTTTTAATTGGTAATTATTTTGATTATCAATTATAAAAGCCGCAATAATTTTTTCGCGAATAGAAGACATTGAATATAAAAATGGTGTATTAATATCTTGTCCATAATTCATAATAATTTTGGCATTTGATACAATCTCGCCATATTTATTATTAAAATTCTTAATTTGTTCAATTAGATCTTGATTTTTCTTGTCATTATTAGCGTTGACAGTTATTTCAAGTAATTGTTTAATTTTTTCGCTATTTACAATATTTAAAAAATTAATTATTACTTCATTTTTAAATACTACTTCGTTATTTTTATTATCTGCGGAAGAATCGCTTGTTCCATTTTCTAAATTGCCATCAGACGGTTCGGTACCATTGTTAGCAGGTGTAGTGCCATTGTCTTCTGCTTCGTTATTATTATTTGTTGTTTGATTTTCATTTGAATTATTGCCATTTTCTGAGCCGTTATTATTTGTTGTTTGATTTTCATTATTGTCGCCCGATAAAGCACTATTATCTTGATTAGGATTATTAGTATTATTATTTTTATTATCAGTATCGGTATTTGTAATACTGTTATTATTATCTTCTTTTTTGTTATCTGACGGTTTTATATTGTTACATGCAATTGCAAAAAAAGGTATTGAACTTAATACCATTGCTGCACTTATTCTCAATAATTTATTTTTTTTGTTTTTTGACATGCTTACCCTCTTGTATTCTTTTTATTTTTTAATTATTATATTATTTATAATAATTATATTTGTATTTATGAAATTAACTATTATTTAGTTAATCTTTCTTTAATTTATTTATTGATTTAATAATAAAATTAAACTTATTTTGATAAATATATCAATAACATCGTAAATTAAATAAAAACTTTGTAATAATGCAATACTCTTAAAATTGAGATTATATATTATGCGCATAAATTACTGATAGGTCGCTTTATTTCTTATGATAATTATTAATACAAATCAAAATACTAAAATTATAGTAACAAATAAATATCTTATCAATATAGCTTATTTAAAAAATAAATTCAACACACATTAAATAAACTGACTTAATATTAAAATAATTAATAACTTATGACTTAAAGCAATTAATTAAATTTGTTTTATTTGCAGAATATTAAAAACCTTTTAATAAAAATAAAAAATAAGCGTCAATTTCAATCAATATATTAAAAAATAATAGTTATAAATTATGGTTCTTGTAAAGCTAAAGGCATAGCAAAAATAATAATTTTGCTCTATTTTGACCTAAAAGAAATTCTAAATTTTCACAATTAAAATATGTTAATTGTGTTAATTCATCACAATTTTTCAAGTTTAAAAAATCAAAAAATAAAGACAGAAAATTAAAACCAAAATCATTATTTAAACTTTTTAAATTATCCTTTAGGGTTATCTAATCATTAAATATAACTTTAATCTTTGCCATAAATTAGATCTACAAAGTATATATTTTGCTTTATGATATTTAAAATATATTCTTTCATAATTTAATATTACTCAATTAATATTTTTTATAAATCTAGTTTTTAGTGTATAATCTAGTCATATTGGAGAAGAGAAATGCCACTCCGGCTCAAAAGAACGGCGTAATGTACTTACGGATGCTTATTTGAAAATGAAAAATGGTATAAGCTAGCGAAAGCTAGTTTTTTATACCATAATTTTAGATCTTGTGAAGTAAAAGCGACATCAAAACATAATCTAGTTATTTATATTTGACAGATTTTAAAAAAATTATGAAAAATCAAAAATATTGTTTCGGTTTTTATTTTTTTACTAAATAATCAAATAACTTTTTTAAAATAATTTTCACTTATATATCCGCGCTTACGCTTACTTTAAAGTACCGGTGGACCCTTGAGTTTCTAAAATTTTCATCTTTTCCAATTTTCAGTTTTATGATATTTAAAATATATTCGTTCATAATTTAATATTACTAAATTAATATTTTTTTATAAATCTAGTTTTTAGTGTATAATAAAACCATATTGAGAAGAGAGGCGCAACTCCGACTGTGAAAATGACGTAATAAGATTACGGACGCTTTCGGGAATGAAAAAGTGCGCAGACTAGTCATTTGACTAGTTTTTATTTATAATTTATATATAGTGATGTTACATGGTTCAGTTTTAAAATTAAAAAAAGTATTTCTTTTCATAATTTTTTTCTTTTAATTTAATTTCAACTAAAAAAGCAGCTAGTCTAGCTGCTTTTTTGGATCCCTAAATTTTACAGCGACTAATTATAAATTTTTGACGCTGTAAAAATATTATTTTAATCTTTAGGTTTTTAAACTTAAAATAGCGCACACGAGTGCGCTATTTTTTATCCTATATTTTTATCTAAGTCAATTAGTGAATTTTTAATTCATTCTGTATTGTTTGATTTTGAATAAGATATTGGACTTGGATTTGCTGATGATGTATTTATATTTGTCTTACTTGCAAAACCGTTTTTACTATTAAAACTATATAGTTTGAATTTATTTTTATAAAATGGGTTTGAAGGGTGATTAAAATCTGATAATCAATCAATAACTTTATAAATGTCTTGGTATGCATTTCTAATTCAGTCTAATGCACCTTGTCCAGTTCCAATTACACCCTCTCCGCTAATAGGGTTTATATTGGTACTTAATCTTGTAGATTGATTGTAAAAGAATGAATAAGTACCGAATTGTCTTTGTGAATAGAACCCATCATTATATGATTTTCAAGGTCCGTATAAGATTCTGTCAGGATAATTGTTATATCCAGAGCTTCATTTTACGCCATAACGTGGTCCACCATCGATTAAACCGTTATGGCTAAGTCCGTCAGGTTCATCTGAAATTCAAACACCCATTCTCATAATAACGTCATTTAGCAATCCTCTATATGAAACTTTTTCTACTTCATTTTGGACATTAGGATTTCAAACGTAAGCTTCACCTTTATCATTATTCATTCAAGTTCCAAAACGTTTTTGGTCAAGATGAGGTGCAATGTCTTTGTTAATTAAATTTCTCAATACATAGGCTGTATAACCAACCATTTGCATATATGAATAAGGTGTTGCTTTTAATCTTTCATTATCAGTATTAATCAATATATTGTAACCATTGTTTACTAAAAATGGATTATTTTTTTGAGCAGAATCTAAATCACCATCATAAGTTAATCTCTTTAAAATTAAATCATACATTACACTTAATCTATCTTTAACACTTGAATATCTCTTGTCAATGATATACAATTGATTAAATTTTTCTAAAGAGTCATAAACTTCATTAGTATTCGTATTATTAATATTTAATTCAAATTTATTTTGATAGTTATTTATTGCTCCCAACATTACGTTTAAGTAATTATTAAATTCGATAATTTCGGTTGGCGCCGATCCAGAATTTGCAGTGTTAGCATTATTATTATCATAAAATACCGGATTAGTATAAAAGCGGCCGTATGAACTATTATTTCTTTGTTCATATAAATAATCATAGTAATTATTTGATGGTGTTAATTTACCATTGTTTTGTGAGTTTGCTACCGGCAAGTATTGCATTATATTTGGCATGTTTTGATAAATCTTTTTAAATAAAGCATTTTGAATACTTTTTAATATATTCAATGACGCATCTTTTAAAATGTTTACCGAAGCTATTTCCGAACCTTCAATGCTATTAATTTTTTCATTTAATTTGTTAGCATTCAATGAATATTCAGCAGATAGTTCTTTATTTTTATTGAAATCTAATGTATCTATGATTATATTTAATGCATTTTGATATAGCCCTTGCCCTTGCTCTGTTTGAGGATTTTCATATCAATTGCCCTTATAACCATCAGTTATTGACATACCAGTTATTTCATAATATTCAACGTTAATATCGTTAGGAGAAATATTTTTAAATGATTTGATTTCATCACCTTTAGTAAAGCCAATAGTAAACATTTCTTTAGTAAATAAATATTGATAATAATTATTTACTATTCTTACTTTTGCCTTAATAACTTCAGCTAGTTTATCTTGATTTTTACCTATTAATCCTGTTAGATTGTTGACAGCAGAATTCAATTCAAATAGGTCATCTTTATTTTGAATTTTAATTTCTTCGGCATTTAATGAGTTGATTGTGCTTAAATAAGGTCATTGGGTTTTTTTGTCGTCTGCATGATTTTTAAAATCAGTAATTACTCCTAATACTTCATTCTTGTTTTTGTTTACCAATTGCATCATTTCATTAAACTGATTTTTAACTTCTGACAAAATATTTTCTTTACCTTTAAATGCTGCGCTTAATATTTCAAAATATGATTGTCCCAAATAATTGCTTTCTGTTGCTTCGCTGCTTTGATTAATATTAGATAATTGTGATTTTATATTTTGATCTACGCTATTGCTTAAATTGTTTTGATTAATTATGTCTAATGATTGGGTTTGAGCAACGCTTGCTTTTAAATTATTATTTGCCTTAATAATGCTTTCATTATCTTTGAAAGCTTCTGATGTTTTAGCGATGAAATTGTTCAATGAATTAATATTATTCAATCACGCAACATTAAAATCATTATTATTGCCATTAAGTACATAGTTTAAAGCATTTTTTAAATCTATGATACTGTTTTTAATTGAATTTGAATATATATTATTTAGTCCGTTTACTAAATTATTTAATTCATTTCAATTACTTATCTTACTTAAACCATTTCCTTGGTTATCAATTTGTTGATTAATTGAATTTGTATCGATAATATTTTTGTTTAATTGTGAATTGAAAATTAAAGCCGAGCTTCTTAAATAATTAATTCTATTTAAAGTTTCATTTAGCGAGGCAATTATTTGTTTTTCAGATTCCGATAATAAATTATCATATATGTTTTTTACATTACCTTTGTATACAAAACTATTATTATCGATTGTGTTAATTGCATCGATTACTTTATCATAGTTATTATTTACTTTATTATTAATAGTCCTTAATTCATCAAAATTTGAAAATTTAGAATTTAAATCGTTCGCTTTAACTTTATTAGCCCCTATAATGGCTTTAAATTCATTAAGCTTTTGCTTTTGATTTGCTTTTAAGGCATTACTAATCTCTTGATATTTTGCTTTCATCTCGCTAATTTTATTCACTAATTCATCTTTTGTTCAACCATTGTCTAATACTATATTTGACTGAGCGTTAGCTTGTGATAATAAATCATTTAATGCGGGATTAAAATTAATTTGTTCTTTAGCCAATTCGCTGATAGCAAGCGCTAGCGAATTCATGGTTTCTTTTGAATCATTAAATAATTTAGCTTGATTATTTCAATCTTCGATTTCTTTATTTAATTTTTCATTTTTAGGTTTTATGTTTTGATAAGCTTGTTTATATTCTGAAAAGTCTTTGTCATTATTTGTCAAGAATGGTGTAGTTTCATCAATAATTTCTTGTGCCTTTTCATTAGTTCAAGCATGCTTACTTTTAATTGCCTTGGCATTTTCAAACATTTTATTTAATTCATTTTTATATGAGTTTTTTATGGCATCTTTTGCTTCGGTGTTAATTTGTTTTAAATTTTTAAATGCTTCGACTATAGCAGTTAAATCCGAAGAACTATTTGCCAATGTGGCATTATTAATTGCTTTATCTAACTTACTTATTAAATCTTGAATTTCTGCGGCTTCATGATTAGGCAAGTTATTTAATTCTTCTTTTAATGATTTTGCGTTTTTTAATTCAGCCGACAATAAATTAGTTGCTTCATTAAATGCATTTTGTTTTATTTCAACTTTTTTATCTTCGATAGATTTTAAAATTTCTTTTAATTCAGCGTTATTTTTTTGATTCAATAAAGGTAAAGTATTTTCATTTAATTCACTTAAATAATTGTTTGATTCAGATTTTGTATTAACCAAAATATTATCTAGATTTGTTGCAAAATCAGATACCTCAGCATTTTCTTTATTTATTTTAGCGATCAATTTTTCATTTTCTTGGTTTAAATTATTTAGAGCTGATTGAGCAACTTGAATTTTTTCGATTAATTTTTGAGTATCAGCATCAATTATGTTATTTAATTGTTTTTTATTTGCTTCGGCAGTGTTTTTGGCTTTGACAATCGCTTCATTTAAAGACTGTTTATCTTCGGCTAAAGCAGGATCTGACATTTTTTCCAATAATTTTTCAGCAATTTCAATTTGATTATTTAATTCAGCTAATTTTTGATCAGTTAAGGAATTGTTTTCTTTGATTGCGGCATTAGCCTTTTCAATTGCTTTTGCTAAAGCGTTAGTTTTAGCATTAATCAAACTAATTGCATCGTTATCATTAATTGAATTATTGTTATCAATAATTGAATTCAATGCTTCATCCACACCGACTAAATTTGCGCTGTTTGAACTTTGTTTTATATCGTTTGAAAGAGTTTTTGCTTCGGCTAGCTTTTTATTATATTCAGCTTTAGCAACATTAAGGCGATCAGAAAAATCGCTAATTACTTTATTTGCTTCGGTTTGGATTTCATTTAATTTGCTTAATTGATTTAAATACTCATCAGCGTTTTCCGCTTCTAGTACTTGATTAGCTTGTTTAATTGCTTCTTGAAGTTTGTTTTTTAAATCAACCATAGTTGGATCTAAACTAGTAATTGAATTTTTCAATTCTTCTAATGCATTAACTTTTTCACTCAACTTAGTTTTATTGTCTTTTTTGATTTGATTATCAACTTCTGTTTTTTTATTTTTTGCTAAATCTAAGGCATCATTTAATTTAGTTTGAATATCTTCTAATGAGGCTTTATCTTTAACATCAAGTGAATTCTTTTGATTTTTATTGTAATTATCCAATACAGCTGCTAGATCTGCTTTTATTTGTTTATATTGCTCTTCTGCTAGAGAATCGCTTATATAGTTTTGGATTTCTTCGGCTTTATTTCTAATGCTATCTTGAAGATCTGCTTTTTCTTTATTTAACTTGTCTAAAGCTAATTTAGCTTCAGATTGAGCTTGTTTAAGTTCTTCATTTGAGCTTTCAATAACTTCATTAATTGATTTAATTTCAGCATCATGAATATTCGTTGCTTTTGAAATAACTGCATCCAATTTTGCTTTCGCACTTTCTAAAGCTGGATCAGTCATTTTTGCAGATAAATCATTAGATTCGGCAATTGTATTATTTAGGTCGGTTAATTTTTGATTGGTTAAATTATCTGCTAATTTTTTGTTTTCCTTAGCCGATGAAATAGCATTATTTAAGTTGCTTGTTTTTGTTGCAATCGATTCCAATGGCTCGTTATTATCAATTACTTTGTTTGATTCAATTGCTAGGTTTAGTTGATTAATTACATCAGTTAAATTAGACTTATTTGAATCTTTTTCAAGGTTTGCTAATAAATCTTTAGCTTCTGATAATGCGGTTTCATGTTGTTGAATTTTGTTCGATAATTCGGTTGCAAAGTCTTGAATATTTTTATTTGCTTCGGTTTGAATTTCATTTAATTTGCTTAATTGATTTAAATACTCATCAGCATTTTCCGCTTCTAGTACTTGATTAGCTTGTTTAATTGCTTCTTGAAGTTTGTTTTTTAAATCAACCATAGTTGGATCTAAACTAGTAATTGAATTTTTCAATTCTTCTAATGCATTAACTTTTTCACTCAACTTAGTTTTATTGTCTTTTTTGATTTGATTATCAACTTCTGTTTTTTTATTTTTTGCTAAATCTAAGGCATCATTTAATTTAGTTTGAATATCTTCTAATGAGGCTTTATCTTTAACATCAAGTGAATTCTTTTGATTTTTATTGTAATTATCTAATACAGCAGCTAGATCTGCTTTTATTTGTTTATATTGCTCTTCTGCTAGAGAATCGCTTATATAGTTTTGGATTTCTTCGGCTTTATTTCTAATGCTATCTTGAAGATCTGCTTTTTCTTTATTTAACTTGTCTAAAGCTAATTTAGCTTCAGATTGAGCTTGTTTAAGTTCTTCATTTGAGCTTTCAATAACTTCATTAGTTGATTTAATTTCAGCATCATGAATATTCGTTGCTTTTGAAATAACTGCATCCAATTTTACTTTCGCACTTTCTAAAGCTGGATCAGTCATTTTTGCAGATAAATCATTAGATTCGGCAATTGTATTATTTAGGTCAGCTAATTTTTGATTGGTTAAATTATCTGCTAATTTTTTGTTTTCCTTAGCCGATGAAATAGCATTATTTAAGTTGCTTGTTTTCGCTGCAATCGATTCCAATGGCTCGTTATTATCAATTACTTTGTTTGATTCAATTGCTAGTTTTAGTTGATTAATTACATCAGTTAAATTAGCCTTATTTGAATCTTTTTCAAGGTTTGCTAATAAATCTTTAGCTTCTGATAATGCGGTTTCATGTTGTTGAATTTTGTTCGATAATTCGGTTGCAAAGTCTTGAATATTTTTATTTGCTTCGGTTTGGATTTCATTTAATTTGCTTAATTGATTTAAATACTCATCAGCGTTTTCTGCTTCTAGTACTTGATTAGCTTGTTTAATTGCTTCTTGAAGTTTGTTTTTTAAATCAACCATAGTTGGATCTAGACTAGTAATTGAATTTTTCAATTCTTCTAATTCATTAACTTTTTCATTTAAAACAGACTTGTTATTACCGTTTTCTACTGCTTTTTTAGCCCTTTCCAAGGCATTAGATAAATCTGAAATTTTTCTATTTAATTCATCTTTAGTTAATGAAATAGAATTTGTTTCGGTTTGGCTATTTTTTTGTATCTCGGTTTCTAAAATATTTCTAATAGAAGGATTTTGATTTACATTTTCATCTAAATAGTTTTTTGCAACTGTAACTAAATTATTAATATCATTGATTAATTCAGTCTTTTCATTATTGATTTTAGTTGCTTTATTATTAGCTTGTTCTAAAATATCTGCAAACTTAGAATTAATAGCTTTAATTTTTTCAACCGAATTTATACTGTGATTATCTTCTGACTGAGCCAAAATATTTTGTAGCAATGCCTTTTCTGGGTTATATTCATCAGTTGGCATCAATTTTAAAATTTCTTTAGCTCTTTCAATATTCGAATTCAAGATATCAATTTGCTTTTGATATTCCTCATCAATTTTTGCTTTATTTGCGGGAACGCTATCAAGTTTATCTTGCAATTGTTTTTGAATTTCGTTCAATCTGGCTAAACCAGCATTTTCCATTTCTGGCTTAGTATTATTTTCGTAATTTTCAATTGTGTTTGTCAAATCTTCAATTAATTTTTCGTATTTTTCAAAATTATCGTTGGCTAGTTCATCTTTTTCATTACCTAAATTTGCAACGATTTCGTTAATTTTTTCTTTTGTTTTTTGAATTTTTTCAAGTAATTTTAAACGCTCTTCAGCAGTTGCATTTTTAAATGACTCAGCTTCAACAAACGCATTGTTCAAAGCTATAACATTATCAACAATATTATTTTCATTATCATTTTCTTCTAATGAAACTTCTAGATTGGCAATAGCCGCATCTAAATCTCTTTTTGCGCTTGAAATTGCATTATTCACATAATATTTTTTATCTTCTAATTCTTTAGATAATTCCTTGGCTTTTTGCAATCTGATCTTAGCTTGTTTTTTAATTTCATTTGCAAAATCAGTTGATAAATTATTAATAGCATCATTATAAATTTTCGCAATGTCTTGATTTTGACTATATGTTGCCGATAAAACATCTTCAGCTTGGCTTATGATGTGATTTAAATTTAGGTTACTATCAAATGCATTATTATTGACAATATTGTCTAATAAATTTTTTGAAAATTTTATTGCATCTTTAAGCTTTTCACGAGCAATGATATATTTTGAGTTTTTA
The DNA here is from genome assembly GCF_006491995.1 of Metamycoplasma neophronis. Lineage (GTDB taxonomy): Bacteria > Bacillota_I > Bacilli_A > Mycoplasmatales > Metamycoplasmataceae > Metamycoplasma > Metamycoplasma neophronis. Next base: position 33,053 of record NZ_VHHP01000003.1, read on the forward strand.
AGAGCAGTTTCTAGTGATTTTTTATTTTCGCTTAATTCACCTACTAAACTTTTATTATTAGCCTTTTCACTAATCGATGATATTAACTTTTCTAATTGTTTTTTGATTGTTGGATATTTTTGTTCATCTATTAAATTATTGTATTCTTTAGCTTCCTCGATTAAGGCTTCAGTGCTACTGATTAATTTATTTTTTAAAGAATTAATATAATCATTTAATTTATTATTTTTCAGACTTAAATCATTCAAGACAGTAATTAATTCTTTTGAATTCAATGTCTCTAACGCTGTATCTGACTTATTAATCAAATTAACTAAATCTTCAAGCTCATTTTCTTCAAAAGCATCTGGATATGAATTTATTTCATTTTTATTATTTTCTGCTTTAATTTTTTCTTCATTTAAGTCATTTATTAAATTTTTTAATTGTTCTGTTTCGCTTATAAGATTTTTGTTATTGACTAAAATAGCATTAAAATCGCCAAGGTTGTTGGCATTGTTTAAGTCTAATGTTATTTGTTCGATTTGATTTGTTAATTTATTTCTTAAATTGTTGAAAATATCATCTTTTAAATTATCATTTGAATATTTTTTAGCCTGCTCAATAATATTATAAATTTGTGCAACTAATGATTGTTTTTCTGAATTTAAAAAGTCGCCGATTTCATTGGCTGCATTATTTAATTTTTCAGCTAAAGATTTTTTATTTTCGTTATTAAGCGTCATATCATTAACTGCTGCAATAGCTTCATTTGTTAAATTTTGCAAACTATTTTTATTTTCGTGTTCATAATTTCCGAATTTATCCAAAGTTTCTTGTGATAATGATATTGATTTTAATAATTGATTAGTTGCCTCTAAAAGTTCGCTAAAATTGTTAGCATTTTCCTTAACAGAAATTAAATCCGTCAAATTATGAGCAACTACATAAGAATTATTAATATTGTTAATTTGGTCTTGAAAATGATTTAAAGTATTCATGACTAAATCATTATTTTGATTTGCTTGATTAAAGTCATCGAATTCTTTGTTTGCTTTTATTAGCGCCTGTTTGGTTGCGCTATTTTCATTTTCCAAAATGTCTAAAGTTCTTTTGTCTTCCTCAAATTTTTTCAACGCATCATCGTAAAATTTTGATAATGTTGCGGCGTCTTTGATATTCTTATCGACTAAAATAGTCTCGATTTTTTTAATGCCATCATTAACTGAGTTTTCTAATTCTTTAGCATAGTTTTTATTTTTTAAATTATTAAGCGATCATGATTTAATTTCGCTTACTAATTCTGCGATTCTTTTTCTAATATCATTGCTTTCGTTGTTATTTTCTAATAGAACATAAATTGTCCCTGCAGTCGATGCAATAGTAGCGACGGCTAAAAAAGCGGAAGCTGCTTTGATCTTTTTATTTGCCATAGTCCTCCAATTTTATCCGTTAATCAAATTAATACGAAATTTTAGTAATTTTTTATGTGAATTTAAACTTTTTATAAAGAAAACCGGCAAAACCGGCTCAATATGTTATTTTCTAATATTTAATGATTTAATAGTTTCTAAGTATAAATTGTAGTTTTCATCTTTTAAGTGGTTTAATAGGGCCTTACGGTGGTTAACCTTAGCCATAAATCCACGCATTGAGTGTAAGTCTTTTTTGTTTGTAGCAAAGTGTTTTTTTAGACTTTCAATGTCTTCGGTTAAAATAGCAATTTGCACTGGTAAATAACCTGTGTCTTTTGCGTTTCTTCCAAATTTAACTACTAATTCAGCTTTTCTTTCTTTTGATACCATTTTTTTCCTTTCATAACCTAGCAATAATCTTAATTATCACCAAGGAATAAATATATGTTTGTTAAAACAAAAATATTATATCATAATATTCTAAAATTACAGCTTTATATCTTGATTAATTTTAACTACAGAAAATTCTTCACATATAACTGGAATTTTATTGCAATTTTCTTCTAATTTTAAATCGTTTTTTATAGAATGTTTTAGACTTAAATATCAATCTTCATAATTTAAATTTTTGGGATTATTTTTAGCAATAAAATCTTGCGGAATCGAGTCCAAAGTTGTGATCGAAACCCAATTAATTTTTAAAATAGCATAGACTCTTTTTTTAAAATCTTTTAATATTAAGTAATCATTAATTTGTGGAATATGGTGAGTTTTTTCATAAAACTTTTGATATACATTAATTCGCCCATGCAATTTAAATTTAAGAATTTCTCTAATTCTTTTTTGATTTAATTTTCAAACGAAATGATTAGAATATTTTTCAATATTATTTTCATCGCAATATAAATTTCATAATTCTGTTCCGGTCATACAATCTCTTTTCTTTTTAAATTTTAATATATAAAATTTTAAAAATAAATAAAAAAGATGCCGATTTGGCATCTATTTAGTCAATTACTTGAAATGGTGCGAACGAATGGACTCGAACCATCGACCTCACGATTATCAGTCGTGTGCTCTAACCAGCTGAGCTACGCTCGCAAATTGGTCTTAAGTATTATAGCATAGAAAAAATAATAGAAATAAAAAAAATAAAGTTTTTAATAAAAAATTATTATAAAAAAATGTTTTGGCAAGCCAAAACACTTAATTTACAATTTTTGCTTTTTCTATTAATTTTGCAAATAATTTTGTTGAAGATAATTTATTGATATCTTCTTTTTCTAATCCAAAAAAGAAGTTTGAATATAAATTATATATTTTATTTTTTAATACCATTGTTTTTTTAATGAAATAAATACCAGCATTATCACTATTGATTTTGCCTAGGTTAATTTCATTGTTTTCATAACTTAGTTCTTTAATTAATCCGGATTTATTAATGTGTATTAATTTCACATTTGACACACCATTTTGATTAATACCTAAATTAATATTCAATGTCACCGGTTCTTCATATCAATTTTGGGTATTTATATAATTACTAATTTGATAAGGTTGATAATTAATCGTTGCATATAATGAAATGTTGTCATTGTATTGATCAGTATCAGTATTAAATAAAAATGTTTTTTCTTCGATAAATTCTTTACTATCTTTGTTTAATTTATAACGTAATTTTATATATGTTAATGGAGCTGTAATGATTTTATTGTTTAGCCGCAAACTATCTCAAGGAATATTACTCATTACTGTTTGGAAATTTTTATTATCATCACTTGTCAATACATCAACGTAAAATATTGAATTTTTTGCAGTAGATAGTTGCGATAGATTTTCATAAAATAATTTTCCTAAACTATAACCATGCTTCTCAAAATTATAATTAGGTATATTAATAATTTCATCAGTAATTTTTGACTCTAAAATAAAAGCAATGTCAGTAGTTTTTTGTATTAAACCATCATAAATTTTATTAATTAATTGATTAACAAAATTTACATCAATGTAAGCTATATTTTTTATACTATAGTCAATCAATTTATTAAAATTATTTTTACTATTTATTAAAATATTGCCATTATTATTGACAGATAAATAACTGTTAATGTTTGCTTGTTTTAAATGTCAGTCATTAATATAATCTTGATTTAGATCCTCTTTTTTAACTGAAGTTTGATAAAATTTCATTTCAGTTTCTGACATTTCCAATTTATGATATTCCTTTTCATAATCAAAACTATAATAAATTCCATCAGTTTTAACTTCGAAGTTGGTAACATATTTTTTAGCCGAATTCGGAATATCAATTTTAATAAATTCAATTTGGTTATTTACTTTTTGCGTAATATAAAAGAATTTCACATAGTCTTTATTTTTGCTAACAATGTTATTACCAATGAATATCATTTTATTTTTATAGGAACCCAATAAATTATAGGCACGAGGTAAAGATGATGATGACATTGATAACATGATTTCATTAATATTGTCTTGACTATCAATTCATTCATATCAATCAACGTTTTCATAATTATGAGAAGCCATATCTTGGCGTATTAAATTTTTTGAAATTTCCTCTTTATCGTTTTTAAGAGTTTGAATGAAATATCACTTGCCATCAACATATTGAGCAGATGAACGTCTATCCATTAAAACGCCTTTATTTTTTTGCAAAATATAGTCATACATAAAACCGGTTTTAAAAGTATGATTTATCAAATTATTATTAGTTTTATCAAAACTAAAGAAGTTATCAGATACTAAATATTCTTTATTATCATTTTCCTCGTTAAAAAAATTAGTTCAAGGCAGATCAAAAAACTTTCTTCCGTGAAATTGAACATTAATTAATGGTTCTCGATAGTTTTTAGAAACAGGAGCTAAAAATTGAGTATAAGCAACATCATTATTTGCTGTATAAGCTAACTGATTTTTTTGGTATTTAATAATGTCAACATTTCTTGAATAAGTTGGATCTGATAAATATCACATTTTTTTATTTGAACCCGGTAACTGTAAATACAAATAAGCCACTTCATGTGTTTCATTATTCAGTGTAATGTCTTCATTACCTTGACCTGTGATCATTGGCATCGCCTTAATATTGACTAGGTTTAATAATAATGAGTATAAATGTGCAAAAGTAGCACAAACCCCTTTATAAACTTCAATTGCTTTTTCAGGCGCAATTAAAACATCACGTAAATTGTATTCTAAATAATACATCACGTATCTTCAAAGCACAAAAGCTTTATCATAATCATTCATGTTTGGTTTAATTAAGACAAAAGCATTGCTAAGGAAATCATTAAAACTATCTTTATGAGTTGAATTACCGATCCAGTCATAAGCAAATAATGGGCGATATATTTTAGCAACGAAAACTTTATCATTTTCAGTTTTTATATCAAAAGTCATGGCTACGTTTGATACTGAAAAATAAGGATAATATTTTCATGTTTCATAAAATCATTCGCTATATGCATCAGCCATTAAATTTGAATCTATTTTGCGATGTCCAAAATCGTATTCAATTGGCTTCGATGAACCAATAATCTTAGTTAACATTATTTTTAAATCTTCTTTAGTAATCAAATTATCTTCTTTAATAGCTAGCGGCACATTTCCTCATTTAGCTATATCAACATTGCCTTCATTTTTTAAAATATAATCTTCATTTAATACATTTTTTTCAGCTTGGGTTTTGTCTAAGTAGCTAAGCTCATCTGCACTAAAAGATAAATTTAAATTATTAAAAAAATTATTTAAATCATTTGTATCATCTATAGCCACGTTTGAATTTGTTTCATTTGATGGAGTGCTTTGGTTATTGCCGCTAATTTCATTTTCATTTTCATTTACATTTTGATCTTCGCTTGGTGTTTTATCAGTAATATTTGAATTATTTTCAATATCTGAATCATTATTTATATCCACATTAGTTTCATTTGATGGTTCTGGATTTGTATTGGTTGAGTTAGTTTCGTTTGTTGAATCATTGATAATAGGTGATTGATTATTATCATTGTTTTTGTCATCATCATTGCCATTTCCTTTATTTAGGTCATTTGCAAATGAATCATTTTCATTTTTATTTGTTTTGCTGCAGGCCAAACAAACTAATGGAGTAATTAAATTTATTCCAAACAATGATAACTTTAAAATTTTTTTTGTTTTATTTTTGTTCATAATGTTGCCTCAAATTTATTATTTTATAATAATACATTATTTTTAAAATATTTAATAATTACAATATGTTTTAAGATTTAAATATATTGTTTATAATGTTTGATATTAAAAAGATAGGAAAAATATGAATAAAAAACTAAAAACCTTTATTATTTCGTCATTATTAGCCATTCCAGGCTCTTCGCTATTAACTTTAGCTTGTTCATATCAAAGCAAAATAGACGAAACCAATGACCAACAAAATATTAATAGTAATAACAATCAAGGTTCAAATAATAACCAAGAAAATACTACTGAAAACATGACAAAGCCTAATAATCAAGATAATATGGAGTCAGATTCTAAAGTTGATGAAAATGAATTAGAAAATAGCTTTTTTGAAGGAGGAACTTTAAATGGTTTGACATCAAATAAATTTATTAATTTTGCTAAATTATATGATTTAAATGCAAATGCTTTAGCAAGTCAAAATTTAGAAAGATTGCAACCCAAAAATTGAGACGATATTGATCTTATAATCACTGGCATAGAAATTATTTCATTAAGTGATGAAAAAGGTTTAATTGCCATTAAAATTAACGGAAAATATAACAAAAAATCATTTGATAACCTAAATATTAATATTTCAGGATTTGCAAAACCCACTCAAGCAGAATCGGTTGAAATTACATTTAATAAAAACTATTTTATCGAAAATCGTATAATCAAATCCAAACTCGCATCATTAACTCAAGAAGAATTACTTAATGCCTTGTCTAATTTTAGTATATTTTCATACTCTAAAAATAATAAAAAATATGTAATTGAAATAAAAAATAATATCAATACTGATGATAATAATTTTGTCATTAAAAATTTAAGCTTATCAAATGATGGTATTTTAAATATTAATGTCTATCAAAAAGTTTTTGAAATAAATAACAATGTTAAGACATCTAAAGAAATTAGTTTCATTAATAAAAGCTTTTCTGTACTAAATCAAATCGAATATAGCAAACAAGATATTTTTAATTTCATTTTTGAGAATAATAAAATTATTCCAACCGATCTTACTTTTAACAAAGAGTTTTTAGCATCAGAATATGCTTCTTCTTGATATGCCAAATTTCTAAACCAGGGAACATTGGCAAATAATTTCTACCAAGTAGAGCCAGGCTTTGAAAACTGATTAGATTTTAATGAAACTAACCCAAATGCTAGAAAATCATTAATTTACTTCAGTACAAATAGTGTGTTGGCAAATGATTTAACCGGAACTTTGTTCATCAATCAATCGCTGACTTGGGAAGATGACTATAGTGAAATTGAAAAAAGCCATGGTAAAACTTATCAAGTAAATGGTTTTAATCAAATTAATGAAAGCGACCTTACTAAATGATTTAATTTAGTTATAAAAAATGAGCTAATTAATAAGATTGCAAAAAACTATATAGATGATCCGAAAATTAATAATTATAAAGAGGCAGCGCTTGAAAAATTATTAAGAAAAGCAGACAATAATTTTGTGTTCATAAAACCATATGACTTTAACAATATTAAAGTAAATCGCGAAGAAATATTGCTACATGAAAACAGAAGTTTTTATCTTGAATTTGGCTATCCCGAAGTTACAAATAATTCACACAATTTAATCGATAATTATGATTCACATACTGCTATGATTAAATTTAATAAAAATGAAAATAACGGTTTTTCAATATATGGCTTAAATGCTAATATTGCTTCAATAAACGTTGAATCTATTAATCAAGCAAATAATACAATTAATTTAAATCTTAATGCTACTCTGAATATCTTATTATTTAATTCAAACAATGAACAATTTAGCTGAAAAACATTTAATATACCGATTAATCACACAATAAGCTATCATTATGAAATTGACTAAAACGTAAATATTATTAAATTTACGTTTTTTTAATTATTAAAAAAATAAAAATCAAACATCTGTTTGACTTTTATTGTGATTTTTTATATAAAAGTGTTTCATAATCATTGCCGTATATCGCTTGTAATCTTTCACGATAAGAATGTATTTGATGTGGATATTTTTGTTTATCAGTGCCATCAATTAAATTATATTTATCCACTTTTAAACCATTTTCTCAAAAAGAAATTTCTTGGCTAAATGGAGCAATAAGTAGCGAGGCTAAACTCACATATTTATGATTACTATCAATTATCATTCCGCCATTAGTATTACCAAAAAATATGCCAAATGGTAAATTTTCTTCATTGACCACCATCGATCCACTCATTCCACCTTTACCGCGGCGTAATGCTAAATATTTTAATGCTATTCCGTAAAATAAAGATTTTTCATTTAAATTAAATGCTGTACCATGGTCGGCCACCCTTTTATTGTTATAAGTTTTATCAACAATTAGCACAGGTCGATTAAATTCATCTTCTTTAAAACCTAATTTTTCTTCTTGGCCTGGCGTTATATTTGTCAAAGTTTTAGGCGCCACTCCATTTAATAAAGAAAAACCAGCTAAATAAGCATTAATGTTATATGCATATTTATAATCCCCAAGATATTCATTCACCAAATCACTTAATTGATTAATTGACAAAACATTATCTGGTCGCTTATTGAAAGGGGATTCATATATAGGTTCAGGGGTAACTTTATTGAAAAAATTTCTACGAATCTCTGATAAATTGTAATATGGCAATGTTGCATAGGGAATAGTTTTGTTATTCATTAAATATTCATTTTGACCTTTTACAAATTTTTGATATGAATTATTCAAATTATTAATTGCACCCTTAATATGACGAACCATTAAAGCTCATTCGATATTTTTATTTTTTAATTCAATTTGCTTTGCTGATGCTGAATAATCACTTGGTAAGTTCAAATCTTCTAATGTTAATTGTTTAGATAAATCAACATCCCATTGAATAACAGCAAAGTCAGAATAATAATTATTGCCCTCATCGTTAATATGGCTATCCATAAAGTTTTGAGCCAAAAATAAAACTTTAGGAATTGCTTTGCCTTTTAACATGCGGTATGCGAAATCTTTATTAAACTTGTATTTGTTAGCCAAATTTTTAATTTCGTTACTTTGCGAATTTTTTAAGTCGAATGAAATTAAAAATTCATTTATTGGATTTGAATTAACACGTTTATTTTGATAATAAATTTCTTGGTCATCATCTCTGTATAAGTCTACTGCAACGTGGTAATTTGTTGCCAAAAATAGACTGTATTTATTTTCATCGGTTTTATGATAATCTAACAACCAAGCGGTTCCGCCTGTTCATGTACCATCTTTAAATGACCATCTTAATGAAAATGAACGCGATAATATATCATCGATATAGTCTTTATTATTTTTAAATTCAGTAGGTATATTAGGCTTTGATTCTTGATATTTTAAAACCGTAGGGTTATCGATATAATATTGTTTTACTTGATCTTCATTTAATTTAGGAAAAACATTAACTGTTTTGACTTTGCTAAATAAATCAGGATTTTCCTTATATTTTAATTGTATGGTGATTGCAAAATAACCAGTTTTTTCTTGACCTTTCATAATCAAATTTACATTTGATGGTATGGTAGATATCGATATATTATCAACTAGATTTTCCTTTAAATCATTATATGTAACATTTTCAGATTTTAATTCGACATTAATGTTATCAAGATTATTATTAAGCGAAAAAATAATTTTTTCATTACTTAAATTTTGATTACCTTCTGAATTAGCATTGCCTGGGTTTTCACCTTCTTCGCTATTTATATTATTATCATTATTACTTTCTTCATTAAAATTTTCGTTTTCGTTGTCAACTGGATTATTTGCTAAAGTAGTTAAATCATTTTTTATTTTGGAAATTAAATTATCTGAATCTATATATAAACTATTTCAAATAGTTAAATCAGGGGCAGTATCATGAAGCGCTTGATTAATTTGATATATCTTTGTTTGGATTTGATTCATATAGTTAGAAATTATCATTTCCTCATTTTGCGATATGAGAAATTGAAATTCTTTTAAAACTTGTTGTAATGTTTTTTTTATAGCTAAAGCTAAATCAATTTTTTGACTTAATTTTGAGATTTTATCAAGTAATGTTTGAATTAACTGCTTATTATTTTTATCTAGCATTAAATATTGATTTTTATAATCCTTAATTTCACTTACATAATATCCATTATCTTGCTTATTTTCCAAATTTATTATTTCTTTATTTAACTGACTATAAACAAGATCGGTATTTTCTTGTTCTTTTGTACAAGCAACGACTAACGCAGTCAAAGGCAACGGAATATATGCTAAAAAGTGTAATTTTTTCATAACAGAATTATATATTAATTAATTTTATGGGTTTTAAAAATTAAATTATAAAGATAAGTATATTATGTTTAATTTGTTTAGCGTATTACTTTTTTTAACTTTAAATTATTGATGCATTTCGATTTTATTTTATTATTCAATAATCTTTTAAAATGTTTTAAAAGCAAAATCATTAATCATTATAAATAAAGTTAGTTTTTGATTTTTAAATTATCCATTAATAGATACTTAAAAAAATATAAATAAAAAGCACATTGCTGTGCTTAAAATAATATTAATTTATCTACATTAATAAAGTTTTATTTGTAGTCCTCTGGACGACTTAATACCCTTGCTCCGTCTTTTGTAACAAGAATGGTATCTTCAATTCTTGCGCCCCCAAGACCTTCAACATATATACCAGGCTCAACGGTAATAATCATTCCTTCTTCAAGAATGACATCTCCCCTACCACGACCAACACCTGGAAGTTCATGAACATCAATTCCGACTCCATGACCAGTTGAGTGAGTAAAGAACTTACCATATCCTTTGCTTTCGATATAATCACGGCAAATCTTGTCAATTTCATTAGTTGCCATACCTGGTTTTACCGCTTCGCGTCCTAATTTTTGAGCTTCAGCTACAACATCTAAGATATTAACAAGTTCTGGTTCTTTTGGTTTACCAAAGAAAAATGTTCTAGTAATGTCACTTGCTCATCCTTCAAATTGGGCACCAAAATCACATTTAACAATATCCCCATCAACTAATTTACGGTTTGTTGGGTGGTGGTGTGGTTCAGCTGCATTGCTTCCAAACGCAATAATTGAATCAAATGATTCTTTTTCTGCACCAAATAAACGCATCAAGTAGCCTAACTTATTTGAAGCTTCAAGTTCAGTCATACCTTCAACTAAAACTTTTTTAAGTTCCTCGAAGGCTTGTAATGAAATTAAGCAAGCTTCTTGAACTTTAGCAACTTCTTCTTCATCTTTAATAATTCTGAATTTTTTAGCCGAAACTAAAACAAATTCAGATTTTGGTAACATTGATTTGATATATTCAAAAGTTTCCAAGTTTAGATAATCTTTTTCAACTCCAACTCTTTTATAATTCTTTTTAGCTAAAAAACTTGATAAAGAATCTTTTTGTAATAGATGAACTTCAACATTACGTGCATTTTTTGTTACGTATTCGATGTATCTTCCATCGACAAATAAATGAGCTTTGTCTTTTTCAATTACTAAATATCCATCAGTTGTTTGAACATTAGCATATCATAAACGAGTTTGAGGTGCTTCTGAAATAATCGCATCAAGTTTGTTTTCTTCAAAGATTTTATTTAATTCATTTTTTACCATACTAGTATTCTCCTTTGGCAATTACAAATATAATTAACTATTTCTTTTCTTTATGGTTTGTGTGAGCATTACATTTTGCACAGTATTTTGTTACTTCCATTTTGTCTGGATGTAATTTTTTGTTTTTCTTAGTAATGTAATTTTCCATTTTGCAGGCTTCACATCTTAAGGTTAATCCTTCTCTTGGCATGATATCCTCCTATAAAATTAGTTAAAAATTATTATACAATAATAATGTAATAATATTATTTTATATAAAAAAAACATTTTTTTACATAATTGGCTAAAAAGAGCACTTTCAGCATTTAATTTAATAATTTAAATTTATTTTTTGTGAGATTTACTATCTAAGCTTTAAATAAAAAAGCCAACCTAAGTTGACTTATTTTTTCACCCCATTAGGGAATAATGCGGTTTTTAAATTAGTATCACTATATATTTTGCTTAAGTTTTGACGATATGATGCTTTTTGATATTGATAATTTGTACCATCGATTAAATTGTAGCCATAAATAGTTTTATCACGACTAAAGTTTTGAATGTTTCCGGTTTGTAATAAAGGTGCCATGAACGCTTCACGCATTAAATCACCAAACTCAACGTTTGAAGCAACCCCATTATAAATACCAATTATTTCACCGAATTGATTATATACTACTGAACCTGATGCCCCATAGTATAATGAACTAAATTTAATCCGGTAATTAAATCCATAAAATGAAGCTAATGGACGACTTCAAACGTTTGTATAAATTGAAACATTGCCCGAATCTAATGGTGAATCAACATTATTAGTTGCATAGGCAAACGCTTTATTGTTAGGAGGTGATTGTAAATAGCTTGTTTTAGTACTATTTCTTTCAGTCGGGTTATTTTCCATTCAGATCGCACCAATTTGAGAGTTGCCCGGATATCCACCAATATAAACATTTTGTGCATTAGCCAATCCAAATGCAAATGCTGGATTATCGTTGTCAATATTTTTACCTTTTGATAAATAATCTAATGACATCATGTAGTTATCATTTTCTTTACTTAAGTTAGGCATTTCTTCAGTAGTTTTAACACGATTAATATATGTATCTACTGCGCCAATTGCTTCAGTAAATCATGTTCTTAAATCACTATCAGCTTGGTCCAGATCGACATCCATTTCAATTACACCAAAGTCAGTATAGAACGGGATTTTTCCATTAGTTTTTTCATAGTTTTTTACTGCACTATAAATACTATTATTTGTTTTAAATTCTTCTCATCTGCTTTGAATGATTTGGCTTCACTGTGAAGTCGCTTCATCATTCATATAATCCACAGCCGCAAACACAATTTGAGGATTCGTGAATGCATTAGTTTTTAACATATTGCTTTGGTTAGCTGGTTTTAAATCTAAGATTTTATCTTGGTTAGTGTAATATTTCATAACACCGGAGTTTGTGTTAATGTGTTCATTTCAACTCTTGTTAGGAATTGAACCAAATGTACTTGGCATTGAAGATTTTCCAATTGTAAATCCAGTTAAGATATCGCCAGAAGGATCTTCATAATTCAATTCTTTTTGCAATACTTTGTTTTGCATAGAGTTAGAAAAGTGTGCTAAAACGTGCATGTTTGTAGCAAAGAATAATTTATATTTATTGCCTTCTTGTTTTGCGTAGTCAAGCAATCACATTGTTCCACGTTCGTTATTATATACAACAACCGGATTAGGACTATTGATTGAATCACCTTCAATGAATGAATATGAAATCGTGAAAGTTCTTTTTCAGATTTCTTTATATATTTCGTCTGCATTCAATGTTTGGTAACGATTTACATAGCTTGGGTATTCATTATCGGCAATATTGTACATTGGGAAGTTAGGAAATGGATTGTCATTGCCGGTATGTGATCCGGCATTATTATTATCGCTTCCGCTAGTATTGCCATTATCGTTTGAATTTGTATTATCACCCGAATTATTGTGTTCATCACCATTTTGATTATTATTCGTATCTTGTCCCGGAAAATCTTTTAAAGGATCGTTTTCATTAGGTTGAATTAAAGGCTTAAATTTTTGAGTTTTATCAATGTTTTTCAACAATTCTAAATCTTGTTCAGACAACGGAGTTCCCAATTTTTTCAAATCAGAAAAGTAATTTAAGATCTTATTTTTATTTTCATTAATTCTTCTAATTAAAACATTGTATGAACTAATAGTTTGCTCTTCTTTAGCGATAATTTTACTTACATTATTTGCAATATTTAAATAGCTTTTATTAGCCGCTAAATATTCTTCTTCATTAGTTCTTTTTTCTTGATTTAACTGTTCTAATTGTGCTTGTAATTTCTGAATCTCTGTGGACTTATCAGCTTTAGATGCTGCTGCTTTTTCGTTCTCTAATTCTGTAAGTTCAGCATTAATTTGTTCTAAATTAGACTGAGTTGTTTGCAATGTACTTTGTTTTGATTGTAAAGTACTTTCAGTTGTTGTCTTTTCATCTGAAAGATTTCTTTTTTGCAATGCAAGTGTATTAGAATAACTAATTTTGGTGTTAACTTGTAACTCTAAAGCCTCAATGATTTTGTTATTAGATGATTTCTTTTCTAGCTGAGACAATTCATCTTTTTTCAATCCGATCTCTTGATTAATATTTTCTATTCTTTTGGCTATAGCTGCATCCGTTTCGCCCAATGCATCAAGCAGTTGTTGATTTTTTTCGTTTAGTTTATTTTTCTCAGATAATAATGTGTCATTATCTTCAGATAATTTATTTTTAATTGCTCGATCAAAATCTTTAATAACGGTAATATTTTTAGAAAATGTTTCTTCATTATTCGCTTCTAAAGCTACTGCTTTTAAGGCTGCTAAAAGATTTTCATTGGTTACTTCATATTGCTTTTTGAATTTTAGAAGTGCTTCCATTAACTCGTTGTTATTTCTTATTTGTAAAACTAAATTTCTATCTATTTTCAATGTATCAGGAGATAAATTATTTAATAAAATTCTGAAAAATGTATTTACATCTTTATTGTATTTCGGAATTCCGGCATCAAATGCTTCACCGGTTGTATTGTTATTGATTATGAAAATTAAATTCGATAATAAAAACTTCTTAAATAGAGCAGCAATTTCCGGGTACGAACTTTGATATGGAGCAATGAATTTCTTGATTAAGTTTTCAAGGTTATTAACTTGTATTAAAAATTCATTATTTTTTGTTTGAATGTTGTTTAAAAGTTCGATATGAGCTTCAGTACTTTTAATATTTTCTTTAATTTTAGCAATTTGGCTTTGTAATGCTTTTTGGTTTGTGTTTGAAGTGTTTAGTGTGCTTTGCAATTTATTTTTTTGAGATTCTAAGGAAGCAATCTCTGATTTTAGGTTATTAATTAATTCTTGATTTTGTGTATCAGAAACTTCATTATTTGATTTTAAAGTATTGATTTTAGCTTTTAATTCGCTTACTTCTCTTGATATTGTGCTAATTTGATTATCAATACTTTCAATTGCTTTTTGTTTTGCGTCTATTGTGGCTTGTAAAGCTTGAATATCTTTTTGCAATAAATTGATTGTGTTTTGAACTTGCGTCTTATCTTGAGTTTTTTGATTAATTTTCAAATCAATATTACTAATTGAATCGCTTTTGTCTTCTTGCAATAACTTATCGATTTGAGCTGAAATTGGCCCTCTTTTTTTATCAATTTCATTTCTAAAATCTAAAAGTGGTTGCAATTTTGCTTGAGCTGATTCTAGCTCGGCTTTTGCAGTTTTGGCATTTGCTTTTTCAGTATCAATATTTGCCAAAATTGGGTTTAATTTATTCATATCATTTTCAAGTAAAACTCTAACATTTAGAATTTCACTTTGAATTTTTTTGATGATCGCTTCTTGTTCGCTTTCTTTAATGTTATTAGCATTATCATTTAAAACTTTATAACAAGAAATAGCGCTTAATGCTATTAGCGGAGCGCTTAATGATAGAAGTGAATAAATTAAACGTTTTTTCTTTTGCATATTGTTCCTCTTAATTAATTATTCGTGCTCGAAACAAATTTATATTGTTCAGGAATATTATTAATATCACTGAATAAATAAGTTTGATATGAAGAATCATTTACATATCTAGCCAATGCTTGACGATAAGAGTCTCTTTGATCAACTCCGCCTCCGTAAATCAAGTCATATTGAGCTAATTTATATTTTCCATAAAAATCATTATAACTATTTCCGCTTGACCTTAAGGCTTGTACAATTGAAACTAAAGAGTTGCCCAATTGGTCTCCTGATGCATAGTTAATACCAATGATATTATTATTGATATCTCTTACCGAAGAACCAGATGCTCCGGTTAACGGTTGTCATGATGCCAAATTGTAACCAAGTCCATAGTTAATGTATTCCCCCAATTGATATGATGAATCATTAACGTCTTTAAAATTGCCTAAATCAAAACCAGTTTTATTATTGATTATTGGAGCGGTTATCATAATATCGGTTAATCCTGGTTTATTAACCATATTTTGCATAGCATATGAACGAGTAAGTGTATTACCCAATTCAGCAACACCTCTATTTTTTGCATTAGATTTGTTAGTTCATAACGAGGTTGTGTATTTTAGATTTTCTCTATCGATATCGTTCAGTGATCCTTCTTGGATATTATAATCTGTTGAAGCAACAGGAAAACCAACGGCAATATAATTTAAGTTTGATTGTGAAGTTTGAATTGGTTTGCCATTGTAATTAATTGACACTTTTTCTTTAATTAAATCAAAGTATTTTTCATTTAAATCAAAATTTGCTGGTTTACCTTTATCAGCTTCATTTCAGTTTGCAAAATCTGATGTAATTGCTTTGGCTAATGCTTCACGTGTTGTGAATTCTTCATCATTATAACGAGTTTCCCCATTAAGTGTATAAGTTCCTTTGCTATTTGCTGTTTGTTTAGAAAAGTCAATTTCTAAAACCGCAAAGTCTGCCATTTCTTCTAGATTATGAAAATCATTATTACCTAAATATTGACTAGGTGATTGATTTAAGAAGTTTGTTGCAGCATAAACAATATTAACTTGTGAAGGTTCTAAATTAACATGATTTACATATGGAGAACGATTTGTTACTTGAAGTTCAGTATTTAGTGGGGTTTCAGTATTGAAATGATATAAAGATATTGATTTAGTTTCGCCCATAAAACTATTTTCTAATGCTTTATATTTAGCATTAGCTGCTGAATATTCTTTTAAAATTTCCTGTAACTCAGCATTTAATTCATTGTAACGCTCTGTTTGACCCTTATTTCTTTCCTCTTCTTTGATTTCATTTTGCTTAGCAAAATATTTAGCTTCTAATGATTTAACTTGTTTATAGGCTGCTTTTAATTCATTTGCTTCTTCTTGAACTCTTGGTTCATTTTTATATTGTTGATGTGAAGCTGCGTCAAATTGTTTTTTTAATGACAAGGCGACGTGTAAGTTGGTTGCTAAATATCATTTTGTTGGATAAGTTTGATTTGGTTCTAATTTATAATCTAAAATTCATGCGGTTCCAAAATATATTCTTCCGTTAACAGTGCCCGAGTTTTCTTGTGTTAATAAATCATTACTATTGTTAATAATAATTGAGTAACTTTGTAAAACTGCATTTTTATATTTGTCATTAGCTAAAAAACGAGGCTTTCCGCGGTCCATTGGAGCGGCATCTGCAGCATCTGGAGCCAATTTGATTGACTGACCCAATGGATTAAGAATAAGGTTGTTATCTTTATCTACTAATGAAAAGTTTTTAATTAATGAATCGGCTAAATAAGCCATTTTATCAGCAGCAGCTTTTTCATTGAAATTAGCTGGAACTTTGGCCAAAATTTTATTATAAATATCTTTGAAATCTAGACCTGTGTAAGTAGAAATAATGCCTAAAACTCTTGCCAAATATTTTGGTTCATTTAGTTTGTATTTTTTAATAATTTCAGCATCATCTGCATTTGTTGGGTATGTATAGTCTGTATCAATTTTTAATTCTTTTAATAAATTTAAACCTTGTAAATAAGTTTCTGAGGGGCTATCTGAATGATTTTGGTTTCCGGGATTAGAAGAATTATTATTACCATCATTGTTATTTGAAGAATTATTTGAATCGCTTTCGCTTGAAGAAGAATTATTTTGATTTGAATTGGGTTTATCTGATGTATCTGGTTTTGAAGGATTTTGGTTATTAGTATCAGATTGAGGAGCGTTTGTTTTACACGATGAAACAATCGCAGGAACTGTTAGTAATGATAATAAAGGAAGTGCTGCTAAGATGCTTTTCTTTTTCATTTAATTAATCTCCTATTTTAATATCATCAACAGTTGAAATGTATAGGAATTTAGCAGGGTTAACATCAATAAATTCACCCGATAAAATTCTTTCGATTGATTCAATAGTTTTTTCCAACGGAACATAAACACCTTTATGGTGAGTGAAGTGTTCGGTTGTGTGGAAATATTGAGAGAAAAAGTTTTGTAATTGTAGGGCTTTTTTAACAGTTTGTTTTGATTCTTGGTCAAGTTCATCAATACCCAAAATTAATAAAACATCTTCAAGTTCTTTATATCTTTGTAAAACTTTTTTAGCTGATAAGATTGCATCATAATGTCTTTTGCCAATGATTTTAGGATCAACGATTGCCGAAGTTGATTCAAGCGGGTCACACGCAGGGTAAATATTTTTAGCAGTAACTTCACGAGATAAAACTAGCGAACCATTTAAGTGATTGAATACTGCGATAGCAGAAGGGTCAGATAAATCATCCATTGGTAAAAATACAGTTTGAAAACTAGTAATTGCTCCGTTTTCATTTGTAAATAAACGGTTTTCAACTTGCGAAATATCAGTATTTAATGTTGCTTGATAGCCACCGAATGAAGGTTTTTTATCAAGCGAAGCCGAAACTTCATTATTAGCTTGTAAGAATCTGAAAATGTTATCAATGAATAACAAAACATTTTCTTTATTTTGATCACGTAAATACTCAGCAGCAGTAATTCCGACTGGTACGATGTGCATTCTTGAACCTGCGCTTTCGTTCATTTTCGAAATAAACATGATTGAGTTTTGCATTAAATTAGATTCTTTTAGATCGTTATATAATTCAACTCCTTCACGTGAACGTTCACCGGCTCCGATAAATAGTGAAGAAGTTCTTTCTTGTGTTTTTGATAAATTGAAAATAATTTCTTTCATTAAAACGGTTTTACCAACTCCGGCACCACCGAAAATACCGATTTTAGAACCTTTCAGAATAGGAACAAAGAAATCGATTACTTTGATACCGGTTTCCATTAATTCAGGTTTAAATTTATAGTCATTATTTTCGATAATGGTTTCATTCATTTCAACATAATCGAATTTTGTTTTGGTTTCATTTAATGCTTTACCTTTAACATCGAAAATATGGTTTTTAGTTTTATTGCCAACTGGCACCATAAATGACTTTTTAGTGTTAATAATATTTTCATTAATTTGCATTGCATCATTAGAATCAATAATGATGGCATAAACGATATTTTCATTAATAATTTTTTTAACAATTAAAGTTGAGCTTTCATCTTCAGTTGTTAAGATTGTGTTAATTTTAGGTGCTTCTTCATTGCTAAAAGTAACTTCGACAACATCTGATCAAATTTTAGTTATTTTGGCTGCCATTATTATCTCCTTTAATGATTTGTTTTGAAATATTTTGAATTAAATTGCTATCTGATATAACAAATGTTTGTTTTGCTTCAATATCTCAATTTAAATGATTTAATTCCGAAAATGTTTTGAACATAAAAGCAAAGTAATCTCTGATTAGTGTTTCATCAGCTTCAGAACTGGTGATTAATTTTTCAAAGCTACTTTTAGCAACTGAATCTGCTTTAATTAAGTGTTCAATAAATTGAATTGCTAAGGCAATGTTATCAATACCTTTTAAAATGTTTCAAGCAATTAATTTTGCAGTTAAATACATTGAGGCTTCACTATAGATTGAAATCCCTTTTTGAATAAATAGATTTTCAACTAATTGTCCATTAATAATTAATGCGTTTGTTTCGTCGTTTAAATCATATTTTAATGAAGCTAATTTAATGTGACGTTTGTATAGATGATAAATTTTTCCAATTTCAGCAGCAACTTTAGCGATGTAAGGTTTTTGCACATTGCCACCTATTCTACTTACTGATAAATCAATATCGATAGCTGGTAATTTACCCGAGGCAAATAATTCTGAGTTAGTTACAATTTGACCATCGGTAATTGAAATAACATTAGATGCGATTAAAGATGTAATATCGTTTTCAGTTGTTTGTAAAATTGGTAAGGCACTAATTGATTTTTTGCCTTTAAATTTACCGCTTCTTTCCAATAGTCTTGAATGAGCAAAGAACATGTCGCCAGGAAACGCTTCTTTACCAACTGGTTTATTAGTTAATAAGGCAATTTCACGATATATATTAGCATGGTTTGTTAAACTATCGAATACGATTAAAACGTCTTCTTTTTCGCAAATATTTTCAGCATGTGCCATAGCGATATATGGCGCTAAATATTGGTCATATGGATTGCTTGATGATGCATCAATAATCATGGTGTAATCTAGTGCATTATTTTCTTTTAAAAGATTGTAAATTAAAGCTACCTGTTCTTGGGATTGACCAATTGCCACATAAATACATTTAACGTTTTGATTACGTTGATTGATAATAGTGTTTAATGCTATATGAGTTTTACCGGTTTTTCTATCACCGATAATTAATTGTCTTTGACCTCTACCAATTGGGATTAATAAATCAATTGAGAAATATCCTGTATTTAATTGGGTGGTTAAAGATTCATAATCAAGTAATTTATTTGGTGTGTTGAATGCTTTATTGCTTCCATCATATTTGTTTTTGAACACTTTGTTTTCGCCGAAAATGTAATTTCCGTCGATATCAATAATGTCTCCAAACATTTCTTTGTATGTAACAACACTTGATTCTTCTTTTGAAGCAGAGACTGCATCACCAACTGAAAGGTTTTCAATTTTTCCTTTAGCTAAGCAATATGCTTTATCTTCTGATGCTGAAATGACAATCATTTTAGCAATAATTTCTGATTTTTGTTTCACAGCAAAAACTTGATTTGCTGCATAGTTGTATTTTCCTTTTAATTCGATAACATAATCGAATATTGAATTTATCTTAGGTGTTTGCATTTTATACTCCTCCAATTCCTAAAGCAATAAATGTTGCCGATAAAGCAATCAATATACATAAAGCAATTGCTAATGTGATAATTAAAATTATTTTTTTCTTTTTAGATTTGTTTTTCATTAGCGAGGTAACAGTTAGACCCAAAATTGCCAAAATAGTTAATACGCTAAAGAATATTCCTAATGAAACATTTACAGTTTTATATGTTGCGTTACGCTTGTATTCTTTGATAGTTAATAGATTTTTGTATGCTTCTTTGAACTGAGAAGCTATCTCTTTATCAGTTTCAGGGTTAATAATTTGGTCTAAGCTAAGTGTGCCAAGGGCATTAAATGACTTAGTGATTTCGGTTAATATTGTTGTGTAAACTAAATAATCACCATAAATATTGAAACCATTTTTTTCTGAAAAACCTTTTAAAGCTAAAATGTTATTTTTTAAAACATTCAAGCCGTTTTCGAAATTAGCTATGTCTAAATCAAACTTTTTAAAGTTAGCATAAATTACTTTTGAACGAACAACTTCATTAATGGATTTTTTAAAATCACTATATGTGCTTTGATAATTAATTGGTAAGTAGCTAAAAAATGTATAACTAATTGTATTCAATAATGTAATTTCTAAATTCTTCAAACTTCCTAAAAATAAATTATTTAGGGCTTTTGCAAATTCGCTGTTTTCTTCAACGACTGGTTTTTTATTAATGCCAGCATAGCTTGATTCGAATTTATTATTAATTTCTTGTAATTGGCTTTGGAAATCACTTTGGTAATATAAATTAATTACGCCGTGAATCATGTTATAAACAGTCAATGACATTTGTTTATTTGGCAATAAGAGGAAATTCATTTTATCACCAATACCGGTAGCTAGATAAAATCTATGCATAAGCGAATTAATATAAGTAATTTGTGCTTCTTGGACTAAGGTTTTTTGTAATGAGGTATTTTTTAAAACTTCAATTTTATATTCACGTGATGATGATAAATTAAGTTGATCTTGAATTTTAATGTTTGCCATTAATTTATCATTATTCATTTCTAAACCAGTAACCGAATATTGGAAACGTGTATTAATTGGGTTATTGAATAAAAACATTAATTGTAAATTATTTTTATTATTGGCCAATTGAATTAAATCGTTATTTGAACTATTGTAATATTCAAATTTAACATAAGGATTTAAATTTAAAACATTTTGGATATCACTATTATCTTTAACTGGGTCAATCGGTGGTTGGTCAGGAATAATTGGCGGAACAGTTGGTTTTTGTTTGATATCTTCTTGACTTTGTTCGGCATTAGTGTCTAAATCATATTTTAAAAATCTAGGTTTGATGTGTGAACGAATATATTCATTTCATGTACCATATCCATTCGGTAATTTGATTTCAATACCTTTATGTGCTTCGTCAAACAATATTTTTGTCAATGGGCGATTATTGTCATCATTTGCATTCAATGTCGGAATATCAGCATCATTGATAAAAATATCATTAAATGAAGTATCTAAACCTGAAAAATAATCTTCAGTTTTTTTCTTTAGCGTATCTAAATCATCAGTATTAACATAAGGTTTGCCTTCATCACTTAGCTTTTTAAGTCCCAATATGTCATCATACGATGTGCCAATTTCTGTGCCAAAAATAATATTGCTAAATTCTTCTTCGCCGTAAGTGAAATTGCCTTTATTTAGATTTTGATTTTCTGAAATTACCCGTGGATAAATTATTTCGAAACCATATTTAGATGGATCTTCTTTAATTGCGTCTTTATTTTTTTCAAGATAATCAGCAATTTTTTGTAAATAAACCGCTCTAACAATGTCTTCTTTACCGTTTGAACTTACTTCATCAGATGAATTAATTAAATCATTAGCTTGGTCACGTAATGAATTAACATTATTATCAATTAATTCGCCAATTTGTTCTTTGATTTGTTCATTAATAATATCTTTGAAAGTGCTAAAATTTTCCGCTACTTTAGGAGTACTATTATCTTTTTCGTTTGTATTAGCCGATACAACGATGGCGGGCAATGTGCTGATTGGCAAACTTAGTGAAGAAAGCAATAGTAATTTATTTATCTTTTTCATATTTCTTCATCCTTTATTAATGCGAAATTTTCAATGGCTTCTAATTTAAATAATTCTTTTGTAATATCACTAATGTAAAACTCGGCTAATTTATTGATATTTAATTCTAATTCGGCTTTTCTTAATTTAAGTTCTTGTTTCAAAACTTTGATTTTTTGTGAATTTTCTTTTAATAATTCAACTTGGCTTTCATCAGATTTATAAAAAACTAATTCATCATTATATTTAATTGAAATTGTGTCATTTTGGTAATCAATAAAAACGTTGTCTAATAACAAATATCTAACTTGTTTATTCGGAAAAGTTACTTTGAAAAATGACTTAATAAAACTTGCTACAGAATTAACATTAATAACTAATCAATTATCTTTTAGCTCATTATTTATCTCAAATTTTTCAATTTCAAATTCATTTTTAAGAAAGTTTTGAGATGTTAATTTTAAATTAATTTTTTTCATTCTTGCTCTTTTCGTATAGTAAGTCTTTTTTCTTAGATAATAAAGAAATTTGTTCTACTTCGATTTCTCTTTTTGCACGCAATTCTTTTAAATGTAATTGTCGTTGTTTCTTTTCTAAATCATTGATTTTTTGATTTTCATCGACTAGTTTATACTTTTGATAAATCAAAGATGATTCAGATAATAAAGTCAATGTCATATAAGTTAAATATGAATTTATTTCTGAATTGATAAAGCTAATGATGTCTGGATAGATTGTCAATTTATTTAAATCGATTTCGTTTTCAAGTGTTTCATAGTGACCTTGTAAATCAAAATTTAGCTTTTTCATTGGCAATATTTCCAAATAGTCTTGTTTTAATTTAGAAGAGTTAATGATAAATCTAACATTGAAAAATCCGTAAGCTTTTAAATAATTTAAAATAAAATCAGGCAATACTTTAGTTAATTTATCAATGTCATTTTCCTGCTCTGAGTAAATCACATTATAGTTTTTATTTTTACAGAAATTAATTGCCCGTTTTCCAATAGCAATGAACACATCATTTTTACGGTAATTTTTTTCAATGTTTAATTCATGTTTTAAATATGAGTTAGTATCGTATTTTTCTTCTTCAGTGATATAAACCCAGATGCTAGCTGGCAGAAGCTTTTGCGAAAGCTTTCTTAGTCACTTGCTTTTTTCATATCAATGAGTTTTTTCGTGATTTAAAATTGGCAAATCAATTTGGTGGCGTTCACTTAGTTTTTTAATAATATTGCGTGAACGCTCGGTTCTTTCATAATAAAAGGCAATTCTTTTAGTTAATTTCAAAATATTAATTAAAGTAATGTTTTTCTTTGATTCGATAATTTTTAAAATGTTATCGAGACTTTTATTTTTTTCTTTGATTGTTTTAATTTGCATTTGTTCACTCTTTTGCAAAAAATACTTTAATTAAATTATTTTCATCTTTTCAAATAATTAATCCCTTAAATATTTCGACATAGTATTGTAAATTTAATAATTTAACAACAAAATCATTGTATTGTTTCAATACTGTATTATCAGAATTTATCAAAGAGTATGTCACCAAATGATCATTTGGCTTTTGATGAATTGTTGGCACTAATTTATCTAAACTAAAGCGTGCATCTCTATCAAAACTTAAAATACCAAAATCAAATTCGATTTCATTTCCTTCACTAAGCGCATTATTAAATAAAGTTAATAATTTTTGATAGCCTTCGCTTTCGAACGAAATGTTTTCAACTAATAAAAATTGGTTTTCAAGCGATTGCTTGTTAATGAATTTATCAGATGATTTTGCTTTTTCATAGTTGCCATAAACTAATTTATCATAAGCATTTTCTTCATTGGTAATTTGATTGTTTTTATTTTGTTTTGTTTTCATAAATTACTCCCTTATTTGAATTTTTATAAACGATATAAGCTGAATATATTCATCTTAAAGATTGACATATGATATTTAGTAAAATAGCTATTGATGCAAAAATGATAAATAAGTCATAAATGTGAATATATAAAGGAATTGAATTTATAGCAGCATTACCATTGTAAACTAATAAGTCATTTGTAGTGTTTAATCCTATTGCAAATGAAAGCATAATTAATACAACTGCCATAGTAAATGTATTAGCTTTATATGCGCGGTTTAGAAATTTATTAACTATTACTAAAATAATAATTGCCGTTGTGATATTGATCATCATAATGTGATCTACAAATGTTTGTTGGTTAACTATTTTAACAACGATAGCAATCATAAACATTACTAACATTATGGCTAAATAAACAAATGCTTTAACATTAGCTGCTAAGTTTTTGTATTTTTTATTTAGATTGATTAAACCATAACCAACAATTAATAGTAAATATACGATTGCAACAACAATATAAATGTAATGATTTACTTTGTTTTTAACAAACTCTCCATCATATAAATTAATTTTTGAAATAGCGCTAAATGATCAGATTAATAAAAATACTAAATTAATAAAACTGAAAATAAAGGCATTTTTTAAAACTTCTTTACGGTATACAGAAGCCGCATATCCGCCGAATAATGCCATGATGTAAAATAGAAACATTAATGTGGCAGTGGCAACTAATAAAACAGTGTAAGCCATACCAAGTTTATTACCTGCGCTAAACAAGTTTTTTAGTTCGTTAAAATATAGGTTATTTGCGAATATATCATCAATTGAAGCGGCTGATGCTAAAAGTTGTTTTAGTACAACCAATCCGACAATAATTAGCATTCAAAGAAAGATTAAACTTATTCCGATAAAACGATATTGTTTAGCATAAGTTGGATTGGTTTTCTTGAACTGAGAGTATTTAATAATTCACAATAATGTGTTTAATAACATCAATATTACAAAACCAAATGTTTTCAATAAAATGTTATCGCTTGCGCTGTCTAGGCTAATCTTGTTTGTGTATAAGATCGCCAACAATATAATTGAAATAGCTTCGTATGCTAATATCAATATTACATTGCCGGCTTTAGATTGCATCGGATTAGATAATAACCGATAAGCAAAGTAAAATGACAGCACAATCGGTACTACTAAAATTAAATAATTATATGCAACAACGAAAGTTCTTGCTCTATGAATTAAACTATCATTATCAAACAAATGGCGCAATCCTAAAAAGTCATTTGACCCGAAAAAACTGCCAAATGGAATAATAGCCATTAAAACGACTATTGCCATTAAAATAAAGTTAGCAATTTTTCAACGTGATAATGTGTTCTTAAAATAATGTTTTTTCTGATTAATCATATTATCCAAAAATTGGTTCCTCGCTTCCGCTGTTATCTGATTTTAATGACAATTTCAATCCACTCAGTTGACCTGATTGTTGTAATAAATTGTACATATCTTGATTTTCTACTTCGATTGTGTCAATGTTTTTTGCATTTTTAACACCTTCTACTAAAGCATTAAGTTCAGTAACTCATGAACCCTTACCAGTTTTAGTTAAATCTGCCACGGTTCCTTTAATCAAGATTTTGTGAGTTAAATCGTCACTAAATAATATTTTTGGTTTGTCATTTGGCCCTCAGTTAGCTAAAATTGCCGAATATTGTGATGGACCTAAATCAATCGCCTCTAAAGTAAATGTATCACCCTTAGATTTGAATTTTAAAGTTTTGAATTTTTTGCCATATAAATTAACGGCTTTTAGGGTAGTAAAATTAGTCAATGACATATCAACTTTAACTGGTCAACTACCATCACCAAAAGAACCATTATAAACTCTTCAGTCTTCGTGCGTATGCAATGCTAATCTAAATCCGTTGATTACATCTGTAAGCGAACCATTAACATCAGGTCTAATAACATTGAACACAATTGCTCCGGCAGTTATTTCAGTTGTATTTTGATTTTCAAAATTTTTAGTAGGATTATAGTCATAAGAAATAAATTTAGTATTCCTAAATGCATTAGGGTCAATTCCTCATCCGTATGGATAATTCATAGCATGTCCTCTTGAATCACCAATATTATCATCATTATTATTTAATGAAGTAAATAACTCAACTTCATCAAGCATTTTGTTTTGTAATGCCCCAATCCCATCCATGATTTGAGTTTCATAATCAAGTGATAATTTTTTAATTCTACTTGGAAGGTTTTTATATATATTGGCAATTTCGCTTGGTTTGTTATTAATACCAATATTTCTGATAAATACTGCGGTAATTTTTTCGTTTTGATTTAATACATTAATTGCATTGAATAACCCGATTCTATTCGAAGCATCAATTTGTAACATTCATCTTTCTTCATTATTTGGAACAAATGTATTATTTTTATCAGGTTTGTATAAATATACTCTTAAACCGTCATCACGTTTAATAACCTTACCATTGCTATCAACCGTAGTTTTTTCTCTATCTTCCGGTTTTACAACACCAGTAAATTGACCTGAAACATCATATTTTTTTCAGCCAATATAATCACCGCTTAGGAGTTTGTTTCCGGTACGGTTTCATTTATCATCATTTGCAAAGTATCTTTTCTTATTAGCATTTTTTAAACTAATAACAGTTGGGTTATATTCATCAGATGTTGGACCAAAATTAATACCTAAATTATAACCTCATGTGTTACCTGAAATTTCTAAATCAGGAACATGCCCTTTAGCTAATTCAGATTCCAGAATATTCATAGCTGCTTGAATTTGCGCTTTTCAGATTTGACGAATTTCCTCTTTGCTATATTGCGGTCCTCAGAATTTGATTTCACCGTTGATATATTTAGCAAACATTTCAACTAAATCTTTATTTCTTGCATAGTCTGCACTATAAATGTCTTTTAAATCATCTGCGGTAATATCGCGATTTAAAGAAGCTAATTTTTGAAGATTATTAATTTTTTGTCTTGCTATTTGTTTAACTTCATTTGAAAGTACCTCAGGAGTTACATTTGGTAAACTACTTGGTTTTTCAATGATAATAGAGTTGGCATTAATTGGACGACCACCTTCGGCAATAATTTTTGCAATCTCTTGTGTTGTAAGTTTTTTGTCTTCGGGTTTTGTTTCTGGTTTAGTTTCAGGCACATCTTCGCTTGATACTTTTTCTGGTTCTTTACTTTTGATTTTTTCAACATTATAAGTATTTGTTGCGCCCAGTGTATAAGATGATGCTGAATTTGGGTTTACTAATTTATATCCCGCAGGGACATAATTTATAACATTAACAGGTTCAGTATCTTTTGTTTTTACTGTTACAGTTGTATCTAATCCTTCGCCAACGAAATGTAAATAAGTTGTATATTCTTTGGTTACTGGTAAAACATAAACCGTATTAACCTTATCGATTTCGGCATTGAATTTAGCCGATCTATCTGCCAATCTATATTCTTTTGGTACATATTTTTCAACGTTGATCAATTCATCATTAGAAGTAATTACTTCAACTTGAGCAACCTCTTTATTAGTTTTTTCATTAACAAATTTTAAAATTGTTTTATGTTTTACAATAACTGGTTTTACGTTAACTGTATTTGAAATACCTTTGGTAATAACAGGAATTTGATTTGGATTTTGTAATTCATATCCTTCCGGAATATTCAATTTAATTTGTTCGTCTTGGGTAGTTAAGGCAGTTTGAGTACCCACAACTTCATTATTGTATTTATAAACTATTGTTGTCGTAACTTTAGTTTTTGTTACTTGAATGAAGTTTGTTTCGCCGATTTTAATTTCGCTTAATGTTTCTTCTTTTAAAGAGTATCCATTTGGTAAAATCGATTGAATTGCTGATTTATCAATAGTTGCTAATTGCAATATTTTTGTTGAAATAATACTTTCACCATCTTTAAAAACAATAGTCGTCTTTTTAACTTGATTTTCAGGTTCCAATTTATATGTATTTACTTGACCTAAAGTTATTTCAGGTTGACCTGAAATTAATTTATAAGTTGCCGGAACTAATGTTGAAATATCAGGGGCTGCTTGCCCTTCCTCGGTTTGAATTGTTTTACTTACAATTTCGACTCCATCTTCTGCATTTACAAATTTAATTACCGTTGTGATTATTTTTTTAATCGCATGAATTGAAACTATATTATCTCGACCAATTATTATGTTTTCTACATCGAAACCATTATCAAGTTCATATCCAACAGGCAAGCTACTATTAATGTTCTCGATTGTGATTTTTTGATCATCAATTGTTTGAATTGAATCTCTTTTAATAACTTTATTGCCTTCTTGGAAAATAATGTTTGTAATATGAACTACAGGGTTTTTCTTAACAATATATTCTTTAGTAATGGCTCCGTCAACTGTAAACGGTTTTAATTTTTCGTCCGTTTCGCTTTCATCAAACGAATAATTTTGAGGTAAATAATTACGTGGATTAATTGTTGATTCGACGAATGTTTTTATCTCTCTATTTTCAACTACGACACCATCTTTAGTTTTAAAAATAATTGTGATGGTTACTTCTTTTTCTAATTTGATTACTTGAAGACGGTTGGTAATACCTAATGTGATGCTTAGATTATTCGGGTCTTTTAATTTATATCCTTCGGGTAAATATTCTTGGATATTATCAATTGTTTCGCCTGGTTTAAGAGTAATTTCTTTAGTTTCTCCAACTTGAGCATTATCAAAGAAAAATTCCAGTTTAGTTATATTCCCTCTAGGTTCCGGAATAACATAAACATTTTGTTCTTTTCCGGCTTGAACAGAAATTTGTTTATCAGGATATTTAGACATATCTAAAATAAAACCATCAGGAATTAATGAGTTAACGTCAATCTTAATCTCTTCATTTGCCTTAGTTTGAATAACTTCTCTTTTGATTTCTAAATTATTATCTTCTGAATTTAAAAATACAATGATTGTGTTCACTAATTTATCTTTAGTATCAACGTTCACATCTGATATTGAAGTTTTATCAGGGTGGATAATGATATCTACCTTGTTAGATAAATTTTGTTTATCATCAGTACCATTGATTGAAATCTTTTTATCAATAGCGGATTTTCTTAATTTATAAAATAAAATACCAGAGCCAACTCCGATACCTAAAGCAACTAAAGCAGATATACTTAGGATTTTTATTAACCTATTTTTCTTAGCTTTTATCATATCTACCTCCCTCTCGATAAATAAATTATACATTTTTTATCGATATATATATATATTGCAAACTTTTTATATCGGTAAATAATTACAATTAAATTAAAAAAATTAGCGCGCGGCTAATTTGCTATTTAATGTCAATAATCAATTATTTATCGAAAAATGGTTCATCGTCTTCATCGACTAAATCATCATTAGTTGGCGATCCGATGTTTTGAATTTCTTCACGTGAAGCTTCTAGATTTTCTTCTTGTTGTGCTTCTTGTTTTTCTGCTTCGTATGTTAAAACTTCTTTTTCTTTTTCTTCGGCTAAAGTTTTGGTTACATTCTCTTTGTTTTCAGCTTGTTTTGCTAATTCTTGTTTAGCTTTTTGTTTTTCTTGTAAATCTTTAGTAATGCCTTTTAGATATTTACTCATGTATATCACCCCACTAATTCATGCCAATAACAATCCAATAATTAGAGGCAAGTTTAAATATGTTAATAATTCTGTACTTGAATGTTTGGTTGATAAGGTTGGATTTGCAAGTCATGGCCCAGCAAAAGCTACTGCAATTAAGGCAAATGATACAATAATTGTTTTTATTTTGCCTCATCAGTTAGCGGCAACTTCAATGTTTTTCTTAATTGCATATGTTCTTGAGCCATCCACTAAAATATCACGAATAATGAATAATACCACGATTGGTAAAAATGTATATTGAGTGATTGCCAAGAAAATCATCATTAGAGTTGTTGCAACTTTATCAGCAATCGGATCAAATACTTTTCCAAACGCAGATACAGTATTAGTTTTTCTTGCGTAGTGACCATCAACAAAATCAGTAATCATTGCGGCAATGAAAATGATAACGTTTAATCAATACATGATTGAAATTGTTAGTTTTGAGTTATTTACTCCTGATAAAGTTAATTTATCATAATAAATTATTCCACCATTTTTAATCATTAATGTACAAATAGCTGTCATTAAGGCAATAAATGGAATCATTAATAAAAGTCTGAGCACAGTTAATCAGTTAGCAACGCCAAATTTGGTAACTTTAAGCGGTTTGTAATTTGAAGTTTTATTTTTATGCATAATATTGATTTTCAATTGACTTTCTTACTAATTCTAGGTAATTTTGTTTCTTTTCACCTTCTGGAACTAATTCATATTGGTCGGCAAAATATTTAATAGTTTCAGGAATTTTTTTATCTCATAAATTACATGGTGTAATATTGATTAACTCAGCATGTTCAACAAATGTTTTATATTGTTCATTATTAACAAATGAACTAGCAAAATCATCACGACTAATTAATTTGTATAGTAATTTTTTTGACCCATTTTTAATTTCACCCATGGTTCGGTCACCAATACTTACTTCAAAGTTTTTTAATTCATTTTGGGCATATTTTATCACTTCTTCAAAACTTAGAATGTATTCATAGTATGATGACAAGGTTTCTTCAGCTTTTTTTGCTTCGATTTTTTCTAATTTCTTCTTTTGAACTTTGTTTTTAACAAGTTTTCAAATTAAATACCCGATAACAAATGCTAATACAACAGCTAATAAAACATAAACAATATAATTAGCTGCTGATGATTGTTTTTGTTCTGTTTGTGGAATAACTACAGTATTATCGTTAGTAAACACAACAAGATTATTCATACGAACTCCTTTTTTTAAAATAATATATTTAATTATATATTAAAGTTAATTTATTTCATTAATCTTCAATTAAGATAAGACTTTCAAATGGTGCTAGTTGTTTTGGCACAGTAGCATAAAATTTATTAGTATAAGTTGTTGCTAAAATACGATATGACCCGTTGACGTTGGCAAATAAGTGATTTTTAGATAAGTTCATTAAAAAGATAATCGTTTTATTTTCAGGATTTTTATGAATTATTTTAGCAATCCCTTTATCATTAAATTTAAATGAAATCGAACTATTTTCAATTGTTTCTGAGTATTCTGAGCCAAAAACTAATTTTAATAATAAATTAGCAAATTTTAGTGAACTAGATTCAGTGTTACTTTCTTTTTCAACATTGAATTTTTGTCATTTTTCAGGCATTAAAAAGTTGCCATGGTGGGCTTTTGTTGCGCCTGCGTAATGGTTATTATTTCATGACATATATGTATATGATGTGATTTTATTTTGGAATAATTGTGCTTTAAAAAACTCATCCTCAGAAATATTTTTAGCTTGATAAAAACGTTTTTCTTCATTGAAATTATCATTTTCAAATTGGTAATCTTTTTTAATTTTGGCGCGCAACATGCCAAGCTCATCACCATAATAAATCCCAATTGAATTATGAGCCGCGAAAACAAACATTAAAAATGTTTTAGTCGCTTCTTGGGCATAAGCCAATTCATCACCCCAACGAGAATTGATACGACCCACTTGGTCAGAACCTAAAGATAAAATAACTCTTTTATCGTTCAAAAACGGTCTATAAGCGTGAAAGAAATTTGCAAAAGGAAGTGGTTGCATTTTTGCAAATTTACTTTCTTGATTTAAATTCATAATTGGTAAGTGATTTAAATATAAATAATCAAAGCAGGGTTCAGTAACTTGAAGCATTTTTGAATAAACTTCTTTATTGACATCCGATGATTTTAATATCACTTGCATATCAACATTTTGGCGTTTAATAATTTTGTATACATCTTGTAAAAAACGAAACTGATTTGCTTCAGATAAATTATTGTTTTTTAATAAAAATTCATAATTAGTTAAAATAATTGTCTTCACTTTTAGTTGATTATAAAAACTAATTATTTTATTTAAATACTGAATAAAGTTTGATAATTCATCTAAAGTAATTTTACTTTGTGATTCATTGACTAAATATGTATCTAAAGCAGTTAAATGTTTTTTAGCATTATTATCTTTTCCTAAATTGTATAAATCATACATATTATTTCAGTTGATGTATGCTTGTTTAATATTCCCTATGTTTATTATTGGGGCAATTTCTATCTTATCTTTTCTGAATTCATTAATACATTCAATGAAATCAGATAATGATCCATAACGATTTTTAATTGCTTCTAATTCGAATTTGTTTTGGTATTGATTTAAAATATCGGGAATTGCAATAAGATTTATACCTAAATATTGGAAGTAATATTTTTTTAAAAGCAATCCATTAAAATCGCCATATCCGCTACCATTAGAATCAAAAAAAGTTTCAATTTTTAATTCATAAAGAATTATTCTTTTGTTTTTTTCTTCCATAAGTCCTTCTTTTATTTAATAATTTCTAATACTGCTAGTTTTAATGCTGTATGTTCATCTAGCGAACCGCTTTTAATTTCTTTGTCAATTAGTGCCATCTTTTCAATTAAAAAATTCAATTTATCTAGTCCGATTTTTCTTATAAAATCTGTAAATAATTTCACACGATAAATATGCATATTAATTGCGCTTGAAATATTTTCGGGTGTCATTTTTGCTTCTAATAGAACTTGAATTTCTTTTGCTAGTGATATTACTGATGCCACTTGGACTATGATTTGTTGCGGGCTTTGACCAAATGACAGTTGTTCATTCATTTTGGCGATAATAGTTTTAGGCGAATTCAATTTTAAAAGTGCGTCATTAAACGCATATTCAATATTATTTGACATTGAAAAATTATTATCATCAATCATTTTCAATGTAATGTGATTGTCTTGCAATAACAACTTATTAACTTCGTTTTCAATTAAAGTTAAATCATTTGGTAAATTTGACACAAATTGAATTAATGCAAAATCATCAATCGTTCCACCCTTGCCTTGAATTAATGAGTTAGTAAATTTGTATAAATCTTTATCATTGATTTTAGCAACTTCGATTATTTCAGATGCTTTTTCAATTTTTTTAAAATAACTAGAAGGAGTGAAGTTTTTGTCATATTTTTGAATTTCCTGTATCAATACGATTTCATTGTATTGAGAACCTTCTAATAAAAGTTCGACAAATTTTTCCGCTTCTTCTTTTTTAAATTTAGATTTAGAATTGAAATATATTGGATTGGTAATAATTACTAATTTTGGAATCGCAAAAATATCTGTGTTATAGACAGCATCAGATAATTCTTCTAATTGCATTACTTCAAAAAAATTGATTATTTCAATTTCATTATTATTTTTAGATTTAATTTGTTGAATTATATTTTTAACTTCTTTTTCAATGAAGTAATTTTCGTTTCCTTTTATTAAAATCATATAGTTTATTATATTAAATTTATGAAATAAAGGAACGTAATTTTTTGGTATAATAAACTTGATTTATTAATTAAAGCTAATAAATAGGAGAATAATATGTCAGGACATTCAAAATGAGCAACCACAAAACATCATAAAGCAGCTCAAGATGCTAAAAGAAGCCAAATGTTTCAAAAATTTTCTAAAGAAATTATTGTTGCGGCAACACTTGGTGGACCAGATCCAGATTCAAACCCAGCTTTAAAATTAGCAATCGCTAAAGCTAAAGCAAAATCAATGCCTAAAGCAAACATTGAAAAAGCAATTTCTAAAGTTGCTGGTGGGTCTAAAGAAGCAGCTAACTTCCAAAATTATTTATATGCTGGAACCGCATACGGTGGAATCAATTTCGTAGTAAGTTGTTTAACTGACAACTTTAATCGTTTAAGTTCAAACATTAAACACTATTTCAACAAACACAATGGTCAATTAGGTAAACAAGGTTCGGTTCCTTATGTATTTGACCAAAAAGGTTTAATTGAATTCCCCGATAGCGTTGCTAGTGAAGAAGAAGTAATGATGACTGTATTAGATGCAGGAGCTGAAGACTTTAAAAACGAAGATGGTTTATACGTTATTACAACCGAACCTTCGCAATTCCAAAAAGTTAAACAGGCGTTAGATGAAGCGTTTAAAATTGAAAATTATAGTACCGCTGAAGTCACCTATATTCCCAACTCTGAAGTTGAAGTGGACGCTGAAAAAGCAAACCAAATTGAAGAATTTGTTGATTTATTAGAAGATGACGAAGACATTCAAGAAGTTTGACATAACGCCGCATTTCCAGAAGAAGAATAATAAAATTAAGCAAGTTTGATAACTTGCTTTTTTTATGCCGTATTTTGCTAATTTTTCTTTGTTTTTTTTCACTTTTTTCGCCTTGTAATTATTTATTTTTGCTGATAATCAATAATGTAAATATGGAAAGAAAAAAGAAAATAATTTTTGTAGGAGCAACCTTTTTAGTGGCATCTTTAGTAATTCTGTCATCTATAGGCATAAATAGTTATTTAAAAAATAAAAAAGCTAAAACAGAGTCAGAACAAGAAAATAAATATGCAACTATTCAAATTTATGGAGCTGTTTATTATGGAGGCGAATATGAATTTAAAATACCTGCCACGTTATTAGATGTTATAAAAAAATCACGGCTTCGATCCGGAGCGGATTTAAGTAAGTTTAATTTAAATGAAAATATTAAGGATAAACAAAAAATATACATTCCATATACAAAAGCAAATCGTGTTAAATTAAAAAGTATTCGTTCAGTCAAAGAACTGGTAAATCTCGGAATAAAAAAACATATAGCATCGAAAGTATTGGAGGTTATAAAAAGTAAAGGAAATTATATAACATGGGATGATATAAAAAACCAGCCTGGTGTTGGTGAAGTGACTTTAAAACTTTTACAAGAAAATACAATAATTTAAATCCTTTAATATTCAGTCTTTTATCTTCCATCTGCCTTTTATTGATAATAACTAAAATTGAATTAGTGTTTTCTATTACGCTGCTTGCCTTATTTACTTTATTGAATTTATTGAACTGAAAATATTATTTATATTTGGCGATTATTGTGTGCTTTTTATATTTAGTTATTTTTTTAATAATATATCAAAACACAAAAATAAATAACTGATGAGTTAATGGTAAATATGCAATCATTAAAAATTATAAAAATGGCTTTATTATTAATATTAATAATAATAAAGTATGAGTCAAAGCCAATATATCTCTTCCTGATATTTACTCTCAATATCAAATTAATTTAATAGGAACAGTAAAAAAATATCAGCAATATACCAACTTCAATTATGCTAATAATGTATATTTAAAATTAGTTGATATCCAAATTATTTCCAAGCCTATTCCAACTAATTTAGAACTTAATTATTTTAAAACTTATTCTAAAATAGCTAAAGAATATTTGATGTTAATTTTGTTTAATAAATATGATCGAGATGCACAATTCATTAACATATTAAAAGATTTAAATATAATGCATTATTTCGCTATCAGTGGATTTCATTTTGGCTTAATTTATTTCATTTTTTCATGAATTTTCTTGAAATTTAAAATAAATCAAAAAGTTTCAAATTTAATTATTTTAGCAATCTTATTTATCTATCTCAATATTCTAAAGTTTCCAATTGGAGCGACTCGAGCATTTTTATTTTTAATTTTTGTATATCTAAATAAAAACTTTTTTAAAAACAAATTTAAATCATTAACTTTACTGTGTTTCACAGCTATATTGATATTAATTTTTAATCCCTTTAGTTTTCTTAGTTATTCTTTTATTTTATCTTTTACCGTTACACTGAATATATTATTAACTAATAAAATAATTAATTTTAAACAGCATCATTGAATAAAGTATTTATTAATAATTTTTATTGCTTATCTAACTTCATTATTTATCTCTTTATCTTTTTTAGACAAAGTAAATGGAATCGGATTTGCATATCAATTATTATTCATGCCAATCACTTTTATTGGCTATTCATTTAGTTTATTTTTCTTTTGGTCTAAAGATTTAACATATTGATACTTTTTGATTTTTAATGCGTTTATTAATTTCCTAGATCGCGGAAAAATAATGATTAATAGTATCAATTTGAATTTTTTTGCATACTTGTTGACTTTCACACTTTTATTCATTAGCTTACATCAAACGTGCAAAATTAAATTAAATAAAAAATTGACACTAAGTTATGTCAATTTCTAGTTAATTATTAAGCATTTCTAAAAATTCTCGTTCATTTAAAATTTTAATGTTTAATTTGTTTGCTTTTGATAATTTAGAACCCGCATCTTCTCCGGCTAATAAAAAGTTTGTTTTTGATGAAACAGAAGATAATACAATTCCACCATTTTTAACTATTAATTCTTCAAAATAACTACGTGATTTAGATAGTGTTCCCGTTATAACAAAGCTTTGATTATTCAAAATGTCATTTTCTTTTTCTTCATGATATTTTAAATTCAATCCTAAGGCCAACAAATCATTTACCAATTTAATATTTTCTTCTTTGTTAACTCATTCATGTACTGAAGTTGCAATTTTTTCACCTATTTCATGATATTGAGTTAACGACAAATAATCAAAAGATAAAAAGTTTGAAAATTCCTTAACTTTTGAAGCTATTAATTTCGCCACTTTTGATCCAATTAATTTAATTGATAAGGCATAAATAATTCTATCTAAACTTTGGTTGCGGCTAGCTTCGATAGCATCCAACATTTTTAAAACAGATTTATTGCCCATTCTTTCCAATTGCATTAGCTGCGAACAATATTCTTTTAATTTATAAATATCAGTAATTTGATTAATTAATCCGTTTTCTAAAAGTAATTCAATATTTTTCTCGCCCAATGTAACTATGTCCATTGCATCTTTTGAAACAAAATGAATTAACTTTCTTCTTTTTACTTCCGGACATTGTTCATTAGGACAAAATTGTTCCAATGATGAATCTGAATCTATCAATTTGCTTTGACAATAAGGGCATGTCGTAATCTTTTCAAACCTTGCTGGATTTTTATGTTTTAATGACGCCAAGCCAATAACGCAAGGAATAATTTCTCCGGCTTTTTTAACATATATTAAATCATTGATATTTAAATTTAAATCATCGATATATTTGAAATTATTCAAGGTTGCAAAGCTTACGGTGCTCCCCGAAAGCTCAACAGGTTCCAATAATGCATTATAAGTTACTAATCCAGTTCTACCCACAGTAATAAAGATATTTTTTAGAGTTGTTATTGCTGTGTCTGGTTCATATTTAAAAGCTATTGCTGAATGAGGAAACTTAGCTGTGCTACCAAGTTTATCATAATACTGAATTTCATTTAATTTGATGACAATTCCATCAGTTTCGTAGTTTAGCAATTGTTTTTCATTTTTGAAATTTTTGATATACTCTTGAATTTCGTCAATTGTATATAAGTGTTTTGATTCTTTTGTAACTTGAAAACCTAAATTATTCAAGAAGTTAAACTCTTCTTCCATACTGTGAATATTGTGTTCTTCAGCATCGACAACGTAGTATAAAAAAGCTGACAAATTCCGTTCTTTTACAATAGCCGGATTTAATTGTCTTAATGTTCCGGCAGCGGCATTTCGAGGGTTTGCTAATTTAGCTTTATTTTCTTTTTCAAGTATTTCATTTAACTTTTCAAAATCTTCAATTGATAAATAAACTTCACCACGAACTTCTAAATCCTTTTGATAGTTAATAACTTGAGGTATTGATTTAATTTGGCGAATATTTTCAGTAACATCTTCACCGACCAAACCGTCCCCCCGTGTTACAGCCTGAATTAGTTTTCCATCATGATATTTTACAGAGATTGACAAGCCATCAATTTTAGGTTCAACAAAAAACGAAAAATTAATTGCAACCTTTTTAATATTATTAATAAATTTTTGAATTTCTTCAATTGAGTAGGCCTTATTCAAAGAAAGCATTGGCTTATCGTGTTTAACTTTAGAAAAAATATCTAATGAAGATGCATTAATTCTTTGAGTGGGAGATTGTTTGATTTCTTCGTATGAAAAATAAGATGCGTATTGTTCTTCTAGTTTTTTCAACTTATTGAATTCAGTATCGTAAACTGAGTCGGAAACAATCGGACTATCTAAATCATAATACGCATGATCTCATTCATTAATTTGCTTTTGCAATTCGAATACTTTTTTTCTAATTTCATCTTTTTCGGCCATAAATACTCCTAATTAAACTCTTTGGAAGGTAGCTATTCATCAAGCTGGTAATGGTACGGCATCGATTTGACACACAATAACCATTACTGTGCACACAATAATGAATAATGTTGCAATTAAATCACGTCAGTTAGGACATAATTGACGATAGTGACTTCTTTTAGCATAAGGTTCATATCCACGCGAAGTCATAGCATCAGCCAAATCATTAGCTTTTGTAAATGAAGATACGAATAAAGGAACAATTAAAACTATAAAAGACTTTGATTTATCTTTAATACTTCCGTTTTTAAAATCAACGCCACGACTTGATTGAGCCTTCATGATTCTGCTCGATTCTTCTAATAATGTTGGAATGAATCTCAATGCAATAGAAATAATCATGGTAATAATTTCAGTCGGAATCTTAACTAATTTCAAAGGATATAATAAATCATTAATTGCTCTTGTTAAAAGAACTGGTTTGGTAGATACGGTTAAAATTGTAGTTGTTAAAATAACACCATAAATTCTGATGAAAATTGATATCGTACGATATATTGTGAATTTAGTTAATTGGAAAGGTTGGTCGTATCCAAATGGCGCTCAATAAATTGTGTTTATTATAGTTTGACCGCGATAATGAACATAAGTATCGATATTAGTTTGCGATGATAAAGGAACAAACGTACCAGATTCGAGCGGCGCAGCTCCTTTAACAGTTAGCATATTAATAATTAGTAGAAATATCGCAATATACAATGGTAATCTTAACTTTGCAAAAACAGATTTAATTGACCGGGTGGTAATCACATAAATGAGCATAATTGAAAAAACTAAAATCGCTAGCGTGAT
This sequence comes from Metamycoplasma neophronis, assembly GCF_006491995.1. GTDB lineage: Bacteria > Bacillota_I > Bacilli_A > Mycoplasmatales > Metamycoplasmataceae > Metamycoplasma > Metamycoplasma neophronis. The sequence continues at coordinate 72,458 of NZ_VHHP01000003.1, forward strand.
AAAGTGATCCGCTACGAAAAATAGTATGATAAACAAGATATTAGCCATAAACTTTAATCTAGGATCAAGTTTATGAACAAACGTATCTAAATTTAAATACTTACCAATGATGGCTCGATTCATTTACTACTTCCCTTTCTTTTTTAAATACTCGTTTAATTTTTCACCAAGTTCTTCGATACTTGTAATTTTTCCAACATCTATTCCTCGTTTTTTAAGTCTATTAACAAATGATAATAAACGTGTTGGAATTAGGTTATTTTCGATTAATAATTCTTCATTACTTAAAATATCATAAGTATTTCCGTCTTTGATAATTGTACCGTCTTTAACAAACAATGTTCTATTCGTTCATTTCAATGCATTATCAAGGTCATGGGTAACGATAATTATTGTTTTCCCTTTTTTATATAAATTGTGGAAGAGTCCCAGCATTTCTTCGACCCCTTGTGGATCTAACCCTGCTGTCGGTTCATCTAAAACTAAGAATTTAGGTTCCATTGCTAATATACCAGCTAAGGCTACCCGTCTTTTTTGGCCGCCAGATAAATCAAATGGACTTCTTGATAAATAATCCAAAGGAAGGCCAACCATTTCAATATATTTGGCTGCCAATTCTTTAGCTTTATCTTTTCCGATTCCCATTGATATTGGTCCAAATATAATATCTTTTTCAATCGTTGATTCGAATAGTTGATACTCAGCAAATTGGAAAACAAGGCCAACTTCTTTTCTTAAGGATTTAACATTTTTGATTTTCTTAATAGTTTTTGAAATATTGATATCGGTTTTAATTATTTCAATTCGTTCTTTACGATTTTTAGATTTTCAATCCGATAAATCTTTTTCATATTTAGCAATTGCTACATCAAATTCATCTTTACTATTAAATTTTTTTGCAACAGGTTTTTTGGGTTTTTTTTGTTTTTTAGAAACTGGTACAGAAGAAAATTCAACAGTTCCAGAGCTAGGAATCAATAAGGCATTTAAATGTTCAATTAAAGTTGTTTTTCCTGAACCAGTAGGTCCGATAATTGAAATTGCTTCTCCTTCATTAATATCTAAATTAATATCCTGCAAAACTTTGATATATGTCGGAAGACCTTTGTTATATTCTTTTGATACATTAGTAAGTTTTATTTGCATAATTCTTTAATCAACTCCTCTGCATCATATGTTGGCTCAATACCTTCAATCATTTCACTTAATTTATAAATAAATGGTGAATCTATTTTAGCAATTTCAATAATTTTCTTATCATTTAGAATTTCTATAGGTTTACCTTGTGCAATAACTTTGCCACCCGAGAAAACAATTAGTTTATCAGCCAATAAAGCTTCATCCATGTCATGAGTAATTGAAATTAAGGTTTTATTAGTCTTTTGATGAAGACCATGGATTATTTTATAAATGTCACTTCTACCTTTTGGGTCTAACATCGAAGTTATTTCATCAAAAATAATAATTTTAGGGTCTAACGCCAATGTTGAAGCTATTGCAACTCTCTGCTTTTGACCTCCAGAAAGATTTTGCGGTTCACGGTCAAGTTGTTCGATCATTCCGACTTCGGTAGCATATTTAATAATGATTTCATGCATTTGTTCATAGCTCATTTGTTTGTTTTCTAACCCGAATGCGATATCATCTTCTACGGTTGAACCGATAAATTGGTTGTCAGGGTTTTGAAATACTATTCCGATTCTTTTTCTAATTTCGGTTAAATTTTCAGAATTTATTTCAATTCCATCGATAATAATTTTCCCGCTAGTAGCTTTGTAAATCGCTGAAAGCAATTTAGAAAATGTTGATTTACCTGACCCATTGTGACCCAATATTGCCACATATTGACCTTCTTCGATTTTTAAATCAATATTATCTAAAGCTAATTTCTTTGCTCCGGGGTATTTATAACTTAATTTCTTAATTTCAATCATGTTAATAATTATATATTAAATATAATTAAAGCCGCATGAACCCATGAAAAAATCGGAAATATAATTAAAAATGGGCCTAAGCCCACTTTGAAAATTATTTTTTAGGAAGCTTTATTGTGCCAATGTATGGTAATTGACGCATTTTTTCATCTCAGTCAAAACCAAATCCAACAACGAAATCGTTTTTACTAATTTCAAATCCAAAGTTATCTGGTTCAAATTCAACAACTCTTCCACTTGGTTTGTTTAATAAGGTTAAAACTCTTAATGATTTCGGATTACGAGATTTAAGAATTGATACTACTTTATTCATTGTTCTTGCTGTGTCAACGATATCTTCAACGATTAAAACATCTTTGTTTTCAATGTTATTTACTAAGTCAAGCACAATTTTAACATTACCTGAAGATTTTTCAGTTCCGGCATATGAACTTGTAATCATGAAATCTAATGAAAAATCAACTTCAACATCTTTAATTAATTGGGCTAAAAATGGTAATGAACCTTTTAATAAACCTACTACAATTAAATCCTCTGAGTTTTTATAATTTTCATTAACTCATTGCGCTAATTCAGCAATTCTTTTTTCAAGTGTTTCTCTATCGAATAAAACTTTTTCAATTCTTTCATCTATTTTCATTATTTATTTGCCGCCTCTTCTATTATTTTTATAGCTTCTGCAAGGACTTCTTTTTCATTTAAATTATTAGTGTCTAAAATAATGTAATTTAAATGAAAACGCTCCGCAATTTCTTTGAATATTTTTAAATAGTTTTCGTGTAAATTTTTGAAATATTCGTAATTCATTTCTCAGTTATTAACTTCGCTTTCTCTACCTCTTTCAAAAATTCTTTTCTTAAAAGTATCAAAACTTATGTCTAAAAAAATCGCTAAATCAGGTAATTCATCCTGACTAATTAATTTTTCAAACAAGGCATCATAAGCATCTAAGTATCTTTTGCCTTTTTCAGCTAAAATCAATTTAGCAAAAATGTAGTGCTCAATTGAAAAACGGTCTAAAAAGATATGATCTTTTTTGGCATCTAAATTTAATTCTTTAAATTTTTTGGTAATTTCACCAAATTTAGTTGAGTGATTTTCTACAATGTATGATTGAAATCCAATGGTCAAATTAGGTTTCTTTTCATAAAGTCATTTTAAAAAAGTATTAAATACTTCATCTTCTTCTTCGAACTCGTGTAGCATCATTGATGTCTTGTAATGTTTGTGTAATTTTTCTGATAGCGAGCTTTTACCAGCAGCTATCATTCCGCTTATTCCGATAATCATGTTAACCTCTTTATTTGTAAATTGTTTGTAATTATTTTACATAAAAATGACTGCTTAAAGTAAAAAAAATAAAATAAAAATTTGCCGTAATTTTTGGCAAATTATTTTAGCAAAATTTCCTTTACTTTTGGGAAAATTTTTCAGATATTTTCATCTTTTAGAGCTTTAGCTTTAATTAGGTTCATTATTAGAGAAATAATTGTCATTGGGCCAACACCACCAGGTACTGGTGTAATATATGAAGCCTTTTCTTTCATTAAATTAAAATCTATATCTCCATATATTTTTCCATCAATGCGATGAATGCCAACGTCAACTAATACAACATTATTTTTAACTTGTTCTGGTAGAATACAATTTCTTGCACCGGTAGCAACAATAACAATATCATTTTTGATTAATGTATCTTTGGGTGTTGATTTAATATATCTTGTTACAAGATTGCCATTTTGTTCTAAATAATTAGCCAATGGTAACCCAACAATTTGGCTTTGACCTACTACACCAATTTTTTGATTATATAAATTTATATTATAATGTTGCAATAATAAAATTATCCCTAATGGCGTTGCCGGTAAAAAGCAATCATAAGCGCGATAATCACCGTTTAAATTAGCTAAACTTAATCCATCAATATCCTTATCTTTCGGGATTAATTCCAACAATGTTTGCGGATTCTCAATTTGATTAGTTTGCATTGGCAATTGGATAATAAAACCATCAGTTGTATCACCTAGTATTCCAATTGCTTCTTTAATTGTTTCGAAATCTGAATTTTCAGGCAATTTAATTAATTTAGTATTGAACCCTAAGTCTTTTGCAGTATTTAATTTATGGCGAATATAAATATTCGATTCTTCAAGATCCCCAACTTGCAAAATACCTAAAATCGGTAGACTTTCTACCGGAGCTTTTTGAATTTCTTCTTTAATTAAATTTTTTAATTCTTGTGAATATTGTTTTCCGTCTAATAGCTTAAACATATATTAGCTTGTGAATTTTCTGAAGGCACCAGTTTTGCTTTGAACATTAACTGCTGTAGTGTCTTTTAATGATCTAGCGTATTCAACGGCTTCTTTTTGAGTTTTAAAAACTCTTAATGCTTTCTTACCTTTTGGGTTTTTTACAGCTCAACCATCTTCATGGTTTACAACTAAACGAACTGCCACAATTCCTCCTTAATAATATATCTTATTTAATAATAACATAACCGAATGAAATATGCTAATGATTGGAATTTTATTTATTTAAAAATAAAAAAAATGGTGGAGATGCGGGGAATCGAACCCCGGTCCGTGCACCATTCCTATTAAGTTTCTACAGTTTATTCAATTTCATGTTAAACATTATTTATATTAAATTGACAAAGTTCTAAATATGTTTTTAGTCTGAGATGTCACAATAAGTTAGACTAAGTTGCTTACTGTCAAGCTCTCCAACGAACCATGGCAAACCGAGCCGCTTGCCGTTCGGCTATTATTTAATTAAGCAAATAATAGGCTTCTTGAAGATAAAGCTTTTTGCATAAAGAAAGCTTCTTCTTGTTTTTTGTTTTCTGCGCTTAAAAAAGCCTAGAAGTATTATGGTCTACCAGACCACTGCCACTTAATAGTTCAGATACCCGTCGAAGCCAGTACACCCCCACGTGAAATTGCAACTAATACAATTCGTTTTTGATTTTTCTTTTTAATTCTTCTTCTTTAATTTTTTCACGCTTGTCGAATTTCTTTAGTTTTTTCGCTAAAGCTATTTCTACTTTAATGTGGTTTTGGACTCAATAAATTGATAGTGGAATTAATATTAATCCTAAACGTTCTTGTTTAGTTTTTAATCTTAATATTTCAGCCTTATGCATTAATAACTTACGCGAACGATAAGGGTCGCATTTTACTAACATATATTGTGCAATATTAAGGTTGTTGATTCATAGTTCATTGCCATTACTAATTGAGCAAAAAGCATTTTCCATTTTGACATTTTTTGCCCGCAATGATTTAACTTCTCAACCCAATAGTGAAATACCGCACTCATAAGTGCTTTCAATTTCGTAATCAGATTTAGCAAATTTATTAGTTGCGATTAGTTTTGGCATGTCTATATTTTACAAAAAAAATGCAACGTTATACTAACATTGCATTAATATTACCTTTTTCATGGTCGATTGAAGTAATTTTTATATTGTAATTATTACCCACTTTTAATGATGTATTAGTTCCCTTGGCTTCAAATGAAGAAACTTTTAAAACATTGTCATTCATGTCTTCAAATCTAATCAAAACACTAGCTTGATATTTTTCGATATTGAAGAATACACCAAATTTCTCGATTGTAACCAAAGTTGCTTCAAAAACTTGACCAATCATTTTCTCGAAAAATTCAGATTTTCTTACGTCAACAATATCACGTTCAACTGTCATAGCAGTTTTTTCTGATTCAGAGTTTTTGATAGCAATTTCTTCGATTTTTTGTTTTTGTTCTTCTGCTGTTTTTTCGTCTAATTTTTCGCCATCAAATATATATTTTCTAATTAAACGGTGTAACAACAAATCAGGATATCTTCTAATTGGACTTGTGAAGTGTGAATATGCTTTCGAAGCCAACCCGAAGTGTCCTATATTATCCGATGAATACACAGCTTTTTGCATCGTTCTCAATAAAGCCATTTTGATATAGTCATCAAACCCTTTTTCTTTAATTTTGGCAATCATTTGTCCGAAACTTTTTGGTTCACCATCAAATGGAACTTCAATGTTTTTCATATTAGCAAAATTTAATAATTCTTGAAGGTTAATTAATTTTTCAGAAGAAGGCTTATCATGAATTCTAAATATTGAAGGAATGCCACGATCTTCCATCATCTCAGCGACAGTTTCATTTGCTCTAACCATGTAATCTTCAATTAATTTTTCGCTTTCACCTTCTTCGCGAATTTTAATATCAACAACTTCGTTATCTTTCATAATGATTTTGGGTTCTTTAATTTCAAAATCAACATAACCTTCGGCAAGTTTTTTAGCCCTCATTATGTTGCCAAGTTCTTTGGCTTCATCTAACATCTTAGAAACGTCAGAAGGAACTTCCCTTTCGTGTTTATAATAATCATTAACTTCGTTGTATGTTAGCCGATAATTTGACTTAATTACACTTGGATAGATTTGAACATCAACATTTTCACCTTTATCATTGATTTCTAATTCTAAAGTTAAACAAGCCCTAACTACATTAGGATTCAATGAGCAAATACCATTAGATAACTCAAATGGTAGCATAGGAATAACACGATCAGGTAAATATATACTTGTCCCACGCTCTAATGCTTCTCGATCAATTGGGTCGCCTTCTTTAACATAATATGAAACATCGGCAATGTGAATGTATAATTTTCAATTTCCGTTATTTAATTTAAAACAAGAAATAGCATCATCAAAGTCTTTTGTATCCAATCCGTCAATAGTAACAGTCATTAAGTCAATTAGATTGTGACGCAAGGCAATTTCTTCATCTGATACTTCTTGTGGAATTGTTGAAGTATGCGCAACTACGTCAGTATTAAAGCTTTGTGATACATCATTAGCCGCAATAATTTTTTTAACTACGTGTTCTTTATCGTCTAATGAACCTATTTTATTTTTGAAAACAATAACTACTTTTTTAGTATTGGCTTTTAAAACTTCACAAGCTACTAAATCATTACTTTTTATATCTTGTGGAATAGTTGAAGTAACTAAAAATTCAAATACAGCTCTATCTTTATCATCAAAAGCGTTGAAAAAGACACGGTTGCCTTTTCTATCGATAGTACCAACGACCACGCTTTTAGCATGCGATAAATTTTCAAGTATATTAGCTTTATATAATTTATCTCCGTTTTCTGAAAAATAGTAAAATAAATTTACTTTAAGTAAATCTCCATCTAATGCACCTTTTAAATTATTGGGCGGGATAAATGCACTTACCTTTTCTTCTTGCTCTTCAAAATCAATAAAGCCAAGACGTTTATTTGTTATGGCAATATTGCTATCTATTGTTCTTAAAAAATAAATAGCGATGTATTTGTCATCGCGATTTATTTCTATTTTGTTAGCATTAATTAATTCATTTAATAATTGGGTTAAATTTTTATTAAATACAGTGGGAACTTTTAATGATTTTGCTATTTCAATAAAAGATAGACCGTTATTATTTTGGATTAGTTTTAAAACTTCCGAAGCTTCGAGTTTAAATGTTGAATTTTTATTATTACGATTACGATTTACTGAATACATTACTAACCTTTTTGAATAATCACTCTCAACACAATAGCGAAGATGAATAATAAAGCTCCTAAAACTATCATCGATCATTTAAGAACTTTTTTTATTCCTCTTTCTTTTGAAACTTTGAATAAATCTAAATCGTTGCTTCCTACCAATGCCCCGCTAAAACTGTTTGAATCTGGGGCCATCATAAATGAAATACCTATTATAGCCAATGAAACAATCATTAACACTGTAATTAAAGCGACTGCTGTTGCCATATTTCCTTCTTTCTTTTTTTAAATGAATTAATTTTTAATAATTATTTTCTAACTTCAAGCCCGTATTCATCTAGTTGTTCTTTTGTAACATCTGATGGCGCGCTTGTTAATAAGTCAACACCTTTTGCATTTTTAGGAAATGCAATAACATCACGAATTGATTGAGATTGCGTTAATATCATTAATACTCTTTCAATACCAAATGCAATTCCGTTGTGTGGTGGTAATCCGTAGTCAAAAGATTTTAAGAAGAATCCGAAACGGCTTTGTTGTTCTTTTTCAGAAATTCCTAAAATATCAAACATTTTCTTTTGCACTTTTGGATCATAAATTCTAATTGACCCAGAACCTAATTCAAATCCGTTTAAGACTAGATCATAAGATTTAGCTCTTACTTTGTTTAGTTCTCCTGTTTCAAGATATTTAACAGTAGATTCTTCAAATTGAGTGAAAGCATGGTGAGCTGGTGCATATGTTTTAGTTTCTTTATCATATTCAAACATTGGTCAATTTACTATTCACAAAAAGTTCAATTGATTTGGGTCTGCTAATTGATAAAGATCATTTAATAATGTTCTAATAGCTCCTAACGATTTTAAAGCATCATCTTCATCATCATTTGCCGAAATTAATACATATGGTGTGTTGATTTTTTCTTTATCAGCAACCACTTTAAATAAAGCTTTTTCAGTGTCTGATAATTTATCAAATTCAACAATATCTAGATGTTGACCATTATTTTTTTTAAATGTTTCATTGATAATAGCAAAGTTTTCTTGAACTTGTCTATCAAAAACAATCGCTTTAACAAATTTTTTGTTATATTTTGTTGATAGTTCTTTAGAATAATCTTCAATTAAAAAACCATATCTTGTATCTGGTTTGTCATTACCGTAGTGTTCCATTGAGTAGAAGAAGTCCATTTTAGGAAATGGAGTCTTAATATTTCATCCTAATGGTTTTAAAACTTCGCTTCACATGTTTTCACATAACGCGAAAATTTCTTCTTGTCCGCCGAATGACATTTCAATATCTAATTGAGTAAATTCAGGTTGTCTGTCTTTTCTTAAGTCTTCGTCTCTGAATACACGAGCTACTTGGAAATATTTTTCAACACCAGCAGCCATTAATAATTGTTTAAATAATTGAGGAGATTGAGGCAATGCAAAAAATCTTCCCTTTCTTCTAGTTGGCACTAAATAGTCACGTGCACCTTCAGGAGTTGATTTGGCCAAAATAGGAGTTTCCACTTCAATAAAACCATTTTTATCAAAGTATTGACGAACATTTAATAAAAGTTTGTGTCTTAATCTTAAATTTTCTAGCATTTTTTCTTGTCTCAGATCTAAGAAACGATATTCCAGACGAATATCTTCATTAGCAGTTGCACTATTTTTGTTGTTGATTTCAAATGGAATTTGTTTAGAAGAGTTCAATACTTCATATTCTTCAACTAAAACTTCGACTTCACCCGATTTCAATTCTCGGTTTGCTTCTAGTCTTTTTTGTACTTTACCCTTTACTTTAATACATGATTCTTTAGTTAGTAACGGGTCAGATACATTAGTTAGAACTAATTGAACAATACCTGATGAATCTCTTAAGTCAATAAATAATTGTTGTTTAAATTTTCTTTTGTTTGCTATTCATCCATATAATGTAACTTCTTCATTTAGATTTTTAATTGTTAAATTTCCACCGTATGTTGTTTTCATTTTATTTCTCCATTTTTGTAATTTCTTCTATAAATTTTTTCAGATTATCATATTTGATAATTTTTTCTTCTTTTGAAGTTTTTACCTTAAATTCATTGTTTGCACTGTTTAATTCTTTGAAAATTAAAAATGTAGGTTGGAATTTAAATTGTTTTTTAAATAATTGCTTAATTGTTAATTTTTCATTTATTAAATTAACATTAAATTCTTTTCTTAAATCATATGCTAATTTAAATATTTCAGATTTTTCTTCATCATTCAAATAAGCAATAAGAATTGTTTCTTCATTTTTTAACTCAGGATAATCATTTAAATTATATGCAATGATTTCGGCTAATCTATCTACTCCAAAGGCAAAACCAATTGAATCTAGATCCGGCCCTCCGAATGTCTTAATCATACCATCATAACGCCCACCTCCTAAAATGGTTGATTTAGAACCCAGTGCTTGAGATGTTGATATAAATTCAAACACTACATCATTGTAATAATCAAGCCCTCTTACCAAGTATGGGTTAATTGAATAATTAATATTAAATAATTTTAATAAATCTAATAGTTCATCAAAGTTTTTACGTTCTTCTTCTGATAAATAGTCGATTAATTTTGGGGCATTTTTAACAAAGTCTTTTTCTTGTTCTTCTTTATCATCTAAAATTCTTAAAACATTTTTTTCTAATCTTAATTTTGATATATCGCTTAATTGGTCACGATAGCTTGCAAAGTAACTTTTTAAAATGTCGATATAATTATTTCTGCTTTCAAATGAACCTAAGTTATTGATTTCTAAAACGTAATCATGGATTTTAATTTTATCTAGAAAATCAGCAGCTAATTTTATTATTTCAAAATTAGAATTTACGCTTTTAGGTTCGATTAATTCTATCCCACCTTGAATAAATTGTCTATATCTACCCTTTTGCGGTCTTTCGTATCTAAACATCGGGCCAAAATAACAGAATTTGCCATATTCCAAGTTATTAATTTTATTTTCAACAAAAGCTCTAATAGTCGAAGCAGTTCCTTCTGGTCTTAAAGCTACTGTTCTATCACCATTATCTTTGAATACATACATTTCTTTTGTAACGATATCACTCGTTTCTCCGGCGGAACGAACAAACAAGTTAACATCTTCCATAATTGGTGTATCAATTAAATCGAAATTATAGTTTTTTGCAACATTGAAAAATGTTTCTCTAATATATTTTAGAATTTTTGCTTCTAAGCCATAAATGTCTTTAGTTCCTTTTAAACGATTAAACATACGCCCTTCCTTTATTAGATTTATTACATTGAAAAATCATTAATACCTATGAAAGTTTGTTCTTGAATTTTCTCGGTATTTCAATATCCGTTTTCAATTCTTTTTTGTTTTCTGTGGAATGAAATCATGTACAATCTCATTCAAATATTTGGCATTAAGAATAAATTAACTAAAACGATTGAAATTACTCCGAATCCAAATGTTAAAATCAAGGTTGTATTTAAAGTTTTCATTAACGTTGCACATAAGATCATAGCAATTATTGCATATATAAAGTTAAACATTTGTCTTGCAAAAATTTCTCTTATGTGTAATATAAATATTTCTTTTACCCTATCGTCTGGGTAAATGTAATTTTTCGTATTCAAATCTTTCTTAAATTCTTCTTTAACACGGTTAGCATTAATTAAACTATCAATTATGTTGAACATTGTTAATAATACCAAACCGCCAAAAATACCGTTATTGAATTCTGTGTGAAAAATCATCATGAAGACAATAACCATTATAATTGCAAAAATCTCTTTTAAAAGAGTCACAAACATAGTAATTAGTGAAAATCTTATTAAGATATAAATTGAAACAAACCCCATAGATGCAGCTAATATAGCGACAACTAGACCAATATTTCTCTCAGAATTTACTACATTCAACTGTTCAGATGAAACAACTAATTGAGTTGATTCATTTGAAACAAGGTTTTTCGCAAATGTATTTAAATCACCATTAATAAAATCTGAAATATTTGAAGAACTCGTAACAACAATGCCATATGTATTATTTGAAGCGTTATTTAAAACAACTTCAACTTTGGCATTTGAAATATTTTTAGTAATTTCAGCAGCAACTGAATTTGCATTATCCAATGTTCAGCCATTGAATGCAACGGTCGTTTCGGGAGTTAAATAATAGAATGTGCTCTTAGTTAGTTGTGGGCTTAGATTTAATCCAGCAAGGGCAGACTTATTAATACCTGCAAAAATTCCAAAAACAATCAAGCCCAAAACAATAAATAAAGCAAAACCAATCGTGAAAAATTTAGATTTTGAAATTAAATTCATTTTTAAACTTAATTTATTTAAATGAGTATTATTTCAAACTAATGCTTTTGAGGTTTTATCAAACGCTTCTGTTTTAACAAGGCTTCGTAGTAATCATGTGTTTATAAGCATCGCAATTATTAATGAAACGAAAATGGAAATAAACATAATTATTGATAAAGTGTTTAAATAAGAAACATTAATATAAATTCCCAATATTGCTATAACAAGCATTCCAAATGAGACGTCTAATCCTGAAATTAAACCATTTTTTGTCGCCTTATTTATGGACTTATTAGCATTAGCACCATCAAGCGTTTCTTTTTTGAATATATCAAGTTGATTATGCATTAAATCAAATGCAAAGAAGCAAGCAATAATTAATACAAATGCAACAATTGGGTTGATATAAATATTAAATGCAGTAACAATTGCCATGAATACAAATGTGAACAATGCTAATGTTAATGCCGAAACCAAACCAAATAATCTGTATTTTATAATTAAGAAAACAGCAAACATAGCAAATAACGCCGCTATAACAATTAAATATTTATTTCTAGCTTTTACATTTGTTGTTACAAAATAACTATAGTCATTACTTAATTGGAAAGGTGCATATGAATAGTTGATTGCAGATGCAACTTCTTTATCAGTTGGACCATGCTCGTTGTTATTGAAAATGTAAAATGAAGATTCTGATTTTAAGGGCGATAGTAAAGAACCAGGAAATGCAACACTTATTAAGTATTTTCTAGCGTTGATTTCATTAAATTTTAAAACAGGTTCTTTTCTTGAAATAACTTTCCCATCTTTATCTTTAATTTCTTCAGGATTTACGCTATTGTTAACGTATGCAAAGTTAACAGGGTTTTCCTTAGCTGCTTTTCATTGTTCAGGGAAATTTTCTTTTGCTATTTTGATAAATTTGTCTAAGTTTAATCAGAAATAAACTTTTGTCGAAGGCGATAAATGAGGATCTTGTCCGCCATTCATTGCCATGTTGTAACGAAAGTTGTATTCACTTTGCATTAAAATGAAACTGTTCCATCCTTCGTCGGTTAATTTTACTTCGACACGATGGCTCGCACCTTGCTTGTTTTTACTTAAAGCAGGGTTTTTATCTAAAGAAATATAGTAATCTTGCGGACCTTCAGTTTCAAAAGTTTTTAGATTCTTATCCAATGCAGGAGAATGTCTGAATCTTGAAATATATTGACCTTTGTAAAATAAAGGATTACCGAATTCGTCAGTAATAGTTAAATATGGTTTTTCAACCAATGATGACACTAAAGCTTTTTTTTCTGCTTCAGTTTTATCTTGATAACTTGAAACTGTCAAAAACTCGTCTGAAGCTAAATTGATGTCATATGAAGAGGTTAAAATACCATCTTTGTTTTGAATATAATTTTTCGTCAAACTTAATAGTTCATTTGAAGATATGTTTTGGTTAGTTCTTCCATAAACATCTGGTGTTTTTTTAATTTTTAAACCAACATTTGTTGTTACCACATTAGAGTTAGTTTGGTTTTTAAGTTTTGGTTTTAAATAAAATACACCTCCAAAAACAACGATTAAAATCATTGCGATTATTAGAAAAATGTTTATGAATCATCTAAATTTATTGCTAAAAAACTTTGCTTTTTTCATAGTTAAGAATTATATACTATAATCTTATTTAATTTTTAAATTAATTTACTAGATACAAGATAATCTATTCCGGCTTGTGTTATACGCCTTCCTCTTGGTGATTTTTCAATCAGTTTATAAATTAAAAGTAATGGCTCAATTTCGTTTAAAATTGACCCCTTATCGTCTTTAATTATCGAGCTTATTGCATCTAACGAAGCAAATTTTTTATTGAAAACTGTGTGCAAAGTTTTTAAATATTCCACTTGAGGATAATAAAGGCCGTATGGATAAATATCTAAATATTCAAATGATCTTTTTACAATGTTTTTATCAATCATTTTTTGATTTGAATGTATTGCAAAATCGTTGACACGCTTTAATAAATTATTAGCAATTCTTGGTGTTTGCCTTGAATGAGTAGCAATATTATATATTGCTTCTTCGTCAATTTCAATATCATTACGAGCCGCAGATTTTTTAATAATTTCCGCAATTTCCTCGTCAGTGTAATTGATTAATTTACCAATGTATCCAAAACGATCTTTCAATGGTTTCGAAAGTAAATTAAACTTAGTAGTAGCGCCTATCAAAGAAAAATTTTTTAATTTCATTCGCATAATTTTTTTATCACCATCAACTCCTAAAACAACATCAATTACATTGTCCTCCATTGCTGAATATAATAGCTCTTCAACATTTTTATTAATACCATGAATTTCATCGATAAAAATAATTGTATTGTCTTGAATAGAAGAAAAAATGGTCAATATATCACTCTTTTTTTCAATCATCGGTCCTTGAACATAAATAATATTTTTATCAGATTGTTTGGCAATAATCTTGGCCAAAGAAGTTTTTCCTAAACCGGGTGGTCCATAAAATAATATATGATCAATAGGTCGTGATTGATGTTTTGCAGATGATATCATTACTTTTAATGTTGAAGTAATTTTGTGTTGACCAATAAAATCTTCAAATTGTTCGACTCTAAACTCTTGTCTCATTTTGCATTTGACCAATTAATTTAATTGCATTTTCGACACATTTTTCAATATTTTCATTAATGTCAATTTGGTTCATGGCAAGTTTAATTTGCTGAGTTTTAAAACCTAACATTTTCATAGTTTCTTCAAATTGTGATTGGTATTTTGATAAATTATTTTGATTTTTAATTTTTGTTAAATCCTCACTATCCATTTTCGTTAAAAATTTATGATATTTATCGCGATATGCAAAAATAATATTATTTGCCAATTTGGCTGAAACAAATGGAATTTCGCTTAGCTTTTCTTTATTTCCTTCTGCAATAAAACTTAAAATATTTTCTCATCCATAATTTAAAATTGAAATTGCAGTTTTGGGTCCAATTCCTTGCAATGCAATCAAATCTTCAAAAATAACTAATTCTTTAAAACAATCAAATCCGTAAGTTGTTTTATTATATTCATTAATAACATTTGATATAAAAATCTTTTTGACTTCATCTTTTATAAACCGACTCGCATTCGGAACATAAATCAGTTCACCCTCTCCGTTGTGGTCTAAAATTAAATAACTATTTGTAACATGTACAATTTTACCGAATAAATAAATTTTCATTTTCTCTCCTTATGCTTTAAGTCTAATATGCTAAAAATTGAATTTTTTGATTAAGTGAAATTGCTAAGAAAAAATAGTGAAAATTTAGCAATTCTAATTTTCTTTATAATGTTAAAATACTAATATGAAAAAAATAGAAGTAAACATTGAAATTAGTAAAGATTCAAAAATCAAATATGAATATGACCGTAAAAGCGGAAAAATTAAAGTTGACAGAATCTTAAGAGGTGATTTTAAATATCCAGCCAACTATGGTTATGTTGCCGAAGCTTTAGACTGAGATGGCGATGAACTAGACGTTTTAGTTTATTCACCTGAAACATTCATGCCAGGAACTTCATTAGAAGCAAGAGTTATCGGAGCTATGAAAATGATCGATTCAGGCGAAACTGATACCAAATTAATTGCTGTTCATGCTGATGATTATCGTTTAGACCAAATCAAAACTTTGGATGACATTGACCAAATGTGATTAGTATCTGTAAGAAACTTCTTTTCAACATATAAAGAATTCAAAGGAAAAGATGTTACCAAAGTTACTGGTTTTGAAAACGTTGAATGAGCAGAAGCTGAATACAACGAATGCGTTGAACTAATGGAAAAATACGGCAAAATGGATAAAGAAAATTTCATTGAAAAAATGAAAAAAGAACACCCTGAAAAATACCTATAAAATTAACAAAAAATATCGATATACAGAAAAAAGCCTTAAAATGAGGCTTTTTTTATGTTTTGCCGTTTTTTTCTTATATATTGAAACACTTCAATATATAAACGCTTTTGGACAAAAAAATATTCTAAAAACTTGATTTTTTTATGTTATATATTAAAGAAAGGAGGAGCATGATAAGAATGCATCAAATTTACGGTGCAACCGTTAAATACCATGAATATTTACAACAAACCAAAAACGCCGAAGAAATCGATATCAATGAATTAAAGTGTCTAGTAAATAAAGAAAAATTAATGTTTTTAAAGTCAATTTACAAAGAAATTTATACTAATTTATTCAATTTATTCGAACGTTCATTAACAGAAGAATACCGCGAAATTTATGTCGCTATTTTTAAAACAGACAAGGGTTTTAATATTGACCCATCACAATTCTTTGTGTCAAAATCTACATTTTATCGTAAAGTTAAGCTCCTCTTAAAAGCATTCCAGTGATTAATATGCTAATTTAAATTTTGTTTATTTAATTATTTAAATAACTTTTTTGCAAAGTTTCAATTTTATGAACATTATCCATATTTGTGATGTACTTAAAGTGTCTAGAAATAGACAATGAATTGAAAGGATGGAATGAAAGAGTTTGTAAAAGACGAAAATCTTAACGCTACCATTAAAGCGATTATCCAAAACTTTAAAACTATATTTTTATCAATTTCATGATTTCATACTTATTTATTGAAAAGAAATAGATAATAAATGGATTATGTAAATTCTCAACCAGCAACTGTAGTACAAAATGAATATAGTTACACTGAATTGTTAAAACCCAAATTAAAAGCGTTAACATATCGGGAACCAAAAAAAGAAGGCTTTTGAGGAAATTCACAACAAGAAAAAATAGTAAATCACGAAGCATTGGATAATAATCCAATTTACATTAAGATTTTACGCGACTTTACTACTGATAAGGCTAGTGTAGAACTTAAAATTCCGATTATTTTATATCAATCACAAAATAGAAAATCAATTGAAATAAATGGCAAGAAAGTTGATTTATCTGTTATGTCAGATGATGGTAAATATTACACTTACTATATAACGCAATATGAGGGTGGCACATTAATTAATTTTTCTGATTTAAATAAAATAGAAATAGTGTCATATACCCGAATGCGTAACTATATAAAATACTACTTGGGATTTACTTTAAACTTAAATCGTACAGTTGAAACCAAAAATGTAAACAAAGAACAAAATGGCTTTAATTACAACTGAAAATCTTCAGTTCTAAAAGCTATGCATTTCAAAATAAGTAATTTAACTTTTTCAGAAAATTTAGAAAAATCACCTGCATCTTATTATTGAGAAGCTCATAATAGCAATATTAAAATAAACGAAATTATACAAGGCAGTCCGTGACATCATATTGCAACTTCGCGAACCCAAATAGTTACCAACAATCCAAACAAAAGTATTGAATCTTACTCAGATCAATTATCAAAACCCCTAATTAATTCGTTGAATTTTTTGAATAATTTTAACTTTAGAAATTTTTTAATTACAAGCAACCTAAAAAAAATTAATAATTATTCGTTTCAATACGATTATTACATTAATGATATTTTTAAATATGATAAAAGCACTAAAGAATTTATCAAAAACAGCGATGGTCAACCAGGTTTTTATGTCCCTTTATTTTTCAAGGGTTCGATAGCCGCAATTATTGATATCAATCAAATTTATACTCATAAAACGAACAGAATTGAAATTTCAAAAAACATTATAAAACCATTTTTTGGTCACACAGATGGTTTAGTTAAATTAAGAATTGACTATACTAAATATGACTTTTCAGAAGATGATTCAACTGAATTAGAGTGAAAAACCTATGAAATAAATGATAAAAAAACAACAAGTTTATAATGCTTGTTGTTTTTTTATTTTAATTTTGGACCTCTAGGAATTGCCTTACGCTTGTGGTCGGTTTTTTTATGAATTGCAATGATTTTATTTCTGATTTCTTCTGATACTGAAGATTTATCAATCAATCATGATTCAAACTCAGCATAAGTGAAGCCTAATTCATCTTCATCGTATTGTTCTTCATATAAATTGGCACTTGGTTTTTTATCAATAATTTCTTGCGGCACATTCAGTAATCTCGCCATTGCATATACATCAGATTTTTTTACATTAGCAAATGGTAAAAGATCGCATCCACCATCACCATATTTAGTAAAGTAGCCCAAATAAAATTCGTCTAAATTATCAGTACCTAATACTAAAGTATTACGTTCTTGACTCAGAGCATAGGCTGAAGTCATAAATAAACGAGATTTAGTATTAGATTGTGACATTCTATTTTTTAAATTTAAAGTTGACTCTAACGATAAATAAACTTGGCTTAAGTCAACAATTTCAATATTACGTCCCAATCTTTTTTCTAATAATTTAACATGATTTTCAGTATATTCATCAACCTTAGTTTTGAAATAATAAAAGTGAGCATTTTCCTTAAATAAATCGTTTGCCAATACAGCCAATGTTGCGCTATCAATGCCGCCCGAGATTCCTAACGTCACTCCATTAGAATGCGCCGAAGCTACTTTTTGTTGCAATCATTGCTTTATTTTTTTTATTAAGATTTCGTATAATTTATGTTCTTTTTTTGTTAGTGTTGCTTTTTTAAAATTTTCTTGATTAACCATACATACAATTTTAGACCTTTTATTAAATTAAGACGCTTTTTAGCTAAAAAATTGTTTTTTTATTTATTATTAAATAAATGTATCTATAATTATTAAATGCATTTTATGTCAAATAAATAAACAAGGAGAAAAAAATGATTAACGTAAACGATTTAAAACCAGGCGTAACTTTCCAATTAGAAGGAAATATTTATGTTGTTTTAGAAGCACAACACTCAAAACAAGGCCGTGGACAAGCTAACGTAAAAGCAAAAGTAAAAGATTTAAGAACCGGTTCAACTACCATCAAATCATTCACCGGTGGAGATAAAGTCGAAAAAGCAATGATCGACAAAGTAGGTATGGATTATCTATACAATGCTGGTGACAATGTTGTTTTAATGGACCAACAAACATTCGAACAAATTGAAATTCCAGTTGAACACTTAACTTGAGAATTAAACTTTTTAAAAGAAGGGCAAAAAGTTATCGTTCGTAAATTTGAAAGCGAAGTTTTAGATATCGAATTACCATCTAACGTTGCTTTAAAAGTTATTGAAGCACCAGATGCAGTTAAAGGTAATACAGCCCAAGCTGCACAAAAGAAAGTTACTTTAGAAACAGGTTTTGTAATTGAAACACCTTTATTCATTAAAGAAGGCGAAGAAGTTTTAGTATCAACCGAAACTGGCAAATACGTCGGAAGAGCATAATAATGGATAGTGTTATTGTCAATACCAAAATGAATTTCACTTACAGGGTGGAATTAATCGCAATCAAAGAATCAATAATGCAATTCTTTGAACTTAATCCGGGAATTAGATTAGTTGATGATTTAATTATCACAACCAATAATTCAAAATCAAACATTGATATTAGCATGAAATATCAAGTTAACAATATCAAGAACTTTGCGTTCGAAACTAAAAAATTAATTTTTTTAATTGAACAAAAAGTTTTCTCTCTAATCAACACAAAACCAAACAATATTAATTTAGTTTTTGAAGGTACTTTTAATGAAAAATAGTAAAAAAATTGATCAACTTGCTGTTGACAATTTAAAGATAAATGCTTTGGCCGCAATTTCTAAAGCACAAAGTGGCCACTCATCAATTACAATAAGTGCTGCTAAAATTTTTCACGCATTGTTCTTTTATAACTATCATTTCGATATTAAAAACCCTAATTGAGTAGCTCGCGATAGGTTTGTATTAAGTGCAAGTCAAGCATCTGCTTTATATTATGCAATGCTACGTTTTTGCGGTTTATTATCAAGAGAACAATTGGAAAAGTTCGCCCAAATAGATAGTGACTGTAAAGGAAGTGCTGTAAAATCAAATACATTAGGAATTGATTTAACTACTGCTCCTTTAGGTCAAGGTATTGCAATGGGAGTCGGCCTTGCAATCTCGGAAGCTTATTTAGAAAATAAATTCCCTGAAGCATCTCATTATACATATGTTTTATGCTCGTGAGCCGATTTACAGGAAGGCGTAGCTCAAGAAGCATTGGCTTATGCCGCCGAAAATCGTTTGAACAAACTTATTATTTTATTTGATTCAAACGGTTCAGATAATAGCGCATTTTTAAAAAGTAAATATTCAGTCGATTTAAAAGCAAAATATACTGCGTTGAATTTCAATTTCGTAACTATTAAAGATGCATCGGCGCGTTCGATTTCAAAAGCAATTAAACATGCCAAACATTCAAATTTACCAACAATTATCGAAATCAAAACCGCATTCGGAGAAAATATTATCAAGGAAGATATTGGATCTTTAAATGGCAAATATTTAGAAGAAGCCGAAATTGAAGAATTAAAAGACAAAACATCATTCCAAAAAACTGATTTTTTTGAAATTTATAGCCAAGTTGAAACAGCCTATAAGCAAAGAATGCAAGAATTGCATGAAAAAGCTTCGCGTTGAACAGCTTCTGATGAATTATTGAACTTTTTAAATGACGAAGTCAAAGAAAATATCAATGACATCGGTATTTCTGAACATGATAATTTATACGAAAATGCAATCGTATTAATCAACAATTTAGCCGATAAATATAACAATATTTTATTAGCAAGCACAAACATATCTTCATTCAATAAAATCAAATCTGCAAATGGTGTTTTCGCATCAAATAACCGCAATGGAAGAGCTTTATTATTAGGCTTACGCGAGTTTGCAATGGCAAGTATTACAAATGGATTAGCATCACATTCGAACATTCGACCAATTGTATTTTGTGCTTTGACATTTTCAAATTATATGTTGCCAGCAATAAGAATGTCAGCAATAATGAAAAACAAAGTGTTATATGTTTTAACTCATGATTCAGTTTTAGCATATGATAAGGGACCAAGTATGCAGGCAATTGAACAACTTGCCCAATTAAGATCAATTCCTAATTTAGAAATCCTTCGCCCTTGTGATGATAATGAACTAAGAGGCGCGTTCGAATACTATTTTAATAACGCTGAAGGTCCAGTTGTGATTTCAATCTCAGAAGATATAGTAAAAAGATTTAACGAGACTTCAAAACACCCAATTAAAGAAGGCGCATATTATTTATTAGAAAATGCATCGCCATGAACTTTGATATCAACCGGAAGAGACATAGAAGATCTATATGATATTGCTAACGAATTAAATATTTCTTTAATTTCAGCATCAAATATTAAAAATTTAAATAAACTTGATTTTGATTACAATCGCGCTATTTCATATGAGTCATTAACAACATTTGGATGAAGCAAATTCGCTAAATACAATCTAGGTGTCGATTCATATGTAACCGGCGGAAATTCAAAAGATGTGGCCAAATTATTAGGTATTGACAAAACATCTTTAAAAAATAAAATATCAAAAATTATTGAAAATAATAAATAAAAAAATCGCCGATGAGGCGATTTTATTTTGCTGCGATTTGTTTTAAAACCTTAATTTCATGCGGACTTAAATTACGATATGCCCCGACTTTTAGGTTTTTATCAGTAATTGGCCCATATGATTTTCGATGTAATTTTTTGACGTAATTATTAACTAATAAAAATAGATTTTTAACGTGGTGGTTACGTCCTTCTTTTAAAATAACTGAATATTTATTTTCACCGATTTCGCTAACTTTTTGGCGCGAGTATTTACCATTTAATTTAACGAAATTTGAATTTAAATAACTAAGGTCTTTTTCGCTTAAAGGTTTTTCCAGTTGCACAATATATTCACGCTCAACTTCAGATGAAGGGTGAGCTAATTTATTTGCCAAATCCCCATCATTAGTAATAATAATCACACCAGTAGTATTGAAATCCAATCTACCAATTGAATATGCGTATTCTTCTAAATGCATGTATTCATAAATTGTTTTACGATTTTGTGGATCTTTTAATGTACAGATGGTGTTCATAGGTTTATTCAATAATATATATATGTGTTTATTTTGTTTGTTAATTAAATCTTTACCATTAATTTTAATATTATCATTTTCACAGACACGTAAGCCAATGTGGGCTTGTTCGCCATTTACAAACACCCTTCCATCCGCGATTCATTTTTCAGCTTCGTGTCTTGAGCAATATCCGCTTTGGCTTATTAGTTTTTGTAATTTAATTTTTTCTTCCATGATCTAAGACTTTCATTTTTTTATATTTATATTATAAATATATATTTTTTAAAGTTCCAAATTTTTATTTTTTTTAAAACTTTATTGTGTAATAAAAATGGAAAGAGAGAAATGTTATGAATGACGATGCATATAAAAAAATACAAAAGTTATGTTTACAACAAAAAAAAGAATTCATTTATAAATTTTGTTTGTATGAAAAAGTCAGTATAAACGCTAAAAAAATGAAAAATAATCATTTATCATGCGGAGCTTTAGATGTTTTTTTAGCTTCATTAAATGACGAAGATAAATTGATTTTCACCCAGAATTTCATTGCAAAAAACAATGATCCAGATTGATATTTAGACCATTGATCGAAAAATGCTTACTATAAAAAATTGCACTTTATTGTCAATTTATTTTTGAGGTTTTTAAATGCTTATAACAGCTAATGCAAGCGAAATTAAGCGTGACTTTTGAGTAGAAAATTATTATGTTAAAGCTGAGCGGTATCAGTATTTACTAAATTGAAGTAACATCAATCAATATGCTAAATTGCAACTACGTAGATTGATTAAAAATAATAAATATATTTTAGAATTGTCTTATGCTAATTTCAATCGACAAATACAAGATATAAAAATTAGAGCTTTAATAAATAACAAACCTATTGAGTTCAATCATTCAATTAACCCAGAAACAAACCATCATGTATTTTCATTAATTAACGAATTAAACAAAGATAGCAACTCAATTAATTTTGAAGATATTGAAAATATAAATTTTGAAATATTTTATCAAGTAAACAAAACTTGATATCAGGTTGAAAGACTTACATATTTTATTAATAAAATTAAAAATAACACTACGTTGAAAACTAATGGCGAACCAATCAACATTAATTTAATTACTAAAATAATTATTGAAAGTTTTCCTGATTTTAATGACCACAAACTCATGCGTCATTTTGAAAATAGAGAATATCTAAGCTTTCAATTCAAACCAGCAGTTTTAGAACAGGGGTTGCATAATAAAAAGTTGTTTGATTTTGAAATCTTAAAAATCAGTAGTGACGGGCAATCAACTCATTTTATAGAACAAAGCGATATCTCTAATTTGAGTATAAAACTAAAAATTAGCAACACTGGTATACAAGGAGATTATGATGTTATTTATAATCCTTGAGATAATCAAAAATCAATTTTAGTTGACTCATATAGTTTTTGAGATAAAACATTACAAAAAACTATTGTTTCACCTAACAATATGCAGGCAAAACGTGGATTATTAATTCCATTAAATTTCAGTGGTAATTTCTTTAGTGAAATATTGCTAAACTTCGGAGAAAAAATTAAAAATTTTTCGGTCGTGAATAATCAATACATTGAAAGACCTTTTTTTAATAGTATTGACGGTTTAATTAAATTAAAAACAAAAAAAATTAATGGTTACATTAATGGCCAATATAATAAAATCAAAGTTCAAAATATCAGAAGTATTATGGATAATGCAAAAACCATTGATGAAATAAATTATTGAGGAAGTGTGTAAGTGAAAAGAAAGAAGAAAATAGTTTTAGGAATTTCAATGAGTGCAGCAGCAGTGTTGAGTGTTGGCGCAATGGCAACTGTATTCATTTTGACTTCAAAAAACAAAACAGATTTAAATAAAAATGAAGATAATAATATAGTTAATAATAATGACAATAATTTGAATAAAAATAAAGCGAATAATAATAAAAATAATGACAATTTAGAAAATAGTGAAACGAGTAATATAAATAATTCAACTCCAGAGCAACCGATTGAATTAAGAGAAATTCCGTGAAATAAAGTGTTCCCTGAAATAACTAGCAAAGATTATTATGATCAACTTAATTTCAAAAACGGTCAAGCCTGAATTGACGAACCTATGATAGCATATATTATCAAAGATGTTTTAAATAGAACGCTTGCCGTCGATGGAACAGTAAATTATAGTTATAAAATAGTCGACGATCAAAATGTATTAATAACTTTTAAATGAAAAAATAATCAAGAAAAAAGCGCTGTTACATACCAAATTTCAACAAATAAGTTATAATTTCCAGTATGAACGCGCAAGAAATTATTTTTAAATTACTAAAATGTTTAACTAAAACAAAATTCAATTTAGAATCTAATATCAAAGACTTAAACATTGATAGTCTAGACCTTGTTGTTTTAATTACTGATATGGAAGATAAATATAATATATCAATCACTGACGAAGAATTAATGAAATTAAAAACTGTTGGTGATATCGTAAATCTTTTAGAATCAAAACTTGAAAAATAATCCTTCGGGGTTATTTTTAAATTTAATACACATAAAATTGCTTGACTATAATTTTTTTGTAAAAAAATAATAATTATAATGTAAAATAATAAAGCAATACGGGTATAGTTCAATGGTAGAACAACGGGCTTCAACCCCGTGTGTTGTGAGTTCGAGTCTTGCTACCCGTGCCATTTCACTTAAATGTGACTTTAAAAAGTGGTTAATACCACTTTTTATTTTACTTTTTTGAAGTTATAAACAATAATAAAAAAAGCGCCAAGGCGCTTTGGTCAATTGCTTGAAATGGTGCCGTCAATTGGAATTGAACCAACGACCCCTTCCTTACCATGGAAGTGCTCTGCCCCTGAGCTATGACGGCAATTGCTCTTATTATTATATATAAAAAATATTAAATTACATGATTTTTTTAGTTTTTTTGATTTTAAACGTTGTTACTTATTTATTTTCACTAAATCTAAAATATTAAAATTTAAGATAATTTTATGATGCTGATTTTAAATTGTGTCAAAATCGTTCTTATTGATTTTAAATTTTAATTTGTTGTAAAATTATTTTATTATTAAAATACAAGGAGAAGTTATGGAAAATGAATATATTGTTGAAGTCAACCATTTAACCAAAACTTTTAAACGCAAAAAAGCTTTAAACGACCTGAGTTTTAAAGTTAAAAAAGGTGAATTATACGGTTTTCTAGGTTTAAATGGAGCTGGTAAAACAACAACCTTAAACATTATATTAGGTTTACTAACAAAAGATAGTGGAACAGTTATCATCGACGGTTTAAGTGACGATAAAAATTCACAAAATATTAGAAACAAAATTGGAATTGTTTTCCAACAATCAATATTAGATGATTTGCTAAGTGTTAAAGAAAATTTAATGTCAAGAGCAGCCATGTATCATCATTATATAAAAGACAAAACAACTAAACAACTAGTTGATGATGTTGTTAGAGAATTTAAATTAGAAGAAATTGTAAACCAAAGCTACGGCAGTTTGAGTGGAGGTCAAAGAAGAAGAGTTGACATTGCTAGAGCATTAGTTCACAGACCTGAAATTTTATTCTTAGATGAACCGACAACTGGTTTAGACCCTCAATCAAGAAAATTAGTTTGAGATACATTAGATAAAATTCAAAAAGATCACAAATTAACTATTGTTTTGACAACACATTACATGGAAGAAGCAAATAATTGTAACTATGCAATTATTTTAAATAAAGGTCAAAAAATTGCTGAAGGAACTCCGGCCGAATTAAAAAATAAATTTGCTTCAGCTAGAGTAAATATAAACTCAGCTAAAGATGCTAAATTCAGCCAATGATTGAGTGACAAACAACTAAATTTTGTATACGATGTGAATAAATACATTGTTAAATTCTACACTTATGAAGATGCTAAAAAATTTGTGTTCGAAAACGAAGAAATACTTAAAGATTTTGAATTAATCAAAGGAACAATGGACGAGGTTTTCTTAAATGTAACCGAAGACATTAAGGAGGCTCAAAAATAATGTACGAACTTAATTATTTAGTCAAAAGAAACATTAAACTATTTTTTAAAGATAAAAGAAGAGTATTTACAATGTTCTTTTCACCATTAGTAACAGTATTGATTTTTATTTTGTTCGCAAAATACTTGTTTACTGCTGGTACAACAGGCGCTCCAGAAGAAATTCAAAATCAAATTGGAGCTGGTTCATTGATGGTTGGTGTTTTATCAATGACCACATTAACAAACGCAATTTCTTTATCAGTATTAATTGTTAGTGATAACGAAAGAAAAGTATTAAACGATTTATCGATAACTCCTGTACGTTCTTCAAGCATTAGAATGAGTTATTTGATTGTTAACATCTTAATTAACATTGCAATCAGCACATTGATTTTTATTTTAATGCTTATGTATGTAGCCGCAACCAAAGGATTCCAAAAAGTCGAAATTAGCTATGGTTGATCTGGTTGAGATTTAGAACCATTACTAGATGCGCCTAGAACATTTGCAATATTGGGTGTTGTGATTTTATCAGCTATTATGAACTCCGCATTCTTTGCTTTTGTATTCAGTTATGTAAAAAGTTCTTCAGCCTTTTCAGCATTAGTTGGCGCTTTATCATCAGTATCTGGTTTCTTCATCGGCGCTTTTGTTCCTATTGACAGATTACCTAAAGGAATTGCTCAAGCATCATCATTATTGCCAGGAGCACAAATTACGCAGGCGCTTAAATACATCACATTTAACAACGCAACATTTAGCAGCAATGAATTCGCAAGTTTCCATAATATATATTTTGTTGGCGAAGGTAACATGCCTATTTGGGGTTCAATTGTTTATGTAATTGCTTTTTTAGCTTTGACATTATTAATTTCAAGTGTTGTTCGCTTCAATAGAAAAAGAAAATAATTTTTGCAAACAAGATAGCTATGCTATTTTGTTTTTTTATTTTTTATTATTTTGTTATAATAATTTTACTATGGAAAAGAATATGTATGAATCATTGCTTTCAATTAAAAAGCAATACGAAGAATTAAGCGAAAAATTGAATCTACCTGAAGTTTATAGCGACATCAAAAAATATACTCAAATAAACAAAGAACGTGCCAACATTGAAGAAATTTATGTAACCTTCAAAAAATATCAAGATATTGAAGATTTATATTTAATGTCAAAAGATATTTTGGCAAATGAAAAAGATGAAGAGTTAATTGAGTTAGCTAAAAACGATATTGATAATCAAGTTACAAAAATGGAAGAACTAGAAGAAAAAATTAAAGAACTATTATTACCACAAGATGAAAACGATAAACGTGATGTTATCATGGAAATTCGTGGCGCAGCCGGAGGAGATGAAGCAAATATTTTTTCTGGTGATTTATTTAAAATGTATCAAAAATATTGTGAAAGCAAGGGCTTCAAAATTAAAGTTATCGATTCAACTTATGGTTCGGCCGGTGGATTTAGTCAAATTGTGTTTAGCGTTAAAGGCGAAAAAGTTTTCTCTCAATTAAAATTTGAACGTGGTGTACACCGTGTACAAAGAGTTCCTCAAACCGAAACCCAAGGACGCGTGCATACTTCAACTGCCACTGTAACTGTATTGCCAGAAGTTGATGACGATATTAAAATTGAAGTCAGACCAGAAGATATTGAAGTTGATGTATTCAGATCTTCAGGCGCTGGTGGTCAATCAGTTAACACAACCGACTCTGCTGTTAGAATCACTCACAAACCTTCAGGAATTGTCGTAACATCACAAGATGAACGTAGCCAAATTCAAAACCGTGAAACCGCTATGAAAGTGCTTAAATCTCGTTTATATGAAATTGAATTAAGCAAACGTGAAGAAGAAGAAAGTGGATTACGTAAATTAGCAGGAACCGGTGATCGAAGCGAAAAAATTCGTACATATAATTATCCTCAAGATAGGGTAACCGATCACAGAATCGGTTTCTCTACTTCTTTAAAAGTCGTTATGGAAGGCGATTTAAATAAAATAATTGAAGCTTTAGTAGCTGACGAAAAAGCCAAAAAAATTCAAGCGGCTGGTGCATAATGATTGAAAAAGAGGTATTACTACGCGAAAAGATGCGTTACGGGTTACCTCTTTTTGTATCTAAAAAGGAACTTAAATTATTAAAAAAAGATGTTCCGGTTCAAAAAATTATCGGCTGGCAAGAAATGCAAGATGTAAAATTGGACATTAGATACAAAGTTTTAATCCCGCGCTATGAAACAGAAGAAGTAATTTTGGCAGCTTATCCGTTGATTAATAAAAAAAGCAAAGTATTAGACATTGGTTGCGGTTCTGGGTTTATTGGTTTAGCAATTGCTAAAAATATCGGATGCGATGTATCGTTAATTGATATTAGCAATCAAGCCATCAAGCAAACTAAATTCAATGCTAAATTGAATGATTTGAAAGTAAATGTATTCAAGTCTAATTTGTTTTCAAAAGTAAAAGATAAATATAATTTAATCATTTCTAATCCCCCTTATTTAAATAAAGAAGATAAGTTTGCAAAGTCACTAAAATATGAGCCAAGCAAAGCACTATATGCAAAAAATAAAGGCACGTTATTTTATGAACTTATTTGCAACCAAGCTAAGGATTATTTATTAGATAATGGCTATTTAGTTTTTGAAATCGATTTTAATTCATATGATTATTTAAAAAAACGTTATGGTGATAAAGTTAATTTTTTAAAAGATATTAACGGAAAATGACGGATTGCGATTATTAATCAAAAAAATTTATAAAGCTCTTTTGAGCTTTTTTATTATTCATTTCTTAAATAAGTTTTTATAATTAGCACTCTTTTATTTTTTGTGCTAAAATACTAAATTATGGAAAACAAAAAAAGAGATTATTATGAAGTACTTGGTATTTCAAAAAATGCAACCGAAAAGGAAATTAAATCTGCATATAGAAAATTAGCTATGCAATATCACCCTGACCGTAATAAAGAACCCGGGGCTGAAGAAAAATTCAAGGAAGCTTCAGAAGCTTATGAAGTTTTATCAGATCCTGAAAAAAGAAAAAAATATGACCAATTCGGCCATGGTGCATTTGATCAAAATTTTTTCCATTATTCAGAGGATATTTTCAGTTCATTTTTCGATAGTTTTAGAGAAACCTTTGGAGGCTTTGGTGGAAATGGTAATCCGTTTGAAGACATTTTTGGTTTTGGCGGATCTTCACGTAGAGCAAAAGCAAAAGGTGATGATTTACAAATGCGTCTTACTATCGATTTTAATGATGCAATTTTCGGTAAAACAACCCAAGTTAAATTAAATAAAACTGAAAAGTGTGGCAACTGTGGAGGTTCAGGTGCCGAAAGCGCGGCCGACCTTGTAACATGTGATTTGTGTAAAGGCTCTGGCCACATTCAAAAAAGTATGGGATTTTTCTCAACTCTTTCCGAATGTAATAAATGTGGTGGAGCGGGTAAGATAATTAAAAATGCATGTAAAACCTGTTCTGGACATGGATATGTTAAAAAAGAAGTATTGGAAACTATTAATATTCCAGCCGGAGTTACATCTGGTCAAACAATTCAACTAGCTGGATACGGAATGCCATCAACTAATGGCGGCGAAAATGGTGATTTATATATAGTAATTAACGTTCGCCCTGATAAAAACTTTGAACGCATAAATAACGATATTATTTTAAGTGTTCCAATTTCGATTAAATCAATTATACTAGAAGAAGAAATTGAAATTCCAACGCCATATGGAAAACAAAAAGTAAAACTAAACAAGAATATGCAACTAGATGGCATAATAACTCTTCAAGGCTTTGGTTTCCCTATTATTAATACAAAACGTAAAGGTAATTTAATTGTTACAATTAAGCCTTATGTACCAGAATTTAAAAAAGAAGATAAAGAAAAATTAAAACAAATTTTTGATAATTCAAAAGATGACGTTTATAAAAAATGATTAGAAAAATTCTAGTCATTTTTTTGTTCGAATATATGCTTTGTGCTATTATTAATACATTGTTAAAGCATTCAAGGAGGCAAATATGAGTGATAAAGTTATGATAGTTGAATCGCCAAATAAGGTTCGTACAATCCAAAAATATGTCGGTGACGATGTTGAGGTTTTATCATGTGTTGGACATATTTTGAAGCTTTCGACACGTGGCAAAGGTAATTTAGGAATTGATTTTGATAATTGAGAACCTAAAATGGTAGAAGATCCAAGTAAAAAGAAAATTATTTCTGAATTAAAAGCTGCTACTAAAGACGCTAAAGAAGTTTTAATTGCAACTGACCCTGACCGCGAAGGAGAAGCAATTGCAAGTAATTTAGTAACCACATTAAAAATTGAAAATAAATATAAAAGAATTAAATATAATGAAATTACTAATGAAGCAATTCAAAACGCAATCAACAATCCTCATGAAATTGATGTTAATTTAGTAGATGCTCAAAAAGCAAGAAGAATGCTTGACCGTATTATCGGCTTTAAATTATCGCAATTAATGCAAAGAAAAGTCAAAAACACTCCAACAACACCATCGGCAGGTAGAGTTCAATCAATCGCTTTAAAATTAGTTGTAGATAGAGAAAAAGAAATAGCTGCTTTTATCCCTGTCTTATATTCAAAAATAGAAGCAATAATCACCGAAGAAATTCAAGCAACTTTCTTTTTCAAAAATAACCCTGATTTCAAAGGAGAAAACACTTGAATTAAGCGTGAAAATGCCCTTAAGATAATCAATGAATTAAATAAAAATCCAGAGCTTATTGTATCTGATTATAAAATTAGTCAAAGATCAGAATCAATGATTACTCCCTTTAAACAATCAGTGTTATACAAAGAAGCCAAATATTCATCTTCGATAGTACAAATTAGCGCACAAAAATTATTCGAAGCTGGGTTAATTTCATATCCTAGAACAGATTCAACTAGAATGAGTGATTCTTTTGTTCAAAAAGCTAAAGAATATATTGCAAATAAATTTGGGCCTCAATATGTGGCACACGAAATCAAAGGGTTCAGTGGTGAACAAGATGCCCACGAAGCAATTAGACCAACTGATATTTATTTAACTCCTGAAAAAGCTACTCGTGAACATAATTTAAATGATGTTGATTCATACATTTATAAATTAATTTATGATAAAACAATTATGGCAATTATGGCAACACCAAAAAGAGAAATCCATCAATACGAATTAAAAAATAATGAATATTATTTCCGTATGTCATACAGCAATGTAATTTTTGATGGTTATTATGTAATTTCAGGATATGAAAATGCAAAACCATTACCAAAATATAACATTGGCGATAGATTACATGTCGAAAACTTCTTTAAGGCTGATAAAGAAACCAATCCGCCCGCAAGATATAATGAGGGTTCTTTAATCAAAACTCTTGATGATATTAAAGTTGGACGTCCTTCAACATTTGCTTCAACTGTTAACATTATCAAAAACCGTATGTTTGTTGAATCAAAAAATGGAACATTATACCCAACCGATTTTGGTACAGTTGTATTAGAAAAATTAGTTAATGGTTTTCCTAAGACAATGAATGAAGAATATACAGCTGAGGTGGAACAAGATTTAGATTTGGTTTCAGAAGGAAAAGAAAATTACAAATTATTGATGCAATCATTTTGAGAAAAATTCAACGAAAATCTTGATGACGCAAGCCAAACAATTGAAATTACGGTATTGCCACAAGAAAAACTTGACGAATTATGTCCTCAATGTGGATCTGAATTAGTTTACCGCTATACAAAGGCAAAACACCAAAAATTCATCGGTTGTTCTAATTTCCCGTCATGTCATTATATTCGCAATATTGATAATCCTAAAAAGAGATTTTTCAAAAAAACAACTAAAAAATAGCACTTTGCGCTATTTTTTTATTTATTAATAAAAAAGTTGCATAGTTTTCTTATATTAAAGTATTTTTAATATAAAATTGTCTATTATGGAAAAAAATAAATCAAGTAAAAAAGTTAATAAGCGTAAGTTATATAGCATACTTTCTTGAACAATTGGTCCCGTTGCGATTGCAGCATCAATTGGTGGTGCTATTTATTTTGTTGTAAAAAATAGCCAAAAAGTTAGAAAAGAATATTGAAGTCCTGCCGACTTTAAGAAAACTGCTGCCGAAATTGAAATTAAAAAATCAAACATAATCCCTGTAAGTTCGGAAGTTTTATTAAGTTCATTCGGCCAATTAAAAGAACAATCTGAAAGCGCTATAAAAGCATATGAAGAAGCTCATCCCGAACTTAATAATCCCAAAACTCCGAAAAAGATAATAAATAAATTGCTAAAAGACAGACCGAAAGAGTTTGATGTTAATTCATATTTATCAACTAGACTAATAACAAATCGTAATTTTGATGAAATCAAATTTTTAAACTTTAAATACACAAATATCGAACCAACCGATAAACTTAATGAAGTTAAAGTTTCATTTGAGATTACTTTGAATTACGAATATGCGCGGGGCGACTTTGAATTAAACGATATTAAGGGCACTAAAAAATCTAAATATTACTATGAAAGTTCGCAAGTCATAACTATATTAACTAATGAAGAAAAATGGAACCAAGGAACCCAATTTTATTTAAATGAGCCGAAACTTTTAAAAGAAGTGGCTTCAATAATTAAAAAAAGTAATGATCCCAAATGAACAAAAAGTCAAGAATTTATTGATGAATGTTTTACTTGATTTAAAAATTCAATTGCTCAAGAAAATGCATACCCAGATATATTCCCTGGGAATTTATTTGATATTATTCCATATAAAGATGGAGATAATCCTGCCGTAATATGAAATCCAGCCAAGAGCTTAAACACATTAAGCTTTACATATCAATATGTTGATAAAGAAACTGGAAAAGTGCATTCTGAAGGACGCAAAAAAATCTTCACAATATCAAATATTTAGTTAAATAAGCTAATATGTCATTGACAAAAAAAGAATTAAAAAAACTAAGTGAAGAAGAAAAAAAATCTTTCAAAAATTACAAAAAATACAGTGCCATTTTTGCTAAAATATATCATTATTTTAATATTCAGCAAAATAATGAAACTAATTTTTTTATAAATGATTTTTCTAAAAATATCGAATCTTTTGAGATAAAGTTAAGCAACAATAATTTGCAAGTTTCTGAAGTTTATTATGGACTTCAAATTGCAAAAATTAATAAAGTCAAATCAGAAATTGAAAACCTAGAACAAAATCAAGTTAAAAAAAATCAGTTTAAAATCAAAAATGAAAATTTATATTGAAAAAAGGTTATTGAAGAATTATCAAAATAAAAAAGAGGAGTACGGTATGAAAAAACGAATTAATATTGCTATAGACGGTCCTTCTGGGGTCGGTAAAACAGTTATGTCAACTATGTTAGCGAAAAAACTTGAATACAAATTTTTAAGTAGTGGGAGTTTTTATAGAGTTATTGCTTATAATGCGATTTTAAATAATATCGATTTAGAAAACGAACAAGCAGTAAATGATGCATGACACATCGAAGATTTACACGTAACTGAAGATGATAAAATCATTTTCAAAAATGAAGATGTAACTTTAAAAATTAGAGAAGACAATATTTCAAGAGGAGCATCATCAATTGCCAAATTCCCAAGTGTTAGAGAAAAAGTTAATAAATTTATCCAAACATTTGGCGCAAAATATAAAGGAATTATTGTTGATGGTCGAGATGCAACTTATCGTATTTTGCCGGACGCAGAAGTAAAGTTTTTCTTATGAGCAACTCCTGAAGTTAGAGCTATGCGTCGTGTTAAACAAGATCATGAAATGGGCATTGAATCAAAATATGAAGATGTTTTAGAATCAATGAAAATTCGTGATTATAATGACATGAATCGCGCAGTAGATCCTCTAAAAGTTAGCGAAGGAAGTATAGAAATCGATACATCAGATATGAGCATTGACGAAAACTTCGAAGCTATGTATCAAGAAGTATTAAAGAGGTTATAAGTATGGCGCAAAGAAATATAGTAGCAGTAGTTGGTAAACCCAACGTTGGTAAAAGTACTCTTTTTAATAAGATAATTAACAAACGTAAATCAATCGTTTATGATAGTCCTGGTGTAACTCGTGACCGTCTTTATGAAGATGCCGAATGAGCCGGAAAAGAATTTAGAATTGTTGATACCGGTGGTATTACTATTGAAAATGAAAATTTTAAAGAACAAATTAAAATTCAAGCTCAAATAGCAATTGATGAAGCTAACGTTATAGTTTTCTTAATTGATGGTCGTGATAATTTAACAACGGAAGATTATTATGTTGCCCAATTATTAAGAAAAGCTAATAAACCGGTTTTAGTTGCGGTTAATAAATTAGAAGGAAGTCGGACAGATTATTTTGATAATTCAATTTATTCCTTAGGTTTTTCTGAAATTTATCCTATCAGCGCAATTCATGGTGATGGCGTAGGTAACTTACTTGATGGTATATTATCACACTTGGATTTTAGCAATGCCAAGGATGATAAATACTTTAAATTAGCTTTATTGGGTAAGGCTAACGTTGGTAAAAGTACCTTACTTAACACACTAGCCAATGAAAATCGTTCGATTGTTAGCGATGTTGCGGGTACAACGCGAGATTCTGTATCATCAGTTATTAAAATTAACGGTGTAGAATTTGAAGTTGTGGATACAGCCGGAATCAAACGTAAAAGTAAACTTACCGATAGTATCGAACACTATGCATTAATGAGAGCTACGCAATCAATTGAAGACGCTGATTTATGTTTATTATTACTAGATGCAACCGATGAAGTTAGTCACTTCCACCAAAACATTATTGGTATTGCCTATGAGTTAAAAAAACCAATGATTGTTATTGTTAACAAGTGAGATTTAATTGAAAAAGATACTAATACAATGCACGAATTTAAAAAGAACTTAGCTAAGAAATTAAAATTCGTTGATTGAGCCCCAATTGTATTCATATCGGCAAAAAATAACAACCGTATTAATAAATTAAGAGATGAAATTATTCGTGTTAAAGAAAATATTTCAAGAAAAATTAATACCAACCAACTAAATAACTTATTAATGACCGCTCAAATGATTAGACCTGCAAGTTCAATTAATGGTCGTCGTTTATCAATAACTTTTGGTAAACAAGTTGAAGCTAAAATTCCGACATTTGTATTATTTGTCAATAATACCGAATTAGCCCACTTCACATATTTGCGTTATATCGAAAATCAAATACGGGAAAACTATGATTTTAGTGGAACTCCAATCGAATTAGTATTACGTAATAAAAATAAGAAAAACGAGGAATAATATGAAAAATAAAATAGCAATATTAGGCAGTGGAGCAATGGGAACTGCATGTGCTACAGTTTTGGCAAATAATAATCATGACATTATTATTTATGGAATTGATTTAAAAGAACTAAGTGACCTTGAAAAAGGCTGCAATACCAAATATTTTTCAGACCAAATAAAAATACCCTCATTTACTACAACAACTGATTTAAGCGCCGCAATTAAAGATGTTGATTATATTTTGTTTGCAATACCAACTAAATTTTTACCAAGTGTATTCGAATTAGTAATTAATAAATTAGAAAAAAAAGTTATTATTATTAATGTTGCTAAGGGATTTTGGCCCGAAAGTAATATATCTGTACATGAAAAAATGGACAGTTTAACTAAGTTGAATAAAAATGTTAAGGGCATTGTATCATTGATAGGTCCATCTTTTGCTTTAGACATTGTTAATAGAAATATAACATTAGTTGATGCCGTTTCTTATGATCTTGAGCTAGCTAATGATATTCAAAATCTTTTTTCTAATGACTACTTTAGAGTTTATTCTCAAACCGATGTAAAAGGAGCAGAAGCCGGCGCAATTTTTAAAAATATTATTGCAATCGCTTCTGGCATGTTAGATGCCTTAGGTTATTCAACCAATACTCAAATAGCATTATTAACACGTAGTATTGTAGAAATGAAAGAATTTACTAAATTTATTGGCGGAAACATTGAAACTAATAATGGTTTAACAGGGCTTGGGGATTTAATGCTTACTGCATTATCAGATAAATCTCGCAACTACACTTATGGCAAAAACTTTTTTAATAAAGATTTTGATGCAAACAAATTAACCATTGAAG
The DNA here is from genome assembly GCF_006491995.1 of Metamycoplasma neophronis. Taxonomy (GTDB): domain Bacteria; phylum Bacillota_I; class Bacilli_A; order Mycoplasmatales; family Metamycoplasmataceae; genus Metamycoplasma; species Metamycoplasma neophronis. Next base: position 108,364 of record NZ_VHHP01000003.1, read on the forward strand.
GTTTAAAATCAATTGAAGTTGTTTATAATCAATATATAAAAAATAAAACATTAGATTTACCAATAATTGAATCAATTTATAAAATCATATACTTAAAAAACGACCCGAATGAAATAATTAAAACATTAATGAAACGACCTTTAAAAACTGAATAGAGGTATATATTATGAATAAAAAAGAATTAATTGAAAGAGTTAGCGAACAAACTGGAATTCAACAATATTCAATTGAAGGAGCCTTTGATGGAATTATTGCTGTTATTTCAGAAGAAATAAAAGCTGGCAATTCTATTTCAATATCTGGTTTTGGAAATTTCTCATCTAAATTCATCCCCGGAAAAACAAAAACCCACAATATTACAAAAGAAATAATTGAAGTCGCACCTAAAATTGATCCAAGATTTAAATTTTCATCAGCTTACAAAGATAGATTAAATGGTGTAAGCAAAAAAAATAAAAAATAATTAAATATAATTTATGAAATCCAGTACGCCTGGAAAACTTAATTCTAAAATAATGCCTTGTTCTTTGCATAAATCAAAGGACAATGTTTTTTTATTTTTAATTATATTTTTAAGGTCACTATGCTTGATTAAAATAAATTTATTTTGAATTTTAAAATAAAATATTCAAAAAGCTATACCTCCAAATGATTCGACTAAAGATAAATATTCAATTTGGTGGTTTTTAATATTTGCTAAGGATAAATTCTTATCCTCTGTACTTTTTGCTTCAAAAGCAAGAAATTTTCCTTTATATATTCCATAATAATCTACAGTACTTTTAGATTTTATTGTTGCTTCTTTTAATACTAACTTATGATTTTTAATATCGACACCTTTAAACTGTACATCAAGATTTTTCTTATGGATCATCGCAACTTTTTGGTTAAAATAAAACAAGTTAGTACTATTGATTATTGATTCCAATAACATGCCTTTATTTTTTACATTCATATATATTAATTAAACCATAAAAACCAAGCTCTCATTTCGGCATATTTTAGTATAAATTTCTTTAATTTTTATTAAAGTAAAAAGCTTCCACAATTAAATTGTGTAGCTTCATAATCCATATTATTTAATAAAATTAATTAAGATATTATCTAAGCCATAATCTATATCAACGTTTTTCAATAAAACATCATAAACTGTGTAGAAGTTATTATCTAGATTTATGTGATTATTATTATCATAAATATTGTTTTTTGCTAATTCATAATCATTTAAAAATTTATTTAAAAATTCGTTTTTGATTTGCTTTTGTATTTCTTTTAATAAATTGTTCAAAACTTTAGTTAAATTTATAATCGGAATTTCTTCTGATTCAAAAATAGTAATTGAAAAATTTTCATCATATAGATATTTTTTATAATCGGATTTAACTTGTTCTTTACCTTTATTTATGTCGTCATACTTATTAGAATTATTAAACGGATTATTTTCTAAATAAAAGTTTAAATTAGATAGGGAAATTAATAAATTTTTTATAATTCAATTTAATTTAATTAAATTCATTGAAAAAGTATTTATATTGATGTTTTTTAGATCAAAATTTGCAGCAAAATAGTCCATTAAATTTTGGGAAAAAGTTTTAATTGATTGTTCTTTTGCTAATTCGTATAAAGATGATGCCAAATTATTATATTCTTTATAAAATAAGTAATATTGCGCTATAAAAGGTCTATAAATTTCTTTTATTTTTAAAGCAGCTAAAACAAAATGATCAACAAAATAATGTTGGCTTTCTTGGCTTGTTTTTACTGATTCTGTTGCTGCATTTCTCATAGCGCTTTTATTATCTTGGCATCCAATGGATGATAAAGGCAACAAACAAGCCGAAACAGTTGGAATTAAAATTCAATGTTTTTTCATTATTTAACTCCTTTTTTAACTAATTCAAATTGATTCTGCTTATCGCCTTGATAGCCTTTAAAACCAAATAATTTAATTTTCATTTCATAAAATGGCTGTTCATTATCAGTGCTAAATTCAACATCAGCATCATTGATAAATTTATAAAAACCAAATGTTAGTATTGCCTCGCCGTTGCCTTGATTTTCAATTTTGGTTAATTCAATTTTTTTTATACCTGAATTAATTTTATTTTGTTCGGTTTCCAAAGCATAAGCTAATAAATAATTATTCAGATAAGCAGTCATCGTTAGTAAAGCTTCGTTGTTTATATCTAGGGCATTAATGTCTGTTTCGTTTCGATTTTCTCATTTTGAATATATTTTATTTATCGCACGCAATACCAAACTTCCAAATGGTTTAGTTTGATCCATATCAACAAAATCATCCAATGCTATACCAGATGGTAAATAATCTTTTTTGTCTCGGAAAGCATAATAATCAGCACCAGTTAATTTTTCAATAGCTAAATTTTTTAAGGCTAGGCCTTTTAAATAATGTCCGTGATCATCAAAATTAGAACTTAACAAAACATATTTTTTTATATGGTTATTGATATCTACAACATTAATGTGTAATCTAATAAGCTGTGAAGTATTAAAATAATCAGTAAAAGTGGCTTTTTCAATTCGATATTCTTTTTCTTTATTTTTATAAATATCAGGAACTGATAAATTGAGCATTTTTTGATTAAATTTATTAATCAAATAGACCAAACCACGCGAATTTCAATAATCGACTGAATCATATCCCTTAATAAAAAAATTAATATTATCTTTGATATCTAAATAAGCGAGACTTTTAAATTCCAACAAAGGATTTTGAACATGATTATTAAATAATGGTTCAATTTCTTTTAAACCCTGTGAACCAACTCCAAACTTCAAATTTGTTGCATAATTTCTAAAATTATTTATATAAAACTTTTTATTTTTAAATAATTCATTAGCCAAAAGTGACCCATTAAATAATTCAATTTTATTTATAGAAAATGAAATGAAATTGTATGCTCCGTCTTTATTTTTTAATATTTCACTATTTTTTCAATCAATATCAATTAATTTAATATGCAAATTAAATTTATTTAAGTAGATAATTAAAAAATTAATGAATGTTTTTCTGAATATTTCGCTTTCATCCGATAATCAAGCATTAGCATCTATATACTCATTTCTAAAAATATTGTTTAATAATATGGTTTTATTTTTGTTATTACGAATATTTTGGGTTTTAACTAATCCATAATTATTTCATAAATCATATACAAGTCTAAATATAATCGTTTGAAAATCTAAAAAATAAGGATCATCAATTCGGTAATAATCTTTATTTATGTTAATTAAATTTCCTAAATAATAAAATCAACCAGCATTATATCCGCCATGTTCTTTTATGGCATTAAAGTCATGCTCTCTAAATAAAGAATGATAGGCAACGTCACTTTTTTTATTAATAATTTTTATATTATTATATTCAGTTTCAATTTGGTTTCAATAACTTTTAGTTTTAAAATCTGGTATAAAAACAAAATCGGAATTACTAAAAATTAAACCTTTATTATCATCAGGTCTTGCATTTTTTAAATAAACTTTTTTATTAGCATCATTCACATATAAAAATTGATTAATATTATTTAATGATGCGATTTGTTCTAATGTTAGTTTAGATAAATATTTTTTAGTAACAACTTCTTCATCTACATAGACTTTATTATCAGTTTTCTCGCAAGATGAAGACATAATTATAGTCGGAAAAATTAAGCAAAAGGAAGGAATAATTAGTGATTTTTTAATCTTCATTATCTAGACCTGGTAATTGTAAATAAACGGTTTGATGCCCTTCTGTTTGTTTGCCATCTAAACATTTAATTTTGAAATAATAAAATAAATCTCTCTTCTGAGGGTCATATCCAAAATAGCAATGAAATTCATGATTATTTCTAAAGTATGATAAATCAGGTATAAATATTTTAAAATATTTACTAAATTCGGGATTGTCCAAAGTCTCTGCATAAAATGTTGGACGACCAGCATAATCTAACGTATCTTTGAATCATTTTTGAATATTTTTTCACATTGTTTTAACGTATTCATCTTTTTCAATAGTAGATAGACTATTGTAATCATTATTAGCAAAATCTGTCATGGTGAAAGTTGAATTTTTGATAGCGTTATCTACCGCTGCTCTTAATTCGGTGCCAATCAAACCATTATCACGATTAACATCTTCTTTAAATTTATTATTTGTATTAATTTCATCTTTAGTATTTATATTAAATTCGGTTTTATTTGAATTATTATTATTTTTTGCATTGCAACTAATTGCTAAAAAAGGCAATGCTATGATTGTTCCCATAGTAATATAATGTTTTATTTTCATACAACTCCCCTTAATTTTATATATATTTATTTTAACCCAGGCGTATTAATAATTAAAAAAAATTCCTAAAATTATCGTTTTTTTATGTCGAATAGTAATTTTTAGTTAAAATTTAGGTATACATAATGTTATGTATGCAAGCAAAAATACAAAGGAGAATAAATGGCAAATAAAAATGCTTTAAAAATTGGTCTTATTACCGGTTCAGTTATTGCCGTTCCAGCATTACTTGGAATTGGAATAGGTATCGGTTACGCTACAAAAAATAATGTGAAAGAAGCGGACTACCAAAAATTAGATTCATACAAAATTTTTAATAACTTTATTACTCAAACAAGAGGAAGAAAAGCCGGCAATGCTAATAACTTTATTGCAACAAGTCTAGTAACAAATCAAGTTGAAAATAAACCTGCTTATTATGGAATTAAGCTTGAAGAAGGCCAAACATTGACCTCAGAAATTTTACAACCCTTATTTCCATTAACAACAGATATTTCCCAAAGTGACAAAAATATTTTGGGAAGTTATAGAGCTCATGAAATTCTTAAAAAGACAATTGCAGAAATGGGCTACGCAAATGTCGGAGATGAAATTACTACTTACCCAACACAAAATACAACACCAGAAACAACTCCTACAGCAGCTACTGATACAACAATCACAAAATTGAATAAATCAGGAAAGGCAATCACAACTTTTAATTCAGAAGGTTCATTTGCTAATATTGTTACAAAAATGAACACCGCTCTAACCCAAGATGGATTTTTTACACAAGGCTTCTTGTATAATTTAAGTCCTACAAGCGTTAATAACGTTGGTACAAATGTTGTTGTAACAATTAACCCAACAAATACAGCTAAAGCGTCTGCGAAAGACTTTTACATTGTTTCACACTATGACTCAACAAATAACGTAGGGCCAAAGGGTAATTCTTGAGGTGCAACCGATAATGCTTCGGGAGTTTCAGTAAACCTAGGTCTATTAAAATACTTTTCAGATCCAAAAAATAGAGAAAACCTAGGAGTAAGATTACATATCATTTTTGTTGATGCTGAAGAATTAGGAAAATTAGGTTCAGAAGCATTTGTCGCTCAATTCTTAACTTCAAATATCGTTGAAAATGCCGAACAAAATAGCTTATTGGCAAACTCAATAGGTATGATTAATATGGATACCGTTGCAGGTGGAAACAGAATGTATGTTCACTCACCTAATACTAATCCTGAATTAGGAGCAGCGAAAGGTAACTTGTCAACAATTATTCGTGACCAAATTAATGCTGTTTCAAGAATCAGAAGTGTGCAATTGAATAAAATTGAAGAAGAACTAGAAATTCACCCAATGTTTTCAGCCGGAGAATATAAACCAGGTGAAACTGGTGACTGATCTGATCATGCTCCATTTTATATCAAAGCCAAATTACCAGTTGCTTACATTGAATCAACAGACTTTTCAGTTAAAGCTAAATCAGGTTTATACGATGGATATGCTCAAACCAACAACCCTGCAGCATGATTAAGACAAGGTGATGGCGAACTACTTCCTACTAAATTAAACATGAGAAAATTAAACAACGGTATTATTGAATTATGAGACTACCCAGGTGATAAAGGAGACTACTTAGTTCTAGGTGATATTTGACATAGTGACTTAGATACACCTGCTTGAGTCAATGAACATCAAGGTGCTAAATTTTATAAACAATTAGATACTGTTTTAGAAACATTAAAGGCATACCTAGTTTCAATGTATGAAATTAAAGGAACAACAATTGAATATTTTTTATAATTAAAAATATTTAAAAAATATACTATTTTAAAATCTACTGTTATAGAAGCAGTAGATTTTAATATTTAAAATAAACATACTAGATCTTTCTTAAATTAAATAAGCAATTTAAATTCAAAGTAAAATAATAAATTAAATGACAAAATATTTTAAAACTAATAGGACAATAATTTTATTAAACATATTATCTTTTATTGACGTTATTGCTAAAAATATTTTGTTTCCCATTAAAATACATATTAAATAATTGTTTTGTAATATTAAAATATAACAAAAAAATATGCAAAAAAGATTCAAAATAAAGTTAATAAAAACATTAAATAACAGATTTAAAAATAAAACAGCTAGTTTATTAGTCTATTAAAAAGCATAAATAAAACACCATATATCTTAACGGATGATATGGTGTTTTATTTGTTTGCTATATAGTATATTAAAATAAATTTAGTTTTTATTTTAGATAATCAATTTTTAATGCGCTAATTTGGAGCTAAAAATTTATAAAGCTAGTTAATAAAAGTATTTCAATGTATACTTATGAATATTTTATTGATTACACAATTTTAACTCAAGAAAAGTTTATATGTTTTAGAAGTTTTTTTCGCTTCTGCTTGTTGTACAGATTCTTCTGGATTACTTTCATTTATTAAAAACTTAAATTGAACAAAATAACGATTTGACGCTGGATCTTTTTCTGCATGCAAGACTTTTGTATTGTTCGAACCAAATTCAGAATTATACATAAATCTAAACAAATAATTAATATCAGGTTTACCTTCAGGATTTCTTCAGGTAAGAGTTATTTCGTTTTTGGCTTTGCTTGAGCTTTCTCCATAGTGCAATATTTGCTTTTGTCTATCATATTTTAAAGTTACTTTGCCTTTGTTAGGGCCTTTTTTGGGCATTATATTATTAAATTTTGTTATTGTATTTTCTGATAATGCGGCCAATAATTCTTCGCCGCCATTAGAATCAAGAAGTTTTTTTACTTCATTAAATTTAATTACTAAATTATTTTCTTCATTTGGCCCTGTAGTTTCTTCTACTTTTAAATTAGTAAATTCTTTTTTAAACTCGAATAGTACATTTTTTTGCATTTCTTTTGTCAAATGTTTGTATGTTGCAATAACTTTAAATTCTATTTTAGTGTTATCGTTTTCCGGTTTATTTAATATGTATTCTTTAATTAATAAGATATTATTTAATTTTTCATCATTAAATATTTTTATTTTATCCCTATTATTTTTATTAAAATTACTAAATTCGATTTCTGCTTGACTAAATTCAGTTATTGGTTTATCTCCTAAAAACTCTAAGTTTATTCCTTTATTTCCAAATATTTCTTCATTAGTTGGCATTTCTTTATTTGTCATAACAGTAGAAATTAAATATTCTTTGTTTTTTACTAAAACTTTTCTATTTAAAGTAGAAGTTGCTTGATCATAATAATTGTCATTATCAAATTTTATTTCTTTATTATCAAGATTTATTCCATTAGATTTAAAAAGCTCGATGTAAACTGTTTTGGAATTGTTTGCAATATTTTCTTTGCCATTAACTATATTTAACCTTAATGATTTTATGGCAGATTCATTTAATTGTGATCCAAATGTATTCGAATAATAAGTGTCCGAGAATGTAATATTATCTTTTATAATTTTCGCTATAGCTTTTTCTTCAGTGTCTTTTCCAACTTGGATAGCTTGATTTAATTCACTAACTTTAGTTTCTAAAGTACTGAATTCTTCATCGAATTGGTTAGCTGAATCTCCTTCAACTTGGCTTAGTAAATTATCATATGCACTTTTGAAATCACTGTATTTTTCATTTGCATATTGTTTAGCTTCAGCTTCATTAACTTTAGCTAATAAGGTATTTAGTTTTTGCTTTCTATCTTGAATTCTTTTTGCCTTTTGAGCAGCTTCAGCATCTTTTGCAGTTTTGATTGCTTCATTTAATTCACTGACTTT
>NZ_VHHP01000040.1 GCF_006491995.1 Metamycoplasma neophronis
CCCGGAAGGTCCACAATCCGACCCGGTCGGGGGTGAACTGGCCGTGGAAAACGAAGGGCTCCTGGCCGCTCGTCATCGGGATCAGCAGCGGCTTGACGCGTTGTTGGGGCTCGCTCGGCGTCGGAAGCACCCTGGCCCGGGGTCTGTCGGTGAGGTGTGGGTAACGCACTCCGAGGTAGCGCACGACCAGCGTCGCTGCGACGGCCTCGTGGCCTTCACGCCAGACCGCCGCGCTGACCGGGACCACCTCGCCGACCACCGCCTTGGCGGGATATACGCCGCACGAAACGACGGGCGCGACGTCATCGATTTCGACACGACCGGGCACCCACCACTCCGTTTCCGTTCCGATTGCCCGGCCACTCACCGGGACATCTTGTATGTGTCGTTCCTTGTGTGTCCTTCTTGCGCCCGATACCCACCCTAGTATCCGATCACACCCGCGAAGGCACAGCGGTCGGCGGGCGCACTGCACGCGGTGGCATCCTCAGTAAGGTAAGGACGCGTGAAAGCCCTTCGCCGGTTTACCGT
>NZ_VHHP01000041.1 GCF_006491995.1 Metamycoplasma neophronis
CGGCCCAGGTCCTGCAGCAGCTCGCGTTGAATGCGGCCCAGCTTGTTGATCACCTCGACCATGTGCACCGGGATGCGGATGGTGCGGGCCTGGTCGGCCATGGCGCGGGTGATGGCCTGGCGAATCCACCACGTAGCGTAGGTGGAGAACTTGTACCCCTTGGTGTAGTCGAACTTCTCCACCGCGCGGATCAGCCCCAGGTTGCCTTCCTGGATCAGGTCGAGAAACGCCATGCCCCGGCCGGTGTAGCGCTTGGCTAGCGAAACCACCAGGCGCAGGTTGGCTTCCAGCAGATGGTTTTTCGCGCGATCGCCGTCGCGGCAGATCCGCATCATGTCGCGGCGCTGGGCGGCAGGCAGCTTTTCGCCGCGCTCGCTAAGCTCGGTCATCAGCTGCGTGGCGTACAGGCCAGCCTCGATCCGCTTGGCTAGCTCGACCTCTTCCTCGGCGTTGAGCAGCGCTACCTTGCCGATCTGTTTGAGGTAGGCGCGAACCGAGTCGGCGGATGCGGTGAGTTCGGCGTCCTTGCGTGCTTGACGCAGGGC
>NZ_VHHP01000042.1 GCF_006491995.1 Metamycoplasma neophronis
ATCCAGCTGTGCCTGCACGGCGGTGACTTTGGGGTTAGGGATCCGCAGTTCGGGCGGGACCTCGGCTTCTACGCGTTCGAGTTGCCGTTCTACCGGCTGATGCTCAGCTACATGCTCGTTTCGGTATTTCTGGCATTCGTGGCGAATCTGGTGGCGCACTATATCTTCGGTGGCATTCGGCTATCCGGACGCACCGGTGCGCTGAGCCGCTCGGCGCGCGTCCAGTTGGTTAGCCTGGTCGGGGTACTGGTGTTACTTAAAGCCGTTGCTTATTGGCTGGATCGGTATGAGCTGCTGTCGCACACGCGTGGCGGCAAGCCGTTCACCGGTGCCGGGTACACCGATATCCACGCCGTCCTGCCGGCGAAGCTGATTCTGATGGCGATTGCGTTGATTTGCGCGGCCGCAGTGTTCTCGGCGATCGCCCTGCGGGACTTGCGGATTCCGGCGATCGGCCTGGTGTTGTTGCTGCTGTCGTCGCTGATTGTCGGCGCCGGCTGGCCGTTGATCGTCGAGCAAATCAGCGTCAAACCCAACGCTGCGCAAAAAGAGAGCGAATATATCAGCCGAAGTAT
>NZ_VHHP01000043.1 GCF_006491995.1 Metamycoplasma neophronis
GAAAGTCCAGCTTCGTCAACTCCATGCTGGTGTCGCTGTTGACCCGGGCCACCCCGGAAGAGGTCAGGATGATCCTGATCGACCCGAAGATGGTGGAACTGACGCCGTATGAAGGCATTCCGCATCTGATCACGCCGATCATCACCCAGCCGAAGAAGGCCGCGGCCGCGCTGGCCTGGCTGGTCGACGAGATGGAGCAGCGCTACCAGGACATGCAGGCCTCCCGGGTGCGCCACATCGACGACTTCAACGACAAGGTGCGATCCGGGGCCATCACCGCGCCGCTGGGCAGCCAGCGCGAGTATCGGCCCTACCCCTACGTGGTGGCCATCGTCGACGAGTTGGCCGACCTCATGATGACCGCGCCGCGTGACGTCGAGGACGCCATCGTGCGGATCACCCAGAAAGCCCGCGCCGCCGGCATCCACCTGGTGCTGGCCACCCAGCGCCCGTCGGTGGACGTGGTCACCGGGCTGATCAAGACCAACGTGCCGTCGCGGCTGGCGTTTGCCACCTCGTCGCTGACCGACAGCCGGG
>NZ_VHHP01000044.1 GCF_006491995.1 Metamycoplasma neophronis
GGTAAGCGCGGAGATCTCTTCGAGTGTGGTCACAAATTCAGTCCTCGAGTCAGCAAGATGATCAGTCCTCACCCTAGTGCGGGAATCCCGGCGCTTGCAGTGCCGCATATCCGGGTACCCATCCGGGCCCTGTGAAACGTAACCCGCGCGCTACCCACGCTTCGCATTCGGTGCCGATATGCCGAAAAATCACCGTCATCGACCCTGCGGCTCTGCTGCTGGGGCTACGTCGAACACCGTACGTCGCAGAAGTGTGGTGCGGGTCGGGCGGCCGGCTTAATCGCGGTGATAATCGGTTGGTCGGCGATCACCGGCATCATCGGTTGGCCGGCGCTGGTGATGCTGTTCGCCGGGCCTCGCGTCGGCGAGCCGGGCAAGCCGGTGCGCCTGCCGATCCCATGGCGGGATGTTGGTGGGTACCGCCCGACCGGAAGAAGCATCGCGGCATGCCGGCGTGGCGAGCCTCGGGGTCTACACGAATTCGCCGCCGCCGAGCCCGCCGAAGCCACCGCCGCCACCGGCGCCGCCGGCGGTACCTGTGGCGATGGACCCCGGGCTA
>NZ_VHHP01000045.1 GCF_006491995.1 Metamycoplasma neophronis
CCCGCGTGGTGAGCGCAGAGTCAACGCTAACCGATGATGAACTCTTCGAGTTGCGCGCGCGCGATGTCGTCGGGCAGCTGCTCGGGCGGGCTCTTCATCAGGTAGGCCGACGCCGGGATCACCGGTCCGCCGATGCCGCGGTCCTTGGCGATCTTGGCCGCCCGCACCGCGTCGATGATGACGCCGGCCGAGTTTGGCGAGTCCCACACCTCGAGCTTGTACTCCAGGTTCAACGGCACATCTCCGAAGGCGCGGCCCTCAAGACGGACATAGGCCCATTTGCGATCGTCGAGCCATCCGACGTGGTCGGACGGGCCGATGTGCACGTCCTTGGTCTTGAACTCGCGCTTCAGATTCGAAGTGACGGCCTGGGTCTTGGAGATCTTCTTGGACTCCAGCCGTTCACGTTCGAGCATGTTGAGGAAGTCCATGTTGCCGCCCACGTTGAGCTGCATGGTGCGGTCGAGCTGCACGCCGCGGTCCTCGAACAGCTTGGCCAGCACCCGGTGGGTGATCGTCGCGCCGACCTGGCTCTTGATGTCATCACCGACGATGGGTACCCTGGCGTCGGTGAACTTCTTGGCCCACACCGGGTCGGAGGCGATGAACACCGGCAGCGCGTTGACGAACGCCACCCCGGCGTCGATAGCACACTGGGCGTAGAACTTGTCGG
>NZ_VHHP01000046.1 GCF_006491995.1 Metamycoplasma neophronis
CTCCGGTATCCGCGAAAAGTGTTGCCGCACCGAGCGCCAGCGTGATCAGGCCCATGTTCTCGGTCGTCGAATAGGCCAGCAGCCGTTTGAGATCGGCGGCCACCGAAGCCTGCAGCACCCCATACAGCGCGGACGTGCCGCCCACGGCCAGCAGCGCAAGCCCCCACCAGCGTGGGCCCGGCCCCAGCAGCTGCAGATCGAAACGGACGATGCCGTAGATGCCCAGGTTGACCATCGCCGCGCTCATCAACGCCGACACCGGGCTCGGCGCCTCCGGGTGGGCCCGCGGCAGCCAGGCGTGCAGTGGCACCAGGCCCGCCTTCGAACCAAACCCGACCAGCGTGAGCATAAATACGGCGGCGCGGACCCCGTCGCAGACTGCCCCGAGGCCGGCGAACCGGTCGGAACCCCCGGCCGCCGCCAACACCACCAGCCCGACCAGGATTGCGATGAATCCCAGCTGAGTCATCACGGCGTACCACAGGCCCGCCGAGCGGACCTGCGGGCGGGCGTGCTCGGAGAGCACCAGGATCAGCGACGCGATCGCCATCAGCTCCCACGCCAGCAGAAACGTCGTCA
>NZ_VHHP01000047.1 GCF_006491995.1 Metamycoplasma neophronis
TGCCATCCATATCGTTGCGCAGCGCGATGCCGTGCCAATGCACCGACGTCGGATCACCCAGACGGTTGGTCACCGAGACGACAATCTCATCCCCGACGGTGGCCCGGATCAGTGGTCCGGGGATGGTGTTGCCGTAGGTCAGCGTGCTGACGATCGGCCCACCCAGGTCGATCCTCGCCGGCTGGGGGGTCAGCGTGGCGGTAACCGTTCGCCCACTGTGCGGCCGGGCCGCCTCGGCCGCGTCGATTGCAGCGGTCATCCCGGCGGCGCCGGATGCCGTGGGCTTCGAGGCGCAAGCGGCTAGCGCAAAGCCGCTGGCGATGCCGGCGCCGAGGAAGCCGCGCCGGCTGAACCGCCTCTTGTCGAAGGCGTTACCGCTCGTGGCCAGCTCGGGCATCGATCGCTCCTCGTCTGGATTTGGTCTCGCTCTTCGTACCCTGCCCAGACATCGGGCAGTACGCAACGGTTGATGATCACCACGCCATCATCCGCCCTTAC
>NZ_VHHP01000048.1 GCF_006491995.1 Metamycoplasma neophronis
GCCGTCAGGGCCGGTTCGTCGCCGAACCGACCGAACGACAGCCGCAACAGCGCGACGTCGCCGCGCTGACCCCATTTGCGCGACGACAATGTGATCGCCTTGGCATGCGGTGACTCGTCGCCGGCCACCAGCACGCCGGAACAGTGCGGAAACGCGGTGCCGCCGGGCACCGCCAGCGCCACCACCGCCGACGACGCGCTCACGATCTGCCGGGCGGCGGCATGTGTGCGCGGCGCGATGCCATCGACGAGGCGCGCCAACCGCGGCGCCGGAACCGCCAGGATGACGGCGTCGGCCTGCCAGCGGCCGCCGGTTTCGTCGCGCAGCACCCAGCCGCGTTCGAGCTGGACCACCCTGGCCCGCACCCAGTGCACCCGGCTGCGCCGGACGAGCCCGTCGAGCAGCACCTGATACCCGCCGTCCAGCGCGCCGAACACCGGCCCGCCGCTTCCCGGCGGCAGCGCCTGCCGGACCGCGTCGGTCACACTGGTCGCCCCGCGATCCAGGGCCGCGGCCACGCTCGGGGCGGCCGCGCGCAGCCCGATCGTCGCCG
>NZ_VHHP01000049.1 GCF_006491995.1 Metamycoplasma neophronis
GCCCCAACGACGAGATCTAAGCGAGGAATTCAGTTGTCGGTAGCGATAGTAGTAATAGGATATAGTCCGCGCTGACGAAATAGAAGACGAGATATGCCGTCGCACTGAATAATTTGTCACCAAGGGCGCTGCCGCCCCGTGCTACCCCTGGGCATGTTGTCCACCTGCGGCGCGGTAGGTTCAGCGGCGTGATACTTACGGGTGCGTTCTTGGCCGATGCCGCCGCAGCGGTGGACAACAAACTCAATGTGCAAGGCGGCGTGCTGTCCAGATTTGCGGTCGGTCCTGACCGGCTGGCCCGATTTGTGTTGGTGGTGTTGACGCAGGCGGAGCCTGACAGTTCGGACCGCGACATTACGGTCGAGATGAGGCCGCCGACCGATGACGAACCGATACGCCTGAATTTCGAGGCGCCCGAAGCGGCCGTTGCCGAGTTCCCCGGATTCGCATTCTTCGAAATCCAACTGCGCCTGCCGGTTAACGGCCGTTGGGTGCTGGTGGTGACTGGCGGCACCGGAGCGATATCGCTTCCGGTGCTGGTGAGCGACATGCCTGCGACGATAGGTTTTTGACGCGCCGGTCTTGAGC
>NZ_VHHP01000004.1 GCF_006491995.1 Metamycoplasma neophronis
AATACTAACTAGCATAGCTAATAAAAATTTAAAATTTATATATTATTTGTTAAGTAATGTGAAAATTATATCTAATGGGCATGCGCGTCATTATATTTCTATTGTGCAGAATTCCATTGTTAATATTGTTCTTCGGAAGAGGATAAAAAAATTACTGCTTTTTTATCTACACTTGATAGCCTTATCACTCTTCATCAGAGTTACAAAAAAAGAGGTAAAAATGAATAAAAAAAGGACAAAAATAACTTTTTATGAATATTATGAGAATTGAATAAAGATTTACAAAGAAGGCGCCGTAAGAAAAGTGACCTTAAAAAAATATTTACTCGCTTTAACATGAGTAAAAAAACTAGCTAAAAATTTAAAAATAAGTGAAATAGATAGAATTTGTTACCAAACACTTTTAAATGAATTTGCAAAAACCCATGAAAGACAAACAACTATGGATTTTCATAGGCAATTAAAGTCAGCTATATTAGATGCAATTGAAGAAGGTTATATAGAAAAAGACCCGACTTGAAAAGTAATAATCAAGGGCGTCAATCCTAAAGTTAAAAAAATAAAATACTTAAATCAATATGAGCTTCACACTCTGCTAAAAACATTGCATCTAAAAGATAAGCCAAATATGGATTGGTTAATTTTGCTAATTGCGAAAACGGGAATTAGGTTTTCCGAAGCAATCGCACTAACTCCTGAAGATTTTGATTTTGCAAAACAAACATTAAGCATAAATAAAACCTGAGACTATAAAGACTCAGGAACTTTTCAACCTACCAAAAATAAATCTTCGGTAAGAAAAATACAAATTGATTGAATGGTGGTTTCTCAATTTTCTAATCTAATTAAAGATCTGCCGCCCGATAAACCTTTTTTTATAAACAAACATATTTATAATTCTACTGCCAACGAAGTGTTGAAACGCAGATGTTTAGAAGCAAAGATACCAGTAATAAGCATTCATGGCTTAAGACATACTCATGCATCTTTATTATTGTTTGCTGGCGTTTCTGTTGCTAGCGTAGCAAAAAGACTAGGTCACTCTTCGATGTCCACTACACAGAAAGTTTATTTGCACATAATACAAGAGCTCGAAAACAAAGACATTGACTTGGTAATGCGTTCTCTTGCCGGTCTTGTCTAAGATATAATAACAAGTTTCAAACTTACTTTTTAACGCTTTGATTAATATTAAAGTTGTAAAACTTTTTTAATAGAGATTTTAAATATTTTTTACAAATTAATTATTTTTCGTTTTAGATTCGAAATTGTATCTATATTTTATTGGTTCTTCCCCGTACAAATCCTTACCTAAAATCTTTTTGATTGTCATCCCGTTATTGACATCATTAACAAAATAAATATAATAACGGTTTGAATGCGCTTTCATTACCGAATATTCATTAGCTGACATTTCAAAATATATTCTATTATTTAGATTAGAAGATGTTGATTTTACTTCAATAAAAATTTCTAAGCCGTCATTTTGAATATAACTAATGTCATACCCTTTTCCGTCGTCTCTTTTTGAATCAAAGCATCATGTAAAAATTTCTTTTATGTTCAAATCTTTTTTATGGTTATTTAAGTATTTATAAACAATTTCTTCAGCTTTTCTTCCGGTTAATCGTTTAACTTCTTCAGAACTTGGGTCATATATTAATTTATTTTTTAATCCCTCACCAGTCCTTATTGTTTGATAGCTCTTTTCTATTTCTACGTCAATAGTTGAATATTCGCTTATTTTTTCTGTTTCAATTGTTGGTTTTTCATCTTTTCTCAAATATTCTCGATAGCCATATCAGCTATATAAAAAAACCATAAATAAATAAGGGTTGATAAGTTTGTTAATCTCATTATCAATATAAAATTTATATAATTTTTCTCTTTTAATTGTGCGCCCTTCTTCTGGCACAAAAGGTATGTTAAACAAAGTTAAAATAATATTTAAATCGTCTTCGCTATAAATAGGTAGTTGTTTGTCACTATTATATAAATATGCTATCTTATTTTTAAATTGCGGGTTTAATGGGTTCTTTTCAAGACTTTTATAATCATTAATATTAGCCGCATGTATAGCATCAACTAAGGCTTTTTTAATATTCTTATAAATATCTTCTATTGTGTTGCCAAAATTCTTTCTATACTTCGTTCTTTTATCCCTGAAAACATATTTATTTTTTCTTTTGTCTCAATATACTACAAACTTATGAAATGCCGTTGTTCTGCCACTAATTGCCCCAAAACAATCAAAAGCTTCTTCTACCATATAACAAAACGATGTTTTATTCTCTCTTCCGGTAACATATTCTTCAATTAGCATTATGTTTATATACTCAATACTAAATTTGTTCTTAAAGTTCTCTAATTCTTTTTGTTTGTTTTTCCACAAATCAACATGGTGTTCATAATCTTTTGATTTAATTCAAGTTATTAATTTAGAATAAAAATTATTTAGCATAATCTCTCCTTTTATTTAGCAAAACCAAAACGCATAAACATTTAAATAAAGCGACTTATTAGTTTAGGTAAGATATTACTTACTTTTATATTTTTATTATATTGAAATGACCAAATTAAAATAAAAAATCGCGTTGTAATTTCAAAACGCGAATTTTTTTGTTTTGCCGTATCTTAATTTTTTGCAATTCTGCTATTTAGTTTTAATACACAAACTGCTTCAATATGATATGTTTGAGGAAACATATCTACCGGTTGTAATTCATCACATACATACCCTCGCTTTTTAAACTCCGCAATATCTCGTAGCATTGTACGCGGGTTGCAGCTAATATATATAACTTCTTTAATTTGTGCGTCAGCTACTTTATTAATTATTTCGTTAGTCATTCCGTTACGAGGTGGATCAAAAATTATTGCATCTATGTTTGAAATGTCTTCACGTAAAAAGAACTTTGTGGCATCTTCTGCAAAAAATTTAATATTGTCAATATTGTTTAATTTTGCATTTTGCTCAGCACTTTTAGAAGCTGCTTTATTAATTTCTACACTATATACTTCTTTCGCTTTTTTTGCAAAGAACATTCCGATAGTTCCCACTCCCGCAAATGCATCAACAACAGTTTTGTTTTGAGCCTTCAAGGCCTTTAAAGCTTCGTGATACAAGTTAATGGTTTGTTTATCATTAACTTGATAAAAAGCATCATAATGAACGTTAAAACGCAAATCATCAAGCGAATACTCTAAAAAGTTATCGCCATGCAAAATAAAATTTTGTTTAGAATAATTATTTTGAACTTCATTTATTATTGAAGCAACATTTTCTAAATCAATAATTTCTTTTAAATTATTTACTTCAATATTTAATTTGCTTGATGATACTAAAATAATTTGGATTTGATTTGTTTGATTTGAATGTCTTAGAACTAATTGATTGATTTTTCATTTTTCTTTTAATGGTAATTTATTAAAAATTGGCAATAAAGCTATATAAACTGCTTCAATTTCTTTGTGAGCTAAAGGTAAGGAATTTTGTTCAATTAATGTGTGGGTATTTTTTTTATAAAATCCAAAATACAAATTATTATTTTTCAATTCAGCTTGCAATGTTATTTTATTACGATAATAATATTGTTGCGGTGATCCTAATATTTTTTTTATTTTAATTTCAGGTAGATTACGGTTAAAAAGTTTTTCAATTATTTCTTGTTTGAATTTTAATTGGTCTTCATATGACAAAATTGCTAACGGGGCCGAACCACTTTCGATTAGTTCAGGAAACTCACATTCAATTCTTAAAGGTGATGTTTTAAGCAATTTAATCACTCTTGCAAAAGCAATTTTTTTATTGCTTCAAAAAATTTGGATGTTAGCCTCTTCATCAAGTCATAAATTCTCACAAAATATAGTAAAATCCGGATAACGGATTACACCATATCCTTCATAACTAACTTCGGTTGCTTTAACGTTATTTATGATTTGATTATTTTTTATTTCCATTTTATTTTCCTAGACAGAATTTGCTAAACATATTATCAAGTAAAGCTTCATTGTCATGTTGTTTGTTTAAAATTTCACGTAAACTTTCTCATGTTTTGGTTAAGTCTAAAATTACAACTTCGGGACCAAATCCAGCATCTAGTCCGTTTGATGCTTCTTGTAATGATATTGCCGCTTGTTTTAATAAAGATAATTTACGAGTATTATAAATAATTTCCGGATCATCTAAATTAACGGTGTTATATTTTTTGACTAAAGCATTTCTTAATTCTCATAAGCTTTTGGTTTTAGTTGAAATACATACTATGTCTTTAGGTCAGTCTTTTAATTCAATTAAATCAGTTTTATTCATTACTGGAATGTATTCTTTACCGATCGATAACTCTTCAATCATTCTATCTTCTTCATTTTCTTTATTATTAGGGTCATGTAAGTGTACGACAATCTTAGCTTCTTTAATAGCTTGTTTCGAACGTTCAATACCAATTGATTCAACCGTATCATCGGTTTCACGAATTCCGGCTGTATCAATAAGTTTAAATAGAATTCCATTAATTTGGAATTCACCCTCTACAATATCACGTGTTGTACCAGGAATATTCGTGACAATAGCTTTTTCTTTTCTTAATAAACAATTCAATAATGATGATTTACCAGTGTTGGGGCGCCCCACCAAAGCAACTTCGATGCCGCGATAAATATCTCCGGCATTTTCAGATTTATTAATAATTACATCTAGTTTTTGCTTAAGGGCGTTTACTAAAGGTTGTAATTTGTTTTTATCCATTTGCTCAATATCATAATAATCTGAGTAGTCGATATTTATTTCGGTGATCGAAATTATGTTCAATAGCTCTTGTTCTAGTTGTTCGATTAGCTCATTATCTTTTGATGCAAACTGAGCAATTGCAATTTCGGCTTGTTTGTTAGTTTTAGCATGGATTAGATTATTAATAGCTTCAGCTTTGTCTAAAGTAATCTTTCCATTTAAAAAAGCTCTTCTAGTAAATTCCCCACGCTCTGCCAATCTAGCTCCATTAGCTAGGATTAAATTTAAAATTTTATTAGTTACAATCACTCCACCATGAGCATTAATTTCAACAGTATCTTCCCCTGTGTAATTTTTATCACCAATAAATCAATTGATTAAAACTTCGTCAACAACTTTATTAGTGGTATTGTCAATAATGTTTCCATAGGTTATGGTTTTATCAGTACCGATTTTCCCGGTATATATTTTTTTTATAATTTCAACAGCATCTGGACCACTAATTCTGATAATAGAAATAGCTTGATTGATGTTACCTGATGAAATAGCTGCTATAGTATCTTTTAAAATCATAAATTAAATTATAGTATAAAAAAATTAATAACATTAAGTTATTGAATTTTCAAAAATAAATATAAAAATAGCGTACTTAATGCCTGCGGTTTGAAAAATTAATAACAAATTATTTGATTTATCTAATTAAAAATTTTTTATATTCTAAAGATAATTGATCAACAAATACTATTAATTAATAAATAATTATTAATAATATTTAAACTAAAAAGTTTTTACTTATTTAAATTAATAATATATATAAGTGTTGTCGGTTATGTTAATAAGTTTATTATTACTCTTATTTTAAGTAATTTATTCAATGTTAATAAAAATACATTTTATTTACAAAAGTGTAGAAAATTATGTTCATAAAGTTGTAATAGTTTTTTTATCAAAATCAATTTCAATTTCTGAGCCTAGTTCTAAAATCATCTTAGGATACGCATGTCCTATGTTGACATTGTAAAGAACTGATAAATTAGGATATTGTTTGAAGAACTCTTCATAAACTTTTTTGTATTCTAAAAAGTAAGCCTGATCTTGTGGTTTTCCGATAATAATCCCGCTTAATTTTTCAAAACAACCAGACGTTGCAATTAATTCAAGCATTTGTTTGATTTCGGCTGGAGTTTTTTTCTCTTCAGAAGTTTCTAATAATAAAACTTTTTTATCAAAATTAGTCTTATTTGTAAATAGATCGTATTTTTATTTATCTCATATTGAGCACTATTATTTTTATCCAATAAAGCTGCAATACTTTCTAAACATCCACCTAGCAAAATGCCCGAAAATTTACTTTTTCCTTGTAATAGTAAAAATCCGTATTCTTCTTTGTGAATATTTCTTGAAGTGTTCAATGATTTCGAGCTAAAATCTTTTCTCTCTTCATATCAAACATCAGAAATTTTATATTCTTTTTTATCACCTTTAAACAACCATTCAAAAGCATCTTTGTTATATGGAAGCATTTCTGTATTTAATTCAGCCAAATCAGTAATAAAAGCCTGTCCATAAAATGAAGGAACGTTCAATTTATTTAGCATTAAATGGTTTATCGTTGTATCTGAATACCCTAAGAAAATTTTAGGATTTGCCTTAATAATTGCTACATATTCAGGATTATCTAAAATGTAGGGAATTGTCCGATAAGTATCAAAACCTCCGATAGCGCAAATGATGCCTTTAATATTTTTATCAAGAAAGGCATTAATTAAATCTTTTGCTCTTTTATCCGGGTTTTTATCAATAAAATCTAACCCCATTAAACAGTGTTTAGAAAAACGGGGCAAAAGGTTAAATTCTTGCAATCTTTTTTGTCCTAATTCAACTTGATGGGCACAAAATTTTTCGCCAAGCAAACCGCTTGATAAACTAATAATTTCTACTTGATTATTATCTTTTAATGGTTTTATTTTGCTCATTTATTTTTCTCCATTTCTCAAAACATGATTAAATTTATCATTTATAATAATGATAACATGAAAACAGATAATAAAAATATAGCGCCAGAACGAACCAATAATATAGAAGCTAATAAAAATATGACATTGAATGCGAGATGACACAAATTTTGTGGTTCGGTATTCAGGGCAATGTTATTACCAATAGGAGTATTGACATTTTTATCAATCGTTTATGGTATATTGGAATCAATAACATTGTATGGCCATATTCCGACTAACCGTGTTCTATATAATGCTCAGCTTGTGTTTAAAGAATTGATTAATTTTGTGCCTATGTTTGCGGCGGTTTCAATATCAATTGCGTTCTCAAAAAATAAATCTTTAGCCGGGATAGCAACAACAATAGGATATATTTGCTTCATAATGATCCAAACGGTTTTTATTAAAGAATACACAGGCTATCAATTTGGTTTATTTAATAGCCAGGTGATTAAATTTGACGGCGCCGGTTTTATCAATAGTTATGGTGGAATTTCAAGCGCAAGTAAAGTTGAATTCAAACTAAGATACTTTCAAAGCAATCTAATTTTAGGTTTTATAATGGGTTATATCAATGCTAAAGCAGTAAATTGAATATGCACAAATCCACAAAGAAAAATTGCCTTGATATTCAACGAAAATATTATGTGTTCAACAATAATAATTATGATTTCATTACTTGTGGGAATTATTCATGTTTCAATAATGATGCCGCTAGCTTTAGGTTTTATCAAATTAAATAAATTAATTTCAGAAAGTGTGGCACTAGAAAAAGGAAGTTCCAAATCACTGTTTGCGATTTCGTTTATCTTGCTTTCAACTATGCTAGAAATTAATGAAGGTATAATAAACACCTTTTCAATTTCAAATATTTATGTATTCCGTTTTATTTGCGCAATGTTTGCAATACCTGTACTTGGAATTGTTTATATTATTAGCGCTGATAAAAAGAGTCAATTACATGCGAACGCTTTATATATTTTCTCAATTATTATTGCAATCTTATTTGGTAAGGTGCATAGCTTAGAAGCAACATTATTCTTTATTTCCCCAATTATGTTCTTTGTTATTTTAGGTTTAATGATTCCGCTATTTAGTTGATTTGCTATTCTAGCAGGTTACAATGGCACGGTTGTTTTGCAAGGAAGCTGAATTTATGTTTTCTATGCTTGAAGCAAAGGACTAATTAGAAGCATTTGAACAATCTTTGTTTTTGCTCCACTAGCAACACTTGCGGCCTCTTCAAGCTTATATTTCTATATTAAAAACCAAGGTGTCAGCGTATTCGGAAAAGGTCAATTATCAAGAGCTTTAATCGCCAAAGAATATGCTACTCACGATAAAGATTATGTTGTGTTTAATAAATAGGTTATGGTATAATAACATAAAAGGTAACTATGAAAAATTTTGGTAAAAATAAAAAAGAAGTTAATAAGGAAAAACTATTAGAAAATCTTGATAAAGAATCAAAGAAAAACAAAAAAAATTCTAAATTTCAAGAATTAGAAAAAGTAGACGAAGGCTTTGTAGAAGCAGAACTAGATGACGAAGACGCAGATGAATTTCATGAAGAAACTACTGAAATGGAATTATGACAAGGCCAAGAAATGGACGACTTCGAAGACATTGATCTAGAAGACAATAAATAATGCCTTTTTGGCATTTTTTTAATTAAGGAGACTTGAAATGAAAATAGGAATGGTAGCTGAATTTAACCCGTTTCATAACGGACACAAATATTTAATAGATAAAATCAAAGAATTATACCCTGGATGTGAATTAATTGTAGCTTTATCATCAGATTATGTACAAAGAGGCGAAATGGCTTGTGCTTCTTTTGAAGATAGAAAGAAAATAGCACTGAAACA
Source organism: Metamycoplasma neophronis (assembly GCF_006491995.1). Lineage (GTDB taxonomy): Bacteria > Bacillota_I > Bacilli_A > Mycoplasmatales > Metamycoplasmataceae > Metamycoplasma > Metamycoplasma neophronis. Next base: position 8,595 of record NZ_VHHP01000004.1, read on the forward strand.
CGGCGTTGATAAAGTCGTAGAAATTGACTTTTTTACATCAACGCAAGCTGCGCACATCTTTTCCGAAGGAGCAATTAAAATATTATTAAGAGAGGGGATTGATTGCCTTGCGTTCGGCGTTAGTGATACGGACGATATTAATAAGTATATTAATGCCACATTGGCGATTAAAAGTAATTTAGATACTTATAATCAAGGTGTTAAAAAGAACCTAAAACAAGGCCGCTCTTATGTATTGAGTTCATATTTATCGTTGGGCGAACTAATTGGTCAAGAAAACATCCCTGCTGATATTTTAGGATTAGAATATACAAAAACGGTTGTGTTTAATGATTTGCCAATTCAATTGAGATGTATAAAAAGAACAGCGGCTCACAACTCATTGGAAACAAATGCACAATATGCTTCAGCAACCAAGTTAAGAGATATGCTAAAAAAAGGTGAAGACATTAGTCCATATTCACCAATGAAAGTTAAAATTCCTTTTTCTAGAATTGAAGACAAGTATCCTGAATTTCAACGGATTGTAAGAGAATCATCAGCTGAAGAATTAGCTAATATAATGTTGATGTCAGAAGGTATGGAAAATCTATTTAAGAAAAATATAGAAGCTAAAGATTATGATACTTTTGTTGATGAGTGTACTTCAAAAAGATACACAAAATCAAGAATTAAAAGAGTTATGCTTTACACCCTTCTTGGTATAAAAAAGTCTCAAAATAATTAATTAAAAACCACCACAACTAAGTGGCGGTTATTTTTATATAAATTTAAGTATTTGAAATTTGATTGTTATTACCGTCGTTGGTAACTTCATTGTTCTCGGCTTCCAAAATTCTTTGAGCTTCAGCTTTTTCTTGCTCTTCTTTGCGCTTCTTAGCTTGAATTTCGCTAGTTGGAATTTTTTCTTTTTTCTCAAGTACTCTAGTTTTAAGATCATTCATAAATGCACCTGCGATAAGACCAGAAGGGATAGCGATTATTGCTATTCCTAGTAATGAAATTATCATTACAATAACCCTTGCGTTAACTGAGTGAGGGGCAAAGTCACCATAACCAATTGTGGTCAATGTAATAGTTGCAAAGTATAAAGCCTCAAAGAAGTTTTGAACAACCCCATTACTCAAGGCTTGATATCCAGGGTTTTGTTGGTAATCGGTGATTTCTGGATTTGCCTTGATCCAAGCTTCTTGCTCATTGTGCAATCAACGGATTTCGTTGTTTAGTATCAATAAGGCAAATATAACGATTAAAAATAAAATAATCGTAAAAACATAAATTAAAACTTTCTTTTGTCTTGTAAAGACATTTAAAACAACTCTAAATGGGGTTATTAATTTTAGAACTAAAAATAGTCTAAAGATTTTAACGATGTTCAATGCACCTAAATATTTGAGACTATCTCTTTCTGTAGTATCTTCTGGCATGAAATAGGAAATAACGTTAAGTGATGAAACAATACATAGAAAAATTACTATCGCGGTTCCGGAAATTAAATATTTAGCAAATGCGCTGCGATGTTCATATTGATATTTTTTCTTAAATGCATCGATATAAGGGAACGTTATAAAGTGAGCGATATAATCGAAAATAAAAATGAATAAACCAGAAATTTGAAAAATCTTCATAGTTTGTTCTCATTGTGATTTTCAATCATCGCCTGGTTTGATTAGGGCCAAAAATGAAAGAGTACATGCAAACGTAATTATCAATGCATAAACTATTTGATAAACTAAAATCCTTTTTCGTTTTCTTTTTAGACTTTCTGGCAAGTCACGTTCACATCAAATTGTGTGAGCCATAACCTTAAATATAGGGTTTATTTTATCTAATTCTTTAATTGGTTTTTCTTGTTTTTTCGAATCTTTCATACTAAAAATTATAGTAATAAAAAAATAGCATAAGCTATTTTCTTAATAAAATTATCAAATTTTTACCCGTTTTTCAGGTGCTAAATACATTTCGTCACCTTTTTTGACATCAAATGCCTCATAAAAACCGTCTGAGTTTTTGATTTGAACATTGGCTCTTAATTTACCAGGAGCGTGTACGTCAGTTTCTAAAAGCATCTTAGCAAGTTGTTCACGGTATTTGCATTTTCAAATTGTTGCAAAGTTGATGTAGAAATCTTTGATATTGAAATCACTTTCTGATTGAGCAGCTTCAAAAGCACACGACATACCGCCGGCATCAGCAATGTTTTCTGACACTGTTAAACGACCGTTACATTTACCGTATTCGGTTTTAACGCCATTGAATAATTCAACCATTTTTTCAGCTCTTAAATCAAATTGTTTTCTATCTTCTTCGGTTCATCAGTTAATCATGTTACCGTTTTCATCGAAGTTTGCACCGTTGTTATCGAATGCGTGTGAAATTTCGTGAGCAATAACAGCTCCTATGCCACCATAGTTAGCACTGCTTGATTGTTTTGAGCTATAGAAAGGAGCTTGTAAAATACCAGCAGGGAACACGATTTTATTTTGAGTTGGACTGAAGTAAGCATTAACCATTGCAGGGGTCATTGATCATAAATCCTTATCAACTTTTTTCATGAACTTATCGAATTCGCTTTGTACTATAATTCTTGTAAATTCTAAGCTGTTTTCAAATAAGTCGTTTCAACCTTCATAATGTTTAACGATGAATTTTTCATAGTATGCGTCAATCTTTTCTGGATAACCTACATATACTTCCATTTTGTTTAATTTAAGAACTGCCTTAGCTTTAGTTGCTTCGCTTAATCATGTGTTATTTTCTAATCTGTGTTTGTAAATATTGATCATTTTTTGAATCATATTTTCAATAACTTTTTTATTTTCTTCCCCAAAGAAGGTTTTTCCGTAGTATCTTCCAAATACCATTTTATAAAAACCGAATGTAACTGCATCGATTGCTGTGTGTTCGTTGCTTTTTGGTTTCTTTTGACCCTTTAACGCCATTTCATATTGTTTAGCAATGGCACGTGTTTGATAGTCTAATAAAGAAGCTTTCTCGATAATAGTTTGAATATATAAAAAGGCTTTATATGCTTCAAAATTTTCTTCAACTAAAACTTTGTCATATCCTTCGACTAAAGTTTTTGAAACAGCAACAACTGTGTCAACATTTTGTTTAGTTAAAGTATTTAGAATTGGTGAGAATTTAATAGCTTTAATAGTTGAGTCAACTACGTCCATTGAGACTGGGTTGTAAATGTTGGCGATAACAGCATACTCTTCAGCGCTTAAAAGTAATTCTGAAACAATGGTATCTCATTTTAGAGCTAATTCAACTAAACGTTTGTTGTGATTTTCGTCTTTGTTGAATTTTCTTAGTAATTGCATTGCCATGCCACTTCATACGGCGTATAAGTTATCTTTTTTCTCTTGGTTTGAGTAATAACCTTTTTCAGGTAAAATGGCAACAGGGTCACTCATATAAATAGTTTCAACGTCGCTATTTTTAAAGTCAGTCATAATGCTGAATGGAACAGGAACTGTTAAACGCATTAAAGCTAATTCGGCATATTTATTAGCAACATCACTTCATGAATTTAAGCCTTCAATTAATTTTAATAATTTTAAAATAGGTTTAACACCGCTCATACGTCTTTGTCTACCATCACGTACAAGATTGTAGTATTTAACCATTTCCACTATTAATGGATCGGCAGGAACTGTAGAAGCATCTTTACTTCATTCTTTAAATAATTTAACTTTTAATTTAGTTAGTTTTGAATCAATGTCTTCAAATGATCCAATGCCCGATTTGTGAGCAGGAATTTCATGTTTCTTAATTCATTCGCCATTAACTGCCTCAAAAAAGTCTGTTTTTATTAATTGTTTATTCATATATTTATCCTCCTAATATGTATAAAGAATATTATGTGTATGTTTGTATAAAACCTTACGATAACTCTTGTAATCAAGTCTGTCAAAAATTACTTTGATATTGTATACGCTTGATTTTTCAAATAAGGTATTCATGTATAGTAATATTTCGGGTTCGTTCAATCTATTTGCTAAAGTTTCATCTATTAACACAATCTTAACTCAAGGATCAATCATGGCTAAGATATCTTCATTTATTTCATTTATTTTTAAACCAAATAAATATTTAGTGCGTGGATGTTTCGCAACATTATCTTTGATTTTATTAATACTTTTAAAACTTGTGAATTCAATAATTTGTAAAAAACTTTCATAAGTCTTAGCAGCTTCAGCAATCTTTTTAAAATCAATAGCATTAAATATGTAATCTTTTAAAGTTAGCGCCGAGTGACTTGGTTTGAGTTTCTTTAATTGAGTATAGATATTAACAAACATTTGCCGATATATATCAAGTTGATTTAGGGTTTCATTATCAACACAACCCAGCGCATTAAATTGGTTAGGAACAATGAATTCCTTCATTTCGCTTTTTTGGCCTTGTAAATTTCTAACACTAATCTTCTTAGTTTGTAAATCTAAGTTATTAGTTCAGTCTGAAATATTTTTATACACAGTAACAAAGTCTTTGTATTCATACGAATCTAAAATATTGTTATTGGGTTTAAAAGGTTCATAATTTTTTTCTGGTTTGTAATTAATTTTCAAATAATCAATGAAAATTTGCATGCTCTTGATGTTCATTCCTGAAAAAAATGAGTTATCTAATAAAAATATTTTTGAATATAATTTAATATAAATTTTTGACCATTCTGTTATAAGCGAAGCCGCATAAGTTGCGCGATTAACTCCGAATGTATCATGCGGAAATACAAAAAATAATTTATTTCAATCTAGAAACACTTTTATTCCATATATCCCTTCATTAACACAATGTTTTTTGAATAGGGCAACGAAGTTAGCGGCATTATATACGTTTTTAATGTCTAAGATAAATAACACTGCATTGTATTTACTTTCGACATTGCTCAAATAAGACAAATTAGATTGAATCGGCTCGAAAACCTCATCTTCTTTACCGTCGCGATCTTGTCAATAAAGCGTGCCATAAATTAAATCTTGCTCGTAATTATCAATATTGATATTTACTTTCGAAATAAGACGTGTATCATGTTGATTAGTTACTTCTGTTTCAAGCTGAGTCAAAATATTTTTTTGTATAGCTTCTAAAAAGCGGTCTTTGGTTTCAGAATTATATACATTTAAAAAATCATCTAATTTGATTCATTGACCACTTGCTAAATTAGATTTTTTGTAAAATCATGGTTCAATATTGATATTGGGATCATCATTCGCTATTTTTACTCTAGCCTTATTTGTATCGATTAAAAAAACAAAATAACCGGTTGAATTTCTGACTTTTTTTATTTTTTTAGTAGTAACTCAAAAAGCTAAAAATGTAAGTAATCCGATTAATAATATAACCAAAATTATTCATATAAAAATTATAGCATGAGCGCTTTTATTAGTGGTCGCTGGCGCAACTGTCGCTAAATTAATATTATTCATTTTCATCCCATTTTTTAATAGCGGCATGGTTTTTATCTAATTTTCTAATTTTCTTATCTATGTCAAATTTAACTTCGATAATACCATCAAAAATTTCCAAGATTACACCTTTACCATAGGTTTTGTGAGTAATAAAATCTCCGACGATAAAATCATTGTTGTTTGTAACTTCGGCAGCAATAGAAAAGTTGTTTGCAATTCTAATAGCCCGACCTTCATTAATGCCTGATTCAGATAGGAATCTACTTTTTTTATTAATCCCATTACGTCCGACAGAGAATGATAAGAATAATCTTTTTTTAGCTCTAGTCATAGCAACGTATGCCAATCTTCTTTCTTCTTCTAATCCTTCAGGATTTTCTTCTGTTTGGTCTTTTAAGAAAGTGAAATCTTTTTGTGGAGAAAGAATGATAGCTCTTTTTAGTGGAAAAATGTTTTCTGATAAACCGGCGATGAATACATAATCAAATTCAAGGCCTTTTGCATTGTGCACTGTCATCAATGAAACATAGCTAGCAGCATCATCTTCCACATCGCGATCAGTAATTAAAGTAATTTCTTGTAAGTATTCATCAATGCTTCCGCTTGGGTTTTTGTTTTCTCAAGTTTCAATGGCTTCAATTAATGAGTTGAAGTTATCTAATCTGCTTTCATATTCTTCTTCAGAGTTTTTGAATTCCTCGAAGTATTTGATTTTATTCAACATAAATTCTTTTAAAGTCAAATGAATTGGATTTGTTTGGATAGCACGTCTTGCTCATCTGATTTCATTAATCAAATTAGCAATATTTTTTAAAGTATCCATTGAAATTCTTAATTCTTTTTGAATTTCTGAAAAATTAGTTTCTAAACATTGGAATAAATCTAGATTTTCTTTTCTAGCAAAGTTTAACAATTTGTCAATTGTTACTTGTCCGATTTTTCTTGAAGGTTTGTTAATAATCCGTAACAATGAAATTTCAGAACCATCGTGAATTACTCTTAAATAAGCAAGAGCATCTTTGATTTCTTCACGTTGGTAGAATTTGATTGAACCAAATAATTTATAAATGGTGTTTTCGCGAACTAGCGCTTCTTCAATTGCACGTGAATAACTATTAACTCTGTATAAAATAGCAATATTTTTCAATTGTACGCGGTTACGTTTCAATTCAGAAATCTTGTTAGCAATTCATCTTGCTTCGGCTTCATCGTTAAAGCCGCAGAAGAATTCGATTTCTTCACCTTCTTCATTTTCGGTAAATAATTTTTTATCTAATCTTAATTTGTTATATGAAATTAAGTTGTTGGCTGCTTTTAATATTTTTTTAGTTGAACGATAATTTTCTTCCAATTTAACTGTAACAGTTTCAGGATAGTCCTTATCAAAGTTCATAATAATATTAATGTCGGCATTTCTTCACGAATATATAGTTTGGTCAGGGTCACCAACGATAGTTAAATGTTCTGTGCTTGCTAATTTTTGCATAATTTTATATTGCAATAAACTAGTGTCTTGGAACTCATCGATTAAGACGTAATCAAAACGTTTTTCCCATTTGGCTGCAATTGCAGAAAATTTTGGGTCATAGAACAAACGAAAAACAAATACCAAAAGGTCATCAAAGTCAAGAGAGCGTGATCTTTGTAAGTGCGCTTGATATTGTTCATAAATTTTTTCTTTAGTTTTAGCTACTTCTTTTTCGATGGGAATCAAATGCTCATCTTCTTTGCTTTGATTTGAATCTAGTTTATTAAAATCAATAATTTCATTTTTTCTATTTTGGATGTATGACAAAATAGAAGAATATGTAAATTCAGTTTGAGAAATATCAAGTTCTGAATAAACAATTTTAAGAATTTCTTTTTGATCTAATTCATCTAAAATTTGAAAATCGTTTGTATAACCAAAGTTATGAATTTCTTTTCTTAAAATCTTTGCACACATAGCATGGAATGTTGAAACTACAGGTTCAGATTCTAAGTTGCTATTAGCTAAAATACCAAATACCCTTTGTCTCATTTCATTAGCAGCTTTATTTGAAAAAGTCAAAGCTAAAATACGAGAAGGTTTAATACCAAGATTTTCAATTAAATAAGCAATTTTATAGGTTAAAACTCTGGTCTTTCCAGAACCAGCTCCAGCGATTATTCTTAAAGGGCCCTCATTATAAATAACAGCACTTTTTTGTTGTTCGTTCAGAAGATTTATATTTATCATTTTTCCCCCATATGCAGTTTGTAATTAAAGTAATTATTAATTATTAATAATGTATTATTATAACACAAAGGACAACAAAAGCCTGGAGACGGCGTAATTAAAAGCCTAAAATTTTACCAAAATGTGTAAAGAAAATTGAAAATATTGCGAATGATTACTAATTTAAAATAAAAAAACTAGCCAGTTGACTAGTTTTCGTATTCAATATGTGGTAGTTCTCTACGAACAGGTTTGATTTTTTCTTCTAAAATTAATTCTTCTTCAATTTCATCGAATTTATTTATATACACTGTAAATGTTCTTGAAAATTTATCATTCAATCCAACCCGGTTGCCTTTTGCATTTGTTAGAATAAAAAAACATTCAATAAAAGCAGCAAAAGAAGCTAAGACAGTTGGTAGCAATAAAAATAATTTCTGAACTTGATTTAGTGGGTGTGTATCTTTATTAATTAATGCTGCTTGTTCAAAAGTTTGTGGCGAAACCATTATCATAAAGGCTAAGAAAACAAAAACTCATGTGAAAGAAAATAATCTTTGGCGGTCAAATATCGCCTTGCTTAATTTAGTTTTTGTATCTTGCGGAATTGTTTTAATTTTGCACATTGCCATTCCAATTGTTTTGCCTTTTCAAATTATTGGAATAATAATTCAGAAAAAGATTAAGCATAAAATTATGATTGAAAGTCATATATAGTAAGTCCAATAGTTATACATTTTGCCAATGCGGTAATTGAATACCATAAACGAAGTTCCAACCAATATTGCTAAAAAGATTGATAAATCAATAATAGTTGCCAAAAACCTAATTCAAAAACCGGCCTTTCGATTTACTTTTATCATAAGAATTTTTTAAGAATAGATTCTCAGTCTGAAACGTTTTCAATGATTTTGATTAAACTTTTGGCATTAAATCTTACAAAGTAAGGATTGGTTTCAGTTTCTTCTATTCAAGTTGGCATACGTTTTTTAATTTCAGCTTCTAAAGCGATTTTAATATTCTTGATTGAACGCGCTTCTTGAGTGTTTTTTTTGAATTTACATGCCCCAACGTAGCCCGCAAAATAAAATGCTAAATCCATAAATTCTGCGAATCTTAAAGCTTGTTGTTTTTCCTCGCTTAAATTTGTTGCAGAAGCTAAAATTGTATTTCAACCTCTTGATATTGATTTGGGATTTAATAACATTATTTCGTAATTTCAATCTTCAATTCAAGTGGTTTTTAAATAAGTAAAAGTCGAAGCGTGAATTAAAGATTTGTATACCAAAATTGGTGAGTATTGTAAGTTCATATCTTTGTTTTTCAATGTTTCATATACTTTTGAAAAGATTGAACTTTTAATAATGCAGTCAAAACTAAAAGGGGTAGCTAAAGCCAATGGATCAAAATTTTTGTCTAAATCAATCACCATATTTTCTTCAACTTTTTGTTTGCGAAAATCAAAGTTTACTAATCCTCTTAGCGAACTAGATATTTCAATAACATCCGGTTTTAAAGCGATTTTATTTAAGTATTCATTGATGTGTTTTGTAAATTCACTTTTTAGTTTTGAATATGAATAAAGCACATAAATATAATCAGTTTGAACATATTCTGCAGCTTGTTTAAGTACAAGGTCGATATGTTGGTGAGCTGAGTTAATAATAATTTTTGTTTCAGAACCAAATTTTTCTTGAAATTTAGTAATTGAATCAAAAGCTTCTTCATTAGGGTGATCAATCACCACTATCACGTTGAAATTTTGGTCTTTTTGTTTGGTAATGTTATAAAAGATGTCATCAAGAGAAATGCTTGGACGATAAATAGGAACGATAATTGTTAAATTTTTATTTGCCATGTTTATTACATTTTCACTTGTCCGGCAACTCTTGGGAAAGGAATAACATCTCTAATGTTTGAAACGCCGGTAACGTACATTACTAATCTTTCAAAACCAATACCGAAACCGCTAGATGGAGCATATCCAAATCTTCTTAGATCTAAATATCATTGTAAAGGTTCTTGGGAAATGTTTAGTTCAGTCATTCTTTTAACTAATTTCTCATATCTTGATTCCCTTTGGCTTCCACCTATTAATTCACCAATACCTGGCACTAGTAAATCGAATGCAGCAACGGTTTGATCGTCGTCATTTTGATACATGTAAAATGCTTTTATATCTTTTGGGTAATTAATAACTGCAACTGGTCCGTTTACGATTTTATCTGATAAATATTTTTCATGTTCTGAAGCTAAGTCCATGCCAAAGTGTATGTCTTTTTCTTCAAATTTATCAGCGTGTGGTTTCAATTCTTCTACAACTTGACGGTAATCCATAACGGTTAAACCTTTGCTTAAAAATTTTTCTAATGTAGGAATTAATTGCCCATCTTGCAAACTATTTAGATATTCCATTTCAGCTGGATAGTTTTTAATTGTGTTAGAAATAACTTTTTTTAATAAGTCATCGGCCAAGGTAATAATATCTTTTAATTCGTAAAATGCAACTTCTGGCTCAACCATTCAGAACTCGGCTAAATGACGAGAAGTGTGTGAGTTTTCTGCTCTGAATGTTGGGGCAAAGGTATAAACTTTTTTAAATCCTGCGGCATATGATTCGGCGTGTAATTGACCTGTTACTCCTAAAAAAGCTTTTTGCTTAAAGAAATAATCTTTGCTTTCGTCGTCAACTAATAAAGTTTCACCAGCGCCTTCACCGTCGTTAGATGTTATGATTGGAGCGGCAATGTTAATGAAATCGTGTGTTTGGAAATATTTGTGAATTTCAAACATTAGCGAGTTACGGATTAACATAACTGCTCTAAATAAGTTGGTTCTGTGTCTTAGGTGTGGAATTTCTCTCAAGAAATCTAAAGTTGTTTCTTTCTTTTGGATTGGAAAATCTTCTGCGACATTATTAATTAAAACTAAATTATTCACGATTAATTCAAAAGGTTGTTTTGCTTCTGGTGTTAAGTGTAATTCACCTTCTGCCTTAATTGAAGCACCCATTGAAATAGCATCAGCAGCGAACTTAGCATTTAGTTCGCCCTTGATAACTAATTGTAAGTTAGCGATTGAACTACCATCGTTAACTGTAATGAATCTGATTTTATCGTTACCACGGTTTGAGATTACTCAACCTTCAACAGTAACTGTTTGTTTTTCTTTTAGACTTTCAATGTCTAAATACATAGTTTTAATTGTCATTTTTTCTCCTAAATTTAAGTATTTTAATATATATTAAAATGTATAATACACTAAAATTATATAGTAAGTTTTTAAAACAAAAAAAATACTGATATTTTTTCTAAAAACTGCCCACAAATTAAATAAATTAATGACTTAGATCAAAAAACTAAAAAACAATAGCATTAGCAATGTATAATTTATTTGAAATTAAAATAAAACTTAGGAGAAAAAAATGAAATCAGAAAAAAATTGATTAGTGACTTTATTATTATCAATTTTCTTGGGAGAATTAGGAATAGACCGTTTCTATGCGGGCCGTATTGGCTTGGGGCTTTTAAAATTATTCACTTTAGGTGGATTTGGTATTTGATGATTAATTGACCTAATTTTAGTAGCCATTGGAGCAATGAAAGATTCAAACGGAAAATACATTAAAGATTAAATAAACTCTAAAGTCTGCATGATTAAAAACGCAAAACTTTTAATAATTTTCGAAATTAAAAACACGCCATTATGGGCGCGTTTTTATAATTTTCAAATTATATCTTTATTTATCTAATCTAATTTTTTCAATTGCTCTTCTTACACCGGCTTTTTTATATGAGTTAGTCACTAAAGTGGCTGCTTTCTTGACAGATCTCATACTATTTTTCATTGCAATGAAAGCACCATTATAATCTTTGGTACTAATATCGTTTCCTGAATCACCAAAGTGAACAGTTTTTTTAACGTCAATATTTAACAGTTTTTCGGCAACATATGTATTTCCTGCCCCCTTGGTTGCTTCTTCTGTTGTGATTTCTAAAGCGTAACCTTTTGAGATAATGTCAACACATAATTCAGGTAATTCTTTTTGTAATTTTTCTTTTAATTTTTTAGTTGCTCATTTAGAAGCTTTTCCGAATGCTAAAACTTTTGTGGCATTTGGATAAACAACCAAATCTTCATATGAGTGTTGCACCAAGTTTTTAACTCAAGGTCTAATTGTTCTCATTTTTGCTTTATTTCCGTAAACTTCGTTTCCTGAACTAAAAATTACGAACATATTTTCTTTCATTAATAAACGAGCAATTTTTTCTGTAACATCAGATTTCATTTCAACTTTATGTAAAACATTATTATTGATATCTACAATCAATCCACCATTTTGACAAATTACATAAGGCGAGTGGATTTTTTTTGCTAAATTCATAACAAATTCTGAATTTTTTCTACCAGTAGAAATGATTACTGGAATATTATTGTCATTTAAAAATCTCATATATTCAACGTTTTCTTGTGAAATCATTTCTTTTGTTCTTGGTTTGTCTAATAAGGTTCCATCTAGGTCTGTGAAATAAGCTTTTGGTTTAAAATTTAACATTGTTTTTCTCCTTAATAACAAAAAAAATTATATAAAAAAATTTAATTAAAAAATTAAACTTAAAAATAGTAATAAAAAAGCCCGGTTTTTGACCAGGCTTTTGAGTAAATTTTTAAATATATTTAAACAATTATTTTTGGAATCTTTTTACAAGTTCTTCAGCAGGCATGTATCCAACTACGTGGTTTACAAGTTTTCCATCTTCATATAAGAATAGTGAAGGAATCCCTTGTACTCCCATTTCACGAGCAAAGTCAATGTTTTGGTCAACATCTAAGTCAAATACATTAATGTCTTCGTGATTTTCTGATAGTCTTTGTAATTCTGGACCCATCATTTGGCAAGGAGGACATCATACTGCTCTAAAAGCTACGATAGCTTTACCGTTTAAGTGTTGATCTTGTAGATCTGATTTGTTGTTTAATTTTTTCATCATAATATTCTCTCCTTTTTTGTTTTATTTGTACATAACAATTGTAGCAGAATTAATAAGCTTTTGCAAAAATTACGTATTTTTTTGATTTTTTATGTGTATAAAAACACACATCGTTATTAACTTTTATAGGTAATTCAAATGGAATGCAACGGGTTGAAGCGCCAGTCTCCTCTTTAATTTTGGCTTCATCTTCGCCATTACCCTCAAATGCCGCCAAAACTCAATGACCTTTTTCGATTTGGGATTTAAATTCATCATAGTTAGAAACTTCGACGATATTGTTGAATAATCTTTGTTTTGCTGATTCGTATAAATTATTTTGAATTGCTGTTAATAATGATTCAACGGTTATGGCGATGTTTTCGATTGGAGCATAAACTTTTTCTAAGGTGTCACGTCTTACTAATAAAACTTGATTTTCGTTTAAGTCACGTGGTCCAACTTCAATTCTTAGAGGTGTTCCATGAATTTCAGAGTTTGCGGCTTTGAAACCTGCACCCTTGTCTGAATCATCTAATTTAACTTCAATATTGTGAGATAGTAATTCTTCTTTAATTTGTGAAGCAACTTTGTGAACTCTTTCGTCTTTATTGGCAAATAATTCAATAATGTCAACTTGAACTGGAGCAATTTTCGGAGGTATAATAATACCTCTATCATCTCCGTGAGTCATAATTAGGGCGCCCAGTAAACGAGTTGAAACGCCTCAACTAGTTCCGTATGCAAATTCTTGTTTGTTTTCGCGATTTTTGAAACTAATGTTAAAAGGTTTTGTGAAGTTTTGTCCTAAGTAGTGACTTGTTCCGGCTTGTAATGCCTTACCATCTTTCATCATTGCTTCAATAGTAAATGTAAAGTCTGCACCCGAAAACTTTTCATGTTCAGTTTTTTGACCATCCATTACTGGAATAGCTAAATAATCAGATACAAAGTTTTTATAAATTTCTAACATTTTAGTAGTTAAAATTTTTGCTTCAGTTTCTGATGAGTGAATTGTATGCCCTTCTTGTCATAAAAATTCACGTGTTCTTAAAAATGGGTTGGTTGTTTTTTCTCATCTTAAAACATTTACTCATTGGTTATAAATTAAAGGTAAATCATTATATGAATTGATTTCATTTTTGAAGAAATCTCCAAATAATGTTTCGCTGGTTGGACGAATATAGTATTTTTCACTTAGTTTTTTTCCACCGACTTCAGTAACGGTAGCTAACTCAGGGTTAAAGCCTTGTAGGTGGTCTTTTTCTTTTTGCAATAAACTTTCAGGAATTAATAATGGTAAATTAACATTTTGAACTCCAACAGCTTTGAATTTACGGTCTAAGTTTAAACGAATATTGTCTCAAATACCAAATGATAAAGGTTTAAAAATGATTGAACCTTTCGTAGCACCATATGCCATTAGGTCTCCATTTTGAATAACATCAGTATATCATCTTGCAAAATTTTCACTTTGTGGGGTAACTTTTTCTAACTTTTTCATAACATAATTATTTTATACGCTTTTTATTTTTTTTTATTTAGTTTTAAAACTAAACAAAGTGCAAATAAAAAAGAAAGGATATTATCCCTTCTCTTCAATTAAATTAGTTCATCGAAAATATCTTCACCAGTTTCAACTGTTGGAACGCCAAAGTTTCTTGCAACAATGTTTCCGGCAGTTCCTAAACCTTTTAAAGGTTCTTTGAATGCTTTAGGTGATTTAAATGACTTAGAAAATACAGTTAGTGGCAATGCTTCACGAGTATGGTCTGGTCCCATAGTTGGATCATTTCCGTGGTCTGAAGTCATAATTAATAAGTCATCAGATTTCATTGCATTAATTAGTTTGGTTAATTTGACATCTAATCTTGATACGTTTTCACTGTAACCAATTGGATTTTCTCTATGTCCATAGTGGCTATCAAATTGAACTAAGTTAACAAAAATAAATTGGTTTTTTGAATCTGAGTTAGCAATGTCAATTGCAACGTCCATGTTTTCATCATCAGAAGCAGGACCATAAACTTTGTCAATACCAACGTGGGTAAAGATGTCATTAATTTTACCAACAGCTACAACTTCAACACCAGCTTTTTGTAGGTCTTCTAAAATGATGTGACCAGTTGGTTTGTTGGCAAAGTCGTGGCGGTTAAATGTTCTTGTGAATTTACCATCTTCATAAACGAAAGGTCTTGAAATAACTCTTGCTACGTTTCATTCTGGACGTGATGAACAAATTGCACGAGCTCTTTTAGCATATTCAGTTAATTTTTCAACACCCAAGGTTTTTTCGTCCCCAATAATTTGTAGAGTTGAGTCTGGAGATGTGTAAATAATCATATCTCCTTTTTCCATGTGTTGGTGTCCAAGTTCAGCTAAAATTACTGTACCAGAAGCATTTCTGTTACCAATAATTTTGCGTCCGTCAAAGGCTTTAGATAATTCTTCACATAAATCTGCTGGGAAACCATTTTCAGTGAATTGTGGGTTAGGGACTTTTGTATAAATTCCCATCATTTCTCAGTGTCCAGTCAATGTATCTTTACCATTTGACATTTCATGAATTCTTCCCACATAAGCAAGTGGGTTTTTATTTCTTGCAACGTGTCCTGAAATTTTAGCAACTTCAGTAATACCTAATTTTCTTCATGTAGGGATTTCTAGAGGTAATGCTTCAGAAGCATGTAATAAACTATTGGCTCCTTTGTCACCAAATTCGGCTTGTCTTGGTTCTTCGCCAATTCCAAGTCCATCAGTAACAATGAAGAAAACACGATTAAATTTAGGCATATCGTCTCCTTGTTATTTTTTATCTATAAATTTAAAATTTTGATTTGCTTCAATATAAAAAACAGAAAATGTTTTTACATCTATTATTTTACATTAAAATGACCCTTTTCACTCAAAAGACAAGTTTCGACTACACATCAATTGATTAAGAAAAAATCATTAAAAATTTATATGATAAAATTAAAGAGTAATTAATACAAGAATATCTAATAAATATTTCAAATCAAAGGGGATACATGAAATATAATGAAAACAAAACTAAGATAGTTGCAACTATCGGACCTGCTTCAGATAATTATGAAACAATGAAGGAATTAATTAAAGCAGGTGTGTCAACAATTAGAGCTAACTTTTCACACGGCGATCCAAGCATGCACCAGCACAAATTTGAAATTGCAAGACAAATTTCAAAAGAACTTGATCGTCCAATCTCATTAATGTTAGACACGAAAGGCCCAGAAATTAGAATTGGTAAAATGGAAAATGATGCAGTCGAAATTCCTGCTAAAAAAACTTTACTAATTAAAACTGATGAAAACTCATACAAAAACCTATTAGGTAATGCTGATGTTATTTCGGTATCATATCGTATGGATAAAGACGTAAAAACTGGCAACGTCATTTTACTAGATGATGGTAAATTAGTAACAGTTGTTAAAGAAGTTAATCCAATGGAAATTACTGTTGAAACAGTCAATGCACATAAATTAAAAACAAATAAAAGAATTAACATTCCTGGCGTTGATTTCTCATTACCTTTCTTAGGCGAAAAAGATCGTAACGATATTGCATGAGGAGCTAAATATAAAGTTGACTATATTGCAGCATCATTCGTAAACTCAGCTAAAAACGTTAAAGAAATTAGAGAAATCTTAGATGCTAATGGTGGACAACACATTCAAATAGTTTCAAAAATTGAATCACAATTTGGAATTAATAACATTGATGAAATTATTGAAGCTAGTGACGCGATTATGATTGCCAGAGGAGACTTAGGATTAGAAATTCCATACTATGATGTTCCTTACTATGAAAAACAAATCATTCGTAAATGTCGTTTAGCAGGAAAACAAGTTATTGTTGCTACTCAAATGCTAGACTCAATGGAAAACAGCCCAATGCCTACTCGTGCTGAAGTAACTGACGTTTATTATGCTGTTGAATTAGGGGCAGATGCGACAATGTTATCAGGCGAAACAGCAAGTGGAAAATACCCAGTTGATGCTGTTAAAACTATGGCTAAAATTCAAAAAAGAGCTGAAAAAGAATATTTTACCGAACACTTCTATAACAAACAAATCGAAAAAGTTGCTACTCAACCTTCTTCACGTATGCTAATTGCTTATGAAGTTGCTAAAATTTTACAATCTGGTGAATATAAATTTGCAATCGTATTAAGCCACACGGGTCAATTATTAAAAGAAATTTCTAGATACAGACCAAATGCAAACATCATTGGTGTTGTAAGCGACGATAAATTAGTTTGAAGCTTTGGAATTACTGCTGGCGTATTTTGTGAAAAACACTCAGTTGCAATCAGAAACCTAATTAAATTTAACCATGCTGCCGGAGCGCAAGTTTTAGAAAACTACGGAGTCAAAAAAGGTGACAAGTTCATTGTTGTTGATAGTTTAAACATTACCACACACGAATATTAATTTAAAAATTTAAAAACACGGCCACGCGGCTGTGTTTTTAAAATCATTATGTTGGTTATTTAATTAGTTCTTTCCCCATGTAAGGTACAAGTACTTTTGGAACTGTTATTGTTCCGTCAGGGTTTTGATAGTTTTCTAAAATGGCGGCAATTACACGGTCGATAGCTAAACCTGAACCATTGATTGTGTATGCGTATTTAGTTTTATTGTCAGCCCCTCTATATCTAATTTTTGCTCTTCTTCCTTGGAAATCTTTATAAATTGAAATAGAGCTTGTTTCTCTGTATCTTTGTTCTGACGGAATTCATAATTCTAGGTCAATGGTTTTGGCTGAACCGAAACCTAAATCTCCGGTTGACAATAACATTTCGCGGTATGAAATTTCTAATAATTCTAAAATGCTTTTGGCGTCATTAACGGTTTTTTGTCATTCTTCTAAAGCAACTTCTTCGGTCACAATTTTTACCAATTCAACTTTGTGAAACTCGTGTTGGCGAATTAAACCACGAGTATCTTTACCACTTGAACCTGCTTCTGATCTGAAACATTTAGTATAAGCAACATATTTAACTGGGTTAGTTAAGTCTAAAATTTCATCATAGTGATAATTAGTTACGGGAACTTCGGCGGTAGGAATTAATCAAAGGTCATTGTCTTGAACTTTGAATAAATCTTCTTGGAATTTTGGTAATTGGCCGGTTCCGTATAGCATGGCTGAGTTAACTAAATGAGCTGGCATAATTTCTTTATATCCATTTTTAATATGGGTGTCTAACATAAAGTTTTCTAATGCTCTTACTAGTCTAGCTCCATCATTTTTGTATAAAACGAATCTTGTACGTGCTAATTTAACTGCTCTAACAAAATCAACGATGTCTAATTTTGTTGCAATTTCATAATGTGGTTCAACACCTTTAACAAGACCACGTCCTAGGTTTGGGTGTTCTGCTATGCAAACATTATCTTCATCACTGCTTCCTACAGGAACATCATCATAAGGCAAGTTAGGTACTTGTAACATCAATTCATTAACTCTAGTTACTAAAGCGTCAGCAGCTTTATCTGCTTCTTCAATTTGTGTCTTGATTTCGTTAACTTCTGCTAATAATTCATCAGCATTTTCGTGATTTCTCTTTTTAATACCAATTTCTTCACTCAATTTATTTCTTTTAGCTTGTAATAATTCTAATTGGTGAATCAATTCATTTCTCTTGTCACCATTTTCTAAAATTTCATTAATAATTTGTAAGTCGAAATTACGAGTAGATAATTTTGAAATAACTTCATTTTTATTATTTAATATGTATTTTAAGTCTAGCATGTAATTACCTCTTTATATTTTGAATAATACAAGTATATTATAAATTTTTTTATTAAAAATAAACTTAAAAGTTATCGCAAACAAATTGTTGG
Source organism: Metamycoplasma neophronis (assembly GCF_006491995.1). GTDB lineage: Bacteria > Bacillota_I > Bacilli_A > Mycoplasmatales > Metamycoplasmataceae > Metamycoplasma > Metamycoplasma neophronis. The sequence continues at coordinate 27,046 of NZ_VHHP01000004.1, forward strand.
CCGCAAACGAAGCCTTAGTATAAAAATGTGTTAAAATTTAAAATAATTATGAATGACAGACAAAGTATTATATTAGGTAATTTTACAAAGGTATTATGAGCTTCTACTGATAAAAGTATTGTAATTGCTTCCTTCAAGGTTTTAAAAAATGATGCTGCCAATGAAGTTAAACTAAATAAGTTTAATTCAATTGCGATAACAATAAAAAACAACACTTTTATTGAAAAAGAAATTTCACTAGGTCAAAAAAACTATGAAATCATAGTCGCTCCAGTAATCAAATCTAAATATCCAAATAGTTATCAATTAGTTGATTTAAGAGAAACTAACGATGATGATACATATCAAAAGAATTACATCGTTAAGTTTTTAAAGAGCGCTCACTTTAGAGGTATTGGCGAGCAAAAAGCTTGAGCAATAGTGAACGAATTAGGATTGGATGCTTTAAAAAAGATTGCCGAAGACAGCGGTCAAATTAATTATACCGCTTTGGGCATCAGTGAAGCTAGTTGGGATGAAGCAAAAAAATTCTTGAAAGAAAATCCTCAATTAGTTGAAGACCAAATGTTATTTTTAAAATTGAATCTAAGTCCTTCGCTTTATGAAATTATTTTAAAGAAATTTGAAAACCTGTCAGCTTTTATTGATGAATATCAAGATAATTTTTATCGTTTTTATTTGGATAATCAACGCATTAAGTTAGAAGATATGGATAAGCTAACTAATCATTTTTTAGAAGGCGCACATCCATTTAAACCCGCCACTCATATTTATCGTTCTTTAAGCGAATACTTTTTTGATACCGGGAATACAAGAATACTGCGTCAAGATTTATATGATACATTGCTAAAATATGCGACTTCTGATGTTGATTGACCATCTGAAATTATGGCATTTAATAACGCTGTTAGGCTGCTAAAAGAAGATGGTTATTTGATTTCTCTTGAATATTTTGATGGTGAATATATCACCACTAAAAATATTTATGAAATGGAAACATATATCATAAAAAGATTGAAAGACATTGAATTATCAAGCGGTTTAAAACCTATTGAATATAATAAAAAAAGTATTTTTCATGACCTTCAATTAGAAGCAATTAAAAAGGGATTAAGCGAAAAGTTACTATTGATAACAGGCAGTCCCGGCACTGGTAAGACTTTAATTACTAATGAAATAATAAGTTCATTTTTAAAAATATACCATGAAGACTCTTTGGCTGTTTTAACTCCAACAGGAAGAGCAACTATTAATATTAATAATAAAAATGAAAAAGCAAAAGCAGTGACAATTCACAGCTTTTTAGAATGAGATCCTGAAAATGATAAATTCAATGTAAACGAAAAAAATCCAAAGAGCATTGAATGTTTAATTATTGACGAATTTTCAATGGTTTCGGTTGACATATTTTATGCCTTATTAAAAGGTATAAACCCACGTTATTTAAAAAGAATAATTTTAGTTGGGGATAAGGATCAGCTGCCAGCAATCGGTCCTGGTTATCTAATTCATGATTTCATTGAAAACAAAATATTTGACACAATCTATTTGCAAAAAATATACCGGCAAGCAGAAAATTATGACATCGTCAACGATGCGATTACGATTAACCGTGGTGAAATTCCATCATTCGAAGGAGAACATTCACAATTTTTAAGAATTCGTAGCGAAGATTTGCATGAAGAATTAATTAAAAAGATTCAAGATTTGATGCTTAAGGGCTATAGCAAACGTGATATTGCGGTTTTGAGTCCAATTTATAATTATGAAACTGGTATTAATGAACTTAATAATTTACTAAGTACATATTTTAGAAAACTTGATAATGAACAGCAAGTGAAATACCGTGATAAAACATTTGCAATTGATGATAAAATTATCAACCTTGTTAACGACCCAAGGGCCCATGTGTTTAATGGTGAAATTGGTTATATTTCTTGATTTACTTTTGAAGATAAAAAAGATAGTTTCGAAAAGAATTTAACTAATATTTCTGTTGACTTTGAGGGCGATGATAAAACCGTTACTTATTCAAAGAGCGATTTTAATAACAACACAGCGCTCGCATATTGTACTAGTGTTCATAAATATCAAGGTTCAGAATGTAAGGCTGTCATTGTGGTTTTATTCTCGGAAGCCAAAAGATTGTTAAGTAAAAAATTAATTTATACCGCAATAACTAGAGCAAAACAATACAGTTGTATAATGGGTGAACTTGATGCATTGTATGAGGGTATTCATCGAGATAATGATTCAAATCGAATAACTAATATTAAAAAATTGTGAGAAGAAGAATGAAAGGAATAATATGAAATTAATTGTAGGACTAGGAAATCCGGGTCCAGAGTATGAAAAGACTAGACATAATGCCGGTTTTATGACAATTGATAAGATTGCCGAAAAACTAGGTATTAAATTAGATGAAAAAAAATTCAATGGTGTTTATTACAGAGACAAAGATATCTGTGTGGCAAAACCTTTAACTTATATGAATAAAAGCGGTGATTTCGTAAGAGCTATTAAAGATTATTACAATATTCCTATTGATGATATTTTAATAATTTATGACGATATGGACTTACCGCTAGGCAAAGCAACCATTAAGCAAAAAGGTTCGGCCGGCGGACATAACGGTATGAAAGACATTATCAATAAATTAGGTACCGAAGAAATTAAAAGAGTGAAAATTGGTATTGGCCGGGGCGAAAATGTCATTGACTTTGTTTTAGGCAAATTTAGTTATAATGATTTGAAGATTATTGAACAAGTTATTGATGTTTCTTCAGATGCTGTTATCTCATACATTAGCAATGATATTCGTTTTGTTATGAATAAATATTCAGGAAAACTATAATGCAAGAACATCTAATTAAAAAATATGAATCCTTATTAGCCAAAGTTAAATTTGAATTTCAAAAGCATAACATTGGCATAAAACAAAAAATGTTGATTGGTGTTAGCGGTGGTCCTGATTCAATGTGGCTTTTATATTTGCTAAAAGATTATGACGTTGTTGTTGCTTGTGTCAATTATAATAAACGTTTTGATAGTCATTATGATGCATCGCTTGTTAAGTTATTTTGTGAAGAAAACAACATCCCATGTGAAATTTTGTCTTTAGATCACAAAGAAAATGCAAACGGTAATTTTCAAGCAATCGCAAGAGAAGAAAGATATTTATTTTATAAAGAAATATATCAAAAGTATAATTGCTCATTATTGCTCTTAGCGCATCAAAAGGATGACTTTTTAGAAACCGCGATTATGCAAAAAGAAAGTAGTCGTGAAACTTTGCATTTTGGAATTAAACATATTAATTATGTTTATCAAATGAATATTTTCAGACCAATGCTTTCATTATTCTGAAAACAGGAAATAATTGATTTATGCAATGAATTTTCGATTCTTTTTGCAACTGATTATACAAACAAAATGCCAACATATACACGTAATAAGATTAGGGCAAATTTATTACATTTTTCTAATCAATGAAAACAAAATTTATATAATGAAATAATGATTGAAAATCAAGCTAATTTAATCATTGAAGCGAAAGTTATTAATTGATATATTGAATGAAAAAATCAAGAATTTTCATGTGATTGACTTGATTTCAATAATCCTTTAATTGATAAATTAATTTATTTTTTAATTAACGATAAATATAAAAATATCAATCTTACTAAAGGGAAAATCGCCTCAATTATTGATTTTTTAAAAAGCGCAAACCGAAGCTCTAAATATATTTTGGATGACGAAAATGTGTTATTTAAAAAGAAAAATCATTTAATTTTCTAGTTTTTTCGCTCATTATTATTTAAAAATAAAAAAAGAAATATAAATTAATTATAATTTAAAATTATTTATCGAAAGGAGTGGTATGCAAGAAAAACCAAAGAAAAAACGTGGATTATCGCTAGGGTACGCTTTATTAATTACCTTTGCAGTTATTGCTGGTTTTATGCTAATTTGATTTTTAGTAGACTACATTCGCGAAAGCAGAATAACATACGCTACAATTGGTCAATTGCGCGATTTTATTAAAGCTACCGGTAAGAGCACAAATGACAGTTTCTATATATCTAGTTGATACCAAGGGACATATGATGATATCCTTAGAGTCACCGTATCAGGAACTCCAGCCGAAATTGGAGCTGTTTTAAATAACCCAAGATTTGTCGATTCTACTTACTCATTCTCAGTTGTATTAAGTGGAACACTAAATAAAGAATTACCAAATTCTGTAATTCAATGAGCATATCCAACAGCAGACGGAACTACTCATACATATATTGAAGCTTTAACAAGACTTACAACTGGATCAAAAACAATTAACGAAACAACAATTAAACTAACTGGTGTTATCGCAAGCCAAGGTTTTCCAAAACAAAATGCATGAAGTAAATACATTCAACCTGGTATTTCAGCATTCGCTGCAATAGGTTTCGTGTTAATTTTATTCTATTCATTTAGATGAAGTTTATCAGCGAGAGAAAACGGAATGTTCGGAGCAACAAACTCAAAATCTGTTGCACAAAGAGTTTATTCAAATAAAAAATTCTCAGATATCGCTGGTAACGAAGAAGTTAAAGAAGAAGTTGCCGAATTAGTTGATTATTTAAAATATCCCAAAAAATATGAAGCGGCAGGAGCAAGAATTCCTAAGGGTATCTTATTAGGAGGACCTCCAGGAACAGGTAAAACTTTAATTGCTAAAGCTACTGCTGGCGAAGCTAATGTACCATTCTTCTTCATTTCAGCATCAAACTTCGTTGAAATGTTTGTAGGTTTAGGTGCTAAAAGAGTTCGTGATATGTTCAACGAAGCAAGACAAGCAGCACCTGCAATTATTTTTATCGATGAACTAGATGCCGTGGGGAGATCTAGAGGTGCTGGTATTGGTGGTGGAAACGATGAACGTGAACAAACCTTAAACCAATTGCTAGTTGAAATGGATGGTATTAAAGAAAACAGTGGTATTTTAATCATGGCAGCAACAAACCGTACTGATGTTTTAGATCCTGCCTTATTAAGACCTGGTCGTTTTGACAGAACTATCACTGTTGGATTACCTGATATTAAAGAACGTGAAGAAATATTAAAATTACATGCACGTGGAAAAAGAATTGCACCTGAAGTTAACTTTGCTTTAATTGCAAGAAGAACTCCTGGATTCTCTGGTGCTCAATTAGAAAACGTAATTAACGAAGCTTCTTTATTGAGTGTTCGTGAAAACCACAGTTTAATCACTACCGATGAAATTGACGAAGCTATAGATAGAGTTATGGCAGGTCCTGCTAAGAAAAGTAGAACAATTTCAGAAAAAGAAAATATCGCCGTTGCTTATCATGAAGCTGGTCATGCAGTCGTAGGCCTAAAAGTAAAAGGTGGAAACAAAGTTCAAAAAATTACCATCATACCTCGTGGACAAGCGGGTGGTTATAATTTAATGATGCCTGAAGAAGAAAAATACAATCGTTCAAAAGCCGAGTTATTGGCGATGATAACTTCATTTATGGGCGGTCGTGTTGCCGAAGCTATTATTTATGGCGCAGATAATGTATCTACCGGAGCAAGTGATGATATTGCGAAAGCTACAACTATTGCACGTAGAATGGTTACCGAATGAGGTTTATCTGATTTAGGACCTATAAAATATGAAGAAGATTCTCAAAATCCTTTCTTAGGAAGAGATTACATGAAGAGCGTTTCTTTCTCTAATAAAGTTGGTCAAGAAATTGATGAACAAATTAGAAAAATAATTTTAAAAGCACAAAAAGATGCTTATGAAATCATTTCAGAAAATCGTGAACTACTTGAACTAATTAAAGATGCTTTAATTATCAATGAAACCATCGTTGCAGAAGAAATTGAATATATTGAAAAAAATATGAAATTACCACCTGCTCTAGATAAAACAAAAGCTGCTCTTAAAAAAGAATATTCATCAGAAGATTTCGATGAACTATTTAATGAAGTGGCAGGAAACAAAAAATTAGATATTGATAACTATAAAGATGATCTTGATAAAGAATTGAAAAAACACAATATTAAAGAGGAAGAAGATAAAGAAGAGGAAAATTAATCCTCTTTTTTATATTCACAAACTCAATTCATATAATTTAGTTATATGATATAATGAATATGAAAAAAAATAAGGAGATAAAATGAAAAAATCATTCAAACTTTTACTATCATTAGGGGGTGTTTCCGCAGTAGCATTTATGCCATTAGTGGCCGCTTCTTGTGCGAAAAAAGAAGAACCAAAAAAACCAGAACAACCTGTTAATCCAGCACAACCTGCTACACCAGCACAACCTGCTACACCAGCACAACCAGCAGCTGATCCAAATAAAGAGTTAGTTACTGCAATTAATACAAAATTAAAAGAAATTGCCGTTCCTGAAAACTTTACTTGAGCACCTGCAGCCGGTGTTACATTAGAAAAAATTAAAGAACAAGGCGCAATATTACTTTACAGCTGACAATCACACAACATTGTCTTAAAATCAAGTACAGATCAACACACTGATTGAAATAAGGTAGCCTTTACAACAAAAGCCGGCTTAAATTGAACTGCTAGTGGAAAACAATTCCAACTTGCTAATTCAACAAGCCCACTATATGATAAAACATTAAAAAATGGTAAGCAAGTTAAAGCAATTAGTACATTCTTAACATTTACAGTAAACGACGACAATACTGTTACATTTACATTACTAGGTTCAGCATCAGATAATGGTAAAAACCCAGTAGTTGGAACCGAACAAGTAACAATTAAAGTTGCAACACCTGCCCCTGCAGCAGCACCAACCACCGAAACAACAACAGCTCCAGCAGCATCCGCTACAAGCGAAGAATCAACAGGATCAACAAGATAAGTAATTAATATTGAAAGACAAAGCTGCCAAAGCAGAGAACGTCAAACACATAATTAAAACACAGCCAGAAGCTGTGTTTTAATATTTTATTTTTTGAAATTGAAAGCAATAAAATTAATATTTTTTCCTAGTTCATTAAATTTCTTTTCATAATCTGTGAAATGATTTTCAATCTCAAAATCACAATTATGCAAATCGGTTGTATGATAAATTATATTGGCTTTAAATTCAGTCAATTCTTCTAATGCATATTGATATAAACCATCATTATCACTTTTGAAATATATTATTCCATCATCAGTTAATAATTCTTTATATTCTTTAAGAAAATCACGATATACTAAACGTCTTTTGAAGTGACGTTTTTTAGGTCAAGGGTCAGAAAATGTCAATCAAATTGTTTTTATTTTTCCAGTAAAATATTCATTAATTTTAATTGCGTCCCCAATTAATAAATACATATTTTTTAAGTTTTTTTCTTGAATTTTTTTCAATGCAGAAAGGGCTGGAGTTGAGTATTTTTCAATACCAATGTAAGTTATTTCGGGATGGTTTTCAGCTAATTCTGAAAGCATTTTTCCTTTTCCCATGCCGATTTCTAATACAGTATTATCATTTAAATTGTGTGGAAATTTTTTGATTGAAAATTCACTTTCTTCTATTAAATTAATTGCGTCTTTATTATGTCTTAATCTCATATTTAATAATGATATAGTATTCAAAATTTTTTATATAAAAAAACACCCAAAAGGGCGTTAAAAGCCTAATTTTAATCAAAAGAGTTTATTTTAGGCTTATTTAAATCACGTTTACTATTATACACCACAGAGCAAAAACACCTAATTTTTTGTAATTTTTTAATTTAAAAAAGCCTGGATTTTATTTTTTTGTAAAAGTTGATTTTTCCTTTTGTATAAAATAGTTTTTCATTATTTGATATTATTTAATTAGTAGAATATTTTCTAACTAATTGTATTTTTATTTATTCGCTACTTTTATTATTCAATTAAATCTATATATAAAAATAGGAGTTCTCATGGGAGACGAAAATAGAATAAGTAGTTTTCAGGACTTGTTCAATGAGCCTGATTACAGCAATAAAACTAAAAAAAGCCATCGTCGTTTATTTGAGATGGGGCAAATTACTTCTATACAAGCATTTAAATATGACGGAACACTTTATCGTCAATATGAAGGCGCAAAAATCATTGCAAATTTAGATGATTTCGTAGTTGTTTTGTTAGTAAAAAGTAAAGTTATGGAAGAGAACATTAATTGAGTTGTTTCGGATCCGATTTTGTTCTTCTTTGCTAAAAATCGCTTTTATAATGCAAGCATTACTCTTAACAAAGAAAAAAATAATTATACTTATATAAACCTTGCAAGCCCATTTTATATAGACAATGGAATAATTAAATATATAGATTTTGATATTGATATTAAAAGCTATGTGGACAAAGATTTTAACGTTATTGATTGACAGGATTTTAAAAACTCAATTGTTAAATATAATTATTCACTTAAATTGATTTACAAAATTTATGATGAACTTGATTTTTTACAAGAACAACACTGTACTAAATCTGGAATTTTTTCAAAAAAACTTATTGATAGTATTGAAAAAGTTTTAAAAGAATCAGGAGATATTTAATTTTATCTATTCATTAATTGTAAGCTAAGCCAGATTGGAATAAATCCGGCTTTTTTTGTTATAATTTTAATATATTTTTAATATATTAATTCGGGAGGTCTTTATGTCAAATAATGATGACGAAAAAGAACTAAATAAAAAAATGAATGAACAAGAAGACGACGACAGCAAATATTATAGTTTTGATGAGGAAATCAAAAAAGTTTTTGTTGAAGAACCAGTTGTGATTGAAGAGGAAGACGAAGAAGAAGTTCCACAAGATAAAGAAGGCTATACAGTTACTTCTCAAATATTAGAAACCGAAACAAATGGGTTAAAACCAGCTAATTTGGCCTCGGTTATGAAATCGTCATTTATCGAATATGCAATGAGTGTTATCGTTTCTCGGGCATTACCTGATGCACGTGATGGTCTGAAACCAGTTCATAGAAGAATTTTATATGGCATGAGTGAACTTTCAATGTTTCACAATGTGCCTCATAAAAAATCTGCCCGTATTGTCGGGGATGTATTAGGTAAGTATCACCCACATGGCGATAGTTCTGTCTATGAAGCTATGGTTAGAATGGCACAAGATTTTTCATTGCGTTATCCCTTAATTGATGGACATGGTAACTTTGGTTCAATCGACGGTGACGAAGCTGCTGCTATGCGTTATACCGAAGCTAGAATGAGCAAAATTGCCGGAGCCATGGTCGATGGTATTAAAAAAAATACGGTTGATTTCATTGACAACTACGACGGAACCGAAAAAGAACCTACAGTTTTACCAGCTCGTTTTCCTAACTTATTAGTTTCTGGAACAAGTGGTATTGCCGTTGGTATGGCTACCAATATTCCGCCACATAATTTAGGCGAAGTTATTGATGCTGTTTGCGCCCTTGCTAAAAACCCTGAAATTTCAATTGAAGAACTCATGGAATATGTATTGGCTCCCGATTTCCCTACCGGCGGAATCATTTTCAACCGTGCTGGATTAATAGATGCTTATTCGACTGGCCGTGGTTCAGTTACCATGCGTTCAAAAGCTCACATTCAAGAGTTGGCAAGCGGAAAAAGTAAAATTATTGTTACTGAAATTCCTTATGAAGTTAAAAAAACAGAAATCATGGAAAAAATTTCTGAATTAATTAAGGACAAAAAAATTGAAGGAATTGGTGACTTTAGAGATGAGTCAAACCGTGATGGTATTAGAATTGTTATTGAAGTGAAAAAGACTTTTGTTCCCGAAGTCATTTTGAATAAGTTATATAAACTTACTAGATTACAAACAAACTTCTCATTTAATATGATTGCTTTAGTAAAAAATGAGCCTCGTTTATTAAACCTAAAACAATGCTTAGAAGTTTATTTAGACCACCAAGTTGAAGTAGTCACGAGAAGATTGCAATTTGATTTAGATAAGGATTTAGCTCGTGCCCATGTACTTGAAGGATTGAAAATTGCAATTGAAAACATTGATAGGGTAATAGAAATCATTAAAAAATCAAAAAACAGCGCCGAAGCACAAGTAATTTTAGGTAAAGAATTTAATTTAACCGAAATTCAAACTAAAGCCATTGTTGATATGCGTTTAGGACGTTTAACTGGTTTAGAAATTGAAAAAATGAATGAAGAGTTAAATGAAGTTCATGCAAGAATTGCTGAATATAGAAAAATCTTGGCTTCTCGCGAATTATTAATCGAATTAATTATTAAAGAATTACAAGAAATTAAAGAAGCTTATGGTGATAAACGTAGAAGTGAAATAAATTGAGATGAATTAAGTGATATTGATAGTGAAGACTTAATTCCTCAAAAAGACATTGTTATTACCTTAACAACAAATAATTACATTAAACGTTTAGATTTAGAAGAATATCGCGAACAAAAACGTGGTGGCGTTGGTGTTACAACGGCTAAGACTTATCAAGATGATGATATTCAAGATATCTTGGTTGCAAATACCCACACTGACTTGTTGATTTTTACAAATAAGGCAAAGGTATACCGTATTAGAGGACATGAGATTCCTATTGGTACTAAACAATCAAAAGGTGTTCCAATTGTAAACATTGTTCCTGCAATTGAAAAAGAAGAAAAAGTTATTAAAATTCTTTCAATTAATGAATACTTAGAGAACCAATTCTTAGTAACCGTTTCTAAGAAGGGTATTATTAAAAAAACAGTTATTATTGAATACGAAAGAATCAATAAAAATGGTAAATTAGCGTTAGCATTAGGCGAAGAAGACGAGCTTGTTGACGCACTAGTGGTAGAAGACAAAGATGAAATCTTTATTGCGGCCGGTAACGGAAGAATGAATCGTTTTGATTTATCGGAAGTTAGATCAATGGGTAGAACCGCTCGAGGTGTTGGTGGTATCAGAATTGATGAAGATGATAAAGTTGTTGCCGTTTCAAGTTCACGTGAAGGTAAATATGTATTTAGTTTAGGTGATGAAGGTTATGGAAAACTAACATTGGCTGATTCATTTAGAAAAACTAAGAGAAATTCTCGGGGCGTAATTGCGTTAAATCAAGACAAAGCAGGAAAATTGGCGTATGCAGCTTGTGTTCACGGCTTAGAAGATTTGATTATCATTGCTAGTGATGGTATCAGCATTAGATTCTCATTGAAAGATGTTGCAATCGTAGGAAGAAACTCTAAGGGAGTTAAATTGGTAAACCTAAAAGGAAGAAATTCAAGAATTGTTGGTGTTGCCAAAATATTAGACGAAAGCGAAGAAGTTGTTGAAAGAGTAATGAATAATGACGAGCTTTCAAATGTGACAAAAGAATTAAATTTACCTACCGAAGAGGAATTAAAAGACGAAGAATAGTTGACAAACTGCTGTCAACTTTTTTCTTTTTGATAATCTATACTATAAAAAGGTTTATAATATATTTGTATGCATTTAAAACGATTAATAATTATTTTAGATGAATATAGATTGTAGTTGCATAGGCGCCCATTTTTGGGCGCCTTTTTTATTACAATTATGCAAAGGGGAAAAATGAAAAAGGGAAAAATATTATTGTTAAATATTGCGACTTTAGCAGTATTTACCACACCATTAGTTATTGCGGCAGGATGTGATAAAACACAACCAAAGAAACAACAAGACGAAAAACCAAAACCACAATCAGGAAATAATACAGGAAGTAGCACTATTACTCCAGCTAATCCATCATCTGGAAATAATTCAAATAACGAACCTACTCCAGAATCAAAAACAACGCCAATAAACACCAATAAGGCAGACGATTTTGCTAATGAAATAGCAGATTCATTTGTATTAAAACCAGAAAATAGTCGTTTATTTCACGAATCTATAGCTAATGCAAATAAATATAAATTTGTTTATGGTTATATAGCTAAAAAAATCTTTGCTTTCTTAAAAAATGAAAAAAATGACTATGAAGATACTTCAAAAATGATTGTAGATTTTAATCACAATAAAAGCTCAAACTATGAAATAGTTAACGCTGAATCACCACTACAAAAAAATGGGAAACTGAATACATATTTAAATATAAAAGTAGATGAAAATAAAAATATTATTTTATCTTATCGTGGAGCAATTTATAGTAATACCACTCCAATTATAAGTGCCAAAGTTTATACAGTTAACTTAGGTAAATTGAAATCAACAGAAGAACTAGTAACTGAAGAGGAAATCAATTCAAAAGCTGCTGAAGTTCAATTTGGATATCCTAATATTGAAAATACATTAGTAAGTGAAGCTAATTTAGACTTAATTACAAAAACAGTGCCTGAAGGTTATGAACTTTCAGTATTTAAACCAGCAATTAACGTGGAAACTAATGATATTACTATTATTTACAAACTTAAAAAAATTAATACAGAGATTGAAAATGCAAAAAATCAATTTAAAGTAATTAGCGGATGAAAAAAATCTAGCACACAATTAGAAAATGAAAATAAAGCTAAAGCTAAAATTCAAGCTGAATTAGATAAGTCAATCGTTCAATATTTAAATGAAAAAGCCTATCAAGATGTTTTAAAAAATAATCAAATCAATAATTTTGAAAACAAGCCTAACTTTGTAATCTCAAACTATGAAACAAGTCTTTACATACCAACATTGGAAAATCTAGTGCGCGAAGGCGATTTTGTTAAAGTAACTTTAAAATTAACTTCAATTAGCGACAATCAAATTTCTTTAAGTAAGGAAATTATTGTATCAAATGAATATAGTAAGGGAATCAATCCACATTCAATGACTGCGGAAGAACAAAATAATTATCTTAAAGCTGCACTAGCGGGAAGCTCAATTTATCCCTACTATTCAAAGGATAAAACATATATTGAATCATTGCAAAATGATAAGTTAACCCGTAAATCTTTTTGAATTAATGGATACAACAACAGCTTAGTTTATACAATTGGCGATGTCATAAAAGAAAATGAAAATTATAAGGTAAATGTTAGTGTTAAATTTGCTGACTGAGATGAGAGCCCCGAACAAAGTTCGGTTGTTAACATTGACATTGAAAAGTTAGGAATAGAAGAAGTTAATAAAAAAAGAGCCGAAGAGAACAAAGAACCTCTCGAAGATCAATATGCAGCTGAAAAAACTATCGATGAAGGCGATAAGTTGAATAAAGTTGAGTTAAAAAATTATCAACCGACGCCGGAAGATGAATATGGCTTAGACAATCCGAACAACATTGTTTATAAAACAATTTTAGAAAATGTAAAAAAATCGAAAATTTCTATATTAAGCAGAGAAATAGAAGAACAAATCATTCAAAATAAAGATGCTATTTTATTGCCTCAAAGTTTTAATTATGATATAGAACAAAGTAAGTTAATAAATTCGATTTATTTTGTTTTTAAAAACAAATCATTTTATGATATTCAAAACGTATTTATATTATCTAATCCAATTATTGAAAATGATAAGGTTAAATCGGTTAAATTAAGTTTAGTTGGTTTACAAGACGCAAAAAGCGGGGCATATGACCGCCAAGTTTCGACAAGAGTTGAAGTGTTAGACGAATATGGACAAGATATGTTAGATAAAATGTTATTAACTTATAAATTTAAAGAGCTTATTGGCACACCTACCTTTTCATATGAAAACGCGGACCAAACAAACTCAAAAGATACTGAAGTTTCACATATTCAGCATAATATCCAACTGCCAGAAGGCTGGGAGCTTAAATTAGAAATTTCCAAAGAAAAACCTAGACAAATAAAAGTAATTTATTATGCAACTTTTGAAGGGAAACAAACATTTAAATCATACAAGACTATTAAAGGATTTAAGTCTTAATAAAAAAATTAGGCGCCGGCCTAATTTTTAATTAATAAGTTTTTTTGCTATAGTTTAATATGTATGAATTTTATTTGAATAAAAATTAATTTTTCTTCTAATAATTGCCAATAAAGGAAATACGGCAAAAATTAATGCGGTGTAAATAGGTATTTCAAGTAAACTTTTAAACATTATTGGAATCATAAAAATTGGATAATATTTCTTATATTCTCAATGTCCACTTCTAAAGCGATTGTGGTAGTTAATGTATGCAAAAGGTCCTCATAGTCATCTAGATAAAATCAATATTACAAAGACAGTCAGTAAAATACTAAACAGCAATGTAGCATTCATTTTCTTTTTAAAATCGCGCGTCGAAATATTAATTATTGTTAATACTAAGGTTGTAATTCAAATAAAAGTGATCCCAGTTATACCGACTCCTAAAACAAAATTCAATGTTAATAATTTTGTTCTTTTAACTGACACTTCATTAACTGGCAATTGGTGTGCATTAAATACTAAAATTAAAACGAAGGTAATTGTTAATAAGGATAATAGTATATACCCAAATATTCATGTGGTTTTTTGTTTTAAAAACATAAATCTGACGAATCAACCAGACATAAAAGCGATTATCGCAGGTATAATGGCGTATTCAATCATTCAAGTACTTATTCCATAAATAACTTGATTCAATGTGTCGCAAAGAATGCCTAATATTGCTCCTTTTCATGGCCCGATGGCAAGACCAAACACAATAAAAATTGCGTATGTTATTCCAATATTGAAAGCTCCAACGAAAACAAATTTTTCTAATGTTGCCGCAATAAAATAAAGAGCTAAAAGAATACCAAACATTGCTATTTCAAAAACTGTTAAGCGGTGAGCTTTAACTTTAATTTTTCTACGAACATTTTGAAAAAAAGCAATCATTTCTAATCCTTTCTTGGTTCTATAAAATTGTACAATATTACAAAAAAAATATAATAAAAACCCTTCAATAATTGAAGGGTTAATTATATAAATAAATTATAGAGCTAATTCTGTTAAAGTTTTTACCATTGCGAACATTGGTTTTTCATCTTGTTCGTTTGTTCCAGCAACGTCTAAGTGAATGTATTCGACACCATCTGTAAATTCTTTTAAGAACATAGCAGCTGAACATGAACCACCCATGCCTGTTAGGTCAGTGTTTTTAAGGTCAGCAACTAATGAACCTTTCATGAATCTTTCATAGTCATCATCAAATGGCATTCTTCAAATTAGTTCGTGTTGTTTTTTAGCAGCTTTAGAAATATCGTTTCAAGCTTTATCTGTTGTAGCTCAGGTTCCGGTGTAGGTTTCTCCTAAGGCCATAATCATAGCACCAGTTAAGGTGGCAACGTCAATTAATCTAGTTGCATGTAGGTTTTTAGCACCATAGTATAAACCGTCAGCCATTACTAATCTACCTTCGGCATCTGTGTTGTTAATTTCAACAGTTTTTCCGCTCATTGATGTTCATACAGAGTCAGGTAATGAAGCATCGCCATTAACTCTGTTGTCTGTAATACACATAACTGCTGATACGTTTGTTTCAGGTTTTAATTGAGCAATTGCTTTCATAGCAGCGGCTACGATTGCTGAACCTGACATGTCATATTTCATACCTAGCATGTAACGTCCAGTTTTAATGTTGTAACCACCTGAGTCAAATGTAATACCCTTACCAACATAAACAGTTTTTTCTAATGAAGCAGGATTTCCTTTATATTCAATGACAACAACTCTTGGTTCATAAACTGATCCACGGTTAACTGATAATAGGAGTCCCATACCTAATTTTTCAATTTCTTTTCTTTCTAGTACTTTAACTGTTAAATTTTTGTATTGTTTAAAATCTTTAGCAACAATGTCAGCTAATTGTTCTGAATTTAAATCATTAGGAGCTGTAATACCTAAATTTCTTGCTCAGTTTTGTGCGTCAATTAAAATAGATGCTTTGTTAAATGCTTTTTTAGCTTCTTCAGTAGGTTGTTCTAAAAATAGAGTAACGTTGTTTTTATTTTCTTTTTTGGTGAAAGTTTTTTTGTTGTAAAGTTTAGCCGCAGCAAAGTTAATTCCTTTGGTGAAAGCGTCAATAACTTCTGCTAATGTTAATTTTTCAACTAATACAAAAGATGATAAATCAATTTGATAGTCACGAGCAGCATTGTAACCTAAGTTAACAGCTAAATCATAAACTGTATCATAGTCAACTGCGGTTCTGTCACCCATGTATACGTATGCTAATCTTTTTGGTAAGTATTCAGTAATTTTGTTTTCTTTTTCAATTAAGTTTTCAGGTAAGTTATCGCCTTTAAAAATAGCTTTTAATAAAGTTGCGTTAGTTCTTTTAGTTTCTAATTGTTTTACTAATTCCATAAATACTCCTTTATTATTTTTGACCTTCAGCTAATTCGGTTAAAGTTGCAACTAAAACACCCATACCCATACCTTTACTATCAGCAGTACCAGCAACGTCACAGTGAATGAAGTCAACTCCGTTTGTGAATTCTTTTAAGAACATAGCAGCTGTGTTACAGTCAGATTTTTCTGATGAATTGTAGTTATTTAAATCAGCTACTTTAGAAGCCTTGTTAGGTTTGTTAAAGTCTTCATGCATTGGCATTCTTCAAACTTTTTCATGAGCTATTTTGGCAGCTTCTTCAAAACTTTCTCATCTTTCGTCGCTTGTAGCATAAATTCCTGAAAAAGTTTTACCTAAAGCACGAGTCATAGCACCGGTTAAGGTAGCAACGTCAACTAATAACGAAGCTTTTAAATTTTTAGCACCATAGAATAAACCGTCAGCTAATACTAATCTACCTTCAGCATCAGTGTCAGTAATTTCAACAGTTTTTCCGCTCATCGATTTTACTACTGATTCTGGAGTTGTTGGATGAGTATCAATTGCATTATCTGTTAACATCATAACTGCAGCAACGTTTGCCTTGATTTGCAATTTAGCAATTGCAGCTACAGCATAAGCACAAATTACTGAACCTGACATATCAAATTTCATATCTTCCATGTGGTAACCTTTAGTGTTATATCCACCGGTATCAAATGTAATACCCTTACCTACATAAACAAATTTTTCTTTTGATTTAGGATTTCCATTGTATTCGGCGATTAAAACTCTTGGTTGGTATGATGAACCAGCATTAACTGCAAGCATTAATCCCATACCTAATTTTTCGATTTCAGTTTTTCCTAGAACTTTAACTGTTACGCCTTCAATTTCTGATAAGTCTTTTTTAACAACACGCGCTACATATTCACTAGTTGCAACGTTTGGAGGGGTAATTTGTAAATCACGAGCTGAGTTAACAGCTTCAGCAATTACAATTAATCTTTTAACAAATTTAGCATAAGCTTTATCTTCATAAAATAAAGTTATTTCGATGTTTTCTTTTGATTTTGATTTTTCTTTTGCTGAGTATAATTTAGCTTCATTGAATGCTAAACGTGAAACGAATGCACGTAAAACATCTTCAACATTTAAAAAAGTACCATTAACAAATGAAAGTACATCCACTTGGTAATTTCTTCTTTTAGCTAAAATAATTGAATCAACAACTTTTAAAAAATCATAGTAATTTTTAACTTCTTTTGAAATGTAAATGTATGCAACATTTTTTTCAAAATCTTCTGTAATGTAGTTATCTGAGTGAGCGACAAATTCTGGCATCGATTGGCCTTCATATGCAGCTTTTAATAACATTGAGCCATTACGTTTTGTTTCGTAATTTGAAATCATATCTTCCTTTCTCGAAAATAAATTTACTATTTTATAAATAGTATGATTAAATTATATCGTTTTATTTTTTTAAATTTAAATAAATAAAAATAGAGCGATTGTTTGCTCTATCTATGTATTTCAAATTATGGGCTTTTTATAAATAGATACTAATTTATCGTTTATTTTTTCAAATATTTTAGACCCTCTAAATCCACGATATACTCCTAATGGCGAAGGATGTGAAGTAATCAATACAATTTGCTTATCCAAGTTTAATTTAGAAACAAAATTCTCGGCTTTTTTGCCTAAAATTAAGTAAATTATATTTTCGTAATTTAAATTAATTTCTCTTAATAATTCAGTTGTAAAAATTTCTCACCCAATATCTTTATGAGCCAACGTTTTATTGATTTCGTTTGTCAATATTGTATTCAAAAGCAACACACCCTGGTCTTTTCAATTTGTCAATTGATTTGATGAATGGATTGATTGAGGATAAGATGCTTTAATTTCCTCGAACATATTTTTTAATGAAGCTGGTGTTTCAGTTTCTTTTGACGAAAAACATAAACCATCAGCAACATTTTTTCCTGGATATGGATCTTGGCCTATAATAATTACTTTTATATTGTCGAAATCAAAGTTTTTAAAGGCGTTAAATACATCTTCTTTTCTGGGAGTTATATTATCTAAATCTAAAATATTTTCAATTTTTTTAAAATAAGGTTTTTGTTTTTCTTGATTTAAGAAAGTCTCAAAATTAAATTTCATGAGAGATTTTTTTCTTGCCTTCAAATTGATATTCGGTTAGATAAAGTATCCCATCCGAAAACTTAATATTCAATGGGGTTTTAACTTTATCTTTTGTTGCTCTGAATATTTTTAAGCGTTTGTTATTTTGCATTATAAAAGCGCCAGGCTGGTCATTAAAAGCTCTTATTTTTGCCAATGCTTCATCGCAAGTATTTGTGGCAAATATTTCGGCCATTTCGTTAGGAATTTTAGGAGCAAAAGTAACTTTAGATTCGTCTTGCATTTCGCGAATATAATTATTTGAATAAATGTTATTAAGTCATTTAGGTAAATTTTTGACAGTGACATTTGCTAATTTATCAAATATTTCGAGCGCTGTATCATCTTTTTCAATTTTAACTTCTGCTTTTCCTAACATATCGCCAGCATCCATTTTGTCAACCATTTCAATCAATGTAATTCCAGTTTTATCATCATTGTTTAAAAAAGCATATTGTACGGGCGCAGCACCACGATATTTTTCTAATAAACTGCCATGAACATTTAAAGGCATGATTTTGGGTAATTTTAAGACAGAATTTGGAATAAATTGCCCAAATGAAGCAGTTATGAAAAAATCCATATCTAAGGCAGCTAACTCATCATAAACTTCTTTAATTTTTGCTGGTTGAAATAGTTTAATATTGTTTTCATAAGCTAATTTTGCAACTTCGGTCAATATTGGTTGTTTATTGCGATCTAATTTATTATTTGGTTGGCTAACAAGAGCAAGAACTTCAAAGTTTTCATTATCAATTAATGATTTAAAAATCTTGCTAGAAAAAGTTCCAGTTCCCGCTAATACTAATTTTATTTTTCTTTCCATAATGTTTAATTATAACGAATAAAAATAACAAATAAAAAAAGTAAAACTCTTATATTGAGTTTTACTCTACTATACTTGTTTTTGTCAAGGCAATGCATTTTTTAAAGATAATATGTCGCTATTATCAAAATGTTTACTTTTTAAAAATGAATAAAAGAAGTAGTCATTAGTTTCTATATTGTTTATTTCGTCTTTGCTATTGATTAATAAGACCAAAAGTTCTGAATATCTAACGTTATTTTTATTATAAACAACGCTTATTTCATTGTCGGTGACATTGATTGATTTTGTACCAACTATAAATTGAAGTAATACTTTTATTTTTTCGCTTAGGTTCGATTTAAAAGTCACATTAACATATGGATCTGCTTGATTTTCAAAGAATAAAAAGTCTTCATTTGTAAATCAACTATTTCAACTATTTTCTTTTTTATCAATTGCGTATTTAAGTTTGTTTTGCGATACGATGTTTTCGAAAGTTAATAAGAAATAAGATTTATCAGTCAAAGTATCTTTATTATTGATAAAGACTTTGTCTTTTGCATATAAATAGGCTTTTTTTATTTTTCTTGCTAAGATAAAACTTACTATGAATAAAATTAAAGTAAAGATTCAAGAAACTATTAAAAGTACAAATCCCAAACCTTTATTTTCTTTTGGAACTCTAAATAAAACTGCAGATAAAACAGCGCTAAATAAAAACAGAATTAGAAAAAAGAAAAATGTAACTGTGAATGATAGGTTGCTTATTGTTTTAGGTTTTTCGTCTTTATTTATTTTTTTAGCGTTATTTTTTGCTTCTAATTCAACAAAAAGCAGCTCATCATATCTTTTTTGCGCCAAAAGAGTTTGCGAAACATCAATAGCTGAACGCTTGCCGAAAAATCTATATATTACTCAGCCAATTGATAATAAAAGCGGTATAAATAATAAGTATAAAAAGTTATCTAAATTGGGCACAAATATTTTTTTCAGTAATCAATATAAACTTACTGCCCCAATAATGCATATAATAAAATCAAAGAAGTAGAAAAGAGGTTTTAAATTTTTTTGAGGTTTTTTTTTATTTTCGTTTTGTTGCATAAAATTCTCCGTTAAAATTCGAAAATTTTTTTAAATATTCATAACTTAATTGCGTAATAAGTATTGTAAAAAACTTTTATTTTTAATAATTATAGAACACTTCAATTTAAATCTATTTATTTTCTTGATAAAAAATTTAATTCACGAGACTACAAAAATATTTATTTTGCCGATTTTTTTATAAAAGATATTTTAGATTCTTTATGCATTGACAATCTTACATAGTTTGGAATGTGCTTCAAAATAATTAAGATTGCACATGCGACCAATATAATGGCTTGTGAAGGATATGGCGTATAAAATTGCATAAATGCCAAAGCATTTTCTGAGTATATTTGGGGAATAAACCCTAAAAATGGAATTGTTCCGGCAGTTATTGCGGATGCTAATGAAACATAGCGGCTAATTAAAACTATTGAAATATATACCATAACAAATATCAGGAAAATTCCAAAGTCAAATGCTAATACCATGCCAAAGAAGCAAGCAACTCCTTTACCACCTTTAAATTTGAAATAAAGTGGAAAAATATGTCCAAACATTGCCCCTGCCCCAGCCATTAAAGGTAAAATAAATTTATCTTGAATAGCAAATTTAACAATAAATGCAATTAAGATCGGAATATAAGCTTTCAATATATCAAATATAAAGACTGCAGTTGCAAATCCTAAACCATAAGTTCTTAAGGCATTAGTTGCGCCAGCATTTTTAGAGCCAAATTCTCTTAAATCACGTCCCTTGGCTTTGCTCAATAAGATTCCTATGTTAATTGATCCAATTAAATATCCTAAAATAAAGATAATGATATTTATTCATATGTACTTTCAATCAAACATAATTAAATGATACTAGATTTTAATTTTTGTGTATATAAAAAATAGAGGAAATCCTCTATTAATTTTTTATTATTCTATAGTTCATTTAGCAGTGTTTTTAACAACGATTTTATCACCTTGCAAAAGATCGTAACTCAATATAATTTCTTTTTCCAGGATTGAAACATTTTTTAAATAGAAATCAATTGCAATATCTTGTGTTTCAGAGATTTTTAATTTGTTGCTTACTCTTTGATTTTTTATCATGTGCAAATTTTGTCCTGCATAAGATAAAAAAACTTCATCTAGCGCAGCTTTTAAGTCACACTCAAAACTATTTTCGTCTTTGAAATGAATGCGTATAAAACGGCCTTCAGTACTTTCTTCATAAGGAACAAACTCAGTTTCTAAAACTATTTCTTCGCCTTTGTTAGTATCTATTTCAGATAAAAGAGTGTATTTTAAGAGCATAATTTATTTAAACGTGCCATAACAACATCGGCTCCAAATAAATATATTGCTTTTGCTAATTCTGGTCCATGTTCTTCGAATGTTGTTGCTAATCTTATTGGCATAAATAAGTCTTTACCTTTAACATTGCAAATGTCTTTAGTTTCGTCAATAGCAGATTGAATTTCTTCAACAGTGAAATCACGTTTTTGTAATAAACTGTAAAATGTCATAACAACGTTATTTACTTTAAAATCACCCTCTAATTCTTGTTTAGGATTTAAGTAAATTAAGAGGTTTTTTCTAATTTCATCAATTGTTGCGCAAGATTGTTTATAAGTTGAAACAAACAATTCATTTCATGCATCATCTTTTGGTGACATTAAAACTTTGATGATTTCTTCATTTGGAACTCTTTTCATGTATTGTTTTGAGAATCATTCCATCTTAACAATGTCAAATTTAGAAGGTGATTTGCTTAATCTATCTGGGTCAAATTTTGTAATTAATTCTTCACGAGACATGATTTCAGCTTTGTCGGCTGAGGTTCATCCCAATAAAGCTAAAAAGTTGAAAATAGCTTCTGGACGGTATCCCTCATTTTTATAGTCTTCAATAAATTGTTTTAAGGTTTTATCACGTTTTGATAACTTTTTACCTTCCATATTGGTAATAATGGTTAGGTGTCCAAATATTGGGTGTTCTCAACCAAAAGCAGCATAGATAGCTAATTGTTTTGGTGTATTAGTAATGTGTTCTTCACCACGTAAAACGTTAGTAATTTCCATTTGATGATCATCCACTACGACGGCAAAATTGTAGGTTGGATATCCATCTGATTTCATAATTACGAAATCGCCAATGTCATCACTGTTAACAGCAATCTTACCACGCACTAAATCATCTCATTCATAAACAGTGTTTTTTGGTAATCTTAAACGAATTGAATATTCTCCGGCAGCATCTCTTCTCGCTTTTTCCTCATCACTGATTTTTAATCATTCAGGATTATATCTAAATGAAGCAATATTGGCAGCTTCAGATTCAGCGTGTTGTTGTTCCAATTCTTCAGAACTATCATAAGCTTTATAAGCGTGCCCTTTAGCAATTAATTCGTTAGCTAAGTTTTTATAAATATCTAATTTTTCACTTTGACGGTAATTACCATATTTTGGATTAGGTTTTAAAGGGCTTTCATCTGGAATGATTCCAAGTCATGCTAAGTTATTTAATTGGCTAGCTTCGCCGCCATCAACATTTCTTGCTACGTCAGTGTCTTCTAATCTAAAAACAAAATCACCATTAAAGTGTTTTGCAAATAAATAGTTAAATAAAGCAGTTCGTGCTCCACCAATGTGTAAATAACCGGTTGGAGACGGAGCATATCTAGTTCTAATTTTTTTCATATTTATATCTCCTAAAAATTATTCATTTTCGAATAGTAATACAACTGGTTCTGTTGCATTTTTTCAAAATTGGTCTTTACCAATAATATTTTTAAAATATGGCCATGGAACTAATTCTAATGGGGCAGTAGGTATTGAAACATCAGGTCTAATACGTTCTAAAGCTCTGATCGAAGGTAAAACGAAATCTGATTCTCAGTTAACGCTCATTTCATTCATTTTTAGATTTCAGTATAAAATCGCGAATAAAGCTTTTTTATTGTTTTTATATGGTCTATATCTACTGTCATTTGCTGTAGCTGGGAAGTTTTCTGTCAACTGATCTCATGTGAATGTGAAAATACGATAATCATATTTTGGTGATAATGATTTAATTTCAAAAACTTTAAACATATCGATAATTTGGTAAACATGATCTTCTGGCGCTTCGTCGTTTGCAATGGTTTTTTGGATAGGAATTCCATCGGCAGCGCTCTGTGCTTCGATTGGGTATCCCCGATCATTTCTTAAAATAATTTTCTTGCCATTTTCTTCTCTATATTTGTAATAAATTATTTTACCTTCAGCATTGGTTACATAAATTGGTTCGCCTTTTTCATTAACTGCATATTTTTGAACCAAGTATAGTGGATCTTTTGGTGAAATAGGGTTTTGAATTTGAAAGTTTTGACGATTTCAGTCATTTGCCGAACCGGCGATATTATATCCTTTTGATTTATAGGTTGCTTTAGCTGAATTACTCAATAATAATTCTGGTTGGGCTTGACATGCGGCAGCAACTAAAGGTGTTGCTAACAAGGGTGTCAAAGTTCCAGCACTTAATAAAATAGTTCTTAATAATGTTCTCTTTTTCATATAAATTTAAATTATAGATTATTTTTAGTAAAGGAATACCTTTTTTATTGTCATATTAAAATTTATTAAATTTTTTCGTTAACTTTTCTTAAATATTTTGCTTTTAATAAAAATGCCTAAAAATTTCCGAGAAAATCAGAGTATGACTATTGATAAACAATTAAATATTAAAGACTGTGGTCTGTATGTATTACAAGCATTTGGACAACTTTTTTACAAAAGAAAATGCGATATAAATTTTTTGAAAGAAAAAGCAACTTATGATGCTTGCGGTATTTCGCTTTCGTCTTTTGAAAAACTCGGGAATTTAATTGGTTTAGAGTGTGAAATTTTAGAAGATGATTTTTTAGCATTTTTGAAAATTAAAGACCTTAAAAATGTAGCAACGATATTGAATATTGAAGGTTTTTTACATTATGTAATAATTTCTAAAAAAGAAGCAGATACATTTGAAATATTAGATTCTGCTAGAGGGAAATATTATCTTTCAAAAGAAGAATTAAAAGAAAAGTATTTGAATTTCATTATAAAAGTTAAAAAAATACCTAATTTCGAAATAAATTTTCCAAAGCAAAATTATCAATTGAAAACCAATATTAATCCAATGTATTTAATTCTTTTTGTGATTTTGAATACTACAGTAAACTGTTTGACTTTTTCTAGCAGTTTCTATTTAAAATATATTTTTGATGCAATATTTGATTTTGGAGCAAAAAATCGAGTAATAGTAATCTTTATAATTTTCTTGTGAATATTAATATTAAAAACATTGACTGCATTTTTTGCCCGGTTTATTAATAAAAAAATAACATTAATTTATGAACAAAATTTAAATATTGAAGCATTTAATTCACTCAATAATTCTGAACAAATTCAATTGGATAAGATTGATAAAAAGGATTTTCATCAACAACTTATTTTAATAAGTTCTGTAGCTAAATATAAGGCCACTTTTATGATTTTTTTATTAAATAATATTATCGCAGTACTGGCTGCTTTTTGCTTATTGATTGTTTTAAATTATTTGGTATTATTGATAACATTAACCGGTTCTTTAATAATATTTTCAATTAGTATTTTCTCGAATGCAATTTTAGCAAAAAAATATTACAAACTAATGCAATATCAAACGTCTTGATTTGAATCTCTTAATAATTCTTTTAATGACTATAAATGTCGTAAAGACATTTTTTATAATGTATATAATTCCCACAAGTTTTTTGCCTCTTTGAAAGATATTAAAGATTCTACTAATCATCTTTGAACAGTTAATGAAACGAATAATAATATAAATTTATTTATCTTTGATTTTACACAATTAATTATTGTTTTTTCCACAGCATTGCTTTATTTGCAAAAGCAATTTAACATCGGAAATATTTTATTATTAAGTTCAGTAAGTATATTTTTAAATAATCCAATTTTAAATATGGCAAATTTGATATCGGAAAGAAAAATAAATAAAGCAAACATTATTAAATTAAAGTTTCTATTAAATTTAAAATCAGAACACAGAGGTAAATATTTATTCAAAGTTCCAATTCAATCTATTGAATTTAGAAAAGCGACATTTTCTTATGGTTCTTCAAAAATAATTAAAAACTTTTCGGCTCTAATTAAAAATAGCCTGATTATAAAAGGAAAAAACGGAACTGGTAAAAGTACTCTCTTTAAATTAATATATCACCTTTATAGTCCGCAAACGGGTAATATTTTGATTAATAATATTCCGATGAATTTAATAAATCTTGAAGCTTTTAGAAAGCAC
This sequence comes from Metamycoplasma neophronis, assembly GCF_006491995.1. Classification (GTDB taxonomy): domain Bacteria; phylum Bacillota_I; class Bacilli_A; order Mycoplasmatales; family Metamycoplasmataceae; genus Metamycoplasma; species Metamycoplasma neophronis. The sequence goes on from NZ_VHHP01000004.1 coordinate 52,602, forward strand.
ATATTTATTAATAATCTAAATGCGCATTTCCCAGAAGATACAGTAATAAATTTAATAACATTTAACGATAAAAATGCAGCTTTTTACTTTCAAAATAATTATTATAAATTTGAGTTATGAAAAATACTAAAATTAGCCAATCTGGATTTAAATTTTCGCGTGATAAATAATGGTGAAAATTTATCAGCAGGCCAAAAGCAAATTTTGATTTTATTGCGCCTTTTTGCTCGAGACTATAAATTGATATTATTTGATGAAGCTTTTGAGAACATTTCTCAAGAAATTTTTGAAATTTTTCAACAAAAAATTCAACAATACACTAAAAGTAAAATATTACTTGAAATAAGCCATTCTTTACGTTATATTAACCCCAATAATGATATATTAACTGTTTTTTAATATAAAAAACATCTTGGTAATTTGTTTAAATAAAAAAATATTATTTATAATTTACGATATGAATAATTTAGCATTTAAAAATAAGAGCTTTCATTGTTTCAAATTTAAAGAAGATTTTTTTAATATTTTAGAGGAAGCAAGAAAGGAATTTGGCACTAAAAAACCAGTCAGTGTTGATGTTCTATTTGTAACTAAAAATAAAATGAAAAAATTAAACAATGAACATAGAAATAAAAACTACACAACAGATATTTTAAGTTTCCCTTTGGAATCTGAAAAAGAACTTGATTTTCTTGATGAAGTTCAATTAGGACAAATTATAATTTCGCCATGAAAAATTAAAAAACAAGCAAAAGAATTTAATCACGGTTTAAGAAGAGAATTTTGTTATATATTTGCTCATGGAATTGTTCACCTATACGGATTTGATCACATGACAGAAGAAGAAGCAAATGTTATGAACGGACATGTTGACAATATCATGAATAGATTAAATATAAAAAGAGTGTAAGGAGATATATGAAAAAAGTTTGTACTGTTGGTTTAATTGGTAGACCAAATGTTGGTAAAAGTACATTGATGAATCATATTTTGGGATATGATTTGTCAATCGTTTCTAATACAGCCCAAACAACTCGGGATGACATTAGAGGAATTTATAACGATGATGAATATCAAATAATTTTTGTTGACACTCCAGGAATTCATAAGTCAGAATTTTTACTTTCTGAAAAACTTAACCAAAAATCATTCTCTATTTTAGAAGAAGTTGATGTTGTTTTATTTCTCACTCCGGCAAATGAACAAACAGGTAAGGGTGATAAATTCATTATAAATAAATTAAATAGCCTAGATATTGAAAATAAAATAGCATTGATTTCAAAAGTTGACTTAGTTGACGATCGTGAACTTTTAGATAAAAAAGCTCATGAACTAAAAGATTTAGGTTTCGAAAAAGTATTCGGTGTTGGTTTGAATATGCAAAATACTTATCGAGATTTAATTGATGAGTTAAAAACTTATGCATATGAATCTGAACCACTATACCCAGAAGATCAAATTGGTGATGTTTCTTTAAGATTCATGGCTAAAGAAATTATTAGAGAAATCGCCTTAAAAAATTTATATTTTGAAGTTCCACATTCAATTGCTGTCGAGATTAATGAATTCAAAGAACCTGAAGATGATAGCAAACCTTATGTTCTAGATGCGACTATTTTTGTTAAAAAACAATCGCAAAAAGCTATTGTTATTGGTAAAAACGGAACAATGATAAAAACTATTTCCATGAACGCTAGAAAAAAAATGGAAGATGTTTTTGACCATAAAATATATTTACTTGTTAAGGTAAAAGTTGATGAAGACTGAGTTGACAATGAACAAAAAATCAAAAAGTTAGGCTACTAAAATGTTTCCTGAAAGAAGATTGACAACCCACAGAACAAGATTAATTTTAATTTCAATTTTTGTTGTCTTTACGTTTGGGTTGTTTATACTTATCCTTGCTTTAAAATTTGCTAACCCATTTAAAGTAAGTATATATAACTATGAATCATATCTAGATAAGCAAATTGTTAACAAACTCAAGAAAAATTATTCATATCACGTATTTACAAATTTAGATGAATTCACAAGAGCTATTAATAATAAAAAAGCAGTAGCTGGTATCGGCTCCGATTATCAAATAGCGCAATTAATATATGATAAAAAACTAAGAAAAATAAACTTTGAATTAGCTTACGGTAAAAAATTTAATACTGACGAAGATATTAAAAATAATTACCCAGATCTAGTGAATAACCAATTTAATCACTTTGATAACTGAATCATTGAAAAAATTAAAAAAGATAACCCACAAAATAATGTTCAAGCTAATTGAGATAAAATGAATTACGACGATTTCAAACCATTCCTCTACAAAGATGAAGCGACAGGTAAAATAACAGGTTTCGAAATCGATGGTAAACCCGGACAAGATCATTTTTATCATTTTCTAATACCTTATTTTATTCTAGATAAAATGATTGTCTACAATACCGATAAGGAGCCAAGCGATAGCACTTCTCGCAGTAACTTAAAGCCTGGTTCAACATTTGATGATGTCAAGTCACAAACGACTTGAGAAGACATAATCAAAACACTTGCTTCAAAATATAAAAAGCCCAGAGTTTATTGAACAAACTGATTCCAAGATAATGCCATGATTGGAGAATTTTATGGCTACGAATCTAACAAAGAACCTAATTATTTAGTTAATGGTGAATGAGCACCGATGGCCGCAGATAATTACAAGCAAATCATTGATTACTTTTTAAAATTAGTAAAAACTGCAACATCTGCTTCAATTAAAGATTCTAATATAAATAAATTAGTAACCGACGGTCAAGAATTAGTTAGTTCAATTATAGAACCTCGAGACGGCAAATCTGATATCTCTATAATGTACAATGGAGACGCACTCGATGCTTATTATGGCAAAGATAACTTTGAACGTTTAGGAGACGATCCTCATATTGGTTTTATTCGCCCTAAGCATAATTATATGAACATCGATGCATGAATTATTTCTCGTGATACTGATGATGAAGATGCAAACAAATTATTAAAAATCTTACACGATAATTTATTTGCCGGCAGTTTCTTAAGTGTCAAGGAAATTGAAAAACAATATATAGATAACGTATATAAACTTTTAATTGAAAATAATAATAATGAAAATTATTACATTCAAAACTTGTATAAAAATTCACAAAGAACAGAAGCTAAAGATATCAGCGAAATAACGGAGAAATTTTTCAAAGAAAATTATGATTTTTTCCAAGAAGCATTCGCTGATGAAAGCCTGCCCGTAATTAACAATTTTAACACCATTAATTACACACCAGGTTTTGCTAATGTAAATAGTTTTTTAGAGAAATGATATTTTTTAAATGATAATAAAATTGTTGATGCGAAAGCATTAGAAATTTTTAATCCTAAATCAAATTCAACAGTTCAACATCGCGCATATCAACCTCTAGACCTTGAATTGAAAACATTGTTTATTGATTACTACTATCAAAAAACTAAATCTTAATAAATGAAAGGATAACAATGGATAGAAAAGTTCGAAAAATAAATAAGAATGATGAACCTATCATTCAACTTGTTGATGTTGTTAAAGAGTTCGAAGACAAAACTGTTTTAGACAATGTCAATCTTTCTATTGAAAAGGGTGAATTTATTACCCTTCTAGGACCTTCAGGTTCAGGTAAAACTACCATTTTAAGAATAATTGGTGGTTTTGAATGAGTAACCAGGGGTGAAGTTAAATTTTTTGGAAAGGATATTAAAGATTTAGCGCCTCACAAACGTGATGTATCAACTATTTTCCAGGATTACGCCCTATTTCCTCATTTAAATGTTGAAAACAATATTAAATATGGTTTAAGACTAAAAAGAATACCTAAAGATGATATTCCCAAATCTTTTTATAATAAATTAAAAGTTCAACAAAAGAAATGAACTAAAAAAGCCCAAACCGAGATGAAAAATCTTGACAAAACAATGGATCAATATGAAAAATTATTAGAAAATGACAAACTTTCTAAGAAAAAACGTGACAAATATCAATCATGAATTGATGATTTGGACTTCAAATACTCATATTGAGAAAACTATAAAGATTTAAAAACCGAAGACTATGAAAAAAGATATTTAACACGTCGTATTACTGAAAAAGAAATGGATAATGATGTTAAAGAAATCATGAAACTTGTCGGGTTAGAAGGAAATGAAAAGAAAAATGTTAACTTCTTATCAGGTGGTATGAAACAACGTGTTGCCTTAGCTCGTTCTTTGGTTATTGAACCGGAAATTCTTTTATTGGATGAACCGCTTTCTGCACTTGACGCTAAAATACGTGAAAAGATGCAAATATTACTACGTGATATTCAGCAAAAATTAAAACTTACATTTATTTTTGTTACCCACGACCGTAACGAAGCTCTACAATTAAGCGATAGAATTGCTGTTATTCGTGATGGTAAGGTGGAACAATTCACAACTCCAAAAGAATTGTATGACTATCCAGTTAACAAATGAGTTGCTAACTTCATCGGTGATTCAAACTTTTTTGATGCAACATTTGTTAAGGGAGGTAAAGTTAAATTCATGAATAAAACATTCGACACTATTCATGAAGAATTTGAACCAGGCGAAAGACTTGATGCATTAATCAGACCAGAAGATGTGATGATTACCCGTGTTAAGAGTCGTGCTAAATTAATTGGTGAAATTGTAAAATCAACTTATGGCGGAAGTTACTACAACTATGATGTTCAAGTAAAAGACAAAATTATTTACGTAGAAACTTCATCAAAACATAACGTTGGTAAAGAAGTATATTTAGATTGAGATATTGATTCAATCCATTTAATGAAAAAAGATTTGAAATTAGAAGCCGAAGAGAAAGAAAGCAAAATCGAAAATGAGTAATGCTTTAAACACTTCAAAACGTTTAAATAATAATAAACAAAGCAAGAAAAAAACTAGAAGTTTAGGTGGTATGACAAAGTTACAGGCTTCGCTTTTAGTACCTTATTTAATTTTTTCAATTCTATTTATTATCTTGCCTTTAATTTTAATCTTTGTTTATGCGTTTAAACCATTAAACGGAGAACAAAGATTAGAGAACTGAGAAATCGCTGCTAAACCATCAACATGAATCATTATTGGGCGTTCATTAGGCACCGGTTTAATTGCAGCATTAGTTGCATTATTAATTGGTTTCCCTTATGCATATATTGTCGGAAGAAGCAAATCGGTAATTTTCAGAACTTTAGGATTAACCTTGGTTTTAAGCCCGCTTGCTATCTTTACAATTTCAAAAGCACTTGCAGTGCGGGGACTATTTTCTGCAATATTCGATGAAAATCAATTAAACAACAATTTCTTCATGGTTTTTGGTATGGTTTATTTATTTTTACCATTCATGATCATGCCTTTATACCAAGTTTTAAAAGATATGCCAAATAATATTTTGGAAGCTTCGGAAGATCTTGGTTATTCAAAAATTCAAACTGTGTTTAAGGTAATTATTCCTTACAGTTCAAAAGCTATTTTAAGTGGCTTTGGAATTGTTCTGATGATGGCAGCAACATCAATTATTGTTTCTGATAAGTTGCTTCCAAATGGTAGCCAAAAACAACTAATTGGTAACCTTATCAATCAATTTGCAAACACTGCCAACCCTTTTGATTTGGCTAATGCTTCTACCTTAGTTATTATTACCCTAGCAGTTTTATTAACAATCTATGGATTTATTTATGGTATTCCATACTTAGTAACCAAAAGAAGACAAGGAGGTGTATATGAATAAATTTAAAAGTTTTTTAAAGCATTCATATGTTTTCATCATTCTTGCTTTATTATACATTCCGATTTTGTTTGGAACAATTTATAGTTTCAATGCGCCTTCGGATAAAGGTATATTTTCAGTAACAACATGAAACAGAACTTCGTTCGAAGCATATACTGAATTATTTTCAAAATCGCACGGTTTAGCATTTGTTAACTCATTATTATTAGGTATATCAACCTCAGTATTAGTAATTATTATTTCATTGCTAACCTGTTTTTCATTGTGAAGACACAAAAACAAAACATCAAGATCATTTGTTCAAGCGTCATCTAATGTGCCAATGATAAATCCTGATGTTATTACAGGCTTAACACTTGCAATCGTATTAAATTTGATTTTCTTCGGAACATTAAAAGCGACCAATGAAGGTTTCTTTAGGGCTATCATCGGTCACACCGTAATGTGTTTACCATATGGTATTTTAATCATGTTGCCAAAGAGTGATAAATTCTCAAAAAATATTTTTGAAGCAAGTCAAGATTTAGGTTACTCAAAATTCAAAACTTGATTTAAAACATATTTTGTATATATGTTAGGTTCAATTGGATTTACTTTTGTGATTACAATGACATTATCATTTGATGATTTCATTATCACAAGAATTGTTTCTAATACAGAAACTTTAGGTACACAATTATATGAAGGACAATTCCAAGCTTGATCGCTTGCAATCGGTTCAATTTCATTATTAGTTGTCATTTTTGGTAATGCTGTATATGTAGCTGTAAAAGGATCGCAATCAGCCAAGGCAAAAAAAGCTATTCAAATTCAATCTAAGCAAAGAGGCGCATTCGTGCGCGGTTAGAGGTACCCAATAAATTGCGTACAAAAATCTGAAGAGCGATCCTATTTATACTTTCATTCGTTGCGGTTATTATAGTCGTTGCCGTAGCATTAGCGCTTAAACTTACGAATCGTTATCGTCCAAGCGTTTACAACTATGAATCATATTTATCACCTAACATTATTCAAAAATTAAAAGAAAAATACAATTATAAAGAATTCAAAGAAATAAATGAATTCACTCAAGCACTAACTCAAGAAAAAGCTATCGCAGGTGTTGGAAGTGATTTTCAAGCTGCGCAGCTTATTATTGATAAAAAAATCCAAAAATTTAATTTCGAACTAATTTACGGAAAAGGCGCAAATGAATGAGAAAACCGTAAACAGTTCTATACCAAAACAGTAATTAAACATATGGAGGATTTTGATGCCTTGATTTTATCAACACTGGATAATATGGAAAAAGAAGGCCGTGAAACAGGCTTCATTATTCAACGCGATAGTCAAGGAAAAGCTTTAAATTACCGTTTAGGAAGTGAAAAACCTTCTGAATTCAACGGTGGTTGAGATCATTTTTATGATTATATCTTGCCATATTACAGTCAGGATAAAGGTGTTGCATACAACATCAATGAAAATACTCGTCCTAATTTAAATATTAATCTTGCTCAAGAAGAATTGAATGAACAAAGTGAAAAGCTTTCATGACAAGATGTTTTCCATTATTTAAGAAATGCTAAATATACTCATTTTGGTTGAACAAATGCTTATATTGACAACCTAATGATTGGGGCTATGACATATGGAGAAGATTGAAAAAACAAGTTTACCAAAGTTGTTAATGGCACAAGATTATTTGACTTCAATGAAGAAAACTACAAAGACGCTATTGATAGTTTTAATAAATTTATTTTTGAAGCAACTGGACATGATATTAAAAGCACACAGTTTAATTTCATGTCATCAGATGGACTTGAATTATTAAATCACTTAATCGAACCTAAGGTAGGTCGAAGTGATGCAGCTGTTATGTATAACGGGGATGCTTTAGATGCATATTATTCAGAAGACAACTTTGCTTCTGTTGAAGAAGGCAAAATAAGATTTGTTAGACCTAAATATAATTATTTATTATTAGATAACTGAATTTTATCTAGTGGTTTAACAAGAGAAGAAGCTGACGAGTTTACTAAGACATTAGCAGAAGTTTTATATCACAACAATATTGGCACAAATGGTGATCTTCAACACCCTATGGCAACCTCTTTAGAGCAAATTGAAAAAGAATTTTTTGGTGATTTTAAAGAGGAATTAAATGATGAAGTTGTAGCAGAACAAAAAGAAGCTTTCGAGGGCAATATTACTTCATTATCAGATGAAAAAGTTGCTGATTTGATTAATTTATTTATTGAAAAAAATTTAGCATCCGAAACCTCTTTAACAAAAGAAAATTTCGAAAGCTGAAATACTGAAAAATTTGATGCTTTTGTAAAAAATCCTGCACTTAAAGAAAATTATGAATGAATTCTTGTATTGCGCGATAATTTAGAATCTGACAACGGATTATTCTCTGATTTATTCGGCGACTTATTTACCGATTCAAGCGTTGCAGAAATTTCAAACTTTGATTATGTTTCATATACACCTACGAATTTATTGACATATGAATTTATTAGAAAATGATACTTCGCAGGTGATGACACTGCAATTCAAATATTTGAACAACCTGCTCCAAGCGAAACATATGAATTATATTCATATCCAATAATTAATAACAATTTAAGAACTAAAATCGCAGCTTACTACTATGAGTCAACACGTTCTTAATCATAATAAATAGTTTAAAATTTAACACACACTCAAAATTGCTTTTGCGTGTGTGTTTTTGATATAAAAAAGCGCCCTTTATTAAGGCGCTTATAAAATTAGTTTTCAATAATTTTGGCAATTTTCCTTTTAATTTCGAATAGTTCAAGGTTATTAATAATATTTTCTGCCTCTTTGCTTAGGCCAATGTTTGAAAGGGATAATTCATCTTGTTTTGGCATTTCAAGACCAAATTCAGTTTGTAAAGTTGCAATGTATTTATCGCGCATTGCGTCTTGCTTATGTTCAATTAATTTTTTTGCTCAACTAGGTTTGATTTTATCAATGTTATTATAAATATTTTCTAATGTTTTATATTCGGCAAGCATGGCTGACGCAGACTTCGGTCCGATACCAGCAATTCCTTTAAAGTTATCGCTTGAATCTCCAACCATCGCTTTGTAATCAATTACTTGATATGGTTCAAAATCATAAAATTCAGTAAAGTTCTGGTCGTTAATAACAACATAATCAGATTTAATTTTTTTAATAATCCCAACACCAGGTTTAATTAGTTGGTTTAAATCTTGGTCAGCGGAATAAATTAATATACTTCCATCATAAGTTTTGGTTGCTTTGGCAATAATGTCATCAGCTTCATAACCATTATAATATTGGTTTTTAATATTTATTGCGCTTAATAGTTCTTGAATGTAGTTTAACTGAGTGTAAAATTCCGATGGTGCTTTTTGGCGCCCGGCTTTGTAATCCGTAAATGTTTCATGTCTAAATGTTTTTATACGCGAATCAAATGCAATATAAATCGAATCAGGTCCGCAAAGTTTTATTAACGAAAACATCGTGTTAAAGAATGCAACAATCGCACTAGTCGAAACTCCATTGCTATTTTCTAATCCTACGGGGTTACCATATGTTGTAGCATAAAATGAACGATATGCTAAGTAAGTTCCGTCAATCACGAGTAGTTTTTTATTTTGATTCATAGTTATTCCTTAATTTTTCAGCCCTTAAGAGTAGCTGTATTATCATTTTTCTTAACAATATCTAACTCAACTATTTTTTTGCTTAGATTCATTAATTCCGGATTGTCATAAAACACAAATGTACTAAATTTTTGAGATTCATCTTGAAAATCAAGACGATAAAATACTTTGCCAGTTTTAGCAATGCCGCTTTTAACAAATGTACATTGTGCAACTAATTTATGTTCTGTTCCTTCGTGCATTTGTGAAAAGTTCACTTGGTTATTTAAATTTAATTTAGGTCCTTCGACATTATAACTTTGACCAAGTAAACTGATTTCATTGCTTTTTTCTTCATCAATATTTTGATTAATAATTTCAGTTGGTGAATATTTATCAATTAAAGATGATATTTCTTCAATGTCTCTATCCTTATAAACTTTAATTAACAACATTGTATCGCTATTATCTTTAGAAATCTCTTTCAATAATGTTGCTTGATTATAACCGAAATTTCTCAAAGCATTTGCTTTGATTAATAACTCAATTGTTGAAAGGCCTAATGATTTTATTTTCAATAAGTAAATCATGAAGTGTAAAAAGTTTTTATAAGGCCCGAATTCATTGCGGTTGGCAATAATGTTTTTCACAATTTCAGGCCCAATACCTTTAATCATTGTCAAAGGCAAAATAATTGCATTATCTTTAATAACTGCATTAATTTCAGACAAATTAATATCTGGAGAAATAATCTTGATACCCATTTTTTTAGCTTCGTTTGCATATTTAGCGATTGTTTCGTGTGCCCCGTGAGCCGAAGATATACATGCGGCATAAAATTCAAGTGGATAATGTGCTTTTAAATAAGCCATTTGAAATGTCAAGATTGAATATGAAACGGCGTGTGATTTATTAAAACCATAATCAGCAAATTTTTCAATACTATCAAAGATCTTTTTAGCCAAGGCTTTATTGTAATTATTGGCCACTGCTTTTGAAATAAATTCTTCTTTCATTATTTCCATTTGATCAACTTTTTTCTTTGAAATAATTCTTCTTAACATGTCTGCTTCACTGAATGACATTTTAGCTACAGCTTGAACAATTTGCATAATTTGTTCTTGATAAATGATAATTCCATAAGTAGGTTTCACAATCTTATCATATTCAAGTTCAAGCGAAGGAATGACTTCCAAACCTTGTTTTCTTTTAGCGTATTTTGGAATGTTTATGGCTGGTCCTGGACGGTTTAATGAAATTATTGCAACAATATCATCAAAACTTGACACGCCAATTTTTTGTAAGGCTCTGACCATAATTGGAGTTTCAACTTGAAAAATCCCGGCTGTATTTGCACTATTTAATATTGAAAGTGCTTTTGCGTCATCATATGGAATATTATTTAAATCTATTTCAATATTTTGATTTAGTTTGATTAAGTTAGTTATTTCTTTAATAGTCGTTAAAGTTTTTAATCCTAAAATATCCATTTTGATTAAGCCAAAAGATTCAAGATATTCCATACTTACCTGAGTTTGATTAATTTGATTATCAAGTGTTTGGGTTGGAATAACTTTGATTAGTTCTTGGGGGCTGATTACTATCCCGGCAGCATGTGTACCGGTTTGACGATAAAAGCCTGCAATTCTAGCAGCTTCGTTCAATATTTTAATTGCGATATTAGAGTCTTCTTTGTTGATTTTGGCAAGCTCTAAAGCAAATTTATTGTTATTTTTAAATTCATCAAGTAATGAACTATCATCGGTAGATATCAGTTTCGATATTGAATTAATTTGGCTCGGTGTAACGTTATAGACTCTTAAGACATCTCTAATAGCAGATTTTTTGCCTAGCGATGCAAAAGTAACAATGTTAGCGACATTATTAAAACCATATTTGTTAATTAGATAATTAATGACTTCGCCTCTTCTATCGTCTTGCACATCGACGTCAATGTCGGGCATCGTAACTCTTTTTGGATTTAAGAATCTTTCGAAAATAAGTCCAAACTTAATTGGATCAACTTCAGTAATGCCAAGTAAATAGCTAATTAAAGAACCGGCAGCCGATCCCCGTCCTGGACCAATTGAAATATTATTATTTTTCGCTCATTGAATTCAGTCTTGAATAATCAAAAAATAATCTGAGAATTTTAAAGTTTCAATTACTGATAATTCATATTTTAATCTATCGGTGTATTCTTGATCTCAACCGCCATTAGCAAATTTTTTGGCAATGTTTTGACTTAAAAGTTTTTGAAGATAATTAAAAGAATCTAACCCATCAGGATTTGGGAATGTTGGCAGTATATAAGAATGCCTTGGAATTTCAAAATATAGTGATTTAATAAATTCATTAGTTTTGTTAACCAAATTAATTAATTTTTCATCGTCAAAATCATATTCAGCTTGATAAGCCTCATAAATATCAACAAATTCTTGGTCGTTAGACATTTTGGCTAAAACATTAATAATACTGTTATCATCATAATTTAAAATAGCATTGTGATTAACCAACAAACATTTATCGTAATGAGATTGTAAGATATCATTATCTAAGTCAATGGTTTGAATGGCAAAATAGTAATTTTCTCTTTCAATTACTTTTTTAGTTTTAGCATAAAAACCAAAAATAGGATGTTCCACTCAAATTAAATCTTCATATTTATTTAATATGTCAAATTCTAGGTCACCATTTTTTAAGATTTCATATGATAATTTTTTTAGATTTTCAAATGCGGCAAGATTTTTAGCATAAACTAAATAACGAAAAATTGAATTATTAATTTTTACATTACAATCCAAACCAAAAACTGGTTTTAAATTATTTTCTTTTGCTAAATTTAAAAAAGCTGCCATACTATAAAAATTACAATGTTCTGTGACGGCAAAGTATTCTAAATTATTTTTTTTAATTTCATTAATGAATTCTTCGGGTTGAATACAACTTTCTAAAAAAGAAAAAGTCGTATTTAAATGGAGGTTAGTTAATTTTAATTTCATATATAGAATTATATATTAAGATCACTTTATATATAAGGATATGCTAAAAGCTAGTGCAAAAACTATACATTTAAAAATGTCGTTAAGGAATTTTATTTAACAATGGTAAATTATTGGATTTTTTCGTAATATTTTTGCTTGAAAAAATAGCATAAAAAAACTATAAAAAGTACCGATTTTTTGTTGTCTGAAAACGTTTATAAAAAATGTTAATAAGCCATTTTTGTTTTAAAAAAGTGCCTAATTTCAGGAAGATACCGGGTTTTTTGTATTGTTAATAATGTCTTTCAATAACCATGTTAATTGCGAGAAATAAAAAGTTTTTCTCCATTTTTTCGCTACCTTTTCCTAAAATTAGATTAACAATAAAAAAACAGGAAGGTAGGTGCACATTATGATGAATTATTTTTACATCGAAAATTCACAAGACATAACAAATAGTGACCTACAAAACCTAAGAATGTTTTACACTCCAATTATCGGTCCAAGTGCAATTAGCTTATATCAACACTTATTGGATTTACATAATTTATATAATAAAGATAAAAAATATGATTTTGCTGAAACCTCAGAATTTCTTTTATTAAATGAACAACTTTTATTTGCTTCAAAAGATAAATTAGAAGCTGTTGGCTTGTTAAAAACATATCAATTAGAAGATGGTTGATTATTATTTGAATTAATAAAACCATTAAACGCGAATGAAATTGCAAATAACCCGTTAATGAGTAATTTAATTAAAGATAATATCGGAGAAAACCGTTACAAAGAAATTGTTAATGCTAAGGCAAACTTTAGTTTCAAAAAAGAAAATCTAAAAGAAGTTTCTAAAAAATACTATGAAGTTTTTGAAATTAAAGAAGATATTTTGAAACCAAGAATGACTCAGTTTGATTTTACTATTTCAAATTATGATAATGTAATTGATGATTTTAAATCAGAAGACTTTGTTGAAAACTTTACTAAACTAAGCATTAGTCCAAGCCAAAAAGCATTGATTAAAAAATTAAGAGAATTAAATTTCAATGATACTTGCATTAACCGTTTTATGAACTTTTCAATTAAAGTAAACCACGCAATCGTATGTTCTTATGTAGAAAAGATTGCTAAAGATTATGCAAACCGTAATTTATTTTCAGCAGATGCAATTGATACTGAATTATCAGCAGCATATTTTGCCAAAACTTCACAAAAAGAAGCAAATTATTCATATAATAATAGAAACATTGAATATGAAAATGCAGTTAATAATATGCGTTTTATTTCAGAAGATCTAGATTGAGATGACTAATTGAAATAAGGAGTTATAATGGCTAATGAATTTTTTGAAAACTTTTTAAATGAATTAAAATTAGACAATTTTAACCCCGCAGAAGAAAAAGCAAAAATTTTATCAAATCCCAAAGTTACTACATTAATTCAAGATTTACAACTAAGCCAAAAACAAATTGACGAAGGAATGAACTATTTACAAAAATACTTTGATTATTTAAATGAAAACAATAATAATGATCCTGATTGAAAATTATTCGTTGACGAAAACGGATTTTTAGCGATTGATTTCACTAATGATGAGTATTTTGTTCGTCGCAAATTATTGGAAAATTTCTGATTAACTAACATTACCCCACTTGATAATAGTTGATATGAATATTTTAATATGACAAAAAAACATAAACCAAGAGAATTAATAATTAATGCCAATATGTCATTGCAAAAATTTTTACCAGCTTTATCATCGCAAATTAAATTAATAACCTCAAATCAAACAATACAAGGTTTATATTTAGTCGACGAAAATTTTATTTATGCTCGTAACATTTTTAAATTTTTAGCATTTTTAATGGGCGTTCAAAAAAATAAAACAGTAATATTCGTTGATGCTAGTGCACTGTTCCAGTTTTTACAAACTAATTTAAAAAACCAATATGAAATGAACAATATTCAAAAATATTTAACTGATGTAGATTGCTTATTCATTGATCGTTTTGCAATGGGCACAAGACCTGAATGATTCATCAACTTTTTAATAACAGTATTTACTGAACGTGAATTGAAACAAAAACCAATCTTCATTGCTTCGCCTATTGATTTTGAAGATGCCGATCAACATTTAATTATCAATTTTAAAGATAAAAATAATGATGGTCTAAATAAACTCGAACGTTTATTAAAACACACAACATCCAGAATTTGCGTTAAATTCATTGCTAAGACCAATAATTAAGCAATATTTTTTCAATATATTATATAATATAGTCATATTTCTAAAAAATATAGTACAAGCGTAACCCTCTTGCGCTTTTTCTTTTCTACTTTTTTTAGTAGCACAATTTGTAATTTTAAATTTAAAAAATAATGTCATAAAATAACCAATTTTATGCAAAGATTTTGGAATAATAAGTAAATTTTATATTTTTAAATAAATGATGCATGATCACCCAGGTTCAACAAAATCAAAATTTTTTAAATTTTTTTAAAAATATATTATAATAATTAGTGCAATTATGCCCATGTGTTGCCACCATAGCCAAACGGCCAAGGCATAGGTCTGCAACACCTCGATTACCGGTTCGAATCCGGTTGGTGGCTCCATATTATGCGCCCGTAGCTCAATTGGACAGAGTGTTTGGTTACGGCCCAAGAGGTTGCGGGTTCGACTCCTGCCGGGCGCGCCATATCAGTAACATGACAAAAATTAATGCCTAATGGCATTTTTTATTTAATTTTTTAAGATTTAGCAATATATTATCGAAAGTGCTAATTTAATGCTAAAATTATATTATTAAATAATAAGGAGGGGCCTATGGATCAAGTTAATAATAAGAAATTAAGTGATAAGCACGCTAAGTATTTCAAACAAATTGTAGAAATGTACATAAAAACTGGAGAACCTGTTGCATCTAAAAAAATGGTATGTGAATACGGTCTTGATTGTAGTTCTGCAACAATTAGAAATATTATGGCAGAACTTGAGAAAATTCATTTCTTAGAAAAACCCCATACATCAGGAGGAAGAATCCCTTCAACAATTGGCTTAGAATATTATGTTAAATATTTAGCATATGACCCAAAGGAATTTTTTAACCAAAAATTAGAAGATTTGTTAGCAAAAAGAAGATTAAGTGTTGACACTACATTAGAAGAAGCAGCTAATATTGTAAGTAAGATGGCTGGATTTGCTGTCGTAGCAACTTCGAATAATGACTCTGAAACATTGAAAAGCATTCAATTAACTCCATTAAATGAATCTTCAGCAGTTGTTGTTTTGGTTACAAGCGCCGGAAATGTTGAAAATAAAATATTTAATTTAGAAAACTCAATAAGTTTAAATGATTTAAGAATTGCAATTAGACTTTTTAAAGATAGGTTAATTGATACTCCATTAATCGAGTTGGCAGATAAAGCAAATTCATTGACACCTATATTTGCAAAACAAGTCAAAAACTTTGAACTTATTATGCAAAAATTCATTAAAAATGTGTTTGCTTTTGAGGAAAAAATCGAAACAAAATCATTCAACAAAAATGCAATTATTTTATCAGAAAATATATCTAGAGAAGAAATCGTTAAACTATTAGATTTAATAGAAAATCACTCAGTGTGAGAAACAATTGAAAATAATCTTGATGAAGATAAAAATTTAAAATTAGATTTTTCAAGACCGAACTTAAGCATTATTTCGAAAAAGATTGAATTTGAAAACAACAAAAATATCAAAGAAATCAGCATCGTTGGGCCTAAAAATATTGATTTTAAAGAATCGTTCGAAGCTCTTGAAATTTTTGAAAACATCATTAAAGAAGACTGCAAGAAAGGAAGTATGTAATGAGTAAAATATTTAAAAAATATGACAATGTCGAAATTGAAATCTTAAGCGAAAGCAAATTGGATAGCAAAAAACAAACCGGATTTATCGGATTTAGTGGTTTAGATGAAAATGTTGAAAAAGCTTTAGAAAATGGTAAATATGAAAAAGATACTCGCGAAATATCATTCAAAACCAAAGGATCAGAATTAAGAATTAAAGTTTTAAAACACATTAAAACCCCTAAAATTTATCATTTCTTATTCGAAAAAAATCAAGAATTAGCGAATGAATTTGTTAAAGACCAATTAAATGTTCAAAAATTAAATTCAGAGATTGACAGTCTTAAAACTCAAATTATTGACAAAGAAACTGAATTCAAAAAACAAATTGTTAGTTTACAAGAAAAAGCTCAATTACAAATTAATGAACATCGCAAGAGAAATGATGAACACATTAATAACCAAATTAAAGAAAATAAACAATATGCATTGCAATCATTTTTAGAAGATCTTATACAACCATTAAACAACTTCGAAGTCGCTATTAAGTCAGCTGAAAACATTGATAATCCAATCGTTCAAAACTTTGCCAAAGGATTTGATATGTTATATAAACAAATCGAAAACGTATTGGCAGATGCTGGTGTAAGCAAAATTGAACCTAAGATTGGCGACACATTCGACCCTAATATTCATCAAGTTTATGAAGTTTTTGCTTCCGACCAACCGAAAGATACAATTCTAGAAGTTAAAAACATTGGTTATAAATTACATGACCGCACTATTAAGCCTGCTTTAATAGTTGTAAGCAAATAATTATTTTCACTGTTTTTTCGCTACTTAATTTAATTACGCGAATAAGCAAAATATAATTAAATGTTAAATAAAGATGCATGTTAAATGCTACAATCTACAATATAAAAATTATTTATATCATAAATAATACGAAAGGAAAACTATGAAAATTCCATTTATAGCAATCAGAAATCAAATAACACTACCTTGATCTAAAGAAAAAATTAAAGTAGGTAAACCAAACTCAGTTAAAGCTCTAGAAATTAGTCAAGCCGATTTCGAAGGAAATCTAATTTTAGCTTTTATAAAATCTGATGTTCCGCGAGATGCCGAAATTAATTCACTTGATCAAATCGAAAAAGTTGGAGTTTTATCAACAGTTTCAAAAGTAGAACAAAATGGTGGAGTTTACTTCTTAGAATTCAATACAACTAAATCAGTTCAAATCAAAAATATTGTAAGTGAAGACGGTGATTTTGTATTTGTTGAAGTTGATTTAAACACAGAAACCCACAGTAATTTAAGCTTAAAGGATGCTAAAAAATACCGTGAAAACATTTTCAAAGTTATTAAATCATTAGCAACTGGCACTTTTAATTTTGAATCTCAACCAGAAGCTAGTCATAAAAAAGCACTTGAATACTTATCAAAAAACGAAAACCTAGCTGAGCTACTTGACTTTGAAAAAGAATTATGAAAATTATTTGATATATATAAAAATGACTTTTCAAATGGAGAATTAATCGAAGTTTTAAACTCTTATGAATTAACAGGAGCATACTTAAGTCTTCTTAAAAAACTTGAAAACAAACTTCAATTAATTTCAATCGAAAATGAAATTAACAACAGCTTACGTGGCGATATGGAAGAACAACAAAGAGACTTCTTCTTACGTGAAAAAATGCGTCAAATACGTAAGATGTTAAAAGATGACGAAGGTGGAAAATTAGCTGAAGAACTTGAAACAAATGAAGAATTAAGAAAACAATTCCCAGATTATGTTTTAGAGGCTTTAAAATACGAACAAGCCAAAGTTGCTTCAATGATGCCATCAAGCCCAGAGGCAAACATTTCTAAAAACTATATCGATTTAATCTTGGCATTACCTTGAAGAAAAGTTAGCAAAGAATTAATCGATATTAACTACGTTCGTGAAGTGCTTGATAAACACCACCACGGGCTTGAAAAACCAAAAGAAAGAATTCTTGAATTTATTTCAGTATTAACTCACACTAAAGCGAAGGATTCAGAAGAAGAATATATTCCAATTAAAAACGATTCTGAAAACTTTATTGATACAAAACTATTCGTTCATAAAACAGGCCAAACTACTAATAATCCTGTAAACAATATTCCTATTTTAACTTTAATTGGTCCTCCAGGAACAGGTAAAACTACATTGGCAAAATCTATTGCTGAAGCCTTAAAACGTAGATTTATCAAAGTTTCATTAGGAGGGGTAAAAGACGAATCTGAAATTAGGGGTCACAGAAGAACATACGTCGGAGCAATGCCTGGAAAAATCATTTCAGCAATTAAAAAAGCTGGTGTTTCTAACCCTGTTATTTTATTAGATGAAATTGATAAAATGTCATCAGATTTCAGAGGCGACCCTACATCAGCTATGTTAGAAGTCTTAGACCCAGAACAAAATGCAAACTTCCAAGATCACTACTTAGATTTAGAATACGACTTGTCGAAAGTTTTATTCATTGCAACAGCTAACTACTATGACTCAATTCCAGCCGCTTTAATTGATCGTGTTGAATTACTTGAATTATCAACATACACAGTTAGAGAAAAAATCGAAATCGCTAAGACACACCTATTGCCAAAAGTATATTCACAAAATGCGTTAACTGAAAAACAAATGCAATTATCAGATGATGTTTTAGATTTTATTGTGAGAAATTACACTCGTGAAAGCGGTGTGCGTGAATTAAAGAGAATTTTAGACAGTATTGCAAGAAAAATTGTTGTAAGAATTTTAGACGGAAAAATTACTGATGAATTTTTTGTTGATAAAGAAGCAGTTGTCGATTTCTTAGGACCAGTAAAATTTGAAGATGATGAAAATGAAAACAAAGCACAAATTGGTGTTGTCAATGGTTTGGCTTATACAAGCTTCGGTGGTTCAACATTAGCAATTGAAGTAACAACTTTCCCAGGAAAAGAAGGTTTAAAACTAACTGGTCAATTAAAAGATGTTATGAAAGAATCAGCACAAATCGCCTTAGCTTATGTTAGAGCAAATGCTGAAAAATTTGGAATTAACTTTGATTTTGATAATAATTCAATTCATATCCACGTTCCAGCAGGAGCAATTCCTAAAGATGGGCCTAGTGCCGGAGTTACATTCACTACTTCTATAATTAGTGCCCTAACTAAAAAACCAGTGCCAGCTAACATTGGTATGACTGGTGAAATAACATTAAGAGGTAAAGTATTACCAATTGGTGGGCTAAAAGAAAAATCATTAGCTGCAACACAATTTGGAATTAAGAAAATTTTCTTCCCATATGACAATCAAAAGAATTTAGTTGATGTTCCAGCTGAAGTTAAAAAAGAAGTTCAATTTGTTCCTGTTAAATATTACACAGAAATTTTTGATGAAATTTTTAAATAAAAAAAGAAAACCGCGGCACCGCCGCGGTATTTTTTTTTTAAACTATACTATTTAATTTTAGCTAAGTATTTCAAGGTTCTTACATATTGGTTTACGAATGATGATTCATTGTCGTATCATGCATAAACTTTGTATAATTTTTTACCGTCTTGTTCGATAATTTTTGTTAATTGTGAATCGAAAATTGATCCAGCTTTAGAACCGATAACGTCGCTTGAAACTAATGGAGCTTTAGAAAATTCGAATGAATCAGAGGTTGCTTTTTCCATTGCGGCATTTACTTCTTCAACGGTTGCATCTTTATTTAATTCAACTGTTAGGTCAACAAATGAACCTGTGATTGTAGGTACACGTAATGCAATACCATCTAATTTACCTTTTAATTCAGGAATAACTTTACCGATAGATTTAGCAGCACCTGTAGAAGTAGGAATAATGTTTTCAGCAGCAGCACGAGCTCTTCTTAAATCTTTGTGAGGAGCGTCTTGCAATCTTTGATCTGCGGTGTATGAGTGAACTGTAGTCATGAAACCAACTTTGATTCCAAATTCTTTTTCTAAAACATTAACAACTGGAGCTAAACTGTTTGTTGTACATGAAGCACCTGAAACGATAACGTCATCTTTATTTAAAGTGTTTTCGTTAACTGAGTAAACGATAGTTTTAACATTATCTGATTTAGCTGGGGCAGTGATTAAAACTCTTTTAGCACCCGCATTTAAGTGAGCTTGATTATCTTCAACTGTTAAGAATCTTCCGGTTGCTTCAACAACGATATCTACGCCCAATTTAGCTCATGGTAAGTTTGAAGGGTCTTTTTCTGAGAAAACTGGATATGTAACACCATTAAGAATAATTGCATTGTCGGTTGCTTCAATTTCTGCATCCATTTTTCCATGTGCTGTGTCATATTTTAATAAATGAGCCAATGTAGGAGCGTCGGTTAAATCATTAATTGCAACAACTTCTAATTCAGGGTCATTGTAAATATTTCTAAAAATTAAACGGCCTATTCTTCCAAAACCGTTAATAGCTATTTTAGTTTTCATATTATCCTCCGTAATTATAAAAATTTATTATACTAATAAATTATAATCCATTTTTCCGTTTATTAATCCATTTTCTTTGCGCAAAAAGTAATAAATTAAGTAATAAAAATATAACTTTTAAAAATTTTTATTTTTTTTGTGAAAACATTTTAAAAGTATGTATAATAATACCATAGCAACCATAACGAAGGGGTTCCACCTGATACCATTCCGAACTCAGCAGTTAAGCCCTTCAGTGCCGACGATACCAGTAGGGAAAATAGGTCGTTGCTTTTTTTTATTATTTTTTTAGGTTATAATTTTATATTACATAGAAGGAGGGTAAAAATGTTAGATTCTTTTGCTTGAAAAATTAAGCAAGAAATTATTCACCATAATTTAAAAAATAGTGACAAAAAGAATTTATTAAGTGGAATAATTGCAACATCTAATTTTAATGATGAAGTTGCGACTTTTATTATCAATAATGAATTAGTTTTTTCATATATTACTAATTTATTGCGTTCTCTAAACGTAACTTATACAAACCCTCGTAAAAATAGTTTTGCTATCGACCTAAAAACTTTTCATAATAATAATTTAAAAAAAGAACGTGATTTTTTCTCAGGCATTTTTTTAGCCAGCGGGTCAATAAGCGATCTTAGCACAACATCAAATCACTTAGAATTGAAATTTTATAATGAAAAAGCGGCACGAGACAATTTAGAAATTTTAATTAATCATAATTTATCTTTTAAATTGCTAAATCGTAATGGACGTTACTTTTTATACTGTAAAAAAATTGAGAATATATGCGATTTTTTAAAAGCAATTGAAGCAATTGATTCGTATTATGAATTCGAAGATTCTAAAATTGAAAGAGATTATTATAACAATATTAATCGCATTACTAACTTTGATTTTTATAATCAACAAAGAATTGCCGATGCCAACATGACATTTATGCAAAATCTCGAATTCATTAAGACTAATAATTTAGAACATCTATTTAATCCGGATGAACTTTACTTTTTTGACCTTAAAATAGAAAACATTGACTCTAGTTTATCTGAGCTTTCAAGCATTTTAAAGTCAAAAAACATTGCCAAGTCAAGATCTTCGTTGAATCATTCACTAATTAAATTAAAAAAGATAGTATCAAAATACAAAAAATAATTAATACAGGCCAAAGTGCCTGTATTTTTATATAAAAAAAGTCACGTTAAAGTGACTATTTATTATCTAAATAAAACAATAATGGCAACGAAGCTAAGTTGTTATTATTTTCGCAAATTTTTTTAACTTCTTGTAAGCTCATTCAAACGTTTTTAGAGATTTTTTCCATCAAGCTTCCGTCAGTTTCTGGTTCAGTATTATTCATATTTGTGATATCAAAAATAAACCCATAAACTGTTTCATTCATTTGAGTTGTTGCAAAAAATTTAAAAGTATTAACCAAATTCTTCTCAGTAATTTTATATCCTGCTTCTTCAAAAACTTCGCGCAGAGCAACATTAAGCGGAGTTTCATTTTCTTCAAAAGAACCGGTTATTGGGCAAGGGAATAACTTATTTCAAGCTTGATTTTCTTCTAGTTGAATTAGAGGTTGAAAGCGGATTAAATAATCTTTGCTACCATCTGCATTTTTTCGATAGCATAAAGCGGCTATGCTATCCTTATTTCTTCTTTGGGCATAAATTATACC
This sequence comes from Metamycoplasma neophronis, assembly GCF_006491995.1. GTDB lineage: Bacteria > Bacillota_I > Bacilli_A > Mycoplasmatales > Metamycoplasmataceae > Metamycoplasma > Metamycoplasma neophronis. The sequence goes on from NZ_VHHP01000004.1 coordinate 74,940, forward strand.
TTGTTCAGTTTCATAAACGTTTATTCTTGATGAACTAAAAAGTAATTTGTCTAAATTGGCTTGTTTTTTCATGTGTTTAATTATAGTTCAAATTAAGTATTTGTTTAGTGAATAATTTATTAAATTATTGATTGATTTTTCTTATTTAAAAACATTTTTTATTATAATTCTTTTAAATTACTTAGAGGAGGCATTTAATATGGCTAAAATTTTAGTTATTAACGCCGGTTCAAGTTCAATTAAATGAAATCTATTTTCAGATAAATTAGAAGTTGAAGCAAAAGGTGTTGCACAAAGAATTAAAATGGCTGAGGGTATTCTTTCATTAGATTACAACGGAAAGAAATCTGATACCATTACAGAATTACCAAGTTTTTTAGAAACTGTTAAAAAATTAGTAGCAATGTGAGAAGAAAATGGAATTATTAAAGATTTTGACGAAATTGGACAAGTTGCATTCAGAATCGTTAATGGCGGTCCACATCTACAAAAAACTAGTGAAGTAACAGAAGAAAGTATTAAACATTTAGAAGAATCAATTGATCTAGCGCCAGTTCACAACCCAGGTGCTATTGAAGCTATTAAAGCATTTAGAACTTTATTACCAAATGCAAAAATGACAATGCACTTTGACACTGCATTCCACAGAACATTACCAAAATTAGCTTACACATACCCAATTAACTACAGCGTAACCGAAGAATTAAACATTCGTAAATATGGTTTCCACGGATTAAACCACCACTATATTGCATTAAAATCAGAAGAAATTTTAGGCAAAAAAGGTGTTAATGTAGTTAGCTTACACATTGGTAATGGTGCAAGTTTATGTGCTATTGAAAACAGTCAATCAGTTGATACTTCAATGGGATTCACACCACTAGCCGGAGTGATGATGGGAACAAGATCGGGTGATGTTGACCCTTCAATTATTCCTTATATAATGAAACACAAAAACATGAGCATTTCAGATGTTATGAAAATGTTAAACGAGCAATCAGGTATGTTGGGAGTTAGTCAATTCTCATCAGACTTAAGAGACATTGGAAAAGCAAGATTAGAAAATCCACAAGCACAATTCGCTTTAGATTTATATATTCAAAGAATTGTTGATTATTTAATTACTTACTTAAACAGAATTCAAGGAAAAATTGACGCCATTGTATTTACAGCCGGTATTGGTGAAAACGATGAATATGTTCGTGAACAAGTTATTAAGAAAGTAAGATTAGTTAACTTAACAATTGATGAAGCTGCAAATAAAAATCGTGACTTCAAAGATTACAAATTAATTTCAACTAAAGAAAGCGAAATCCCAGTATACGTAATTCGTGCTGAAGAAGAAATGTATATAGCAAAAGAAGCAAGCAAGTTTTTTAACTAGCAATTAATTGCTTCTTTTTTTTATTGGTGTAAAATTACAATATAGTTATTATAAAGGAGGTATATAAGTGTTTAGACTATATAAATATTTAGGCGCCAAATTTAAAACTTTATCTTGACTAGCGGTAATTTTAACCTTGATTCAAGTTGGAGCTTTTTTGGTAGTCCCGATTTTCATCGGTCAAATGAACGGTTTAATTGCGCAACAAACCTATTTAAAAGCGCATAATATTCCGGATGTTTTCGAAAGCACTGGACAAATTCTAAGAGTTCACTTTAGTTATCCAAGTGTTGGCGAAGCATTAAAATGAATGGGTATATTTTTCACAATATTCCTAATTATCGGAACAATATCAAGTGTGCTTTCATCATTATTGGCATCATATGTTAATACAGCAGGTGCACGCCAAATTCGTTCATATTTATGAAAACACCTAGGTGAACTTTCAGAAAAAGATATTGAAGCATTTTCACATGCAAAAATCTTAACTAGATTCACCATTGACATTAACAGAATTCAAGTTGGTTTAATGTCATTATTAAGAACCATGATCATTGGCCCATTAAATTTAGTATTTGGTATTGTTTTTTCATTATTAACAGACTTAAAATTATCAATCGTTTTAGGTGTATTAATTCCCGTGCTTGCAATTACAATTATTACATCAGGATTCGTGATTGCACCTTTATTCAAAAAAGAACAAAAACTATATGATTCTATTAACAATGAAAGCCAAGAAAATATTTTGGGAGCAAAAGTTATTAAATCTTATAATCTTGAAATGCTAGAAGCTGAAAAATTTGAAAACGTTAATTTAAATTGAAGAAAAGTTTCTAGAAAATCATGATTATCATACAACGCAACATTCAACTCTATTGGGTTATTTGCCAATTTGGCGGTCGCATTAATTTTATATGTTGTAGGAATCAATTCAGTTGGTATTAAAGATCCTGAACAATTTAAAAACACAATTACAAACGCAACAACATTTATTAACTATGTTACATATATAACTGTCGGTGTGGTTATGTCATCATTTGTTATATTCAATATTTTTAGAGCAAACGTATCTTCGAAAAGAATTTTAGAAATCTTAGATAAACAACCTGATATCAAATATGTTGTATCAGATAAAAAAGTTACTGAAGGAAAAATAAGTTTTGAAAATGTTACTTTCAGATATTATGAAAATTCAGAAAAGAATGTTTTAGAAGACATTTCGTTTACAATAAATCCAGGCGAAATTTTGGGAATAATTGGACCAACCGGTTCTGGAAAAAGTACGATTGCCAAATTAATTAATTTAGATTTCAAAAGCCAATATGGATTAATCAAAATTGATAATAATGACATTCGCGAAATTGATACCACATCATTAAGACAAAATATTTCACACGTATATCAAAAACCTGCACTACTTAGCGGAACAATAAAAACTAATTTATTATTTGCTAAACCAGATGCAAGTGAAGAAGAAATAATTCAAGCAACAAAAAATGCTTGTGCATATGAATATATAAACAGATTTAAAGAAAAATTTGAACACCATGTAGAACAAAAAGGGGCAAACTTGTCTGGTGGTCAAAAACAAAGACTTTCAATTGCTCAAGGAATTATTAGACGTCCTAAGATTTTAATTTTAGATGACTCAACTTCGGCATTAGATGCTAAAACTGAAGCTCAAGTAAGATCTAATATTCGTCAAGAGTTTGCGAAAGACAAAATAACAACAGTTATTATTGCTCAAAAAATCTCTTCAATCATTGATGCTGACCAAATTTTAGTTATGGAAAAAGGTAAAATTATTGGTCGTGGAACTCATGAAGAATTAATGAAAACAAACGATTTCTATCGTGAAATTGCTACCTTGCAATTAGGAGGTGACAATGTATAATCTTGACCCTCTAAAATCTGATAAAAAAGTTAAAGAAATGAATGCATTAGAACGTAAAGCATTTTTCAAAAAACAAAAGGCCATTAAAAGTGATAGTTTCAAAAAACTAATTAAGTATTTAAATTATCGTCGTGGTATTGTTTTTGCAATCATTTTAACCACATTCATCTCGGCCATGTTAGGAGCATTTGGTGTTTATTTAATGGGTTATATTATGAACCATTATTTTGTGCCAAGTTTTCTAACTCAAAATTATGATGCTGGTATATTCGCCGGAGCAATCGCAGGGCTTATTGCAACTTACGTGCTTGTGCAAATATTCTCATATTTATCAAATGATTTATCTGTAAGAGCTGGAGTGCTGACCGCTGCGGTAATGAGAAATGACGCTTATAAAGCAATTATGAAAATGCCAATTTCATTTTTCGATAGCGTTAATAGCGGTGAGTTAATGTCTATTTTAACTAATGACATTGACAACATCTCAAATGGTTTAAGTGGTTCATTAAACGCCATAATATCAACAATATTTACCGTTTTAACATCACTTGGATTCATGTTATATTACTCAGTATATCTAACATTAATAGTTATTGCTTTATTACCTATTTTCTTCGGTTTTGCTTTCATTATGATGAAAAAAGCAATCCCACAATATGCTAAAACACAAAAAAGAATTGCCACATTGAACGGATACATCGAAGAGCATTTGGCAGCCCATCATATTATCAAATCATATGATAGAAATAATATGATCAATGACCAATTCGAAATCAGAAACAAAAAATTATTCAAATCAACATATAAGGCAAGTATTTACTCAGGAGTTATTTGACCATATGCCAATGCTGTTACCAACATTTTGCAATTAATTGTATTGGCAATTGCATCAGGTTTTGCGCTAGCAGGAATCGGTACGGGTTCAAATTCAGTATTTGATGCTGGGGTAATTGCTTCATTTATTATGTATATTAGAATAATGTCTAACCAAATCGTTAGAACATTTGAAAACTTAGCCGCAATTCAAACTGCTTCTGTTTCAGCTTCAAGGGCTTTTGCTGTTATTAATTTAAAACCTGAAATCAATGAAGAGATATTAGGACAAATTGATAATGTAAAAGGTAATGTTGAATTTAAAGATGTTTCTTTCTCATATGATAAAAATAGTGACAAACTTCAATTAAAAAATGCAAGCTTTAAGGCTAAAAAAGGTGAAGTATTCGCTATCGTTGGACCAACTGGTGCCGGTAAAACAACTATTATTAATTTATTAAGTAAATTCTATTTACCAAATTCAGGCGAAATACTGATTGATGGACACAAATCATCAGAGATTAACGAACACAGTTGAAGAAATCAAATGTCAATTGTGCTTCAAGATACATTTTTATTCAAAACCACAATTATGGAAAACTTAAAATATGCAAACTCTGAAGCAACCGAAGAAGAAATTATGAAAGCTGCTAAAATTAGTAATGCCGCAGACTTCATTGAGCAATTACGGGACGGATATAACACTGTTGTCGAGGAAGGCGGAAGCAACTTTTCACAAGGTGAAAGACAATTATTAGCAATCACTAGAGCTATTATTGCTAATAAGAATATTTTAATATTAGATGAAGCTACTTCAAATGTTGACACCATGACTGAAAAGAAAATTCAAGATGCAATGATGAATTTAATGAAAGGTAAAACTTCATTCGTTATTGCCCACAGACTTTCAACTATCGTTAACGCTGATCAAATATTGGTTATCAAAGACGGTGAAATTATTGAAAGAGGAAATCATAAAGAACTGCTTGCACAAGGCGGTTTCTATGAAAAATTATATCATTCTTCATTTTATGAAGATGCATAGCATAATGCAGGTCATTCCTGCATTTTTATTTAAATGATTTACAAAGGTTTAATTTAGTAGTAAAATTCCATATTGCAAAATAAAAAAGTAGAAAGAAATGTATATATGGTATCACACCCAAAATATAGTGAAAAAAACGTTTTAAGTAAGACTCGTATCGATGTCAAAAAACACAACAAAAAACCCAAAAAAGATGATTCGAATAAAGTTGACATTAATCCTTATAAAGTTAACTTTTTTAATGTATTTATTAAATTCCCTAAAAAGTGTGTAATGGTTTTAATTTCAGCTATTTTATATAACGTTGCTGTGGTTGTTTTTTTAACTAAAGCAGCTACAATCGCAACCGGTTTATCAGCTGTAGTTCAAGCTATTACATACCCAGTTTTATTATTATCACCTTATTTTGCTTATTTATATTTATTGATTAACTTGCCCTTGATAATCGGATTTTGAAAAAAGAATTCGCGCTTGTTTATGATATTGACGACATATTGAATGATTTTTCAAGTCATTTTACAGTCATTTTTTTTAATACCTGAAGCAAAAGCCGCAATACACCAAATTTCAATTTATTACATCAACTGATCAAGTAATGCAAAATATAGTTCTTTAGTTCCATGAGACGCTTATGGACAATACGGACCAGCATTACTAAATGCGACCTCAATTTCCGTTTCTCAGGCTAACTATGATGTTGTTAAAGCCGCCGCTCAAACGCTAAAACCTTATATTGATGCTAACGGAGCTAATTTAAGCGCTACATTTAAAAATAATATTGATATGATCACGGCCAGCGATTCATTTAATAACTTAATTAAAAATAACAATATCACGACACCAATAATTATTTCAATGTCAGATTTTCTAAAGGCTTCATATTTAACCGGCTTATTCAATAAAAGCGAGTTCATAAATTATTTAAATTTTGATTGAAATATTTCTAACCCGGCTTCTTGAGAATTACCAGCCAAAGAATATTTAGAAAACTACACAGCAGCTGATGTTGCTAAATTAAATTATTTCCAAAAAATTCTTTATGACAAAAATAATCATTCAATGAATTTGGCAAATCTAATGAAGTTAGATATGGAAAAAATATATGCTAACTATGGCCAAGGATTTTCGAACCCAACTTGACCAATTATTGTTTACACAGTAATCGCTGGTGTTATGGCAGGATGTGCTTCAGGATTGGCTTGAAAAAATAGCGCAAGTGCTGCCGGTTCGGACGTTATTGTTTATTACATTTCAAGAATGAAACAAAAAAGTGTTGGTAAAACATCAACATATGTATCATTTTTCTTCTGTGGTGTATCGATCTTAGTTATTGCGGTTTTAGAAGGAATTGGATTAGCACAAGGAAAACCGCTTAATGTCGGAGCTCTCATTTTGAGAATTTTATCTTCAATCGGATACATATTCTTATACACGGCTTTTATTGAATTGATTTATCCTAAATACAAAAAAATCAAAATTGAAATTCACACTAAAGAACCAGACAAAATTATTAGTAGATTTAAAGAAATCAATTATTGACATGGTTTCAACATTGAAACAGTGACCGGCGGATTCACTAACACGACAACGATTAAGATTGAAACTTATACGCTATTTTTAGAATTTAATCAAATTAAAAAAGAAGTATTGAGTGTTGATCCGAATGCGTGAATTACTGTTTTACAGGTTAAAAACGTCGTTGGAAAATTTGATACTTCAAGAATAGATTAATAGATTTAATTCAACATAAGAGTTTCTGAACTCTTGTGTTGTTTTTTAATTGAAAACAAGTACTTTCTCATTTTTTACCAAAAATGCAAAGTTTAAAATATAATTTTTAAGAATTATGACAAACGATAAAATTAGAAATTTTGCAATTATTGCACACATTGATCATGGTAAAAGTACATTAGCAGATCGTATTTTGGAATTCACTAATACGATCACTGCCCGTGAAGCTAAACCGCAAATTTTAGACTCAATGGACTTGGAACAAGAACGTGGAATCACAATTAAATTAAATGCTATTCAAATCAAATATAAAGATTATGTATTTCATTTAATTGATACGCCCGGACATGTTGACTTTACTTATGAAGTTTCACGTAGTTTGGCCGCATGTGAAGGAGCCTTGTTATTAGTTGACGCTACACAAGGAATTCAAGCTCAAACATTGGCCAATGTTTATTTAGCTATTGAAAATAATTTAGAAATAGTTCCAATTATCAATAAAGTCGATTTACTAAGTGCTGACCCAGATCGTGTTAAAAAAGAAATTGAAGACATCATTGGCATCGACGCTTCTGATGCAATTTTGATATCAGCGAAAACTGGTTTAAACATTGATCAGGTAATTGATGCTATCATTGAAAAAATTCCTGCCCCAAAAGAAGCAGACACAACAAAACCGCTTGAAGGTTTAATTTTTGATAGTTATTTTGATAATTATCGTGGCGTTGTCATTTATACAAGAATTTTCAATGGTGAAGTAAAGGTTGGCGATGATATTTATTTCATGCAAACTAAGAAACGCTATACCGTTACCGAATTAGGTGTTAAAAATCCTAATGAAATTAAAAAGGATAAACTATCAGCCGGTGAAGTAGGTTGAATCGCTGCATCAATTCGTGATGTGAAAGATGTTGCGGTTGGAGATACTATTACTAATCCCCATAATCCAGTAGCCTTCCCATTACCTGGTTATAAAAAATTAAAACCGGTTGTTTATACTGGTTTTTATCCAGTTGATACTCGTGATTACAATGACTTAAAAGATGCTTTGGAAAAAATTAGTTTATCTGATTCTTCAATTGTTTGAGAACCCGAAACTTCTAAAGCATTAGGATTTGGTTTTAGAATTGGCTTTCTTGGTTTATTGCACATGGATGTGTTGCAAGAAAGATTGGAACGTGAATTTAATTTAGATATTATCGCAACAGCGCCATCGGTTGAATTTGTTATTACATTAACTAACGGCGATGTCCAATATATTACTAACCCTTCGCTGTTTCCTGACCGTAGCACAATTAAGATGATTGAAGAACCTTACATTCGGGCAAACATTATGTTAACCGAAGAATATCTAGGCTCAATTATGGAACTATGCCAATCTAAGCGCGGAAAATATGTTGACATTGAATATCTAGATGATACACGGAGAAGATTAATTTATGAACTGCCTTTAAACGAAACCATTTTTGATTTCTTCGATCTAATGAAAAGTTATTCGAAAGGTTATGCATCATTTGACTATGACTACATCGGATTACGTGAAAGTGATTTAGTAAAAGTAGATATCTTATTAAATGGAGAAAAGATAGATGCATTATCAATGATCGTTCACCGCGATTCGGCTTATAACAAAAGTCGTGAATTAACCGAAAAATTAAAAGAAGTTGTACCTAGACAAAACTTTGAAATTCCAGTTCAAGCCGCAATCGGTGCTAAAATAATAGCAAGAGAAACTATTAAAGCTTACCGTAAAGATGTTACCGCAAAATTATATGGTGGAGACGTAACAAGACGTCAAAAACTATTAAACAAACAAAAAGCTGGTAAAAAACGGATGAAACAAATTGGAACTGTAGAAGTTCCTCAAGAAGCCTTTTTAGCAATCTTAAAAACCGATACATCAAAAAAGGATAAGTAAAATGGGAATTAAGCCAATTTTAACTGGTGAAGATACAAAACAACTCAACATACCAACTGCGACTTTTTCAAGTCACGTATATGAACAAACTATGGAAACAAAAACCTTTGGCGCTAAAAATAAAATATTTGACCCTAAAGGTATTATTCCAAATGGAATTTATTCAGTTTTTCGTCAAGAAATAAACATTAAAAAAATAATGCTTTCTATTGATGCGATTATTTTCTTTATTGCTTTAATTACTTCATTAATATTTGGTTTTGCTCCAGGGCTATTTAATAAAACAGAAAATTATCATACCCCTTGAGGTTGGTATATTGTTCCAGTGTTTTTGATGGTTCTAACTTTATCAAATTTTATTTTTGAATCAATTGAATTGACTGGTATTAAAAGGAACATTGCGGTTTATCGCGAAAGCATTAAAGCTGGATCTTCATCTACGCCGCCCTTTATATCGCTTTTGTATCGTAAATTAATGTTAAAACAAGTTTATCGTACCTGAATCGTTGTTGCAATTATTTTTTATGTTGGTTTATTTACCTTAGCATTTTGAGGGTTGCAAGATAAAAAGTGAGGAAAATTAGATTTTAATAAGTGAATTCACAATTCATTTCCTAACCCAAATATCGTAGTTTATGTACTTTGTGGTATAATGGGTTTAGTTCTTATTTTGTTTATAATAAACACAATTTTTAGAAAAAAGAGAATGGTGGACATTCAATCATTTTTTGGCAATGAAGTTATGAACTATAGCGAACTAGCTGAAAAAAGGTCTAAAGCACATCACAAATGCGCAAAAATATTTTTCTTAAGTATTTTAGTAATATTAGTGCTTCCATTTATTCTATATATAATTTTGAAAAAAACAGTATTGAAAGGAAAATAATTATGGAAGGTTGAGCAATAGCATTATTAGTTATATTACCAATCTTGTTCGGTGCGCTTGGAGCTTTCTTAGGTGTTTTCATCACCCAAAAGAAATTCAAAAAACAATTGAAAGAAAACCCACCTGTAACCGAAAAAATGATTAGAGTTATGTTCCAACAAATGGGACGTAAAGCTTCAGAAGCGCAAATCAAACAAGTAATGCGTGCAATGAAAAATGCAAAATAGCCACCGCGGCTATTTTTTTTATTTGTTTGATAATCTTAGATTTAATGTTCTTATTGTAAAATTAAAATAGTAAATTATTTTTTATAAAATAAAAATGGCGATCATGGCAGGAGTTGAACCTGTGACCCTAAGCTTAGGAGGCTTATGCTCTTCCACTGAGCTACATGACCGTTATTTATAAATTATTTTACATCACCAAGGAGAAAGATGTGACAACAAAAATAAATAAAAAACCAAAATACTCAGGACTGGCTAAATATATTACTATTATTTCTAGCGTTTTATATAATGTTTTCTTTACAGTATTTATAATAACTGGAATAGTATTGGTGACTTTAAATTTTAATTCAAAAACAATATTAATTAAAGCTGGATATATGCTTATAGTTTCCGGAATTGCCTCTTTTATTTTGAATTTACGTTATTTTTTAGCTGGGCTTGATCTTAAAAAGAAAAAAGTAGCAATATTATCATTAGTAGCCTTTTTCCTAGGATTATCGGTTTTATCATCAATTGGTAATGTTATTATTTTTAAAGAATTAAGAAAAAAACAAAAAGAATTTTTTGATGAATTTCAACCTCAAGAAAGAAAAATTGAAAATATCAACATTGAATCTTCAATAACTAAATTTAATAATTTTGACAATTTAAATAAGCAAATTTAAATGAAAATATTTTTAAAAACTCCCTTAATTTTATAAAAGTTATATAATTTTAAAAGTTTTAAGGAGTTTAAATGAAAAAAATAGTTTCTCAAAATAAAAAAAATCTATTAGTGCGTGAAAAGATGCACTCATTTAAACACGCTCGGAAGAGTTAGGGGTTAGGCATTTTTGTGTCTTGCTATTTTGTTTATATTGATATTAAACATCATAGTTATCCCCAATGTTGTGGTTTTATTGCGGCTTTTTATAGCCTGATTATAATTAATAAATTTTAATAATATATAATTTTATTGAACAATTCGTCAATAATAAAAGGAATAAATATGGAAAGAAAATTTACAGAACAAGAACAAGTTAGAAGAAATAAAATTTCAACTTTAGCAGAAAGCGGAATTAGAGCATATAATTCAACAATCAAACCAACTACAAACTCTCGCTTTATTGAAGAAAATTACGGAAATTTAAATCGTGAACAACTAGAAGAAAAAAATTTAATTGAAACAGTTAATGGCCGTGTCATTGCACAGCGTGGTCCGTTCTTAGTTTTACAAGATAGATACGGAAGCATTCAAGTATATGTTGATAAAAAATCATTCGAAGGCAAAGAAAAAGAGACCTTACAACAACTTGACTTAGGTGATATTGTTTCAGCAACCGGGTTATTATCAAAAACACACACCAACGCTTTAATGGTTAAAGCTCAATCGATTACTTTATTAACTAAAGCTTTAAAACCTTTACCAGATAAATACCATGGTTTAGCTGATATTGAGGATCGTAGACGTTACAGATATGTTGACTTAATTGTTAATGAAGAATCGCGTCGTACATTTGAATTAAGAACAAAAATTATTAAAGGTGTTCGCGAATACTTTGACAACCTTGATTATTTAGATGTTGATACTCCTGTTTTACACCCAATTTTAGGTGGAGCAGCAGCAAAACCATTTATTACTTTCTATAACGCATTAAACAGAAACTTCTATTTAAGAATTGCCACTGAATTACCACTTAAGAAATTATTAGTTGGTGGATTTGAAAGAGTTTATGAAATCGGACGTATTTTTAGAAATGAAGGTGTTGACACAACCCATAACCCCGAATTCACTTCAATCGAGTTTTATGAAGCATACTCAGATATCTGAGGGATGATGGATAGAACTGAAGGCGTGTTCAAACATTTAACTGAAAAATTAGGAATTTCAAAAGTCACATTTAACGGCATGGAAATTGAATTCAAATACCCATTTGCAAGATTGAATATGGTAGATGCAGTTTCTGAAAAAGTTGGTGTTAATGTAAGACAATTAAGCGACGAACAAGCTATTGAATTGGCTAAAAAACACGGCATTAAAGTAGAAAAATACTTTAAATTAGGACACGTAATAAATGAATTATTTGAAAAATATGTTGAAGAAACTTTAATTCAACCTACATTTGTTTACGGGCACCCAATCGAAATTTCTCCACTAGCATTCAAAGAATTAGATGATGAAAGATTTACTCAAAGAGCTGAATTATTTATTGGTAAAAAAGAATTCGCTAATATGTTCACCGAGTTAACTGACCCAATTGATCAACTAGAACGTTTTGAAGCTCAATTAGCTGAAAAAGAAGCGGGAAATGAAGAAGCTAACGAAATCGACTGAGACTTCGTAAATGCATTAGAATATGGTATGCCTCCTGCTGGTGGTTGTGGAATCGGAATCGACCGTTTAGTTATGTTATTAACTGAAAATGATTCAATTAGAGATATTTTATTATTCCCACAATTAAAAGACGCTAAAGATATCAACAAACAATAATAATGTTTAAATTCTCTGGCAAAATCGCCAGAGTTTTTTTATCTAAAAATAAGCTACTTTTTTTAAAGTTTTAGTTAAATTAAAAAATAAGTAAAAAAATTTTATTTTTTTTATCAAAACTTTTTAAAAGTATGTATAATAATACCATAGCAACCATAACGAAGGGGTTCCACCTGATACCATTCCGAACTCAGCAGTTAAGCCCTTCAGTGCCGACGATACCATTAGGGAAAATAGGTCGTTGCTCTTTTTTTTATTTTAAGACATTTTATATTACGGTATGTAAAATAATTTCGCTTTATAGATATGCCTTCAGGGGCGTATTTTTTTTATATAAAAAATACAGCCGAAGCCGTATTATTAATTATTAATTAAATAATGTTTAATTTCCATATTTTCAATTGCTTCATCTTCTAATGAATCAAGTAAATTTAGTTCTTCTTCTAAACGATGCGCTTCTTCACGACTTGGTTTGGTAACAGGATTACGTGGCGCAAACAATTCGCAAGTTTCGCATGCTTTTTGAATTGAAATTGGCATTGTGTTAATTTTTTCTGCAATTTTAATTGTTTCGTTTTTATCGAAAGAAAGCAATGGACGAAAAACAGGAATTGTACAAACTTCTGAAATTGTATAAATTGATTCTAATGTTTGCGATGCAACTTGAGCTAAATTTTCACCATTCGAAATAGCTTTGATATTGTATTTTTGTGCAATTTTATTTGCAATTCGATAAAAACTTCTGCGCATTAAAGTAATTTTGTATTTTTGGTTACTTACTAAACCAATATAATTCATTAGTTTGGTATAGTTGACTTGAAATAAGGTTGCTTCACCTTGATATTTAGTAATTACATCAATAATTTGATCTATTTTATCAGTTGTAGCTTTATCAGTGTGGGGTGGAGTTATAAAGTTTAAAAATACAACTTTAAGTCCTCTTTTTTGTAATAAGTGCGCCGCAACAGGTGAATCGATTCCTCCGCTGATTAGGTGAAGAGTTTTTCCAGAACTATGAACTGGCATGCCACCAAGCGCATAAATATAGTCAGTGAAAATATAAGTATTTTTATCTCTTATTTCAATATAAATTCTTAAATCGGGAGTTTTCAAATTAACAGTTTTGTTTTCAGTATTTTTTAAAACTACTCCACCAAAATACATATTTAATTCAGCTGATGTCATGTGGAAATTTTTATTGTGTCTTCTTGCGTCGATGGCAAATGATCCGAATTCTTTTTCTTTAATAATATTTGTAACAACGTTTTCAATCGCCGCTAAATCAGATGAAACTTCATATACTGGTGAATATGATGAAATCCCAAAAACATATTTTAGATTTTCAAGATTTTTTTCGCTGTAATTAACAAACGCGCGATCATATTCAGCCTTAACTTCTTCTTTTGGTATATACATTAAAATATTTTTCTTAAGTTGCTGAATAAAGTCTTTTTTATTTTCGCCTTTTAAAGTAAGCTCACCATATCTAATTAAAATTTTTTGATACATATGTAATACTCCTTAATTATTATGCCTACATTATTTCATTATCAAGGGCATATAATTTACTTATTTTATTATATTTTTATAAATATTGATAACTAAAGATAAAAAAGCAACTTAAACTAAGCAATAAAAAAAGGCAAATTGCCTTGCCTTAGTTTAAATACTCGTCAATATAATTATTTGCAATTTCAATTGCTTCAAGCAGCTTACCTTCATTAAAGTTATTCAAAATTTCTTTATACAATTTCAAAAGCTTTTCATCTTGTGATACATAAGAACTGATTTTGATAATTAAATCTTTAATTAAAGAGTTGGCTTCCAGCAACAAAGTGCTTTCATAAATAAAAATATTTAATTTTAATAAGATTTCTGTTTTTTTGTCCTCATGAAATTGCAAGAGATTGTCATCATATAAAGCTTGGCTAATTTCATTTATCAATTGAACTTGATTTTCGTTTATTTTGATGTAATTAGCATTTATATGCGCCAAAATAATTTCAAAAATTCTTTTAGATTCAATTAATTTTTGATCTAAATTTTTATTTTCTGAAATGTCATTGGCTAAAGAAATAATTTCGATTTGTTTTTGACTTAACGTATTTAACTGCTCTAAAATACGTTTAAGTTCATCGATGTACTCATAATAACTGCTATTTTGACATTGTTCAATATTTGAATAAAATCCTAGTTTATTTTTTCCTTGCTTTACAAATACTTCATATGCTTTTAAATAATCTTGATAAGCAATGATAAATTTACTATTTTGCATACTCATTTCGGTGATGAGTGCCAATATATTTTCATGTTTAGTTTTTAAATCATTGTATACTTCACAAATACATTTGTAATTCTCTTTAATTAGATGATAAGCATTGATTTCATTAATTAATCAATTCATATTTTTATTAGTATCATTTAATATTGCTGCAATTTCTTTTTTAATTTTGTCATCTCATTCGCGAACATCCACATAGCTCATTTTATTTTTAATATCTAATAAGCTTTTTTCGATAATTGACACTGGCAGGATATCTTCAATTTTTTTAAAGTCATTAGCCAAGATTTCTTTATTTTCTGCTTCTAATCTTTTTATGCTGATAACTTGTGCCATGATTTCGTTATCAATCAAAGAAAAATATTCATTTGCTTCATTAATTAAAAAGACATAATCACTTAATGTATTTTTTAGATTTTTAAGATTTTCTTTTGTTTCTTCCTCTGATGTTTTTAAATACAAATCATCATTAAACCATTGCATTTTTTCATGAAATAATTTATCAAATTGATTATATTGTTTTTCAATATATATGAAATTATTTTTAGTGATATTAACATCTTTATACTCGTTGATTTTTTTATAAATATTTAAACAATTATTAGCTTCTTTAAGAACGTTTGAAATTAAGGCGGATGAACTTTTCTCTAATTCCATAATTTTTTTATATGAATCATAAATTTTTTGATTATTTTCTCTTAGTTCTTTTTTGATTTTATTGATTTTTTTAAGACATCTAATTTCGAATAATGAATGATCTGATAAATGCTTAGAAATTAATGAATTTAATTGTGATTCGTATTTCAAAAACAAATCTTTTTTTCTTTCAAATTCAATTAAATTTTTTGCGATTTTATCTTCAATTTTAAGAAATTCAGGATTTTTTTTCGCAAATTCATTGAACCTTTCGTTTTCTAATTTGATTTTATTGTGCGCACTATTTATTTTGACGTGATATTCTTTTAGTCGACTTTTCAATTTTATAATTTGGTATCTTGAAAAGTAATATAAAATACCCAAAATATAGCAAATTAGCAATACGACAAGTAAAATAATTAGTAAATAAGTTCAAATCCTCATATGTAATATTATAGTTAAATAATATTAATAATAATTGTTAATAAGTTTAAAAATAAACAAAATTTAATATAATTAGTAATTATGAAAAAGACAAAAAAAGTTACCTTAGCATGTCAAGAGTGCTTACAAAAAAATTACTCAGTTAATAAAAGCAGTGAGGCAAGACTAGAAATTAAAAAGTTCTGCAAGCACTGTAATGTACAAACATTACATAAAGAAGAAAAATAATGACTGACGCTGAAAATAAAAATTTATCAAAAGAAGAAATCAAAGCTATGAAGCAAGATGCAAAAGCCCAAAAAGCTGCGCAAAAAGCTCAAGCTAAAGCCGAAAAAGCAAATAATAAAAATAAGGCTAAATCTTCAACTATGCGTAACTGAGTAAAAGAAATTAAGAGAATTGTTTGACCAAAGAGTTCAAAAGCGTGAAAATGATTTTGAATCACAATTGCTTTCTTGATCGTAATGGGACTTTTCTGTTTCTTAATTACACTAGGATTTACTTCATTATGAAATTCAGTAGGAATCAAAGCTTAACGAGGAGAATATATGGAATTATCAAATAAAGATTTTAAATGATACATGATCTCAACAGTTTCTGGAAAAGAAGATAATGTTATCGAAGCTTTAAAAAATAAAATCGCAACACAAAATATGAGTGAATATTTTAAAGAAATTAGAATTTTTAAAATGCCCCACTTATCAAACAAAGAATTAGAAAAGAAAACTAAGGGTGAAGAATACACAGTAAGATATGTAAATATTTACAAAGGTTATATTTTCTTAAATATGGTTATGACTGATGATGCATGATATTTAGTACGTAACACTCAATACGTAACAGGATTAATCGGGTCAAGTGGTAAAGGGGCAAAACCAACCCCAATTAGTGAAAAGAATTTCCAAAAGATGGTTCAAAAAGAAGCTATGCTAATCGAGAAATTCAAAGCCGGTGATATCGAAACTGCATTTAAAGAAGGCACAATTGTTAAAGTTATTTCAGGAGTTTTCAAAGGCCAAACTGGAGAAATTATTAAAAATAACGATATTGAACAAAGAGCTTTTGTTAACATCGAACAATTTGGAAGAAACGTTCCAACTGAGTTCTCATATGAAGATTTAGAAATTTGCGGATAATATTTAAAAAGTGGCTTAGGCCGCTTTTTCATTTGCAATAAAATCATTATTTTGAACAAGGCGCCTTATATTTATATATATAATAAGAATACGCATATATTTTTGAGGTCAAAATGAAAATTAAATTATTAAATACCGATGAACCATTAAAATCTAAAAAAGCTATTATCAAAGCAAGAAATACTTTTATTATTGCTTATATATTTCAATTACTTTTTTATATATTAGCTTTAGCAGGTACATTAGCTGCCGCGGTTTTATGACTTTTGTATAAAAAAATCACATTAGCTGCTGGCGTTTCATTATTTGTAATAGCGGCAATCTTAGCAATTGGTGGCATATTATTAAATATATTTTTAGTAAAAAATCAGAGCTTACATTATTTTGCTTATATGAGCGCTAAAACTAGCCGCAGCATTTATTTTTTATACTATAGATTAATAAATACTAAGGTTAGTCGGGTAAATGACACAAAATTTCAAATTCTTGAAATAGAATATGCAAAAAATAGTAAAATATTGACCGATTAAGTCATTAAAAAACCACTAAAAAAATTGCAAAAAAATTAAGTTGCAAAAATTCTTAATTATTTTGTAACAGAAACAAAAAAGTGTGTATAATACTTAATGTACCATTTAAAACAAGTGGTGCTGAGATAGTTCTTTGAAAACTGGATACGAATACCATAACGTCAATTTTTAATAATTACAAAATAACAAAAATACACCAAATCAACTTTATTTAAGAGTTTGATCCTGGCTCAGGATGAACGCTGGCT
>NZ_VHHP01000050.1 GCF_006491995.1 Metamycoplasma neophronis
ATGTTGAAGGCGCCGGTGTTGATGCTTCCTGTGTTGAACCAGCCGGTGTTGGCGCCGCCCGTGTTGAAGGTACCCGTGTTCGACGGGCCCGGGTTGAAGGCACCGAAGTTGTAGTGGCCGACGTTGAAGCTGCCGGTGTTCGCGTTCCCAACGTCGAACATGCCCGTATTGAAAGAGCCCGCATTCAGGAATCCGGTGTTGCCGTGTCCGGGGTTGAACAGGCCAGTGCTGAAGTTACCGGAGTTCCCGATGCCAAAGTTGCCATTGCCGGAGTTGAAGAAACCGATATTGGCGCTACCCGCGTTGAATAATCCGACGTTACCGTTGCCGGAATTGAGTCCGCCAATGCCGATTTGGTTGTTTCCAGTCAGGCCGTTGCCGATATTGTTGTTGCCGGTGTTCGCAATTCCGAAGTTGCCGATGCCTGCATTGGCGAATCCCGTGTTCAAATTGCCCAGGTTTGCAAGTCCGAAGTTGTTGGCGCCCGCGTTTCCTATGCCGATGTTGTTGCCACCTAGGTTGGCCGAGCCGATATTGAAGCTACCGAAGTTGCCGGACCCCAGATTGTTGTTGCCAAGGTTGGCGTTGCCGATGTTG
>NZ_VHHP01000051.1 GCF_006491995.1 Metamycoplasma neophronis
GGATACATCCCTAGGGCGGCCACCACATCGCGGAAGTTGACCCCGACGGCCGCCACCGCCACGCGCACCTGCCCCGCCTGTAGCGGTGCCTGTACCTCCGGGCAGGGCTGGATCACCAAATCCTCCAGGGTCCCGCCACCACCGGCGGCCAATCGCCACGCCGACTCTGCCGCCGGTAACGCTAGCAACGCCGGGGCCGGGGACAGCCGGGGGGCGTGCACAGTGCCGCCGCGCACCAGCAGCTGGGGTTCCCCGACGCCGGCTAGCACCGAGGCATCCACCGCCGCATCGGTGTCGATCAACACGATCCGGCCGGGATTTTCGGCCTGCGCGGAACGCGCCATGCCCCACACCGCGGCGGCGGCCAGGTCGCTGATGTCCTCGCCAGCCAGCCCCACGCCACCATGGGTCAACACCACCAACGTGGCCGCCCGATCCGCGCCGAGCCAGGACTGCAACACCTCCAGGGCGGTGTGGGTGGCCGCATACA
>NZ_VHHP01000052.1 GCF_006491995.1 Metamycoplasma neophronis
GAGCACGTCCTCGGGCCCCGGCACATTGCTGACACACAGGTTGAACGTGTACGGCCAGGGTGGCTTCACCCCACTGAGCGTGCTGGCCAACTGCACCCCGTACGGCGCCATCAACGCGGCGCTATAGGCCAGGATCGCGTCCTTGTCCATGGACCTCAGCTGAGCCTTGGCCGCGCGGGTTGACGCCGTGACCGCCGCCAGCCGCTGCACCGGATCGGCAACGTCGGTACCCAACGTCGCCAGGATGGTCGCGACCGCGTTGCCGCCGCCCTCGTCGTCCTTGGGTCGCACGTTGACCGGCAAGACCACGATCAGCGACTTGTTGGGCAGCTCACCCAGCTCGTCCAGAAAACGTCGTAAGCCGCCTCCGATGATCGCCAACGCGACGTCGTTGATTGTGGCATCATATTGAGCCCCAATGGCTTTCAGTCGATCCAGCGGATATTGCTGGGTGGCGAAGCGGCGGTTGCGGCTGATGCGGGTGTTGAGTATGCAGTGCGGCGCTTGCA
>NZ_VHHP01000053.1 GCF_006491995.1 Metamycoplasma neophronis
GACGCACTGGACCAATCGCCGGCGGCAAGCGCTGCGCGCACCTCATCGCGGGTGAACCACGCGGCTTCGGCGATTTCGCCGTCGCTGAACGAGAACTCCTCATCCGGGTCACCCAAGGCATGAAAGCCAACCATTAACGACCGCGGGAACGGCCACTGCTGGCTGCCCAGATAGCGCACATCGCGAACGGTCAGGCCGATTTCCTCGCGGATCTCCCGGGCGACGCAGACTTCGAACGACTCTCCGGCCTCGACAAAGCCAGCCAACAGCGAGAACATCCGTTCCGGCCACGCCGCCTGGCGAGCCAACACGGCACGATCAGCGCCGTCGTGAACCAGGCAGATCACCGCCGGGTCGATACGGGGGAACTCCTCATGACCGGTGATCGGGTTGACCCGTGACCAGCCGGCCCTGGCCGGTTTCGTCGGCGCGCCGTCTAGGGCGCTGAATCGTGCGTTGTCATGCCAGTTCAACAGCGCCGATGCCGACGACACCAGTTGGCTGCTGGTGTCGTCCATGATTCGG
>NZ_VHHP01000054.1 GCF_006491995.1 Metamycoplasma neophronis
TAACGTCAACGGCGTCACGCTGGGATACACGTCGGGCACCGGACAGGGTAACGCCTCGGCAACCAAGGACGGCAGCCACTACAAGATCACTGGGACCGCTACCGGGGTCGACATGGCCAACCCGATGTCACCGGTGAACAAGTCGTTCGAAATCGAGGTGACCTGTTCCTAACCTAAAGCGTGTCGATGCGGGCTGTGAACAGCGCGTCGGAGCCGGGCAGTCAGGCCTAGCGCGGCGACGATTCGAGCGGTTGCCATCCGTCAAGTGGCAACCGCACCGCAAACTCGGTATATCCGGGTGAGCTACTCACGGTGATCGTTCCGTTGTGCGCCTTGACCACAGCGGAGACGATCGCCAGGCCGAGCCCGGTGCTACCGGCTTGGCGGGACCGTGACGTATCGCCGCGGGCGAACCGCTCGAAAACCTCGGACTGCAGCGCGGCCGGAATACCCGGCCCATTGTCGATCACCTGCAGCACGACGTGCGTCGGCCCGGTGCTCAAGCGCGTCGTCACGAT
>NZ_VHHP01000055.1 GCF_006491995.1 Metamycoplasma neophronis
GTGCAAGACACACCCCAAGGTCGCGGAACGGATAGCGGCAGCGTTGGAATCGATGGCGGCGATGTGGGATCGGCCGATCGCCATGATCGTCAACGACTGGTTCGGGATCGGCCCGGACGGGACTCGCTGCCAAGGCGATTGGCCAGCCCGTCAGCCGTCGACGCCCGCGTGGTTTCTCGATTCCGCAAGGGGCGTCCACCAATTTCTCGGCAGGCGCCGCTTCGTCTACCCGTGGGTCGCGTGGTTGGTGCAACGCGGCGCCGCACCGGGTGATGTTCTGGTGTTCACCGACGACGACACCGACAAGACCATTGACCTGCTCATCGCGTGTCACCTTGCGGGTTGCGGGTACAGCGTCTGCGACACCGCTGACGAAATTTCCGTGCGGACCAATGCGATTACCGAGCACGGCGATGGCATCTTGGTGACAGTGGTCGACGTGGCCGCCACCCAGCTGGCGGTTGTCGGCCATGACGAGCTGCGGAAGGTCGTTGACGAGCGCGTCACACAGGTGACACACGACGCACTGCTGGCCACCAAGACCGCCTACATCATGCCGACCTCGGGAACTACCGGACAACCCAAGCTGGTGCGAATCTCACACGGCT
>NZ_VHHP01000056.1 GCF_006491995.1 Metamycoplasma neophronis
CCAACGGGCTTGGCATGGCAATGCGTGCCTATGTGGAAGAACTGCGCGCTCGGGCATTGCAGCTCAACGAGCGGCAAGACGGTCTGTGGCACGGCAATGACTATGTGATCGCGGTCGAACCGATGTAGCACAACGCGGCTAGAGCCGTCGGGTGAGCGCGTCCGCCGCGGACAGCAGGTCGGCGGCCCATCGGACCCCCGGGCGGCGGCCCATCCGGTCGATCGGGCCGGACACCGAGATGGCAGCGATCACGACGCCCCGGCCGTCGCGCACCGGCGCCGACACGCTCGCCACGCCAGGCTCGCGTTCGGCCACGCTTTGCGCCCAGCCGCGCCGGCACACCTCGGCCAGCGCTCGGGCGCTGAACACCGCCTTTGGCAATACGGCCGCTTGGGTGGCGGCGTCGGTGTGGGCCAGCAACACTTTGGCGCCCGAGCCCGCGGTCATCGGCAACCGTGCCCCGACCGGGACCGTATCGCGAAGGCCCGCAGCTGGTTCCAATGCGGCCACGCAGACCCGCGACGTTCCCTCGCGGCGATATACCTGCACGCTTTCGCCGGTGGCGTCGCGCAGCTGAGGCAGTACCGC
>NZ_VHHP01000057.1 GCF_006491995.1 Metamycoplasma neophronis
GTGTAGACGGCGACGGTGCCGAGCCCCAGCCGGCGGCAGGTGGCGAACACCCGCCGGGCGATCTCGCCGCGGTTAGCAACCAATACTCGAGTGATTCCCATCAGCATCACATCCGGAAGACGCCGAAGTTCGACGTCCCCTTGATCGGGCCATTGGCGATGGCGGACAAACACATTCCCAGCACGGTGCGGGTGTCGCGCGGGTCGATCACCCCGTCGTCGTAAAGCATCCCGGACAGCACCAACGGTAGCGACTCGGCTTCGATCTGGCCCTCGACGGCGGCCCGCATCGCCGCGTCGGCGGCTTCGTCGACTTGCTGCCCGCGGGCTTCGGCTGCCGCCCGGGCCACGATGGACAGCACGCCCGACAGCTGGGCGCCGCCCATCACCGCGGACTTGGCGCTGGGCCAGGCGAATAGGAAGCGCGGGTCGTAGGCGCGCCCGCACATGCCGTAGTGCCCGGCGCCGTAGGACGCGCCGATCAGCAGCGAGATGTGCGGGACGGTCGAGTTGGACACGGCGTTGATCATCATCGAGCCATGCTTGATCATCCCGCCTTCCTCGTAGTCCTTG
>NZ_VHHP01000058.1 GCF_006491995.1 Metamycoplasma neophronis
GCCCGGCACGGTTTCACAGGGGATGTTGCGGGCGCCGCGCACGTTAAACGGCGAATCCTGGGGCACCCGGCAGTACAGATCACCGGCCGGGCGATCCGGGTAGTCCTCGAACGTGGGAATGCGCCGCTGCTGGGCCGGCAGAAAGCCGGTGGTGCACGGCGGCGGCAGGTTCAGGTTGAGGTTGAAGCTCAGCTACTGGCCCCGGTAGGCCTGCTTGGTGTTGAGGTTGGCCAGGATGCCGGCCTGTTCGGCGGCGATGGCCATGGGGAACACCACCAGCAGCTGTTCGATGTCGTTGTGATAGGTGAGTGCGACCTGGCCGACGCTGACCAGGTTGGCCAGCAGGATGGGCACGGTGGGTTGTAGCCGCTCGAGCAGTTGGCGCGTCTCCCCCAACGCCGGACCGCCCCGGTCGATGAGATCGCCGACCGCCGAGTCGTGTGTCTGCAATTGGCCGGTGACTGCGGCCAGCTGTGCCGCCCAGGCCGCGATCGCATCCGAGGTGTGGGTCTGCGAATCCAGCACCGGTCCTGCCCGGTCGATCAGCGCCACCAGCGGATCGAGA
>NZ_VHHP01000059.1 GCF_006491995.1 Metamycoplasma neophronis
GGCCAGGGCACAAACGGGAAGTCCGACACCCCGGCGCCGGTCAGCACGATGATCAACCGTTCCGGCCGTTCGATGAAGCCGCCGTCGCCGCGCAGCCCGCTGGCCTCCGCCCGGGCCTTGATGTAAGAGATCACCTGCGAGGTGACCAGACAGATCAAGGTCGCGATCACCAGCGGTCGGTCGCGCATGTGAAACGCTATCCACCACAGCAGACCGCAGAACACCGCGCCGTCACTGATGCGGTCACAGGTGGCGTCCAGCACCGCGCCGAAGCGAGTGCCGCCCCCGCGCTCCCGGGCCATCGCCCCGTCCAGCATGTCGAACAACACGAAGAACCACACCACACACGCACCCGCGAACAGCTTGCCCATCGGGAACAGCGTCAGCGCTCCCGCCACCGACGCGGTGGTGCCCAGGATGGTGACGACGTCCGGCGTGAGGCCGACCCGCAGCAGTCCCCTGGCGATCGGGGTGGTAATCCGGGCGAACGCCGCCCGGGACAGGAAGGGCAGCTTGCTCATGGTTG
>NZ_VHHP01000005.1 GCF_006491995.1 Metamycoplasma neophronis
CAAACTCTTAAATAAAGTTGATTTGGTGTATTTTTGTTATTTTGTAATTATTAAAAATTGACGTTATGGTATTCGTATCCAGTTTTCAAAGAACTATCTCAGCACCACTTGTTTTAAATGGTACATTTACTATTATACACACTTTTTTGTTTCTGTTACAAATATTTTTATTTTTTTTATTAACAATTTTTAGATGTGATTTTTATTCACAAAAAGCTACCAAAAAAACTTTATATGACTATATTATTAACCTAAAAAAATTGCGAAATAAAAAGAATTCCCATGATTTAGGAACTCTTTTATGAATTGGTTTAATAAAAATTATTTAATTTTGTCGTTTAAAGCGTTTTTTAAGACTTTTTCGCCTTTGTAAAAACCACAATATTTACATGCTTGGTGAGGAATTATTTGTTGTCTACATTGTTTACATTCAACTAATGTTGAAGCTGTTAATGCGTGGTGACTTCTTCTTAAGTGTTTTCTTTGTTTAGAGGTTTTTCTCTTTGGAACTACTGCCATTTTTGTCTCCTTATTATGTTTAAAATATTAAATTGGTTGATTAGTTAATTAATTAAACTAATTGGATAACAGCCATTTTAGCGTTGTCACCTTGACGGTTTTGAACTTTAATAATTCTTGTGTATCCACCGTTACGTGATTGGTATTTAGGTGCCAATACGTCAAATAAATATTGTAATGAGTCTTTACCTTCTTGCATTGAAGGGATTAATCTTAAAAATTTAGCTGCTTGTCTACGACTTGCTAGGGTGTTTTTCTTGCCTAAAGTAATCATTTTTTCTGCATTAGATCTGATTCTTTTAGCTCTTTCTAATGTAGTTTTTACTTGACCGTGAATTAATAGATCAGTAACTAATGATCTTTCCACATGGTTTCATCATTCAGTATTTCTACGAAATAGTTGTTTTGGATTTGCCATTATTCTTCTCCTTCTTCATTAGTATCTGATTCTAAAACTTCGATAGTTTCGCCATCGTTTCCTTCATTTTTTGAAGCTCATTCTCTTCTTCTATCAATAATATCTTGAACTGATTTTTTACCTAAGTTTTTGATATTAGATAGTTCTTCATCACTTAATTTCATAATTTCATCAATGCTGGTGTAACCTGAACGTCTTAAAGCATTTAATGATCTGATAGTTAAGTTTAATTTTTCAATAGGAATAGAAGATTTTGGTGCTTTTTCTTTCTTTTCTTTATTTTCGTCAAATAATTCAATAGTTTCTAAAGCATCAATGTTTCCAATAATTTGGAAGTGAGCTACAATGATTTTAGCTGCTTGTTCCATTGCATCTTTAGCTTCAATTGTACCATCGGTTTCAACATGAATTTTTAAACGTTCTTCGATTGTTTTTGATGAGCTGTTTAAATCTTCAAATGAAATACCACATTTTTTAATTGGGCTAAAGTCAGAGTCAATTGCTAAGTATTGACCTTTTTTGATTTTACTTTCTAATTTAGGTCCGTATTCATCGATTACGTGTTTATTTTCTTCAAAATCAATAAAGCCGCGACCAGTACGTAAGAATAAATCAAATTCTAGTGAACCACCTTTAGAGATGTTTGCAATGTATTGGTCTTTATTAACAATTTCTAGACCTGGAATGCTTTCGATTTCTGAAGCGTAAACTTCACCTTCTTTATTAGTTTTGAATGAAACTTTTGCTAAATTTTCTTTTTCAAATAATTCCGGGGTATAAACGAAGCGAATTTTTCTAATGTTAGCAACTAAAGTGATTGCATCTTCTTTAATGCCACTAATAGTTTGAAATTCGTGTTCAACGTTATTAATTTTAATTGCGAATGGTGCTACTGATGTAATTGAAGATAATAAAGTTCTTCTAATTACAGTACCGATAGTGTTACCAAAACCACGCATTAAAGGTTCAATAACGAAAGTTGTGTTAAAATCATTTGTTTTTTCAGCTACTAATTCTTTGTATGTAATTTTTTGGATTTTTTCCATGCTGTCTCTCCTTATTGTTTACTATTTCTTATCTCGATTATGCTCTTTTAAGAATTTTTTTGGGAGGACGAGTACCGTTATGTGGAGTAGGTGTTACGTCTTTAACTTCTCTGATTATGAATCCACTGGTTTCGATTGCTTTTCTAGCTGTACTTTTACCTGGTCCAACACCTTTAACTAAGATAGAAACTTCTTTTAAACCAAATTCTTTAGCTTTTTCAACAGCTGCTTGTGCTGCTAACCCAGCTGCATATGGGGTTTTTTTCTTGGTGCCTTTGTAACCAATTGCACCTGATGAACTTCATGCAAATACATTACCTTTTAGATCTGAAAATGAAACAATAGTGTTTTGGTAGGTTGAGTGAATGTGTGCAATCCCTTGGGTTACAACTTTTTTATTTTTCTTTGCCATTATTATTTACCTTTCTTTCCTGCTATTGTTTTTCTTGGGCCTTTTCTAGTTCTTGCATTTTTCTTGGTTGATTGACCACGAACTGGAAGTCCTTTTCTGTGTCTAATACCACGGTATGATTTGATTTCCATTAGACGTTTAATGTTTAAGTTAATTTCACGTCTTAAATCACCTTCGGTGGTGTATTTTTTAGCTTCATCTCTGATACGTGTTAATTCTTCTTCTGTTAAATCTTTAACTCTTTTTTCACCGTCAACATTAGCATCAGCCAAGATTTTAGCTGCTAATGTTTCACCGATTCCAAAAATGTAGGTTAAAGAAATACGAACTTTTTTATTATTTGGAATTTCAATGTTTAAAACTCTGGCCATATTAATTATCCTTGTCTTTGTTTATGTTTAGGGTTAATGCAAATTACTCTATTAACACCGTGTCTTTTGATTATTTTACAATCTTTGCAAATACGCTTGATTGAAGCTCTTACTTTCATGTTTTCTCCTTTTATTTGTGTCTGAAGACAATTCTACCTTTAGTCATATCATAAGGACTTAACTCAACATCAACCTGATCGCCTGGAATCATTTTAATATTGTGAAATGACATTTTTCCAGAGATAAAGGCTTTAATTGTGATGCCGTTTTCTAATAAAACATCATAATCTTTAGTTGAGTGCATTTTGGTAATCTTGCCTGACATTTTGATTGCGTCTTTTGCCATTAAATGTTGTCTCCTGATAGAATGTATGCTTGATCATTATCGATCAAAACTGTTTGTTCGTAATGTGCAGTATTTAAATGAAATGGATCATATACTGTTCAGTCGTCTTCTTTGACTAGTACATTCTTTGATTTTTGTAAGATCATTGGTTCGATGCATATTACCATACCGTTACGAATAACTGGCCCGGTATTTGGCATACCATCATTAAATACGTATGGGTCTTCATGTAGTGAACGACCTATGCCGTGTCCGCAATATTCATCAGGGGTATAATAACCTCTTTTTCTAATTAAATCACCAATTGCGGCTGATATATCACCAATGCGTTTGCCTACTTTAATCGAATTAAAGCCGGCATAGAAAGCGTCTTTAGCTACTTGAATTAATTCTTCGTCTTTTTTTGAGATTTTACCAACACCTTTTGTGAAGGCAGAATCTGAATAATATCCTTCTCAAATAACTCCAGTATCGATTTTAACGATATCTCCTTCTTTTAGGCGATAGTCGCTAGGAATACCATGAATTAATTCGTCATTAACAGAAATGCAGCATGTTCCGGGGAACCCGTATTGACCTAGAAATGCTGGTTTTCCGCCTCTTTTTCTTATTTCTTTAAAAGCGACGCTATCAATCTCTTTTAAAGAAACGCCTGGACTTATGAAGTCTCACAATACTGTTTTGACTTCTGCCAAGATAGCGCAGGCTTTTTTGATCTTTTGAATCTCTTGTTGATTCTTAATTATGATCATCCTAAAGCCTTCTTTACGTCGCTATACACTTTTTCGAATTCTTGGTAGCTATTGATTTCAATTAGCATACCTTTTTCACGATAGTAATCAATTAAACATTTAGTTTGTTCTTCATAAACTTTTAAACGTTTAATAATAACTTCGGGTTCATCGTCGACACGTTTGATTACTTCAGTGCCGCATTTAGTACAAAACTTACCATCACGAGGAGGAAATGATTCCAAGTGAAAAATAGTTTTGCAACTTGGACAAATTCTACGTTTTGATAAACGATCGATAATTTGCTCTTGGGTTATTTTTAATAAAATAGCCTTTCCAATTTTAATACTTTTTTGCGATAATGTTTGCAAAAAGTTTGCTTGTTCGATTGTACGTGGGTATCCATCTAAGATAAATGGCTTATTTTCGCTTACTAATGTGGTTAATCTTGTCTCAACTAAACGGTTTGTTAATGAATCATCAACATATTTACCAGAATCTAAAATTGACTTTATTTCAAGACCGATTTCAGTTTGGTTTTTAATTTCTTGTCTGAACATATCACCGGTCGAAAGTTGAAAGTAACCGAAGTCTTTAACCAATAAAGAAGCAATTGAACCTTTACCAGCTCCAGGCGCTCCTAAAAAGATTAAATTAGGTTTTGAATCATGTTCTGTATTAGCGATATTACAATTACATGATTTTTGTGAATGATCTATCATATTAAATCTTCTTCTTCCTCTCCGTACATTTCTTTAAGTTCACGAATCATTCTTCTCTTTCTTGCTAATTCTTGTGATTTGTATCTAGCTTTAATTTGTTGTACAGTTTCATAAGCTGTTGAAACTAAAATCATAATGCTGGTACCGCCAAAAGCGATTGAGGCAGGCATACCAAACATTTGTTGCACAAATTGTAATATACCCAAGATAATTAAATAGCCAGATGAGAAAAATGATAATCTAAGCACAATATTTAACAAATAGTTTTCAGTTTGTTCACCAGGTCTAACACCAGGAATGAACGTACTGCTTTTTGCAAAGTCTTCACTAATTTTATCGATTTTAGATTGTTGAATACCTAATAGAATAGTTAATCCAAAAGTAATAATAACAAATAAGAAAAATCCTAAGGGTTGGGTAAATTGTAAATTAGCATATACTCAAACATAAAACTTACTTGTGTTAGGATCCATCATATTTGCAATCATCGTTGGAACTGATAAGACCATCATAGCGAAGATGATACTCATTAGTCCGGCCGGATTAGCTTTGATTGGTAAATAACTTAACTCTTTTTCGTTTTTTGAAAGGCCGGCTCCAACTTGTTGAATTGGAATGTGTCTTTCAGCAATAGTAAAGATTACAACGATAAATATTGTTAGTAAATAAGCCAAGATGTAAACACAATAGTTAACAACTTCTTGTAAAACAATGTTGTTTTGTGCAGCAGATGGCATATAGAATTCGAATGCGTGTTTAAAGGTTGGAATTAAAGCACTGGCAATCCCAACGAAAATGATTAAACTTGTTCCGTTTCCTACCCCTTTATTAGTGATTTGTTCACTTAAAAATAAAGTAAAGAAAGAACCAGCTACCAAAATCATTGGTAAGATGAAATATTCGTATGCTAATGTGCCTTTAGGCCCTAACATCTTAACAAGTTCAGGCGAAAAAGTAATTCCAAACCCTTGACGTGGGTTAATTAATGCTTTTGTGATTAATAAAGCTTGAATAACCGCAAAAACAAAAGTTACTCCATAAGTAATGAAGTTAATTTTAATCCGGCCCTGCGGACCTGATTGGCTTAACCTATGGATAGCAGGAAAGGCCTTTGTTTGTAAAATCATCATAACCAAACTTGATGAAATAAACGGACCTATCCCTAAAGCGACAATGGAGAACTGTCTCAGTCCTCCACCACCTACTAAGTTTAGAATCCCAAAGAAATCTCCTTGGGTAAGTTTATCGGGGTTAGCTAAATTAACTCCAGGAATGGTTAAAGTTCCTGCGGCTAGAAAAAGAGTAATAATAAACAAAGTGAAAATAATCTTCTTTAAAAGATCGTGATTTTTTCATCATTCGTTTCACGTATTACGTTTGTCATTAAAGAATTTGTCGATGGCAATTTTGCGCTCAACTCTTTCTGCTTCGACGTCCTTTTCTAACTTAGTTTTTTTAGCCATTATTTAACCTCGATTTTTCCTCCGACTTTTTCAATAGCTTCTTTAGCAGCTTGTGAAAGTGTAGGAATTTGTACATTAAGTTTTTTAGTTAAAGTACCTTTAGCTAAAATTTTAACTGGTAATGCACCTTTGATTAAATTTCTTTCTGCAAGTGTTTCATATGAAACTACTTCATTGTTTTCATAAACTCTTTCTAAGTCTGAAAGGTTTACAACTTGGTATTCAACATGGTTTACGTTGTTGAATCCACGTTTTGGTATTCTTCTGAATAGAGGTAATTGTCCCCCTTCAAATCCCATTCTTACTGTACTTCTTTTAGTTTGACCTGATTGTCCACGTCCTGCTTGTTTACCTTTACCAGCTGCGTGACCACGACCTACACGGTGTTTTGCTTTACGTGCACCTGGAGTAGCTTTTAAATTATTTAATTGCATACTTTTGTCTCCTTAAATTATTTAGATAATAAGTGTTTTACATCGATATCACGTAATTTAGCAATATCTTCAACTGTTCTAACTTTTTTAAGAGCATTGATAGTAGCGTGAACAATGTTTTGTTTGGTTCTTGAACCATAAGTTTTGGTTGAAATGTCAGTGTAACCTGCTAATTCAACTACAGCACGAACAGTGTTTGAGGCAATAATTCCGGCACCTTTAGGAGCTGGACGTAATTGTACTCTAGAAGCTAGGAATTTTTCATGAATTTCATGAGGAATTGTTCCATTAACAACTGGAACTGAGAAAACATTCTTTTGTGCGTCTTTAACTGCTTTTTTGATTGCATCTTGAACTTCGTTTGCTTTTCCGTGTCCAAATCCAACTTTACCTTTTTTATCTCCAACTACTACATATGCTGAGAATGAGAATCTACGTCCACCTTTAACAACAGTTGTAACACGAGCAATATCAATTACTTTTTCTTCGTATTGTTTAGGTTGAACTTCTCTTTTAACAAATTGTCTTGGTTTTCTGTCGGTACGTACTTTTGCACCTTCAGCTTTTTTATCTTCTTTACGTGATGAAGCAACTACTTTAGTAGCAGAAGCTTGTTCTTCAACGTTCTTTTTCATTTCTTCAGCCATTAGAATTTAATCCCTTCTTCTCTTAATGTATCGCAAAATGCAGCAAGTTTTCCGTGGTAAATGTAACCTGAACGGTCGAAAACGATTTTTTCAATTTTTGCTTCTTTTAATTTAGCAGCAAATGCTTTAGCAACTAATTTAACGCTTTCAATGTTGTTTCCTCTTTGATTTTCTGCTAATTGTTTAGTTGATGAAGATACGATAGTTGTGTGAGTAAGGTCATTTACTGCTTGTGCATAGAAGTTGTGTAATGATTTATAAACAACTACACGAGGAGTAGATGCAGTACCTTTAGCTAATTTATTAGTAATTTTTAAGTGTTTTGCTTTACGTTTTAAATTTCTTGATAACATAATCTATTTCTCCTTATATAACTACTTAGCAGCAGTTTTTCCTTCTTTACGTCTAACAACTTCATCTTTGTACATAATACCTTTACCTGAGTATGGGCTTGGGCGTCTGATGTCACGGATATTAGCAGCGAATTCACCAACAGCTTGTTTATCAATTCCTGAGATAACAATGTTAGTTGGTTTTGGAACTTCAATTTTTAAATTTGAAGGTAGTGTAACGTTTACTGGGTGTGAGTAACCAGCAATAATTTCAATTTCATTTCCCTTAAGGGTGGCTTTGTAACCAACCCCTTTGATTTCGATTTCTTTTTTGTAACCTTGTGAAACACCAATTAGCATGTTTTTAATATTTGCATTGGTTGTACCGTGTAACATTTTTGTAGTTTTTTCTTCATTTGATCTTAGAGTTTTAATTTCGTTATTTTCAACTACAACTTTAATTAATGGTGAGAATGTATATTCTAATTGTCCTAATTTACCTTTAACAACAATGTGATTGTTTGTTAATTCAACTTCAACATCGGCAGGAATTGCTAAAACTCTTTTTCCAATTCTAGACATAATTTAATTCCTTATTATCAGATGAAAGCAACTACTTCGCCACCAACGTTAGCTTTTCTTGCTTCTTTATCTGTTAATAAACCTTTAGATGTTGAGATGATTGCTGTACCGTATCCACTTAGAACACGTGGTAATTTTTCAGATGATGAATATACTTTTAGACCAGGTTTAGATACTCTTTTTAATCCTGAAATCGCTGATTGGTTTTGGTTCATTCCTTTGTATTTTAAGGTAACTTTTAATTGTTTGAATGGTTTTCCCTCTTCTGAAACAACTTCAAAGTTAGTAATGTAACCTTCACGTTTCATAATTTCTAAGATTCTTTCTTTTTTGTTTGAGTGAGGTAAAACTACTTCGTGGTATTTACGTGAAATAGCATTTCTCATTCTAACAAACATATCTGCAATCGGATCAATAATAATAGCCATAATTATCAGCTCGCTTTCTTTACACCAGGAATTTTTCCTTCGTGTGCTAATTCTCTAAAACAAATTCTACAAATTTTATATTTACGTAAAACTGCGTGAACACGTCCACAAATTTGGCAACGTGTGTATTTTCTAACTTCAAATTTAGGTTCACGTTCAGCTTTAACCATTAATGCTTTTCTTGCCATGCTTAATCTCCTTAGTTATTGTTACCTTTAGCAAAAGGCATACCTAAATGTTTCAATAATGCAAATGCTTCTTTGTTTGATTTTGCATTGGTTACAATGATAACGTCCATACCTTTTAATTTACGGATTTTATCGAATGAAATTTCTGGGAAAATGATTTCTTCTTTGATACCTAGGGCGTAGTTACCACGTCCGTCAAAGCTTTTTGTTGATGTACCGTTAAAGTCACGAACACGTGGTAAAGCAACATTGATTAATTTTGTTAAAAATGCTCACATTTTTTCACGTCTTAATGTTACTTTTCCACCCATTGGCATGCCTTCACGTAATTTTCATGATGCTAATGATTTTTTAGCGGTGGTTTGGTATGGTTTTTGACCAGCGATTTGAGCTAGTTCAACCATAACTTCTTCGATAGCTTTTGAGTTTGATACTTCATTACCGGCGGTCATGTTAATAACAATTTTTTCTAGTTTTGGAGCTTGCATTACACTGGTGTAACCAAATTCTTTAACTAGCGCTGGACGAATTTCTTCTAAGTATTTCTTTTCTAATGCTAATTTTTCAGTTTTTGCCATAATAATAATCTCCTTTACTAGATAGCCTTGTTAATTTTTTTCATGAATCTTTGTTTTTTACCGGTTTTGCTATCAACTTTTCATCCAATTTTTGTTCCAACTGAGTGTTGTCCTTCAGCACCTTTTTTAGCTAAATAGGCAACGTTTGAAACGTGAACTGGAAATTCTTTTCTTTCAATTTTACCTTCTTGGTTTTCTTGAGAAGGTTTGTGGTGTTTGGTTTTCATGTTTACTTCTTTTAAAGTAACAGTTTGGTTTTTAGTATCAGTCGCTAATACAGCAGCAAATTTACCTTTATCCTTACCAGCGATAATTAAAACCATATCATTTTTTCTAATTTTAGCTTGAGACATAATTATAAAACCTCCGGAGCTAATGAAATAACTTTTAAGTAACCTTTGTCACGTAATTCACGTGCAACTGGTCCAAATACCCGAGTTCCTCTTAATGATCCATCTTCTTTGATTAAAACAACTGCATTGTCATCAAATCTGATGTATGAACCATTATCACGAGCTAATCCTCTTTTAGTTCTAACGATAACTGCTTTAACAACTTGACCTTCTTTAACCATACCATTAGGAATAGCTTTTTTAACTGTAACAACTACAACGTCACCAATGTTAGTTGATCTAACGATAGATCCACCTAAGTTTTTGATGATCATAACTTCTTTAGCACCTGAGTTGTCAGCTACATTACATCTTGAAAATTCACTAAGCATTTTCGTTTCCTCCAATAGCGTGAGATTTGATTTCTACTAATCTAAAGTGTTTGGTTTTTGAAAGTGGTCTTGTTTCTTGAATCTTAACAACATCCCCGATTTTAGCTTCGTTTCTTTCATCATGAACAGCGAATTTCTTTGATTTTTTGAAACGTTTTGAGTATAGAGGGTGTTTTTCATAAGTTTCAACAACAACGGTGATAGTTTTGTCGTTTTTAGTTGATACAACGGTTCCAACTAAAGTTTTACGACGGTTTTCTCTAACTTGAGCTTCCATTATTTATCTCCTTGTTCTTTTTTAGCATTTAATGCGGTTAAGGTTCTAGCAATATCTTTTTTAACTAATTGAATTTTGTGAACTTGGTCTAATTGACGGGTTGCGTTTTTAAAACGTAATGAGAATAATTCGGCTTTTAAATCAGCTAATAAAGTTTGTAATTCTTTAACTGATTTTTCTTTTAATTCTGTATAAGACATATTATAAAGCCTCCTTGTTTTCTTTATTTTCGGTTACTTCTTTAGCTACGATTTTTCATGTAACTGGTAATTTGTGACCACCTAATCTTAGGGCGTCTTTCATGGTATCTACTGTGTTACCCATAACTTCGAACATAACTGTTCCTTCTTTAACGACTGCAAATCATTGATCAGGTGAACCTTTACCTGAACCCATACGAACACCAATAGGTTTACTTGTTTTTGACATATGTGGGAAGATTTTGATGATAACTTTCCCTTCACGACCCATACGACGAGTAATGGCAATACGGGCTGCTTCGATTTGACGAGCGCTAATTCATGCTGAACTAGTTGATTTTAATCCGAATTCGCCAAATGAAACGGTGTTATTTCTGTGAGCTTTTACCTTGTCGTGACGGATACGGAACATTTTTCTGTGTTTAGTTCTTTTTGGTTGAAGCATGTCTTTCACCGCCCTTTCTTGGTTTTCTTTCTCTTGTTTTTTCTTCTAAAGCGTTTTCTGCTTGAGCATCATCACCTAAGATTTCTCCTAGAGAAACTCAAACTTTAACACCTAAGATACCGTAAGTGGTTTTAGCTGTTGTAACAGCGTAATCAACATCTTGTCTTAAAGTATGTAATTTCATTTCACCTTCGGTATATCCTTCGGTTCTAGCCATATCAACACCATTTAGACGGCCTGATACTGAAGTTTTGATACCTTTAGCTCCAGCTTTCATAGCGCTTTTAATTGCAAATTTTTGTGCTAATCTGAAGCTTCCACGGTTTTCTAATTTAACGGCAATACCTTCAGCTAAAAGTCTTGCATTTAAATCAGGGTTTTTTAGTTCAATCACTTCGATTGTGATGTTTGCATTTCTGTTTCTAATAGCTTTTTTAAGTTCAGCGGTTAAAGCTTTAACGTTTTCACCGTTGGTTCCTAAAAATGCTGCTGGTTTAGCTGTGTATACGTAAACCATAATGTGACCAGTTTGGTCTCTTTTAATTTGAACATTTCCAATTAAGTATTCACGAACTTTTTTATCAAAGAAGTCGTAAATTTTTTGATCTTCTAAAAGTAAAGTTGAGAAATCTTTTTTGTCAGCGTATCAAGTTGTGTTGTGGTTTTTAGTAATACCGTAACGGAATCCATTTGGATTAACTTTTTGACCCATTATTTATCTCCTTTACTTAATAATTCTGCCATTTCTTCAGCTGAAGCGATTTCTGATACTTCGATGTAGAAGTGACTTGTTCTTTTTAAAATTGGATATGCTCTACCTTGTGAGTGAGGTTGGAATCTTTTTAAAGTAGGTCCGTCGTTAACAAGAATTTTTGAAACATAAAGTTTTGTTGCATCAAGTCCAGCATTGTTTGTTGCGTTAGCAATTGCTGAGTGTAGAAGTTTAAGGATAATTTGAGAAGCTTTTTTGTTGGTTGTTTGTAAGATCACTAATGCTTGGTTAGCTGATTTGTAACGAATTAAATCTGCTACTAATCTTGCTTTACGTGGGCTAATTCTTTGCATGTTAACTGATGCATGCACAGTTTTGTTATTTAATGAAGCCATAAACTATTTCTTTCCTTTATCTGCACCGTGACCATTGAAGGTTCTTGTAGGTGAGAATTCTCCTAATTTGTGTCCTACCATGTCGTTTGTAACGAATACGTCGATGAATGCGTGTCCATTGTGAACTTGG
This sequence comes from Metamycoplasma neophronis, assembly GCF_006491995.1. Taxonomy (GTDB): domain Bacteria; phylum Bacillota_I; class Bacilli_A; order Mycoplasmatales; family Metamycoplasmataceae; genus Metamycoplasma; species Metamycoplasma neophronis. The sequence goes on from NZ_VHHP01000005.1 coordinate 12,101, forward strand.
AATGTTAATCCAATAAATTCAGGGTAAATGGTTGAACGTCTTGATCAGGTTTTAATTGGACGTTTTGGAGCTTTATTTTCAATAATAGCCACTACTTTTTTCATTAAGTGATCATCAACAAATGGAGCTTTTTTTAGTGAACGAGCCATTATTTATTTTCCTTTCTTCTTCTAATGATGAATTGGTTTGATGCTTTCTTGGTTGCTCTTGTTTTAACTCCAAGCGCTTTTTTACCTCATGGAGTCATAGGACTTTTTCTACCAATAGGTTGTCTACCTTCACCACCACCATGAGGGTGATCGTTAGGGTTCATTGCAGAACCACGAACGGTAGGTCTGATTCCTCTTAATCTGTTTCTACCAGCTTTACCGATGTTTACTAATGAGTGTTCTTCGTTTCCTACTTCACCAATAGTTGCACGGCAAATGCCTAGAACTTTTCTAACTTCGTTAGATTTTAATTTTAGAATTACGTATCTTCCGGTTTCGTCTTTACCTAAGATTTGTGCTGAAGCACCAGCTGATCTAGCGATGATTCCACCTTGTTTTGGTTGTAATTCGATGTTGTGAACTAATGTACCTTCAGGCATGTTTTTTAAAGGCATGTGGTTACCGATTTGAATATCCACGTTTTCACCTGATAAGATAACTTGTCCAACTTTAATACCTTTAGGGCTGATAATATATCTTTTTTCACCATCAGCATAAGCAACTAATGAAATGTTTGCCGATCTGTTTGGATCGTATTCAATAGTTTTAACTACTGCTGGAATGCCGTCTTTGTATCTTTTAAAGTCTACAATACGGTAGAATCTTTTTAATCTACCACCGTGGTGACGGGTTGTGATTTTACCTTGATTATTTCTTCCTGAGTGTGTTGGAAGAGCAACTAACAATGATTTTTCTGGAGCGTGACCAGTTAAGTTAGCTTGGTAATCAAGAGAAGACATATTACGGCGACCATTGGTATATGCTTTAAACTTTTTAATAGCCATAATGTTTTCTCCGTTCTTAAAAATATTGATTTCTTTTAAGATTATTTATTAATTGATAATAATGTGTAATTAATCTTATACTTAAGCAAGATTAATTATTTAGCTTCTTTAGCTTGTTTTGCTTCAGCAGCTTTTTTAATTTTTTCTGCAGCTTTCTTTTCAGCTTCAGTAATTTCTTTTTCAGCTTTTACTTCAGCTTTTTTAGCTTCTTCCACTTCTTTTAAAGCTTCTTTAGCTTCTTCTGCAAATAAAACGATCTTAGATTTTTCATCTAGATATACAACAGCTTTTTTAACAGCGTTTTTAAATCCTGCATATCTTCCTAATTTAGCTGGTTTTTTGTCGTAGTTCATAATGTTTACTTTTAGAACTTTAACGTCAAAAATAAATTCAACTGCTTTTCTAACTTCAACTTTGTTTGTTCTTTTATCAACAACAAATGTATATACGTTTTGGTTTGCTCTAGCTAATTCTGATTTTTCAGTTAGAACTGGATATTTAATAACTTCATTGATATTCATTATTTTGCCAACCCTTCTAGAACTTTAACGTCGTTTTCGCTAATAACTAATACATCAGCTGCTAATAAAGCTTCAACTGATAAACTTGTAACTTTGGTTACGTGAACGTTTGGTAAGTTTCTTGCTGACATAAATACTGTGTCGTTTGATGAAACTAATAAAACGTTGTTTAAGTTTACTAGTTTGTCTTTAGCCATTTCTGTTAATAAAGCTCTTGTTGAAATTTTGTCTAATGCGTATTCTTTTACTAATACAGCTTGATCGTTTGCTAATAATGTTAATGCTGATAATAATGCATTTCTTCTAGCTTTTTTATTGATTTTTAGATTGTAGTTTCTTTCAGTTGTAGGACCGAATACTTTACCACCACCAACAAAGATAGGTGATCTTAATGACCCAGCACGTGCATTACCGGTGTGTTTTTGTGCTCATGGTTTTTTACCTGAACCACTTACTTCACCACGGGTTTTAGTTTTGTGAGTTGCTAAACGTTTAGCTCCTCTTTCAGCTAAAATAGCATCGAAAATTGCTTGGCTGTAAACTTTTTCTAATCCAAATACTGATTTTGGTAAGTTTGTTGTGTCAAAGGCAACATGTTTTGCATTGTCTTTCTTAACGCTTGGAGTTTTAACTTTTGGAGCAGCTTTGTCAACTAAATTTTCTTTTTCGATAAATTCGATTGCTTTAGTGTTTTCAACTTTGTTTTCGCTTACTTTTTCAACGATAACTTTTGCTTTTGCTAAATCAACTGAACCACGGTATGCACCATCACGGTGGAATCATACTCTGGTGTCATTTTTACTTTTTTCACTAACTCTAATGAATTCTTCAACAGCTTCTAAGAAGTGAGCGAAGTTTCCAGAAATTTTTTGGTTAGCTTTTTTGAAATTAAATGAAATGTTTCTGTCAGCGTCAAATTTTTCAGAAATGTAGTATTTTTCTAATGATGATTTTTTAGTAGCCATTATTTATTTTCTCCTTCTGATTTAGCGATTGCTTCATTTAATGCTGCTTTCATTTCTTTTAATGACATTTCCATGTTTAGTTCTAAGTTGTATTTTTTAGCTTGTTCAAAAATTTCGTTTTTGGCTAAAGCTTCTTTTAAGTTTAGTAATTCAATAACCGCTTTCTTTTGTAGTGATTTCTTAGCGTTTTTAATTACTAATAAAGCACCTTTTGCTCCTGGAACGCTACCCTTAATTAAAAGTAGGTTGTTTTCTGCGTCTTCTTTAACAACTTCTAAGTTTTGAATAGTAACTTGTTCATGACCTAGGTGACCAGGCATTGTCATACCTTTTCAAACTCTGTTTCCAGAAATGTCTCCTAAAGAACCAGTTTGTCTGATAGGTTGTGAACCACCACCACCACCGTGAGATTTAGGTCCAATGTGTTGGTTTCATCTCTTAATGGTTCCGGCGAATCCTTTACCCTTAGAGATAGCTGTAACGTCAACAACGTCTCCAGCTTCAAATAATGAAGCATCTACAGTATCACCTAAGTTAAATCCAGACATATCACGGATTTCTTTAACGAAGCGCTTAGGTGTTGTGTTTGCTTGTTTGAAATAGTTAATTTCAGGTTTTCTAATTTGTGAATTTTTCTTGTCTTCTACAGATAATTGGGTCGCAACGTATCCATTTTTTTCTGAAGTAAGAACTTTAGTCACAACATTTGGTTTAACTTCAACTACGGTAACTGGAATTAATTTACCTTCAGATGTGAATAGTTGAGTCATTCCAACTTTTCTTCCTAAGATTCCTTTCATGATTTTCCTTTCTAATATTTATGGCTGTTCTTATTATTTATATTTAATAAAAAAAACAAATATCTGTTATTAGTTAACAGATTTTAAGTTAATTTGAACACCAGCAGGTAGTTCTAATCTTTTAGCTTTATCAACTAATTGTTCGGTAACGTTTGATAAAACGATTAGACGTTTGTGGGTTCTGCTTTCGAATTGTTCACGAGATTTTTTGTTAACGTGAACAGATCTTAAGATGGTAACAATTTCTTTACGTGTTGGTAGAGGAATTGGTCCACTTACAGTAGCTTTTTCAGCTTTAGCTAATAAAACGATTTTTTTAGCAGCGTCTTCAACTAATTGAGCGTCAAAAGCTTTAATTTTAACTTCTAATTTCATAGTTTGTTCTCCTTCTTCATTTTTGAAGTAACTCCGCACAAGTTCTCGATTTGCGAGATGAACAACTAAGCTCGGCATATCGTAACCTTGTGTTTCTAAGTTGTAGTTGCACGTTTAATTATAACAAATAATTTTTTTTTAACCAAAAATTTATTTTTTATTTATAAATAGTTTAAAAATCTGCGTTTTTATTATGTTTTTAAGTATAAAATCGGCTCTTTTAATAATAAATAATAAAAGCTTTTTCTAAAGTGATAAATTTTTTATCTACGAATTATTTTAAAATCGGATAGCTACAAAATGATATTAATAATTTTATGCGAAAAATGATACTAAATTTTGTCAAATTTTAAAAAGGTATATCTTTATTTTAATTATTTTTTAAACGAGGAAAATTAATTTCATCCCTTGATTTATTTAGCTAATAAATTTGCTTTTTTATCTTTATATTTGACTTAAATAATTAAGACGGTTTTTTAATCTAAATAATTGTTTTTTAGTCTTAATTAAAGATTTTTATTAATCTTCTTTGAAAAAAATTACAAAAAATACACTTGTTTAAATGCTTTTTTATAGAAAAACAATTTGAATAAAAGTGTATAAAAATAAGGTAAAATATATTACGCTACTTTAATAAAATTAAAGAAATTTAAAAGCACTATAAAATAATTATTTTTCACAAGATTATAAGGAGAAAAAATGAAATCTACAATTTTCGATGATATTAAATATCTTGAAAAAATGGATAAATGATTCAGAGCAGCTAACTACATTAGTGTTGGTCAAATTTATCTAAGAAATAATCCATTACTTAGAAAACCATTAACCGAAGAAGATGTTAAATTATATCCAATCGGACACTGAGGAACCATTCCTGGACAAAACTTTATTTACACCCATTTAAATCGTGTAATTAACAAATATGATTTAAACATGTTTTATATCGAAGGCCCAGGTCACGGGGGACAAGTTATGATCTCAAACTCATATTTAGATGGTTCATACACTGAAATCTATCCTCAAATTACCCAAGATGAAGCCGGGCTACAAAAAATGTTTAAACGTTTCTCATTCCCTGGCGGAACTGCATCACACGCCGCACCTGAAACTCCTGGTTCAATCCATGAAGGTGGAGAATTAGGTTATGCATTAAGCCACGCAACCGGAGCAATTTTAGATAATCCTAATGTTATTGCCGCAACCGTTATCGGTGATGGTGAAGCCGAAACCGGACCGCTATGCGCTGGATGATTCTCAAATGTTTTCATTAACCCAGTAAATGACGGTGCTGTTTTACCTATTGTTCATTTAAACGGTGGAAAAATTTCAAACCCAACCATTCTATCAAGAAAACCAAAGGCTGAAGTTGAAGAATACTTTAGAGGTATGGGATGAGAACCTATCTTCGTTGAATGAGAAGAAAGTAAATCAAACATGGCAATGCATGAAGAAATGGCAAAAGCAATGGACAATGCAATTGAAAAAATTCAAGCCATTTGAAAAGAAGCTAGTCAAAACCCTGCTGAAGAAGCAACCAGACCTACCTGACCAGTTTTAGTTGTCAGAACACCTAAAGGTTGAACAGGACCTAAACAATGAAACAACGAAGCAGTTGAAGGAAGTTTCAGAGCTCACCAAGTTCCTATTCCTGTAAGTGCATTCAAAATGGAAAAAGTTGCTTATTTAGAAGACTGATTAAGATCATATAAACCTGAAGAACTATTTGATGAAAAAGGCGAAATCTTAAGCGAAATTCGCGATTTAGCTCCTAAAGGTCTAAAAAGAATGGCAGTTAACCCAATAACTAACGGGGGAATTAATCCAAGAGCATTAGACATGGGCAATTGAGAAGAATTTGCTTTAGATATTAAAAAACCTGGTGAATTCAAAGCTCAAGACATGGTTGAAATGGGTAAATACATGGCTAAAATTATGACATTGAACCCTGACAACTTTAGAGTATTTGGACCAGATGAAACTAAATCAAACCGTTTATTTGCACTATTTGATGTAACTAAACGTCAATGATTAGAATATGCATCACCTAAATATGATGAATGAGTATCTCCTGCTGGTAGAATTATAGATTCACAATTATCAGAACACCAAGCAGAAGGTTTCTTAGAAGGTTATGTATTAACCGGACGTCACGGTTTCTTCGCTTCATATGAATCATTCTTAAGAGTAGTTGACTCAATGCTAACCCAACACATGAAATGAATGAAAAAATCACTTGAATTGCCTTGAAGACACGGCTACCCTTCATTAAACGTTATTGCAACCTCAACCGCATTCCAACAAGACCACAATGGTTATACTCACCAAGATCCAGGTTTATTAGGCCATCTAGCTGATAAAAGACCTGAATTAATTCGTGAATATTTACCAGCTGACTCTAACTCATTATTGGCAGTTATGGACAAAGCTTTAACTGACCGTAATGTAATCAACCTAATCGTAGCTTCAAAACAACCTAGAGAACAATTCTACACCAAAGAAGAAGCTAAAGAACTTGTTGAAAAAGGATACAAAGTTATCGACTGAGCATCAAACGTAAGTTTAGATGAAGAACCAGATGTTGTATTCGTTGCATCAGGTGTTGAACCAAACTTAGAAACACTAGCTGCAATCTCGATTATGCATAAAGAATACCCACATCTAAAAATTAGATATGTAAACGTTGTTGATTTATTAAGATTAAGATCTCCAAAAATTGACCCACGTGGTTTATCAGATGAAGAATTCGACAAAGTATTTACTAAAGACAAACCTGTTGTATTTGCTTTCCACGGATTTGAAGGTTTAATTAGAGACATTTTCTTTGACAGAAACAATCATAATTTAATAGTTCACGGATACAGAGAAAATGGAGATATTACTACAAGTTTTGACATCCGTCAATTAAGCCATATGGACCGTTTCCACATTGCTAAAGATGCTGCTCACGCTATCTTCAATAACGATGCAAAACCATTCATGGCTAAGATGGACAAGAAATTAGCCGACCATACCGCATACATCCAAGAATATGGCTATGATATGCCTGAAGTTGTTGATTGAAAATGAGAAAATATTAACGTAGAAAAATAATAAAATTTCTTCGTTTTATGATAAAATAGACCATAGTTAATTAACATAAGTTTAAATAGGAGCACATTATGAAAAAAGATATTCATCCAAAATATGGTCAAATCAAAGCTGTTTGTTCATCATGTAACGCAGAATTTGAATTTGGCTCAACTGCTGATAAAGTTACTTTAGATGTTTGCTCTAATTGTCACGCATTCTACACAGGAAACCGTACCGATGTTAAGGCTCGTGGTCGTGTAGAAAGATTCAACAAGATATTAGAAAAATCTAAAAAAAATTAGCATTTTAAAAGTCTGGTTTTGTCCAGACTTTTAATTTATTTTATTTTAGATGCAATAATGGAATCCAACGCTATAACCAATGTTTGATGAATCATTTTCTCATTTGGCGCTAAAGTCTTTAACCTTAATTTCGCCCTTGCTTGCTTGCGATGATTTAATTAAGCCAATAGCAGAACCTATTGTTGAAAATGCGGCCGGTATAAGCGCTAAAATCGTTGAAATGATGGAACTAAAAGCAAAACCTCCTATAATTTTTTCTTTGGTTTCATCGTTCATTTTTTTAAAGCCATCTAACATAATATTCTCCTTTCATTTCTATCATAAAAAACGAAAGTGAACTTTTGCAAATGATGGGAATTAATTAAGAAAAAAATAATAAAACTTAGCAATCAGTACATTGCTAAGTTATTTTTTAAAAATTATGATTTGGGTCATCGATTGTTTGACTTTGATTATTAATTACGGTATTTGTTTTATTTTCACTATCAAATGAAACTGATTCAATTGTTTTAGCTTCATCTTCATCGATTTCATTAGCTTTATTTTTCTTGTTTCTAATTGAAGAAATTAAAACTAAAATAATGATTGATAGTAAAGCGGCAATTGCCCCTAATACTAATCACATATCAGCAAAGTTAAATGTTCCGTAATTTGCTCAAGGTAAATTAATTATGTCTCTTACCCCACCAAATGCAAAACGGTCATACATATTACCAAATGAACCAGCCGAAACAAGCGCTAATGCAGCAATTGTTCAGCGGTAGCCTTTGTCTTTAAAAAACAAGGTAATAAACAAGGTTCCGGCCATAATTAAGATACTGATAATATGTAATCCCACATTGCCTAAACCTAATTCGATTGTTGTTCCGGCGTGGAATACCGATCAGAATCTTATGAAGCCGCTTGAGTAAACAACATATTCAGGGCTCGAGCCTTGATATCCAGTATGATAAATATATTTTTTAGTTAATAAATCAATTAATGAACCAGCTATAAATACGGATAAATAAATTGCTAAGTTAATTAAAATAATTTTTCAATTGTTTTTTCAATATTCTTTGGTAAAAAACTCTGGCCGTTTAATGGTTTTTTTACTCATTAATTACCTCTTTACATCTATTGCAAATTTCAAGTTTTTCATCAAAATTATTTTTTTCGAAGTGATTTCAACATCTTAAACATTTTACACTGTCAAGTTTCTCAACTTTGGTTTCATTTCCGAATGAAACCTTAGCTACCATTAATAACTTGGTTAAAGGTAAGCTCTTAATTCATTCAGAGTCAGTGTTGATGATTACGTGAGCTTCATTTTGACGTTTCATTGTTTGGTTTTTAATCTTTTCTTCAATTAAACGATATACTTCTTCTTTTAATTCGAAAAATGGGGCTCACTTAGTTTCTAAATCATCGCTAAAAGCATGTCCTTTGATAAATGGCAGCATGTGAACTGAAATTTCTTTTAAAGGAATATTAAAATAAGTATAAATATCTTCAGCAGTGGTTGGTAATATTGGAGCTAATGCTTTACTTAACATCAATATTAATTGTGAGAAGATATATTGAACTTGTCTTCTTTCAGGATTATTAACTTTTTCTAAGTATAAAATATCTTTAGTAATTGAGATATAGTAACTACTAAAATCAATAATAAAGTTGTTAATATCTTTAATTACGTTAACGAAACGATATTGTTCATAATTATTTAAAATTCTAGTTTCTAGATTGTTAATTCTTTCAAGCATTAAAGCATGAATTGATGATACTTCAACATCTTTAAAATCATAATCTGATAAAGCCCCTAACATGAATTTAAATGTGTTTCTTATTTTACGGTAGATTTCAACAGTTTGTAATAAGATTTTGTCATCAATTGTAACATCAGCTGTATATTCTGAATTAGCTGCTCATAATCTTAAAATGTCTGAACCATATTTATTAACTACATCAAGTGGGTCGATAGTGTTTCCCTTAGATTTAGACATCTTTTGGCCTTTACCGTCAAGCACAAAGCCGTGTGATAATAAAGCTTTAAATGGGCTTTTCGCTCTTCAAGCCACTGAGTTAATTAATGAACTATTAAATCAGCCTCTGTATTGGTCAGAACCTTCTAAATATAAATCAAAAGGAGCTTTCACATTGCCTGGTTCTACACCGATTGAAGTTGAGCCTGAATCAAATCAGACATCCATAATATCAGTTTCTTTAGTAAAACCTAAATTACGGAATTTTTCAGGTAATAATTCATCAGCCGATCTTTCATATCAAACATCCGAACCGAATTGTTCAACTAAGTTAATTACGTAATCAAAAATTTCATTGTCGATTACAGGTTGTTTATTTTTATCATAGAAAATAATGATTGGAACGCCTCATGTTCTTTGACGTGAAATACATCATGTTTCGCGATTTTCAAGCATCAGTGCTAAACGTTTCTTACTTCAATCATTGTATGTTTGAACGGTGTTTAATGCTTTTTGAATTTCTTCTTTAATTGGTTTTAATGAAACAAATCATTGTGGTGTTGCACGATACATAATTGGTAAATGTGTTCTTCAATCATGTGGGTATGAGTGCTTAATTTTCTTAAATGCAACTAATAAACCATTTTCTTCCAAGAATTTGCCTACAAGTGGATTAGCATCATCATAAAACACGTTGGCAAACTGTAATGCTTTATCATTCAACATACCATCATCTTCAACGTGCATAATTTTTACTAGATTATTCTTATTTCCGATAATAAAGTCATCTTCACCGAATAATGGCGCCATATGAACTAAACCGGTACCATTTTCTAATGTAACGTGGTGACCTTCTACAACCGGACATTCCATTTTATTAATTGGGCTAATGTATTTGGCTTCTAAAATTTCTTTACCTTTTAGATTTGCTATAACTTCAAATTCTTCTCATTTAGCAACTTGGGCTACAGTTTCTAATAAATCTTTTGCAACAACATATCTTTTATTATTTGCCTTAACTAAAACATAATCAAAATCAGCGTTTATGGCAACACCACTATTTGCAATTAGCGTTCAAGGAGTGGTTGTTCAAATTAATAAATAGTCACCTTTTTTAATGTGTTCAGTTTCTTTTGAAACTTCGAATCCAACATATAATGACGGAGAAACGTGGTCAGCATATTCAACTTCAGCTTCAGCTAATGCAGATTGTGATGAAGGAGATCAGTAAATAGGTTTTAAATCTTTATAAATTAAGCCTTCATTAAGCATTTTTTGGAATAGTTTTAATTGTTTTGCTTCAAATTTTTTATCTAAGGTTACATAGATTTCGCTAAAATCAGTTAATAAGCTTAATCTCTTGAATTGTTCTTTTTGCTTTTCAACTTGTGATAAGGCATAGGCAGCAGCTTGTTTTCTTAATTCAACAGCTGAAAAATCTTTTGCATTTTTCTTGGCTTCAGATAACATTTTGTGTTCAATTGGCAAACCATGTGTATCTCATCCAGGTACAAAAGGTGAATAAAAACCTTGCATTGTTCTAAATCTAACAATGATGTCTTTTAAGATTTTATTTAAAGCGTGACCAGCGTGAATATTTCCGTTTGCATAAGGAGGCCCGTCGTGTAAAATAAAGCTTTCGTGATTTGCATTACGTTTTAGAAGTTGTTGATATATTTGGTTTTCTAATCATTTAGCATTGTACATTACTTCTTTTTCTGCCAAATTTGCTTTCATAGAGAATTCGGTTTCTGGCATTAATAAAGTATTTTTATAATCTTTTTTTTCTTCCATAAATTAGCCTTTCTAAATTGGATTAAATATTTATATAAAATATAATTATTTATTTTACCCTACTTTTATTCTAAAAATTTAATTTTGAAAACAAAAAGCCGAAACTTCGGCTCAATGTTACTTGATAATTATGTTTAAAATTTTTCCTTCACGGTAGATTATTTTGACAATTTCTTTACCTTCTAATCATTTTGCTACCGATGGAACTTGTTTGGCAGCTTCAATAGTTTGTGCTTCATTTCATTCAGGGAAGATCTCCAATTGGCCCCTTACTTTACCATTGATTTGAACACCAATTTTAGCATTTTCAGAAATAATTTTACTTATATCAGCGAATGGTCATTCTTGTGCTTCGATTGGTTTTTCATTTAACATTGAAAGTAATTCTTCAGCCAAGTGAGGAGCAAATGGGCTTAATAAAATTGCAAATTGTTTTAGTGGTAATTTTGAACCAATTTTCTTTTGAGGAGATAAGTAATTCATGAACACCATCATCTTGCTAATCGCAATGTTAAACTTAGTTTTTTCAATATTTTCTTCAACGTCTAAAATTAATTGATTAATCTTGCTGTCAAGTTCTTCTTGTGGAACATTAATGTCAATATTATTGTTAATAAAATATTCAAAAGTGTTATAAATTTTGTCAAGTCATTTTCTAATACCGTTAAGTGAATCAGTATTTCATGCTTTTGAATCAGTTAGCGGCCCCATAAACATTTCATATACCCTTAATGAATCGGCACCATGTGATTCAACAAGGTCATCTGGGTTGATTACATTGCCTAAAGATTTGGACATTTTTTGACCATCAGGACCCAAAATTAAACCTTGATTAATTAACTTAGAAAATGGTTCTTTAGTTGTTACAACATTGATGTCATATAAAAATCTGTGTCAAAATCTTGCGTACAATAAATGTAATACGGCGTGTTCCTGACCACCAATATATAAATCAACTGGCAATCAATTTTCAAAACGTTTTTTAGCTTCCTCTGAATTTAGCGGAACATATGTTCCATCTGGGTTTTTCAAAATATAAGCCAAATAGTATCAGCTCGAACCTGCTCATTGCGGCATAACATTTGTATCGTGATGGTATTTTTCGCCATCAATAATGACATTATTCCAGCTTTCAACATTTGCTAAAGGTCCTTGGGTTGAACCGGATGGTTTGATATTATCAATTTCCGGTAGTTTTACAAGTTCTTTTACTAAATAAATGTTTTCATCTTCATCAAATAAAATAGGGAATGGTTCTCCTCAATATCTTTGACGTGAGAAAATTCAATCTCTTAGTTTATAACTTGTTTTCTTTTCAGCTAATTTATTAACAGCTAATTTTTCATAAATAGCTTCAGCAGCCTCGGCATTATTTAAACCATTAGCATAATCTGAGTTAATGTGAGCGCCATCGCCTGTGTAAGGTAATTCGCCATAATTTTCAATAACTGAAACTATTGGTAAGTTATATTTTTTAGCAAATTCAAAATCTCTTTCATCATGTGCTGGAACCGACATAACTGCACCAGTACCATAACTCATTAAAACATAGTCAGAAATTCAAATAGGAATTAATTTATGAGTTGCCGGACTTTCAACATAAGTTCCTAAAAACACTCCAGTTTTTTCTTTACTTAATTGAGTTCTTTCGAGTTCATTCTTGCACTTAGTTTGCTTAATATATTCTTCAACAGCTTCTTTATTTTCGGATGTTGTTAATTGTGATACCAAAGGATGTTCTGGGCTAATAACAAGTGCCGAAACACCGAAAATAGTATCTAATCTAGTTGTAAATGTTACAATCTTGTGATTACGGTTGTGGACATTTCATACAACATTATGTCCAGTGCTTTTTCCGATTCAGTTACGTTGTAATAATTTAAGACTTTCTGGTCAATCTAATTCGTCTAAGCCTTCTAATAATTTATCTGCATAAGCTGTAATTTTTAAAACTCATTGCTTCATTGGCTTTTTAATAACTGGGAAATTGCCACGTTCACTAACTTTAGCACCGCTTTTTTCAATGATTTCTTCATTAGCTAGCACTGTTCCTAAGCCTTCACATCAGTTAACATCGATTTCTTCAATTGATGCCAAGCCTTGTTTATAAAGTTCTTTAAAAATTCATTGTGTTCAAACATAAAATTTCGGATCAGTTGTATCAACTTCTTTATCATAATCATAAGAAAAACCTAATGATTTTAATTGACGTCTAAAGTTATTGATATTTTTGACTGTGAATGGTGCAGGATGATTTCCTGTTTTAATTGCATATTGTTCAGCAGGCAATCCGAAGGCATCTCATCCAATTGGGTGGAGTACATCAAAACCTTTTAATCTTTTGAAACGGCTTATAATATCTGTTGCAGTATATCCTTCCAAGTGTCCAACGTGAAGTCCAGCTCCAGATGGATATGGAAACATGTCTAAAATGTAAGCTTTTTTGTTGTGTTTTTCAGTTGTTTTGAATGATTTATTTTTTTCTCAATAATTTTGTCATTTTTTTTCTATTTCATTGTGATTATACATAATTAAAATTTTACCTTAAATTCAGTTTTAAAACCCTTAAATTTGAACAAAAAAAGCAGCTTAGCTGCTTCTTATTTACATTTTCATGATATGGCTGCCCTTGTTAGATTCGAACTAACGGATGGCGGTACCAAAAACCGCTGCCTTTCCACTTGGCTAAAGGGCAATACATGGTGGAGGGGGAGGGATTCGAACCCCCGAACCGTGAGGAAGTGGGTTACAGCCACCCGCGTTTGGCCGCTTCGCTACCCCTCCGCGTTAATTGCATAGATTATTATAATATATTTTTTTAAAAAATTTATCAAAAAAAATAATTTTTTAAAATAAAAAACTAAGCGAGCTTAGTCTTTAATAATTCTTGAATTAATAACTTTCGCTGCGATTGTTCCGTCGCTTGTTGCAGTTGTAATTTGTCTTACATCTTTAACAATAACATCACCGACAGCAAAAATGTTTTTTTCCATAGTTTCCATGTTTTCATCAACCTTAATAAAACCACGGGCGTCTAATAATTCTTTATTTTCGATGAAATTAGTTGCTGGTTTGAAACCTATGTATGGGAAAACAGCCGAAATCTTAAATTCTTTGATTTCGTCCCCTACTCTAGCTTCAACTTTTTCAACTTTTTCGGTTCCAAATAATTTTAGAATCTCTGAATTTTCATGAATGATAATGTTGTTATATTTTTTAACGTCATTTACAAGTCTTTTTTCAGCAATAATGCCATCTCTTACAAAAATGTGTACTTCTGAAGCCATTGAAGCCAAATAAGGCGCTTCTTCAAAAGCTGAGTTCCCGCCTCCTATGATTGCGCAAGGTTCATTTTTATACAATGCCCCATCACACAATACACAGTATGATACACCACGTCCTTTGAATTGTTCAATACCTTCAATGCTTGTTGGAACAAGGTTTTTCATACCAGTTGCAATAATAACTACTTGAGCAAAGTGTTCGCTTTTATCAGCTAAAACAACTTTCTTTAAATTATCTTCGATTGATTCAATTTTTTCAACCATGCCATAAATAAAGTTAGCTCCATTTTGACGAGCTTGTTCTAACATTTTGGTTGATAATTCAATTCCACTTATAAATGAAAATCCTGGATAGTTTTCAATTTTAGATTGTTCGGCCATTTTGCCACCAGGCACATAGCCTTCAATAAATGCTACATTCATATCATTTCTTGATAAATATAAAGCAGCTGTTAAGCCGGCTGGACCAGCTCCAATAATAATTACATCGTATTTGTTACTCATATATTACCTCTTCATTTGTTTTTTTATAAAAAATTAAACTGATGCTATTTTTAAGCACCTACGTTTAATTTTTTTTCATCATCTTTTTTAATTTCTTTTAATTGAGCAATTTCTTTAGCACTTAATTTTTTAGCTGTGTTTTTTGGTTCGTAAACAATAAAATAAAATACGTTTGCAAGTGATTTATTTTTAAAGTTAGGAATTTTGTAAACATTGTAATTTAATTTGATTACGAATTCGAATAGTATTAATAACACTAATCCAACAAAAATATATAGTGCTGAAATTACTTTATAAATGGTATAACTTCCGGCACGTAATGGTTCCATTCCAAAACGGATGATTCCGTAGTATAGGATGTATAATGCACCGGTTGTTCCCGGTCTTAATCAGTTTCACTTGTTTAACACTCATACTAAAAGGATATAACCGATTAAGTTTGCGCATGATTCATATAAGAACAATGGTAAACGGTAATGTCCGTCAATGAACATGTGTTGTCTAATCATTGGAGGTAAGATCTTGAAAGCCAATGAACTTGGTTCCATGATTCCACCGTAAACTTCGTGGTTTGCAAAGTTTCCTCAACGTCCAATTGCTTGACCGATTAAAACGGCGGGCAAGATAATTGAGAAAGCTTTTTTCAAATCAATTTTCTTTGGATTTTTCGAAAATACAACATATAGAATACAACAGATAGTAGCTGTAATAACACCACCATGGATAGATAGCCCACCACGCCATACAGCAAACATGTTATATCAAGGTCCGTCATTTCAACCTTTATATTCAATTAATTGTTGAATTACGAAAACAAATCTAGCGCCAATGATAGCAGTTGGCAAGGCAATGAAAACTAAAATGGCAAGTTGTTCGAATGAATATTTTTCACGTCTTCAAAAGTAATAAACTGTCAAAATAGCTGCTAGCATACCAAGCATCATTGTTAGTGAATATACATAAGCTGGACCTATTTTAAGGTGTATTCCGGCTCAGTCTTTTGGCTCCATAATACCTCCTTTTAGATTTAATATAATTTATAATTATAAGTATTATTTTTAAAAAAATATTTAAAATTAAAGATTTAATAGTTTTTTTAGATATTGTCCAGTGTAAGAAATACCAACTGTAGCCACTTGCTCTGGTGTACCAGTCGCAATAATTCTACCGCCGCCAACACCACCATCTGGGCCAATATCAATAATGTGATCAGCGCTTTTAATCACATCTAAATTATGTTCAATCACTATAACTGTATCGCCATTATCAACAATACGGTTTAAAACATTCAATAGATTTTGTACATCATATGGATGTAACCCGGTTGTAGGTTCATCTAACACATAAATAGATTTCCCGGTTGGTTTCTTTTGTAAATATGTGGCCAGCTTAACTCTTTGCGCTTCTCCACCTGATAACGTTGTAGCATTTTGACCTAATTTAATATATCCCAAACCAACATCTAACAGTATTTGCAATTTATCGCGAATTGAAGCACGATTGAAGAAAAAGGCATGTGCTTGTTCAATAGTCATATTTAAAACATCATTAATGTTTTTACCGTGGTATTTAATTTCCAATGTTTCTAAATTGTATCTTTGTCCATCACAGTGATCGCAAGTTACATATACGTCGGGTAAGAAATGCATTTCGATTTTAATTACACCATCACCTTGACATTTATCACAACGTCCGCCGGGTACATTGAATGAAAAACGCGATTTAGTATAACCCCGAATATTGCTTTCTTCTACACTAGCAAAAATATCACGAATGTCATCAAATACACCGGTATAAGTTGCAGGATTTGAACGCGGTGTTCTTCCGATTGGGTTTTGATCAATTTGAATTAATTTATCAACATTTAATTGACCAGTCATTTTTTCATCGTCACGGATATCATAAGCTGGACTATTTAAATATTTATTTAGACGATAAACTAATTCTTCGTTTACTAAACTTGATTTTCCTGAACCGCTCACACCTGTTACAGCAATTAATTTACCCAATGGGAAAGATGCAGTAATATCTTTTAAATTGTTGATTTTACAATGTTTAATTGTTAAAACTTTGCCATTTCCCGACCTTCTTGATTTAGGGGTTTTAATTGTAAGTTCGCCATTTAAATACTTACCAGTAATACTTTCTGGGCAATTTTCGATATCTTGCAAACTGCCGGCGGCAACAACTTCACCACCATGTTCTCCAGCCTTAGGACCGATATCAACAATAAAATCAGCTTCTCTAATGGTGTCTTCGTCGTGTTCAACAACAATCAAACTATTACCTAAATCAACCATTTTTCTTAGCGAGTGTAATAATTTTTCATTATCTTTTTGATGTAAACCAATTGAAGGTTCGTCCAATACATATAGCACGCCAGTTAAGTTAGCTCCAATTTGAGTTGCTAATCTAATTCTTTGCGCTTCTCCACCTGATAAACTTTCTGCCTTACGGTTCAATGTTAGATATTGCAATCCAACATTAATTAAAAATTCAACTCTATGTTTTAATTCATTTAAAATCAATTCACTGATTTCTTTTTCCATATCATTCAACTCAAGCGTATTTAAAAGTACATCTAACTCTTCAATTGATTTATTACACATTTCATAAATATCTAGGTTTTCAATTTTGACAGCTAAAGCATATTTATTTAATCTTTTGCCATGGCAAACATTACATGGAATATCAGCAAGGTATTTACTGTAATATGCCCTTGCCTCAGTTGATGATGTTTCTAAATATTTACGTTCAATTTTTTCAACAATGCCTTCGATGTGTTTACTACGTTCATAACGATTACCACTTTCCGAAGTTAGTGTATAAGTAATATCTTCAAAAGAACCATATTGCAAAATATGTAATTCTTCTTTAGTCATTTCATCAATTGGCTTATCTTTGTCAATTTTATAATGTGCCAATAATTTATCAAACTCTTGTCATTCTAAATTAGTTGAATTTAAAAAGTTTTTATAATAACGAATAGCCCCTTCATTAATACTTAAATTTTTATCTGGACAAATTAAATCCCAACTTGCTCTTTGAATAACGCCAAGTCCCCGACATTCAGGACACATTCCATTAGG
This sequence comes from Metamycoplasma neophronis, assembly GCF_006491995.1. Taxonomy (GTDB): domain Bacteria; phylum Bacillota_I; class Bacilli_A; order Mycoplasmatales; family Metamycoplasmataceae; genus Metamycoplasma; species Metamycoplasma neophronis. The sequence goes on from NZ_VHHP01000005.1 coordinate 29,759, forward strand.
AGAGTTAAATGAAAATAACCGAGGTTCAATTTTTGGCATATCAAAATCGCCATGTTCACAACTATGATAAATTGAATAAGTAGCTTTTTCTTTATTAACAGCTTCAATTGTAACAAGACCACCCGATTCTTTGATGGCAACATCAATAGCTTCGGCTACCCGTGGTCTAATTTCTTCAGATAAAGTAAATCTATCGATTACCAATTCAATGGTTCAACGTTTGTTTTTATCTAAGTTAATTGGTGTATCTAATGGATGAATTTCGTCATTAATTTTTACCCGAATGTAACCATCACGTTTTAATCTTGCTAATAAAGCTTGATGTGAACCTTTTTCGTTAACTACAATTGGAGATAAAATATAAATTTTTTCATCAGTAGGGTATTTATATACATTATTTAAAATATCACGAGTCTTTTGAGCCGTGATCTCAATTTTATGATTTGGACAATAAGGTTTTCCAATTCTTGCATAAAGTAATCTTAAATAGTCATATATTTCAGTTACTGTTCCAACGATACTACGCGGGTTATTATGCACTGTTTTCTGTTCAATTGATATCGCAGGACTAAGTCCTTCAATACTTTCGACATCGGGTTTTTTAGTACCACCTAAAAACTGCTTAGCGTAGTTTGATAAACTGTCAACATATCTTCTTCTACCCTCTTCATAAATTGTATTAAAGGCTAATGAAGATTTGCCCGAACCGCTTAAACCGCTAAATACGACAAATTTATTACGTGGAATAGTTAAATCAATATTTTTAAGATTATTTTCTTTTGCACCTTTGATTATTATTTTGTCATTCATAATATGAAATTATAACAAAAAATGCTTATTATAAATAAGCACTTTATTTTACGAGGTTATTTAAATGTCTTTCAAGTTTCTTGGCTTGCTCTTTAATAATAGTTTGTACAACCTTAAAATATGTTTTATTGCATTCATATAAAGGGTGTTGTTTTAATCTAAATTTTTTTAGTTTATCAACTCATGTTAGATGTCTTGGTCGCGCAAATTTAATTAATTGTTCATCAAAGGATTGATATAGTCTTGAAGCACGTTTCGAATACTCTTCTAATTGTTTTTTAACTTGTTTTTGTTCATATAATGGAAAATCAAAAAACAAACTTTTATTGAAATCAAATACTGGAGCAATATCTTCAAATATGCAACTTTGATTATTAAGCAACATCCCAAAATTCCCTAAGTGACGATCAGAATTTAAAATCAATGCATCGAATACCATTAGATCTTCAAAATTCTCTTTCCCGTAATATGTAATTAAAAATTCTTCTAATTGATTTTGATTAACCGAAGTTTTAGTAATCAGCTTAGAAAACGGTAAATAGCTGACTTGTTTTGAAGTAAAAACACTACAACTTGTTACAATCTTTTTATTTCATTTATCCAAATCATATACAACACTCTTTTTCAATAGTAAAGCAGCTATTTGACCGGCAAAATATTCAGCAAAATTTTCATACAATAATTTCCCAGCTAAAAAATTTGGTGATTTCAATAACTTGATAATCCCTTCTTGCTTAATCCAGGTTTTTAGCATTTGACCATCAGTAAATCAATCTGGTGAATTGATTTCAAAAGGGGTTTTGCAAACTAATTTTCGACTCAAAGTAAATTCTGATAAATCATTTTTTACAAAGTTGTCAAATCAATTTAAATTCTCAAATTTATCATTCAAATTATCGGTAATTCAAAACGCATCCGAAAAATTAATGCGTTTAAATGTTTTGATTAATTCGAAATTGCTTTTGATATTTTTAAATAAATTGCTGTAATTAGGGCGGCCGTTAGGAATAATATTGTCATTGAATAAAAATTCTTTTCAATCTTCAATGCTATAGACCTCACTTTTTTTAATTAAAAAATCAAAAGCCTCAAGCATTGTTACATCGCTTAAGGTTTTTGATTCATAATCATATTTAAAAGATAAACAATTTTTATCTAAAAATTTTAAGTAATATAAATTTGACATTTTATAAATTATAAATTTTAATTAATTTCTTCTCCAAAATCACCATTATTTTCAGATTTTTCTTCAGTGCTTTCTTTTTCAGCTGAAGAATTTTTTGCAAAATCTGAACTAACGATAGTTCCGCTATTTTCGGCAATAATTTTTGCTAAAATCTCGCGTATCTTAGCACTTGATTCCGGATCACTATTCAATGAAGGAAGACCCATGTTTTGCATTTCCTTGAAAGCTTCATCAAAGTATTCAAACATTTGTTCATCCTTAATTCCCGATGCTTTAGCGGCTTTATAAATATCGCCAATCATTTTTTCTAGCATATTATTCATAAAATCTTCTGGGCTTTGATTATTAACCATTGGGTCATTCATCGGATTATTAACTGATTCATTATTGAATGTATTATCAGATTGTTGTTGTTTTTTAGTTCTCTTGTTTTTAATTATATTATCTTCAAGCGCTGGTTCTACAAACTCACCAGCACAGTCTTGTTCATCATTATATCCGTTTTCGTATGAACCAAGTTCTTCTAAATATAAATTCAATCAAGGTTCTTCCGATGCACTGTTACGTGCTTCAGCTGGATAACTTCGGTCACCTGCTCCTAATCTAATTCTCAATTGGTGAATATCGTTAATAATACGCATTCTATTTAGTTTAGAAATTTTAATTTCAATGTTTTCTACAGCTAGATCAGGTTTGAAAAATTTTGCTAAAGAGATATTTTTAATGCTTTCAGATCCATTAAGATAATTTAAATTAGGATTGAATTTTCATGATTCAAGACTCATTTCAAATTCATCAGCAAGTCTTGTAAAAAATTCGACATTTTGACGATGCTTTTTAGGAATTTCTTTGAAATTAATATCATCATCATAAGGTGGCAAATCATTAAGATTAAATCTTGAAATAATAATGTCAAATGATAGCATTGATCCATTTAATAAGACTGCGCAGTATTTCATTGATTCAATTTTTTTATCAACCGCAAATTCAAATCAGCTTTCCAGGGTAGATTGTCAATCAATGAATCTACGTGACATGATTTCTGAATATGATAATTGATGATTTAAAACAGCTAATTCATTGTCAATTACAAAGAAGCTCCCTGCTAAGTTTTTATTATTTAGGCCATTTAATATTTCAATCATTTTTGCTAAGTCATCAAAGCTTAATGAACCTGAAATAGTTAATTGAAAATCTTTTGAATTTAAAGCTTTTTCGATTTGCGTTATTTCAAAATTAAATGGGTCAACAAATTTATCAGATTCTCTAAAAATAATTTTGTAATTTGTTCCGATTTTTTTATTATTCATTGTTATCTCCTTGGTCATTAAAGTAACTACGTAATAAATATTTTTTTACAATATTTTTATAACGGTATAAATAGTCAATAATCGCTTCTCCCAATCCGTTTTGTTCAACCGAACTGGTGTAAAATTTACATACATCAAATACATTACCCGAAGCGTTTGCCATTCCGTATGAATAGTGAGCTAATTGTAACATTGGAACGTCATTATTGCTATCTCCAATTGTCATTACATCGTCAACTGTAACATTATCTTTTTTGTAAACATTATCTACCATTCATTGGACTGCTGAACCTTTTGTTATTCCTAATGGAGAAATTTCAACATTGCAATTAGTTGGAATCATGGTTACTTCATTTAATTCTTTAATTAATTCATACATCACTTTAGCTCCCGATTCAGTTTCGAAATCACTTAGTGAATAAAACTCGATTTTAACAGGTTCAATGAATTCGCCTTGTCAAAGTTTAGGAACGCTTTTGATTAGGTTCTGATTGACGAAGTGATATGAACAAATCGTATTTAAAATTTGTTCGTGTTCAAAAAGATAATAATAATTGTCATTGTCTCAAAATATAGTTTGAATATTATTTTGTTTAGCGATATTAATAAGTTTTAAAAAAGCCTCGTTACTAATATGTCATGATTTAATAATTTTTTTTGCTTCGCGGTCATAAATTTGTGCGCCTGATGAACCAATAATATAACGTGCATTTAATGTATCTCCCAATACTTCCATTCTTTCTTGAATGGGGTTTCCTGTACAAATATTAAAATCAGCTCCATTTTTAATTGCTCAATGTATATCTTTAACAGTTTCATCTTTTAATTCAAAATGACGATAAATTGTCCCATCAACATCAGAAAAGATAACTGGTTTAAGATCATTAGTTGTTTTATATAGTAATTCATCTCCGTTATTTGCATTCATAATTACTCCTTATTTTTATTTTTAGGTTTTAATTTGGCATTTCTTTTTTTATATTGTATTGCCTTAACAATAATGTATATTGCAACACCTAATAAGATTGCTGGCGGAACAACATAACCAATTCATTTTGTTACCGTTACTGCTTTTGAAGGTTTTTTTTCTTCAACATTTATAAATTTAAACTGCGAAATATCTAAATAGAAATCAGTATATTGATAGAACTTAAAATCAAAATATTCCGATTTTTGAGTCATGTTTGCCATTTTTTCAGCTTGGTATTTTGGCATTACATAAACGATAAATAAAATTGAATATGAGTTAGTAGCTGTTCTTAATTTGATATTAAAATTTTCATTAAAAAAATCTAAAAGGCCTTTTTCTTGTAATTTTTTAAAAAGCGGACCTTCGGTATTCATTACATCTAAAATATCTATTTTTTTCGCTTCTTCAAATTCATCTGGGTCACTAAAATGTCATTTTTGAGCATATTTTTCATAATATTCATTCAATGTTCATTGTTTTAGTTTCTTAGGAAAATATTCATTATTTAAATCAGCGAAAGAGATTTTACTAGTTAAGGCTAAAACCTTCTCATATTTTTCTTTATTTGCTTCAGGTATTGGAACATTTCCATTAATATTTTGACATGAAACAGCAGCAATAGGAGCCAATGTTGCCGTAGCAGCCAAAGGAATTCCTAAAGTTAAAAATCTTTTTAGTTTGAATTTCATATATGTATATTTTACTAAAATCGTTTAATAAAATGTAATATTTGGCGAAAAGCTTATTAGATACTAATATAATATTAATAATATTAAGGAGTGAAAAAAATATGAACAATACAGAACTAAGTTTATTGATTTTTAATACAGTCATAATTATCGTATTTTTATTTGCATTTATCGGCGCTATTGTCATGGGTTTTATTCATTGAAAAAGGAAAAAAGGACCAAAAATTGAAAATTTAGAAGATAGCATTAGACCCGCTGTCGATGAAAGTTTAAAACACGTTAATGAGGACATCAAAAACGCACTAAGCGACCAATTTATTAAAATGAATGATAACTTTAATACTAATATTACTGACCTAATTAAAGAAAACAATAATTTAAAAAATGAATTATACAATCTTGTGTTAAATTTGAATAATGATCTATCAAAACAAAATGAAAAATGAAAAAACGATTTAAGTCAACAATTTTTAAATGTTAACAACAAATTAATTAAAGAAAATTCAGAAAATAAAGAATCTTTAATTAGCACATTAAATTCATATAAAAAAGACAATATGCAACAAACACAAGACGAATTTGTTAAAGTGCTTAACAATATGAATGATGCTATTAAAAAAATTCAAGATGCTAATGCAAATGAAATTGCTAAAATTCAAGAAAACACTGCAAAACAAGTTAACGAAATTAAGGGCAACATTGATGCATATTTCAAAGACAAATTAGAAAATAAATTAAACGAACACTTTAATACGGTTTCACAAAAAATGTATGACCTAAGCGAAAATTTAGTTAAGTTTGACACAATCAAAAGCGACATTGTTAATTTATCTAAAAACTTTACGAATAGTAAAGATAGAGGAAATATAGGTGAGTTCACATTAAGAGAAATTCTAAAAAACAAATATGGTGAAAACACCGATACATGATATGAGCAAGTTGACTTGGCAAAAGTAGCTGAAGATGGAAGAATTTGCAGCAATAACGGGAACGAAAAGAGTTCTTCAAAAGTCGACTTTGTTGTTCGTAGTAATATCAAATCTAAATTGCCTTGAAACAATGGAGAATCATTTGATATTTTAATTCCAATTGACTCAAAATTCCCTACCAAAGATTATCAAGATTATATTGATGCTCGTACTCAAGAAGAAGAAGATAAAGCTTTATCATCATTTGCTTCAACAATGAAAAGATTGGCTAAGGATATTAGCGAAAAATACTTAATTAAAGATGTAACAACCGAAACTGCATTACTATATATTCCTAGCGAAAAAATTTATAGTTTAGTTTATTTAAACCAAGGCTTATACTGAGAATTATTGAATAAATATAATGTTTTAGTAGTTTGTCCGAACAACATTTTATGAGCTATTCAATCAATGTTAGCAGTTGGTGTCGGGCAACAGTTGAATGATAATATTAATGATATTAAGGGAATATTCAAAGAAATTTATGACAAATATGACATGCTACTAGAAAATATTGAAGATGCCGAAAAAAGTATTAATAAATCAAGTGAAAAAATTTCTAGGGGTAAAAAAAACTTGGCCTTGATTTATAAAAAAATTGACACTAATGCTAAAAAATTTATGATTCAAAACAGAAAAGCAACTTCAAAAACTAAAAAAGAATCAACCCCGGTTAAATTATTAAAAGAAGTCGAAACTTCGGAAGCAGACGAAGAAAACAACTAATTATAAAATAAAAATATAAACCACGTTTATTAAGCGAAAAATTTAAAATCGCCAATAAACGTGGTTTTTTATATTAAATTATTTTTTAAAAGAAAAAGAAGCATCTTGCGATGCTCCCTTATTTGCGATGAATCAAATATAAAAACTATTTAATAATTTTTGTAACTGATCCAGCACCAACAGTTCTACCACCTTCACGGATTGAGAATTTTGTTCCTTCTTCAACAGCGATAGGTGCAATTAGGGTAACTGTTAATTCAACGTTGTCCCCTGGCATAACCATTTCACGTCCTGGTTGGAATTTAATTCCACCGGTAACGTCGGTTGTACGGAAGTAGAATTGAGGTTTGTAGTTTTGGAAGAATGGAGTGTGACGTCCACCTTCTTCTTTTTTAAGAACGTAAACTGTAGCTTCAAATTCTGTGTGAGGAACGATTGTTTTAGGTTTTGCTAAAACTTGACCACGTTCAACGTCATCTCTGTCGATACCACGTAGTAATAAACCAGCGTTATCTCCAGCTTGAGCTTCTTTTAAGTTCTTTCTGAACATTTCGATTCCAGTAACAACTGTTTTTTTGGTTGGTTTTAGACCAACGATTTCAACTTCTTCGTTTAGTGTTAGAACACCACGTTCAACTCTACCTGTTGCAACAGTTCCACGTCCTGTAATTGTGAAAACGTCTTCAACTGCCATTAAGAATGGTTTGTCAGTTTCACGTTTTGGTTCGTCGATGTATGCATCAACTGCATCCATTAATTGCATAATGTTTTCTTCGTAAACTGGGTTTCCTAATAGAGCTTCACGAGCTGAACCAGCGATAACTGGTGCGTTGTCTCCATCAAAACCGTATTCTGAAAGTAATCCACGAACGTCCATTTCAACTAGACCGATCATTTCTTCTCTTTCATCGTCTTTAAACATATCAACTTTGTTTAAGAAAACAACGATCTTAGGAACACCAACTTGTTTAGCTAAAAGAATGTGTTCACGAGTTTGTGGCATAGGACCATCTGTTGCAGCAACAACTAAGATAGCTCCATCCATTTGTGCAGCACCGGTAATCATGTTTTTAACGTAGTCAGCGTGACCTGGACAGTCAACGTGAGCATAGTGACGATTTTCTGTTTGATATTCGATGTGTGATGTGTTAATGGTAATTCCACGTGCTTTTTCTTCTGGTGCGTTATCGATAGAAGCATAGTCTCTAGCTTCTGATAAACCTTTTTTAGATAAAACTGTAGCAATAGCAGCAGTTAAAGTAGTTTTACCGTGGTCAACGTGACCGATTGTACCGATATTTACGTGTGGTTTTGAACGGTCAAAATCTAATTTTGCCATATTAAAATCCTTTCGTTTTTGTATATTTTTTTAGATATAATCTTTTGATTAAACGCGTTTAACCTTCCTAAGCATAGCCTTTCATCTATGTCCTGTCCAATTCGCGCATATTCATAGCATTTGTAATTTTAGCAAAAAAAATATTTTTTAATAAATTAATTTTAATTAATTAGTCACTTTTTAATACATTTTTTCTAAAAAAACCGGTTTTTTTATTTTAAAAAATAAAGAAAGATTAGCAAATAAAGCAAAATAATAAAAAAGCAAGACTTGCGTCTTACTTTAAATTGTTTTTAATTCTGAAAGGAATTAATTTTTTAATTTTAATTAAATAAATTTTAGCTGTTATCAATATATTAAATAATGTTATGCATTATCTAAGAGTGAACTAATGTTCTACAAAAAATTTAAGGAAATAAGGGATGTAATAAAAGGGTTATTATATAAGTAATTATATTTTTTTTGATAACAACTTCATTAATCGCGAAGAATCGCGTGCAAAGCGTTAGATTATTATTTTGGCGTTTTGCGTATATAATTTTATACCTTTTTTAAAAGTTTTTCAAAAATTTTTTATTTTTTATTTTTGTTTTAATCAACATCCTTAAAAATATTAACTAAAGTTTCTTGTAAATTATCTAGTAAAATCGGCGTAAATGTTCCATTCTTAGCGATGGTTACCCCACCATTTTCTTCGCTAACTACAATCGTGGTTGCATCACAAATTTCACTAATTCCCATCGCTGCTCTATGACGAGCTCCGTAGCGATTATCAATCGATTTTTTAGTAATTTTATAATACGTTGCCGCGTAGTAAATTTTATTATTTCTAATAATAATTGCTCCATCATGTAATGGTGAATGTTTATTGAAAATCGAAATAATTAAAGACGATGAGATATTAGCATCAATAATAACGCCATCAGTTCTTAATAAATCTAGATTATCCTTACCTTCGATTGTAATGATTGCCCCGGTTTTGTGTCTTGATAAATTTTCGATCGCTTCTTTTAATTGATAAATAATTCTAATCTTAGTTGATTGACCTAATGATTTTTTAGCAGTTTTGTTTTTGTTTAAAGTTTTAATTCAACTAGTTGCGTAGTTAATTGCAAGAATTAAAGTAATTAAGATAACAAAAGCTAAAACGATATATAAAACTGTTTGCATATTTTAACCTCTTTTTATCATCATTTATTTAATCCAATAATAATTAGCAACATTGCAATAATAACAACAACAAATGCCGCAATAATTAAAAATCTTGCTAGCTTAGATAATGGACGAGTTTTTTGAGCCATTGGTGAATCTGATCATTTGTCATACTCAATATAGTTTTCATATTTAATTCTGATTTTATTTTGTCTTTCATGTGCTTCTTCTTTAATTGGAGCACACTTTTCATCCATTGCCTTCATTCAACGAATTTCTTGGAAAAATTCGAACATTTCTAATTCTGAATAATCTTTATAAAATTTTGAACCATTTTTGAAAACATTGAAATCATTAATTATCGTATTTGTTTTTTCTAATTCTGGATCGTATGATAAGTCTCTCGTATCTTTTTGTTTTTGTGCCATGGCGCCTCATTTCTATAATTTATATAATTATATCAAATTTGTTTTTTAGCTTTTTTTAGTTATAATTGATTATTATAGTAAAGTTAAAGGAGAAATATGAAAAAAACTATTCAAGACCTTGAATTAAAAGGCAAAAAAGTAGTTTTAAGAGTTGATTTTAACGTTCCATTATCTAAAGGGGAGAAAATTGAAGTAGTCAATGCGAATAGAATTAAAGCTGCAATACCTACTATTCAATACTTACTTGACAATGGCGCTTCTGTTATTTTGCTATCTCATTTAGGCAGAGTAAAAACAGAAGATGATAAAAAAACCAAATCATTAAAACCAGTAGCCGAAAAACTTGCATCATTAATCAATAAGGAAGTAAAATTTGTTGCTAATACACGGGGAAAAGAAGTAACCGAAGCTGCACAAAATCTAAAACCAGGCGAAATTTTAACGTTAGAAAACACCCGTTTTGAAGATTTAAACAATAAAGCTGAATCAGGTTGCGATGAAGAATTATCAAAATTCTGAGCTTCATTGGGTGATGTGTATGTAAACGACGCTTTTGGAGCTGCACATAGAGCACACGCTTCAACCTATGGAATTGCAAAATTTAGCAAAGAAAGTGCATTAGGATTTTTAATTACTGATGAAATTAAACACTTAGATAAATTACTTGAAGGCTTCGAAAGACCATTCGTTGCCATTATTGGTGGAGCTAAAGTTAGCGATAAAATTAAAGTGTTAGAAAAACTATTTGAAATTGCTGACAAAGTATTAATCGTCGGTGGTATGGCATACACATTCAAAGTTGCTTTAGGATTCAAAATTGGTGAATCTTTATTCGAAGAAGATAAAGTTGAATTAGCTAAAAAATACTTGGAACAATATAAACATAAAATTGTTTTACCAGTTGACAATGCTTATACTGATGAATTTGCTGATAAAACTCCATTATTCACAACACCAGAACATCAAGATATTCCTGATGGATATCAAGGTCTTGACATTGGTCCAAAAAGTATTGAATTGTTTGCCAAAGAAATTGCCAATGCAAAAACTATTTTCTGAAATGGTCCAGCCGGAGTAAGTGAATTTAATAACTTTGCCAACGGAACTAAAGGGATTGCAATCGCGATTGCAAATAACCCTGAATCATATTCAGTAGTTGGTGGAGGAGATTCGGTTACTGCAGTTGAAAAATTAGGATACGAAGATAAATTTACATTTATTTCAACCGGTGGTGGTGCCTCAATAGAATTTGTTCAAGGCAATGTATTACCAGGTATTGATATTATTGAAAATAAATAATTATTAACCTTATAATTAAAAAGTAACCCAAAACGTTGTTTTGGGTTTTATTATATTTTTTATTTATTTTAAGCATATTTTTAATTAAATCCCAAGCTATAAATAATTTTATATATTAAAATTTATATATAGAAACTAATTAATTGAGATGAATATATAAATAAAATAGCTTTTTTGTAGCTATAAATTAAATAAAGGAAACCGATGAAAAAAAATATAAGTGAAAATAACACAGTAAGTAGCGAAAGCAGCTTAGTAATTAAAAATTTCCTGACGATTTTAGAGGAGCACGATAAAGAAATAAAAAACAATCCGCGTATTGAACAACGTGAATATCCATTAGAAAAAATTATCGATATTAAAAATGTGATAAAAGAATTCAAAATCAGGCGCAAAAAGTTTAGGGCGGTTGATGATTTAAATTTAACAATTTATCGGAATCAAAATATAGCTTTGCTAGGTTCAAATGGAGCCGGTAAAACAACAACAGTTGAAATGATTGTAGGAATTCAAAAACCAACTAAGGGAAAAATTGAGTACTTTTTCAAAGGCAACAACAATGAAAAAGATATTGATTCGGCCAAAATTGGTATTCAGTTTCAAGATTCATCTTATCCACAGGGGTTGACAGTAAAAGATGTTATTGTGTCAATGAATAAAATTTATGGCAACAAAATGGAACCATCCGAATTAAGCGACTTAATTAAAATTTTCGGCGTTAATGAATTTCTATACAATAAAGCAGCTTCATTAAGCGGAGGACAACACCAAAGATTAAATGCATTGCTTGCCATAATTCATAAACCTCAGTTAGTAATACTTGATGAATTAAGCACCGGTCTAGACATCAAAGTAAAATCACGTTTAGTGCAGTTTTTAAAATCTTTTATTAAGGCTAATCAAAGTACATTATTGATTATTTCACACGATATTAAAGAAATCGAAAACTTAGCAGACAGAATTGTAATATTAAACAAAGGCAAAGTTGTATTTGATAAAACGATCGAAGAAACAAAAGAAGAATTTGGAAGCATCTCCGTTTGCTTAGACAAATATATTTAAGGAAATAAAATGCGTAATAAAAATAAACAAATAGTAAATTTACGTTCAAAATATTTAAAGAAACGTACTAATCCATCTTCAACCTTTAATGGCGTTTTATCTTTAATTAATTTACATTTTTGAAAAGCTTTCGTTGGGCCGTTTTTTGCTTTTGGATATCCGATTGTTTTCGTTTTAATGTTAGGAATAATTTTTGGATATGAAATTGTTATGGGTGCGTCTATTACAATTGGCCCAGTTGCCATTGCTTGTGTTTCGTTGCCCACTGCCATTTTTGAATTCAAAAAATCAACGCTATTAAAAAGAATCGGCGCAACTCAAATTAAGCCATTAACTTTTTTAGCATATACTGCAATCTATTATTTCTTTATTATGATTTTATCTGGAATATGAACAGCCCTATTTGCTTTAATGATTTTCGGACCGAAATATTTCAATGAAGGAAGAATACTATATGAATTTAATTTCTTGGGCGAACAAATTAAAACACGCAGTATTTCTATAAAACAAATGTTTAAAAACATTGACTGATTAGGATATATTTATAGTTTTATTATTTTAACATTAGTTTCAATTTCGGTCGGTTTATTTATCGTTTCAATATCAAAATCAGTTTTAATGATTCAAGCCATTGGTTCATCACTATTAATAATTTCAATGTTTTTAACCGGACAAGTACTTCCTCTTGCACAAATCGCCAATGTTGAAGCGATGTGATATTTATCTTATATAACACCTTTTAAATCCGCTATAACCCAAAACACGATGGCATTCCAAGGCACGGGAGAAATATCAAAAATTTATGATTTAAATAATTTTATGATTAACTTCGGAGCTTTAGATCTAAATGGCAATGCCGAAAATGCATTATATAGCATTCAAAATTACCAAGACTTTTTACAAACAGTAATTAAAAATTACAACTTGATTAACCCAGAAAGCAATTATTACATTGGAAAAACATTTGGTCCAATAGCAACACTACAAATTAAACCCGCTCTAAAAGATTTAATAATTTTAAAAATGATATCTTTATCTCCAAATATTGACGTTGCCATAAATTACAAGCCCTATAGCATTTTCAACACAAATGAAATTTATCATTCAGTCAATAGTTTGAGTACATACAGCCCTATTATTAAAAAATATGAAGATGTTTTAACATTAACTGCAAACAATGCTATTAATGAAATTATCGAATTAAAAAAAGCTGCCCAAGGCGGGGCTGCAACCATTCAAAATAACATTGATTTAATTTCTGCCTTAACTAATAGCAATCAATATAATGAAATTTTAAAATCTGGTCAAATTGATAACGATACGATTAACAATATTTTCACCGATATCAAAAATAATCCGATCCTTAATGAATATAATAATTCATTTATTTCAATAAATAATGGTTCAATAAATGAAAATTCACTAACACAAGTTGGTTCAACAACTGAAAATATTTTAAATTTAATTATTCCTTGAATTTGAATTTGTTCTTTAATTTGTTTATCGCAAAGCTCATTCAAATGAAGCACAAGATAATAGATATATAAAATAAATTAATTTAAGATGCATAACTATGTTTATGCATTTTTCTTTTATAAATAATTGCTGTTTTTTTGTAAAATTTTAAACATATGAAAAGCAAAAAATTAAATTTAAAAGAAACTCAATATGCAATCGAAAAATTAAAAGATTATTTCTCGCATAATTTAAGAAGAAAATTAAATTTGGTGAGAGTTAGCGCTCCCTTATTTGTTCGTTCAAAATCAGGTTTAAATGATGGGTTAAATGGTGAAGGTCCTGTTGTATTTAAAGCCAAAGGTATTAATGAAAATTTAGAAGTCGTTCACTCGCTTGCCAAATGGAAGCGTGATGCCTTAGCCCGTTATAACTTCGATGTTTATGAAGGGTTATATACTGACATGAATGCAATCAGAAGAGAAGAAGATTTAGATAAAAATCACTCATTTTATGTTGATCAATGAGATTGAGAATTAGTAATTCATGAAAGTGATAGAAATCTAAAATTTTTAAAACGCATTGTTAAAAAAATTTATAGTACACTAAAAGCAACTGAAAACAGAATCAATAAGATATATCCAAATTTATCTAAAAAATTACCCAGAAACATTGAATTCATTAACAGTTTAGATTTATATAATCAATATCCCAAACTTACACCTGAACAAAGAGAATATGAAGCCGTTAAAAAATATGGGGCAATATTTGTATACGGAATCGGTTATGATTTGCCGGATGGAAAACCACATTCAAAACGTGCCAAGGATTATGATGATTGAGAATTAAATGGTGACATGGTTGTATATGATAAAGTTAACGATCAAGCATTAGAAATTAGTAGTATGGGAATTAGAGTTAATAAAAATTCAATTCAAAAGCAATATAATTTATCGGCTGAAGAAATTTCTTTAATTAGTCCATATCACAAACGTTTAATTAATAAAGAGTTGCCATTTACTATTGGTGGTGGACTAGGTCAAAGCCGGATTGCAATGTTCTTATTAGAAAAGAAACATATTGGGGAAGTTCAAGTTAGCGTCTGAGATGAAAAAAATCTTGATGATGCATTTCAAAAAGAAATTACAATTTTATAATAAAAAAATTGTCAAAAGGCAGTTTTTTAATTTATAATATCTACATATTTATAAAAATACATAGAGAGTTGCTTAGCTTAACAGCTTTGAGGCATGCCAACCTACTTAAAAAGCAAGGTGGATAGTGAGGGATTTATCTAACATGTATATCTTGTTATTTTAAAAAAACCTTCTCTATGTAAGAAAGGTTTTTATTTTATGAAAAAATTACTTACATCAGAAAGCGTCGGAGCAGGTCATCCAGATAAAATTTGTGATCAAATTAGTGATGCTGTTTTAGACGGATTATTAAAACACGATCCACAAGCCAGAGTTGCTTGTGACGTATTAGCCAATAACAATATTATTTATATTGGTGGCCAAATTACTACGAAAGCTTATGTTGATACTATTAAAGAGGCTTGAAAAGTACTAAAACCATTAGGGTACAACGAAAATGATTTTAATATCATTAATGGCATTTATCCTCAAAGTCCTGATATAGCTATGGGTGTTGATAAAAAAGAAGACCATGAATTAGGTGCCGGAGACCAAGGCATTTTATTTGGTTATGCAACCGATGAAAATGAATATTTCATGCCATGACCAATTGTGTTATCACACGAACTTGTTAAAAGCGCTGAAAAATTAAGACGTGAACACAAATTCCCATATGCTAAAAGTGATATGAAATCACAAGTAACTGTTGAATATGATGATGAAACTAACCAAGTATTAGTTAAAAAAGTATTAATGTCAATTCAACATGATGAAAATTTTGACGAAAGCAAATTTAAAAATTTTGTCAAAGAAAATATTATTAACTATGTCATGAAAAAACATAACCTAAACTCAGATTATGAAATATTAATTAACCCGACTGGTAGATTCGTAATTGGTGGTCCAGTTGGAGATACAGGATTAACCGGACGTAAAATTATCGTTGATACATACGGCGGATTTGCTCATCATGGTGGTGGAGCATTCAGTGGTAAAGATGCTACAAAAATTGATCGTTCTGCTGCGTATATGGCACGTTATATTACTAAAAATCTTGTTGCTGCCGGTGTGGCAAAACGTTTAGAAATTCAACTTTCATACGCTATTGGATTGCCAAGACCTCAATCAATTTATGTAGATACATTCAATACTTCAAAATTTAGCGATGAAAAAATTTCACAAGCTATTTATGATTTATTTGATTTAAGTGTTGAAGGTATTATCAAAACATTAGATTTACAAAAACCAGTTTATTTACAAACTGCAACATTTGGTCACTTCGGAAGAAATGACTTAGATTTATCATGAGAAAAACTTGATAAAGTGAATGAAATTAAAAAATATTTCAATATTAAATAAAACAATGATAACGGGAGATTATTATGAGTTTAATTAACAAAATGATTATTGATTTTGAAACTAAAGCTTTTCAAAAGGATAAAGGTATTTTTACCGTTACTCAAAACGATATTAAAAATAATGAAAATATTTGAACAATCTTATTCTTTTATCCAGCTGACTTTACTTCAGTTTGCAATAGCGAAATTTTAGATTTAAATAAAATTTTGCCTGAAATTAAAAAAGAAAATATTCAAGTATTCGCAGCATCTTGCGATACCGTATACTCTCATTCAGCATGAGTTAATCAAAACGAAACAAATCAAGCTATTAAATTGACTTTTCTAGACGATAAAAACACTAAAATTTCAAGCAGTTTAGGAATTTATAATCCTGAAAATGGGTTAGCTTATCGTGGCACATTTATCATCAGTCCAGAAGGCATTATCAAAGCTTACGAAATTCATGATGTTAAAATCGGAAGAGATGTTAAAGAAGATTTAAGAAAAGCTAAAGCCGCTAAGTATGCAAATGACAATAATTCAGCTTGCACAATGAAAGAAATCGGAAGATAAAAAACCAGGCCAGTAATTTGGCCGGTTTTTTTATGTCATTTTTGATATGGCAGGGGATGCAGGAATCGAACCCGCACATGAGGGTTTGGAGTCCTCAGTTCTACCACTAAACTAATCCCCTAAAACTAACATTAATTATAAACTAATAATTAAAAAAGTGAGCATTAAACTCACTTCCTTATTTAATTATTTTGCGACCTTGAAGTAGCACACATCGCCATCTTGCATAATGTAGTTGCGGCCTTCTAGATTAATTTTTCCAGCTTCACGGCAACCTTTTTCGCCCTGATATTGAATATAGTCATCATATTTAATAACTTCAGCTTTAACAAATTTCTTTTCAAAGTCTGTGTGAATAATGCCAGCACATTCGGCGGCGTTCATACCATTTGTGAAAACTCACGCTCTTGCTTCGATTTCTCCCGCAGTAAAATATGTTGATTGGTTTAATAAATAAAAGCTCTTTTTAATAATTGTATTAATACCCGATTCTTGAATATTATATTCAGCTAAAAACATTGCTTTTTCTTCATCATCAAATTGTGAAACTTCATATTCAATTTTTACACAAATTGGAATAATAATTTCATTCAATGCTTCTAGGTGGCCTTTTAAAATTTGATAGTGTGTTGCTTGGTTTAGATTTTTAAAATTATTTGTATCTAAATTTGCTACATAAATTGTTGGTTTGGCAGTCAATAATTGATAAGATTTAATAACATTTTTTTCTTCGTCACTTAAATTTAAGTTTTTAACCATCAATTCTTGTTGTAATGCTTCACGAATTTTTAAAACAGTGGCATATTCAAATTTAAGTTCTTTATCATTTGTGTTTTGGGCTTTTTTGCCAATACGGTTAATTACGTTCTCAATTGTTTGTAAATCAGCCAAAATTAATTCTAAATTAATAACGTTTAAATCAGCAATTGGATCAATTTTATTTTTAACGTGCATGATATCGTTATTTTCAAAACAACGTACAACATGAACAATTGCATCCACTTCACGAATATTAGCCAAGAATTTATTTCCTAGTCCTTCACCTTTTGATGCCCCTTCTACTAATCCAGCAATATCAACAAATTGGAAAGTTGCTGGTACAATTTTTTTAGTTTTAACAATTTGTGCCAATTTATCTAAACGTTCGTCTTTTAAATTAACTACTGCCACGTTAGGTTCAATTGTTGTAAAAGCGTAATTTGCTGATTCTGCTTCATTTAATGTTAGAGCGGAAAACAAAGTACTTTTACCAACGTTAGGTAATCCGACGATTCCTGCTTTTAGTCCCATAATTTACTCCATTTCTGCATGTTTATGTGCAATTAATATTTAATAATTATAAATAATATTTTTTTAATTAATTGAAATAACTTTTAGATAAAATAATAAAGTCAAGAAAGGAAAATGAGATGTACAAAATATTTAATGAGGGCATGATTGAAGTAATCACCGGCCCTATGTTTAGTGGAAAAAGTGAAGAGTTATTAAGACGTTTAAGAACATTAGAATATGCCAAATTAAAACCATTAGTAATCAAGCCTAAATTTGACACACGTTTTTCGGCCGAGGAAATCGTAAGTCGTTCAGGTATTAGTCATAAGACTCATATATTAGATAACATTAAAGATATATATGACTTATTAAAACAAGACTCATACAAAGCAGTTGTAATCGATGAAGCACACTTTTTTGGGCATGATTTAGTATTAGTAGCGGACGATTTGGCTAATCTAGGCTATTTAGTAATTATCGCTGGTCTTGACCAAGACTACTTAAGACAACCATTTGGGCCAATGCCAGAATTAATGGCGATTGCAGAAAGAGTTACAAAATTGCAAGCCATTTGTGTTGTTTGCCAACACGCCGCTTCGACAAGTTTTAGAAAAGTCGCATCAAATAAAACGAATTTGTTAGGTAACTATCACGAATATGAAGCGCGTTGCCGTAAGTGTCATGTTCACGGCGAAAAAATGAAAAAAGTTAATGATTAAAAAGACTAGATTGCTCTAGTCTTTATTTTTATTATATTAAGCTTTATCCAAATTAACCGATACAGTGTTTAAAAATTTATCTCATTTAAAAGAATTACCTTTTTGGATTGTATAACCTTGAGGTGCTTCAATTAATTCTGGATTAAGTATTTTTTTGTTTGCTGTGTCTACTTTTAGTCTTTTTGTGATTTCGGGTTGGTCTTTTAGGGGCGCATATTTGTAAAGATATTTTACTTTGACATCTTGTTCTACTATACTTTCATTAGTGTTATTTTCAGTATTAGGAGTTGAAGGACTGGCTGTTGGTCTTTTAATGTTTACCTTAACGGTTGCTCCAGCTTCATCAATAACTGTGTATTCATTATTTTCAGCTAATACATAGCCTTCAGGCGCAGTAATTAATTCTTTATTTAATATTTTATTGTTTTGAATTTTTAAAGTCATACTCTTAGAACTTTGTTGACCACCATTTAACATGAATTTAACAATAACGCTTTTTTCTATAACTTCTGCAGATTGTTTTTGCTTAATCGAAACAGTAATATTGTAATTTTTCTTATTAATTACATATGGGTTTTCATTAGCTAATTCAAAGCCTTCTGGAATAGCGATTTCATTTAAGTTTGAAATGGTGTTTTCTGTATCAAAATGAGCTTCTAAGCTACTATTACTTGGAGTATTTCCTTCACCAATTACACTGTAAATAACTGTCATTGATTTAGTTGTTCCGGCAAATTTAGGTTCAACTGAAATTAACGCTGTTTGATCTACTATGTCAACTTCAAAGGTATTATCACTTGTTGCCATATAGCCTTCAGGATAAGCGATTTCATCTTTATTTACGATGTGTTTATCTTGAATTAAAGCATCGAATTTTTTAGTTATTTTATAACCATTTGGCCCTTTAAAAGTTAAAGAAATTGTGTGTTTTTCATTGCTTGCTTCAGCATTTTTATTTAGATAGATAGTTAAAACACTTTGTGCTGCATCATATTCATATTTATTTATTGAATTATCTTGTGCATATGTATAACCATATACATTTTTCTTAAATAAATCTTTTAAATTAGAAATATTAGTTTTTTCTTCATTTTTAAATGTCGCTTTAAATTGTTTTTGGGCTACTTCATTTTTCTCTTCTGTGTTTTCAACATATTTGACAGTTATATTAGCCTTAGGCTCTTTTACTAATTCAAATGTTAATTTTTCAACGGAATTATCTGTGTAAGAGTAATTATTATTGCTTGCTAAAATATAGCCCAATGGCATTTCAATGTCTTCAGCATTGATGATATTATTATTTTGGATTTTAACTGTGAAATGCATTGATTTTTTAGGAATACCATCATATACTAAATCAATTTTAAGATTTTTTTCAACTATTCTATTTGGGTCTTCTTCAACATGTTTAACAATATTTACATATACTTTTCCTTCTTCAGCAATAAAACGATATGGGTTTGTTTTATCAAGTTCAAAGCCTTGAGGAACAGGTACTTCACTTAAGTTTGTAGGTTCGAATGAAGTTGATTTTTGAACCATCATTCAAGTTCTCGGAATAGCATTTTCTGGTTCTGAGACATTGTTATATACTACCATGGCAATTTGTGTTCTGCCTGGGGCCGAAATCTTTTGGGTATTATCTGGTAAATGATCGGCTTTGAATGGAATGCCATTTTTTGCATCAAGTTTGTTTTTAATATCAATACCTTTATTGCTTAAGCTTATCGCTTTACTTTTAGTGATATTTCCGCTACCATCTCAGTGATCGAATGATGCAGTTACAGTAACTGTTAGCTCGCCATTAACATTTGAGAAATTACTTAATCTATATTTCATAATTGGGTCTTTGTTATCAATATAATAAGCAGAGTTCCCAATAGCTTCGCCATTGTTCATAATCATGTTTACCGCGTCTGCACTATACATTGGGTAGATTTTTGCGGCATCTAATTTTTCACTTAAATATTCCGTATTTTCAGCGTCTGTGTGTGCATGTGGGTTATATAAACCATTAGCATATTCATTACTTACTTTGATTGTTTTATTCTTTACAACTGAAGTATTTTTGTTATTGATTAATGAAACTTCAATTTGTTCAGTTTCAGGATTGAAGTTTAAAAGATTTAAAACGAATTTTTTACTATCGTAATTTTTAGCTTTGAAATATTGAGGCAATAAATCATTTTTATTATTTTTTCTTGAAGAATTATAAGCTTGTTCGTCCATATATAAAACACTTATTTTATTAATGGCGGCCTCGGTTTCATCTTCTAATACGCCAAGATTGTTTTCATTTTCAGCATTCACTTTTCATTGTTTAATAATGAATGTTCCTAAATTAGATTCAACATTACTTTGCTTATTTTTAATACGGTATTTAATTAAAACATTATTTTTTGCTTCAACTTTAAGAGGTTCAAATTGGATTAATTCATATCCTTCTGGAACATTTTTTATAATGTTATCTAAGTTCGCATCGGCTAATAATGTTTCTGCTTTATTAGGGTAATCAAACGATACATTATTGAACGCAATTAAATCTTGGTCTTGGCTATCATCTTTGCCTAAATCAAAATAGTAAGAAAGAGTTGAAATGTCGCCAATTTTATAACTCTTAAATTCGGCTATTTTGAATTTTAAGAAGTAATGATTAGTTTTTTCATTAAATATAATATCCATAAATCCTGATGGGAAATCTTTTCCATATTTTTGATTATGGTAAGTTGGCTTTGTAGATGACGCTACTTGGAAATAATTTTCAGGATTATTAATATTTATAATTATAGTTTTTTCATTCTTATTTGAACGAGGCGACATGGTAATGTTATTGTTTTTATAGTCGAAATTAAAATTGTAATTATTTTGTTGTTTAAGCGCCGCAATTAATGCTGGTTTATCAATTACTAATTCCATTTTTTTCATATATGCATTAGCTACATCATCAGATTTATTAAGTGCTGTTGTCGCTTTAGGAGCTAAATACACATTTACTGCATGATTTTTTTCATCATAGTCATATGAATTATCACTTTTAATTTCATAATCATCCAAAATAGGTAATTCGTTTGTATTAACTACTTTTGAATTTTTAATCTTTGCTAAAAATGTAGTTTTTAAAACGCTAACATTTTTATTCGGACTTTGAACTAAATAATTTAAATTTAAATTAACTGCTTTTGTTTCTTGGTCTTTATTTTGATTATTTGTATCGCCGCTATTAGAGTTATCGTCATTATGAGACGGAACATCAGGCGTTGGCGCAGGTGTATCAGGCGTTGGTGATACCTGAGTTTGTTTAACAACTTTTACTATAACTCTATTTGTTTTAGGTTCATAACTGAAGTCGTTATCATTTGCAAAAGTATATCCTTGAATTGCTGGAATTTGGTTGCTTACTTTTCCATCTTTTATTTGTGCTAAAAAGTCTGCTGATTTTACTTCTTTTTGTGTTGCACTATCAACATAAATTACCTTAATTGGCTGATTTTCATTTTTAGTACAAGATATTGCTAAGGTGCTCGATGCAGCTAAAAGTGGGGCTGCTAACAGTAGTCGAAAAATTATACTCTTTTTATTCATTTTTTTCCCTTCGAAAAATAAAAAATAGCCCTAAGGCCATTTTTTAACGTGTTATATTCAATTTCCTTATTTTTTTTATACTTACTAACACATTTAAATTTTAATATAGATTATTAATTTTTGAAAAAAAGAATAAAAAAAAAATGGGGCGTTCGAAGGGGATCGAACCCTCGTATCTCGGAGCCACAACCCGATGCGTTAGCCACTTCGCCACGAACGCCATTTATTTGCTATATTATTTTACCATAAAATTTTAGACTATACGTATAAAAAAATAAAAGTCTTAATTTTTTTTGAAATTAACAAAACATTTATTTTTTTATGCCTTAATTTAAGGGTTTTTTTATTAAAAAAATAATATAATCAAAATATGGCATTATGCCAAAAATTTTAATGAAAGAGGATGTAATGAAAAAACCAATCTATAAGACTTTTATTGTTAAGCGCCCATGTCACGCTTTAATTGACGGTATTACTGGCAGCCCTGAATTAGGAAAACCAGACTACGAAAACGCTGTCAAACAACACGATGAATACATTAAAGCTATTAAAAGCTTAGGAATCGAAGTTGAAGTTTTACCGAGTGATGAAAGATACCCAGATTCTTGCTTCGTAGAAGATCCAGTTATAATTATCCCTGGAGAATTAGCAATTATTACTAACCCAGGCGCTGAATCACGTAATGGCGAAAAAGCAGAAATGTTACCTACAATCCAAAAATTCTTCCCAGAAGAAAAAATTAAATACATCAAAGCTCCTGGATACATGGATGGTGGTGATGTTATGCCAGTTGGTGATACATACTATATTGGTTTAAGCGATAGAACAAACGCAGAAGCTATCAAACAATTTGAAGAATTTGTAAAACCATTAGGCAAAAAAGTTATTGCAATTCCAGTTACGCAATTCTTACACTTAAAAACCGGAACAACCTACATTGAAAATGGTAATTTATTAGTTACTGGAGAATTTGAACAAACTCCAGAATTTCAACAATTTAATTTAATTAGAGTTCCAAAAGAAGAAGAATATGGTGTTAATGTAATTTACTGCAATGACAACATTATTATGCCAGCCGGATACCCTACCGTTAAAAAAGCTTTAGAAAGTCTTCCTGGCTACAAAAAAATCTTAGAAGTTGACTCATCAGAATACAAAAAAATTGATGGTGGTCTAACTTGTTTATCAGTAAGATTTTAATAAATTTGATATCGCTACATAAATAATTTTTTATGTTGTTGCATTTAAAGCTAAGTGTAAAAAGCACTTGGCTTTTTTTATATAAAAACGCCATTACACATAGAGTGTAACATGGCGTTAATAATTTAATAGGTTTTTATTTTTCGGGTTGATTAAATACTACTGATAGCTTATAGTTATTAGTTTTATATGGTGTATAAATTCCATATTCATATTTGTTTTTACCTACTGTAACTTTTTCACTTGCTACTGAAAAAAACATTGCATTAAAATTAACTGAATAATGCCCGCTTTCAGGATTTTTTATTAAATTAAGGTTTCCGTTTACATCAAAAGGGAAAAAGAAAGGCAAATCAGCATCTCGAAATAATGAGAAATAATCACGATTTGTATTTGATTTATTTAATAATATTAAACCTCTGTCAATATAGTTATAAATACTTGGATCTAAACTATTAACGGAATCAATAATTTGTTGCATTTTTGGAACAATGTTCGGATTATCTGAACTTGGTTTAAATTCAATTGGGGTAAAGTAATGTAATTCCCAATTATCTGAAGCTAATGGACCAATCTTATGATTTGCATTGAACTTATTTATACTTGCTTCATTGTAACGCTCCGAGCCCAATTCCGATTGCGTATAAATAGTAAAATTACGCACAATAATTTGTGAATTAGGGTCATCTTTTTTAGTTAAAATAACATCAAAGTGTAATGCGTTTCTTTGGATTAAATCAAGCATTGGATTGACTAATTCGGATTTAAAGTTTGGGTTAATTTGGATATTTAAAGATGCCAATATTTCATTTTCTAAAGTTGGTTTTTCTAATAGCTTTAGCATTAAGCTATATGGTTCACCCGCAACCTTAATGTTATTACCTTTGTTTCAATTTAAATTCTCAACCGGGGTTTCTGGCCCAACAAAGGCGACAGCGTTTTTATTTCAGAGTTTCAAAGATACATAATTTTTTGGCAAAGCAACTGCTAGGGTAATAACTCCAGCTACTACGACAGCTGATAAAGATCAAAAAACTATTCGCTTTGTTTTTTTAGATTTGCTAACCTTTTCAGCAGTTTTTTTAAATCTTAATTCATCACTAACAGTAACTTCGTTGCTAACTTCGGTATCTCACTTATCATTATTATTTTTTCTTTGTCATCCCATATTAGACCTTTCTATAATACGTTATGAAAATAATATTAATTATTCCTTATCTAAATCAGTATGAATCTCAAATTCAGTAGTTTTTTCATCATCTGATAACATATCAAAATCTTTTAATATATCTTTTGCACTACGTTTGTTTTTGATTTTTTCTTTTTTATCAATTTCGTTATATATGTTTTCTAATTCTTCGGTTTCAGCATTATATATTAAATTGCTTTGTGTTGTTGTTTGATCCCTATCATCAAATAAACCGGCAAAGTCAACAAATTCATCGCTTGAGGTCAAGTCTTGTTCTTGTGTATTATATTTTAATTGATTTGCTTTGTCTTTATTTTCAAAAGCTTTATCTACTTTATTTTCTTGCGATTCTTTTTTAGCATATTCTTTAAAAATCTCTTCATCAACTGCTTCATTTTCTTTTTGTTCTTCTAAATCATCCAAAACGCCATCATAATCATCTACTTGTGAATATTCATGATTCAAGTTCAAACTTTCAGACGCAACATCGCTTGCTAAAAAATCATTGTTATAATTACTAATTTCGATTTGGTCACTTGTTATTTGCGGAATGGCAATTTCTTTGTCATTATCTTCTTGCTCATCGCAATCTAATTCTGGTTCATTAATCGAATCTTCATTATCAATATGTGGGCTTTCATGTTCAATTTCAACTACTTCAGATAAATAATTACTTGCTTGATGTTCATCTTCAATATCGTCCATTTCGTGATCTGAACATTGTTCAGCGTTGCATAATGATTCATGTTCATCTATATCATTAGCCAATGTTTCGCTAACTATACCGTTTTCTACTGCAAAATCTTCTACATCATCGTCTTCTAAATTTTCATTTATATCGTGTGTTTCTAATGAAACTTCATTGAATTCATTCATTTCTGAATTTTTAGGTTCTTCAATTTCGATTTCTTCGATAGTATTTACTTCAGGGCTGCTATCTTCATCAATAATTAATTCAGTGGTTGATTCAATTGGATTTAATTCGTCATCAAATTCTTCAACTAAAAAATCGTCATTAGTATTTTTTTCTTCAGTATTTGCTTTGTCTAAAGAAGCTTTTAAAATTTGTTGATTAACTTTTAAATTAGCATTTGACAATACTTCTGAATCCGCTTTTTCGCGCAGTGTTGCTAAAATGTTTGGTTTATCAACTGGCCATTGAATTAAGCTAATAATAATTAAAGGATAAGCTTTTGATTGTAGGAATTTAATATTATCTTTGAATTTTAAATACTTTTTATAGTCATTAATGTAATCATATCCATCAATAATGAAACCTTGCACTAATTTATTTGTTAAAGTGTTAACTAAAACGATATCGATATTTTTTGTTCCAACAGAATAATTTGCCAATAATTTAAGGTCCTTATAAGGTCTAATAAATTCTTGCAATTCCTTAAATATTTCATTTTTAAATTCATTGTATGTTGGCATTGATAATGTTTTTGTTTCAAGAAAATCTTCAACACCATCTAAATAATTTTTTTGTTCTTCTAAAGGCAAATCTAAGAATTTTAATCATTCTTTAAAAATAATCATGTCAGTAGTTGAACGTTCAGTAATTTCAACATCATCAGCATAAATCGATTTAACTACGATAACTTTTTCTCTTGCACGTGATATTGCAACATTAAGTGCATTTTTACCACCTTGACGCGCTACATAAGTTCCATATAGCGAAGTCTTTTTGTCATATACAACTGACATAATAACTAAATCAGCCTCATCACCCTGAATGTTTTCAATGTTTTTCAAAGTAAGTCTGTCGTTATTTAATGCTTCTTCTAATTCAGGCTCAAAACCAAAAATTGAGTTAATTAAATAATCTTGTTGTTTAGCATTGAAAACTAAAATAATGATTTTTTCATATTTTTTTAGATTTTCTTTAGCTAGTTCAATAACCGCCTTGCCTTCGGCTTCGTTCATACTGTTATCTCAGTTACCGTCAACTTGCACAACTTCAATGGCTTTTTCGTTGTTTAGTGAAAGTTCATAATCATCAATAACATCTAATTTTGAATCATAAAAATGTTTAGAACTAAATGTCATCAGTGAAGCTTGTTTTGAACGATAGTTTTTGTCTAATAGTATTGAATAGACTCCACGGGCTGTGGCATAGTCAAGCAATGACTCAATGTTTCCGAAATCATCTTCTTCATCAAAACTATATGAAACAGAAAATCATCTTGTTGGTTGCATTTGTTGATTATCTCCAGCAAGAACTTTACGTTTGGCTAAGTATAAAATCGGAATACCTTTTTCAATAAAAATTTGGCTTGATTCATCTAAGATTGCATAATCAAACTCTTCTTTGTCTCACATTGATAAATCAAGTTCTGGCGTAGTAACAATAATAGGGAATAATAACTTGATCATTTCCTTATGTTTATGGAAGAATTTATAAGGTTTTAGATGTCCTGTTCGAATAGCCATCGCAAAAGCTGTATACTGGCGTTTTTGTTCATCAGTAAAATCTGACATCTTATTAATGGTACTTTGTAAAATCATTCTTGTTAATGTAGCATCATCATTAACATCGATAGTTTTAGCTTGTAAAATCTTTTGATAATCTTCATGCATTTGTTTAATTGATTCATAGTCCACTAAATCAATATATCTTAGTGCTTTATCAATATCAACAGTAAATAAAGTATTATCTTCAGCAATAATTTCTGCAGCCTCTCTTATATTGGCTGGATAAATTGTAAAGGCATGAGGTTTTTTAGCCCGGTTAGTTTCATATAAATATTTTTTAATTTCTTTTTTATCAAGTAATGATTTTGATAAGTCATATTTTAAGCTGTGGTCTAAGCGTTTTAAATTATTGAAAGTAGTTTCAGTGAAATTTGAATTAACAACAGCTGAATAGAAATTCAAAATATTATTTAAGTTAGGAAGTTTTGAAATCTTTGAAACTAAGTCAACATATTGTTTATCATCGTTAGAAAAAACTTGAATTCCATTTTCAGTATTGTTTAATTTGAAGTTTTCCACATAGTAGATGAAATCTTTTAAAGGTTTATAAAATGTTTCTTCACGTAAGTTTTTATCATTAAGAGCGAATAAACAAAAAATCGATAATTTCTTTAAACGTTTTTTTAATACATCCAAAGCAGCTTTTTTCTGTGATACAACTAAAGCAGTAAAACCGCGAGCAATGATATTAGCTATCAAGTTACTAATGGTTTGAGATTTTCCTGTTCCCGGAGGACCTCAAATTATTGTATCTTGATATAGAGCTGAAATGGTCGCCATATCTTGTGAAAAGTTTGTTTTTTGAATTTTATATAATTTAAATTTCTTATCAAAAATAACTTTGTCAATTTTTTCACGATATAAGTTTTTATTAAAATCGGGATTTAATATATCTTCAAATTCATCGTTTTCAATAATTTTCTTCATTTGGTTTCACAAATAACCTGAAGAGACATTGTAAAAACCTAAAACCATACCGGGATGAAATTCAATCGAAGTATTTGTGATTGTATCTTGGCTTAAATTAGGAATCTTAGTTTTTAAAGATTCAGGCATGTTATAAATTGGTGATCATTCTTTTTTAAAATAATTAAATACTTGCTCAATTGATAAGTTAGCAAAATCAAAATTATCAACATTAAGCATGAATCCTTCTTGACCTAAAAAAGTAATTAATTTGCTATTTACCCTAACATCAGAATTGGATTTTAAATAAACTAGTGAGTTTTTAATTTCTAATGTTACTTCTTTGAAAAATAAAGGGGCATAAATTGTTTTTTTATCGGTTTTGATTGAGATAAAAAAGAACCCAATATGCAATGGTCAAATATTTGTTTCAATATTGATATTTTGTGCTTTATTTAAAATTTTCTTTCATTTAACTATTGATTTTTGAAACTCAGTTTCTAAACGACTGATAAGCAGTTTTTTGGCTTTCTCTAAGTCACTCGAAAGTAATTTAAAAATGTTATCCTCAATCCGACGATTGTATTCTTTATATGTGCTAATTATGTCTTGTTTTGAATTAGCGGCTTTAACTTTTTCACTAATTTCTTGATTGCCAATTTCAGTTAGAACACAATTAATGTTGTAATTTTTGAATATCTTATCAAAAGTTTCTGATCCAAAATTTTTATAAACATCAAAAAATCTTTCATTGTCGATAGCACTGTATAATGAAGTATCAAATGTATCGATATTTAATAAGTTAGCCATTAATGTTTGATATTTAGCATCTTGTTTATTCATGGTCAATGTCCTTTTTAATTTTTTCTTCTAAATATTTAGCCGAATTCCCTAGTACGATTGAAATTGAATTTGATTGAAATGTAATTCCGCTCATTCCGTCTAGTTTTTGAATATCTTCAATTTTGATTGCATTTCTATTTTCAAAAAATACTTTGATGATTTTGTGAGTTGATGAAACATTATTAATGTTTTTAATTCCACCTAATGCCGTGATTAAACTGTCATAATCGAACGATAATTTTTGCTCAATGCTTAATTGTGATTGAACTTGTTTTTTTTGATATTTTTTGCGTCAGTAAATACTAATTAAACCAAAAGTTATAATTAGTAAAAATATATATAAAGCTTTTTGTTTGCTATTCATTTATTCCCTCTTTTCAATAATGAAAAATGCCTTTTGTTAAGGTTATATATATTATATTTTATTTGGCTTTTTTTATTAATTAATAACTTAAAAAAAATTAATCTTTATCACGTAAAAAGCTAATTTGCTACATTGGATTTTTTTATTAAATTCTATTTAATTAAAAAGTCGCATATTTTTAAAAATGTATTAAAATTAATAATGGTTTATTAAAGAAAGGAAATTTTATGAGTATTAATGATAAAAAAATTATGCTAAGTGGAATCACTGCTACCGGCAAATTAACCTTAGCTAACTATATAGGTGCTATTCGGAACATGGTTAAATTGCAAGACCAATATGAAAACTATATTTTCATAGCAGATTTACATGCCTTAACCTTGCCAATAGACCCACAAGAACTTGAACAAAACAGAAGAAATATATTCGCATTATTTAGAGCGTGTGGAATTGATACAAATAAAACGACCTTATTTTTTCAATCTGACATTCTAGAGCACGGAATGATGAATTGATTAGTTTTAACAAACACAACAATTGGTGAATTGTCAAGAATGACACAATTTAAAGACAAATCATCCAAAGTAAAGACAGCTAATGGAATGGAAACAATTCCGACAGGTTTATTGATGTATCCAACACTAATGGTCGGTGATATTCTACTATATAATGCTGACATTATTCCAGTTGGAATTGACCAAAAACAACATGTGGAACTAACTAGAAATTTAGCAATTAGATTAAATAACAAATACAAAACTAATTTCAAAGTTCCCGAACCATATATTCCAGAAGTTGGGGCAAAAATTATGTCACTAACTGAACCAACTAAAAAAATGTCAAAATCTGATAAAAATGAAAAATCATCAATTTATTTATTGGATGATCCTGAAAAAGCATACAAAAAAATTATGAAAGCAGTAACTGACTCAGAAGGCAAAATCTATTTATCAGATGAAAAACCAGGAATTAAAAATCTATTAACAATTTATTCAGCTTTAACTGATAAAACATTAGAACAAACAAGCGAATTATTTGCCGATAAAAATTATGGCGAATTAAAACAAGCTGTTGGCGAAGAAGTTAAATCATTTTTAATTGATATTCAAGCCAAATATGCCGAAGCAATGAAACACATAGATGAAGAAGCTAAAATTGGGGCCGAAAAAGCTCGCAAAGTAGCACACAAAAACCTAGAAAAACTTATGAAGGGAATGGGGTTAAATAATGCAAGCAAATAGCAAATTAAATCACTCAACCAGCCACTTACTAGCAGCTGCAATTCTAAAACTATATCCAAACACCAAATTAGCCATTGGGCCTGCAATTGATGAAGGTTTCTATTATGATTTTGAATTTGAACAACCTTTATTAGAATCAGATTTACCAAAAATTGAAAAACTAATGAAAAAACTAGCTGAACAAGGCTATGTTATGAGACAAGTGGGAATTGAACAATATTCATTCGAAGGCCAACCATACAAAAAAGAGTTATATGAAGAATTTGTAAGTCAAGGCAAAGAAGTGACATTTTTTCAATACTATCATCCAAAAACTAACGAAGTATTATTTACTGACTTATGTGCTGGTGGGCATATTGAAAACACTAAAGAAATTCGCCACTTTAAATTATTATCAGTTGCCGGAGCTTATTGACGTGGTGATTCAAATAATAAAATGTTAACCAGAATTTACGGAACCAGTTGAGAAACTAAAGAAGAATTAGACAAATATCTATTTATTCTAGAAGAACGTAAAGAACGTGACCACCGTAAAATCGGAAAAGAATTAAACATTTTTACTTTCAATCAATTAAGCGGTCAAGGGCTTCCAATTTGATTAGAAGACGGAATGAAAATTCACAATGCAATTCGTGACTATGTTTTAAAATTAGATAAAAAATATGGTTTTAACGAAGTTATGACTCCGCATTTTGGTGAAAAGAAATTATATGAAATCAGCGGACACTGAGCTCACTATCAAGACACTATGTTCAAACCTATCGTTATGGATAATGAATTATTAGTAGCACGTCCAATGACTTGTCCTCACCACATTTTATTATTCAACGCAACTCGTCGTTCTTACAAAGATTTACCAATTAGATATTCAGAACAATCGCGTTTATACCGTTATGAAAAATCAGGCGCCTTATCAGGACTTGAAAGAGTTAGAGGTATGGATTTAACTGAAGGACATATTTTTGTTAGACCAGACCAAATTAAAGACGAATTTAAACACTTATACAAAATGATTTTACAAGCCCTAAAAGATTTCAATATCGAAATTGACCACGTTTCATTATCATTAAGAGACCCAGAAGACCATGAAAAATTCTTCCAAAATGATGAAATGTGAAATCGAGCAGAAAATGATCTAAGGGAAGTTTTAAAAGAATTAAACATCGAATATAAGGAATTCATCGGAGAAGCCGCATTTTATGGTCCAAAAGTTGATTTCCAAGTAAGAACAGTTTTAAATAGAATTATTACTATGTCAACTTTACAATTAGATTTCTTATTACCTTCACGTTTTGAAATGAAATATGTTGATGATAAAGAACAATTCCAAACCCCAGTTTTAATTCACCGTGGTTTAATCGGAACTTATGAAAGATTTATTGCTACTTTATTAGAGCAAACTAAAGGTGCATTACCATATTGATTGAGCCCAAGACAAGTAACCATTATGCCAATTAATGACGAATTAAACCAATATTGCCAAGATTTATATGAAGAATTCTTAGACGAAGATATCAATGTTAATGTTGATTTAAGATCAGAAAGAATTAACAAGAAAATCAGAGAAGCCCAATTACAAAAAACTAAATTTATTATTGTTATTGGACGCAAAGAAATAGAAGAAAATACTTTAGCCGTGAGAGAATACGGTTCAGAAGAAACTAAAACCTACACCAAAGAAGAGTTCTTAGCTAAGTTACACGCTCTTAAAAAATCATTAAAATAATAATTAATAACATTAATATCATGACCTAAGCGCAATTATCGTGCTTGGGTTTTTATTATGCTAAGTAAAACATAAAAAAAAGTAACCTCCAACTTTTTGGCAGGTTACTTTATAAACTACTTAAAGCAGTTTGTTTAAAATACTATTATTAGAATTTTCCTGTAGCACGTAGAACAATTAAAATAATGTTAATAATGATTAACACAACTAAAACTGAAACTAATGCTCAGAAACCTTTGTTTTTTCCTCTTCCGGTGTATTGGATAGGGTGTGCTTCAGAAGCGTCTTCTAGTCTGCATTCACATGGTTGCATGTTTTCAGCAAAACCAGTTAGGGTAGCTAAAACTGTATCTGATTTAGAGTTTTTATTTGTAATGTGGTAGTAAATGTCTAATGCATCGCCATTAGCTACTACTTTTTCAATAACAACTGGGTAATTTGATTCAGATTTAATGTCTTCAGCTTTAATTTCTTCAGCTGTTTTGGTTTCAGCACCTTCAACGTAGAATGATACTAATAAAGCTTCTTCGTTTAGGTTAACTTTTTTAGCTGGCGCTTTGTCAACTAGATTTTCTGCTTCGATGTATGTAATAGCATCTTCGTTTTTAACTTGTTTTTCTTTAACTTTTTCAACGATTAAACGAGCTTTGTTGATGTCAACGCTACCACGGTATGCACCGTCACGATGGAATCAACATTTTGTGTCGTTTGATGTTGCTTCGCTAACTCTGATGAATTCTTCAACTGCATCGGTGAATTCGGTGAAGTTTCCAGAAATTTTTTTGTTAGCTTTTTTAAAGTTAAATGAAACATTTCTATCCTTATCGAAAGCTTCAGAAATATAGTATTTTTCTAAAGTTGATTTCTTTTCTTGTTTCATTTTGGACTCCATTCATTTAAATTATTAATAATTTATGTCATTATTTTAACAAAAATAATTTTTGTTATGCAAATTAGTGTGTTTTTTTGCTTAATTTTGTTAAAAAAATATGCTTTTTAGTCTACTTTTTTGTACATTCAAATTTTACTGAGTGTATTCAGTCAATGTATTGAAAAGTAAAAAAGCAATATTTTTCAATATAAAATAAGTATTTTTTCAATATAAATTATGTCGATTTTTCGATATTGATTTTAGATTTTTTTAGATTGGAATTTTCAGAAAATATTGACAATGTTTCCCATTTGTTCATTGCTTAGTAATTGGGGAAGTTCTTGATATACTTCATAAATCGAGGCCGCTAAATTATTAACCTCAGATGCAAGCACATATCCTGGTAGATTATATAAATTAGGCTTTGTTCCGTTTTTAAAAACTAGCACACAAATTAATGGAATATTTGAAGGCATAATTTTGCCTAATGCTTTTACTGTATTATCAATGGCTACAACAGGATTAGGAAATAAAATATTTTTTTTATCCATTTTAATGTTTCACTCACGTTCGAGTGTATCACCTTCGATTATTCCGCCATCTTGATAAACATGGGACATGACAAATAATCCTACACTTGTGATTAAAACATTTTTTAATTCGAATGAGATTTTTGGACTAATATAATATTTATTTTCCCGAATGATTGTGCTATTTGGAATTAATGAATTACTCAAATTAATTAATTCATCTTTAATGTCTATATCGAATTGTTTAATTAGGTTACGATCTTTTTTATTGCGTTTGTTTAATTTCGCAATTAAAATTCAAATTAAAATTACAAATAAGAAAAAACAACTTAATCCAACCGTGATACCAATAATATATGGTTTATTCATATCTCCCGCCTTATCCTAACTCATTTTTTTGTCGCGATCAATTTTATAATATTCGTAATCAAATTTTGCCATGTTATTTCAAAATTTCTGGCCATGTTTTGGAAACTTAAAATGATTCACTTCATGCAATGCAGTAGCTCTTAAATATTTTTTAT
Source organism: Metamycoplasma neophronis (assembly GCF_006491995.1). Taxonomy (GTDB): domain Bacteria; phylum Bacillota_I; class Bacilli_A; order Mycoplasmatales; family Metamycoplasmataceae; genus Metamycoplasma; species Metamycoplasma neophronis. The sequence continues at coordinate 63,644 of NZ_VHHP01000005.1, forward strand.
CGTAATGAACTAATGATAAATTATAAATAATTTCTTTTTTTCGATAAAAATGCTTACCTCAATATGTTGTAACTTCTTTTGAGGAAATCTTATACTTAACGTCAGCCAAAGTAGTATTGAACAATAATTTAAAATAATAATCAGTATACTCTTTGGCGACATCATAAATAATTTCTTCTAATTTATTGTTTATCGCTTTTATAATATACTCTTTATTTTGTCGATTTATTTTTACATAATGTAACTTATCGCCTTCTTTGAAATAAACAAAACTTTTTAAAATATGGAACTCTGTTTTAACTCCTCATAAATAAAAATATCTTTCTTCGAAATTGAACTCTAAAATGTCTTTATGAACGATCATCCTCGGCAGTCATTTAATAATATTCTTATCTAATTTATTTCTTTCATTAGGATTTTTTAATATACGATTAAATCATAATTTTGAAATATATAAAACAAACTTACCGTTTTTGTCAAGTTTAAATGTATAGCCCAATTTGTTTTTTAATACGACAGTTACTTCTCAATCTTTGCCGTCAAGAATATATTTAAAAATAATTGGTTCGCTAATTTCCATATGGCTATAATTATAGATTGATTTATATTTAAAACATAAAAAGTTGTTATTTTAAAAAAATAAAAACCTTAAATAATGTTAAAATATTTAAAAAATAAGATATTTTTAAGAAAAATAAAAAAAATATTATTTTTATTATAAAATAAGTAATGCTAATTATTAATAGCAAGAAAGGCAAAAAAATGGCAAACATCAAATCAAAACAAAAAGCAATATTATCTAACGAAAAAGCAAACGCGCGTAATTCTGCTATCAAATCATCTGTTAAAACAGCTATCAAAAAAGCTAAATTAGCAGCTCAAACCAACGATCCTAAAGCAGCTGAATACTCTGCAAAGGCTCACCACGAAATTGATAAAGCAGTTTCAAAAGGTGTTTTACACCAAAACAATGGCGCAAGAAAAGCAAGCCGTTTAGATGCATTTATTGCTAAAAATAAATAATAATTAAGATAAATTTAAGTAATTAAAAAGCCCGCGTCCGGGCTTTTTTAATTTATCTTTTTAAACTTTTGTTTAGTAAGTAGGTTAGCTTGAAAAAATAATATATGCACAATATTAATTTTTATTTTAATAAAAACTCTTTTTAAAAACTTTATAAATATAAGTTATTTTTTTAATTGATATCATTCTTCTTTAAAAAAATATAAAAATCGAAAAAAAATAACCTTTCGTGTATTTTTTAGAATTTTTTATCTTTTTTAATTATCAAAAAAATTTCGCCTTAATAAAAGGCGATATAATATGTAACTATAAATTAACAAATAAGAAAAACATAAATTGATTTATGTATTGGAGCACTTTTTTAAATACAAAGTTTTTAAAGGCATTAATATTAAAAAAGCACTTTTAAAAAAGCTATGATTGTTAAAATGTCCAATTAAATACTTAATGTTTAATATTTACGGGGGTTATTAGTGATGAAAACATTAGAATTAATAGAAAAAAAATTTAAATTTTGATTAAAAATATGATTATTTATGTTGATTGGAGGTATTGTAATAACAATTCCATTATTAATTTGTATCTTTGCAATAAAAAATATAAACCCCAACACACGAATTGCATTAACAGTATTGGCAATCATTTTTGCTCTTATTGCTTCAGGATCTAATTTTGTATTTTATTACCCATTAAGAAGTTATGGTTTTATAATTTTGCCCTATAAAGAATTAAAAGAAAAAAATGATTCAACTATGCTTTCTTATTTATGTTTATTTAATAAAACTCTAATATCAGCAGCTAGACTTTTGAGTGATGATTATATAAAAAGATTAAATAATCTAAATGCTCAAGAAAGTAATTCATAAATATATTAAGAATATTATGTTAGTATCCAAGTCTGTCAATTTGATGGCAGGCTTTTTTTATTTAAAAATATATAACTAAGCATAAAACCATAAAAACATTTAATAATAATTACATTTTTTGAAGCAGTTTATAAAATTAGAACAAAACAAAGCAATGATAAGTTTTTTTACTTTGCTATGCAG
>NZ_VHHP01000060.1 GCF_006491995.1 Metamycoplasma neophronis
TGGGCTCGGTGACCGTCAGCGCAAGGCCCTGCTGGAAAAGTTCGGCTCCGCCTAACCCCGCCGGCCGAAGATGCGGGCCGGAAGGCCTGTGGTGGGCGTACCCCCGCATACGGGGGAGAGGCGGCCTGACAGGGCCAGCTCACAATTCAGGCCGAACGCCCCGTGGGGGGAACCCGCCCAGGAGCGCCAGTGAGCGTCGGCGAGGGACCGGACACCAAGCCCACCGCGCGTGGCCAACCGGCGGCAGTGGGACGTGTGGTGGTGCTGTCCGGTCCTTCCGCGGTCGGCAAATCCACGGTGGTTCGGTGTCTGCGCGAGCGGATCCCGAATCTGCATTTCAGTGTCTCGGCCACGACGCGGGCGCCACGCCCGGGCGAGGTCGACGGTGTCGACTACCACTTCATCGACCCCACCCGCTTTCAGCAGCTCATCGACCAGGGTGAGTTGCTGGAATGGGCAGAAATCCACGGCGGCCTGCACCGGTCGGGCACTTTGGCCCAGCCGGTGCGGGCGGCCGCGGCGACTGGTGTGCCGGTGCTTATCGAGGTTGACC
>NZ_VHHP01000061.1 GCF_006491995.1 Metamycoplasma neophronis
GTCAAGTACTGCGCGACGACGGCGCGGTGGTGGCCGGCCTGTACGCGGTCGGGGCATGCGCGTCCAATATCGCCCAGGACGGCAAGGGATATGCCAGCGGGACCCAGCTGGGTGAGGGGTCGCTTTTCGGGCGTCGCGCCGGAGCGCATGCGGCAGCCCGAGCGCAGGGCATGTAAGCCTCCTCGCGCCGCGACTGGGAATCCTGCGACGCGACACGCCGACAAGGCGTCGTGAGATTCACAGTCGCAGCGCGGCTTCAGGTAAGACGCCGGGAGCGCGGTAGCCGGCCTCCCGGCTACGGTAACCCGTTCATCCCGTTCTTACCCAACAGCCCGCCGGCACCGCCGGTGCCCGCGCTGCCGTTAGGTGTGCCACTCCCGGCGTTGCCGCCGTTGCCGCCGTTGCCGACCAGGATGGCACCGCCGCCAGCGCCGCCGTCACCGCCCTTGGCACCGGTGCCGTTTCCTCCGGCGCCGCCGTCACCGCCGTCGCCGATCAGCCCGGCTTTGCCG
>NZ_VHHP01000062.1 GCF_006491995.1 Metamycoplasma neophronis
TAGGAGCCCGTCTCGTGGGCTGGTCTAGAGCCGACCGGGATTCGGTGCCAGCATCGGGCTGAGTGTCTTCAGGCTGATTCGGCGGTGCCATGCATGCATGCTCCCCGATGGCAGAGGTTTTGGCGACCGTTACTGGGATGGGCCGTGGCGTGGCTGCATTACCCTCGATCTCCATGGCTGCGGCGACTGGCGGGTTGACGCCCGAGCAGATCATCGCGGTCGATGGCGCCCAGCTGTGGCACCCTTACAGCTCCATCGGCAGGGAAGCCGTGGCGCCGGTGGTGGCCGTCGCCGCCCACGGAGCGTGGTTGACGCTGATTCGCGACGGCCAGCCGATCGAGGTGCTCGACGCGATGAGCTCCTGGTGGACCGCGATCCACGGGCACGGCCACCCCGCTCTGGACCAGGCGTTAACCACCCAGTTGCGGGTGATGAACCACGTCATGTTCGGGGGGCTGACTCACGAGCCGGCGGCCCGGCTGGCGAAGCTGCTGGTCGACATCACCCCGGCGGGTCTCGACACGGTGTTCTTC
>NZ_VHHP01000063.1 GCF_006491995.1 Metamycoplasma neophronis
CTCTTGCTGACTTGTTAAGTCTTGAAGAACAATTTGGTGCTTTGGAAGGATTAACCCTCACTTACATAGGGGATGGCGATAATATTTTGCATAGTTTGATGCTTTTGGCACCGCAGCTAGGTGTCACTGTGCATTATTGTTGCCCAAAATCAAATCAGCCTAATGAGGCCATTATTAAGGAAGCCCAAAGCAAGACAGGGAAACAAATGATTTATTGTTTTGATAAACCGGAGGAAGCTGTGAAGCAAGCGGATGCCGTTTATACCGATGTGTGGACAAGTATGGGATTTGATAATCCTGAAGCGGTCAAGATTTTTAAAGGGTTTCAGGTTAATGAGACATTAATGTCTCATGCAAAACCCGATTCGGTGTTTATGCATTGTATGCCTATGGAAAGGGGAAAAGAGGTTTCTGCTACTTTACCCGACAGCGCGTCATCTATCATTTTTAGGCAGAGTGAGAATAGAATGCATGTACAAAAGGCTTTGATGTTATTTTTGGATCAATAGAACCTTGGATT
>NZ_VHHP01000064.1 GCF_006491995.1 Metamycoplasma neophronis
CTACCGCGAGATCGCCGAAGAGATCACCCGGTCGCTCACCGAGTCCCTGCAGGCGACCATCGCGGCGGCGCAGGTGGCGGAAACCGAGCGGGACAATCGAATTCGGGAACTTCAGCGGCAATTGGGTATCCTGAGCCAGGTCAACGACAACCTTGCCGGCTTGGAGCCAACCTTGACGCCCCGGGCGAGCTTGGGACGAGCGTGAGCACCAGCGACCGGGTCCGCGCGATTCTGCACGCAACCATCCAGGCCTACCGGGGTGCGCCGGCCTATCGTCAGCGTGGCGACGTTTTTTGCCAGCTGGACCGCATCGGTGCGCGCCTAGCCGAACCGCTGCGCATCGCGTTGGCTGGCACACTCAAGGCCGGCAAATCCACTCCCGTCAACGCCCTTGTCGGCGACGACATCGCTCCGACCGATGCCACCGAGGCCACCCGGATTGTGACCTGGTTCCGGCACGGTCCGACACCGCGGGTCACCGCCAACCATCGCGGCGGTCGACGCGCCAACGTGCCGAT
>NZ_VHHP01000065.1 GCF_006491995.1 Metamycoplasma neophronis
GCCCGGGATGTCGGCGGACCGCCGCTGGTGTTCCAGCTGCTGTGGTACCCGACGACCATGGCCGACCTGTCGCTGCCGTCTTTCACCGAAAATGCCGATGCGCCAATCCTGGACCGTGACGTCATCGACGCGTTCCTGGCCTGGTATGTGCCGGGGCTGGACATCAGTGATCACACGATGCTGCCCACGACACTGGCCCCGGGAAACGCTGACCTGTCCGGCCTGCCTCCCGCCTTCATCGGCACCGCCGAGCATGATCCGCTGCGCGACGACGGTGCTTGCTACGCCGAATTGCTCACGGCCGCAGGGGTTTCCGTAGAGCTAAGCAACGAGCCCACCATGGTGCACGGCTACGTCAACTTCGCCCTGGTGGTGCCCGCCGCGGCCGAAGCCACCGGCCGCGGCTTGGCGGCGCTGAAGAGGGCGTTGCACGCATAACGTCGGCGGCATGCCCGGTCGGCTGAATCGCCGCCCGCCGCGGTGCCGCCCGGGCCGCACATTGTGATGTATGATATG
>NZ_VHHP01000006.1 GCF_006491995.1 Metamycoplasma neophronis
CAGCTAGGTCGTTTTATTAATTAATCATTTTAAGTTTTACCAAAGTTAAAATATAAAAAATAAAAGGGCAAAAAATAAATTAGATTAAATGAATAAAAGATAGATTTTACGACTTTATAAAAATATTAAAAAACTAGTTAATTGAAATATTTAAATGAAATATAAACATTTAAATAATGAACGATTTGTTTGCCTCTATTATTGAGGCATTAATAATTATATTATTATTTTTAGAACAATATACAAAAAAAATTAACTTTTAGCAATTTTTTTAACAAATAAAATTTTGCAATTTTAATGACATTTTTATGGAAGATTTAGAAATTTTTTTGTGTTTTAAAATAATAATTAATTTTATAGTTTAAAAAATAGTTCGCGGTCGGCGAACTATTTTTTTACTATTTAGTTTTATTTGCTAATTGTTCTTCTGTGTAAACTGAAGCAAATTTTCTGTTGATTCTGTTTTCGAATTTAACAATTCCATCGATTAACGCAAATAGAGTATCATCTTTTCCACGACCAACATTGTTGCCTGGGAAAATTTTTGTTCCTCTTTGTCTATAGATAATGCTTCCCGCTGAAACAAATTGACCGTCAGTAGCTTTAACGCCTAATCTTCTACCGGCTGAATCTCTACTATTAGAGGTTGTTCCACCTGATTTCGTATGTGCCATAACTATTTAACCTTTATTTCTGAGATTTTAACTCTTGTATATGGTTGACGGTGTCCTAATTTACGTTTGTGGGTTGATTTAGCATTGTGTCTATAAACAATAATTTTTTTTGCTTTACCTTGTTTTTCGATGGTTCCTAAAACAGAAGCTTTTTCTACAAAAGGTGTACCAATTTTATCATCTAGAGCTAAAACTCTGTCAAATACAACTTGTTCACCCTCGTTGCCTTCGATTTTTTCGATGTAAATAACATCGCCGGCTTTAACAAGTAATTGTTTTCCACCAGTTTCGATAATTGCAAACATGTGTGAGCCTCCTTATATTTTGTCGCATCCTTGAGGTACTATAAAATAGTTTGTAAACCTGTTTAGTATGGTTACTCTATAAGTAACGAATATATTATACAACATAATCAAAAAAAGCACCTTATTATTTGGCGCTTTTTTTTATTCTTTTTATTCGTTGTCTTGACCTAAATCGTCAACATCATCATAATCTTCATCAGTTGCGATAACTTCTTCATCAGCTGGGTTATAGTCTTCTACTAATTCATTAGTGAATGCATCAATATCAATTGGATCTGAAACTTCTTCTGGATTAATTTCATTATTGCTAAAGTAATTAATTGAAGGTCTAATATCATATTTTGAATGTTCTTCAAATGGTCTTAAAGCTGTTCCTGAAGGAATTTTCTTACCAACAATGATATTTTCTTTTAGTCCACTTAATGTATCTGATCTAGATGAGATAGCAGCGTGAACTAAAATCTTACTTGTTTCTTGATATGAAGCGGCCGCTAAGAATGAATCTGATAGTAAAGGAACTTGTTTTGCCCCTTTGATTACAACTTTACCATATGATGGTCTTAAGCCTTTTGATAATAGGTGAGCATTTTCTTCTTGATAGTCAAAAATATCAACGATAGCTCCGGCAAAGAATTTAGAATCACCAGGTTCAGAAATAACAATTTTCGACATCATTTGACGAATAATAATTTCAATATATTTATCAGAAATTGCAATCCCTTGAATACGGTAAATTCTTTGAATTTCTTTTAATAAGTAGTTTTGAACGGTGATAGTGTCAGTTAGGTTTAATAATTCTTTTAAAATTACTGGACCTTCCGATAGTTTTTGGCCAATTCTAACTTCATCATTTTCTTTAACACGTAATTTTTTAGTTGTGTTAACAAATACTTTTTTAGGAACTTTTTGCCCGTCGTTTGTTTCAGTAAGAATAGTAATTAAGTAGTTGTTTGCATCTTTTTCATCAACTTCGATGTCAGTTACTTTTCCTTTATATGGAGAAATAACAGCAGGACGTCCTCATGGTTGTTCATGGGCGTCAATTAATTCGATTAGACGCGTGAAACCACCAGTAATATCTTCAACACCGGCAACCCCACCAGTATGGAATGTACGCATGGTTAATTGTGTACCAGGTTCACCGATTGATTGAGCTGCAATAATACCAACAGCTTCACCAATGTTAACAATTCTATTTGTTGCCAAGTCTTTACCGAAACACATTTTACATACACCATTTCTGGTGTTGCAGCCTAAAATTGATCTAATTTCAACTTCTTCAATGTTGTCCTCAACAATTCTTTGAGCAATTTTTTCAGTAATTAAAGTGTTTCTTGGACAAATTTCAATACCTTTTTTAGAAATAACTGGTTTATTTGCAAAACGACCAACAATTCTTTCTTTTAATGAAACAATAATTTGTTTTGTTTTAGTATCAACAATGTTTCTTGCAACATAACCATAGTCAGAACCACAGTTTTCTTGACGTACAACAATGTTTTGTGCAACGTCAACTAAACGACGAGTTAAGTAACCTGATTTTGCAGTGTTAAGAGCAGTATCAGTTAGCCCTTTACGAGCCCCGTGGGTAGATGAATAGAACTCGAATGCGGTTAAACCTTCAATGAATGAAGATTTAACTGGAACTTCAACAGTTGATCTAACAACACGGTCGTTTTTAGCATCGGCTTTAGTGGTTTTAGTGTTGTTAGCCATAAGTCCACGCATACCAGCTAATTGAACGTAGTTAGAGATGTTGCCCCGAGCTCCTGAGTTAATCATGGTAATAACAGGGTTTTGTGGGTTTTCTTTAATGATTTTTTGCAAGTCTTCTTGAATTTCGTCTTTGATTTCAGCTCATTTTTTAATCGTTAATGAGTATCTATCGTCGTCTGTAATTCAACCTAAATTATAGTATTGTTTTAATTTAGAAATGTATTCATCCCCTTCTTTGATTAATTCAGCTTTTTTATCAGTTTCTAAAATGTCTGAGAATGAAATAGAAATACCTGAAATTGTTGAATAATCAAAGCCTAATTGTTTAATTTCGTCTAGAATTGAAGCCACGATATTGGTATATTTGAATCATACACCATCTAAAATTTTGGCTTTTTCTTCTGGAGTTAAAGGACTATTTGAACCAGCCATTCTTTCTGGACTATGTAATTGAATTTTGTTTAATTCTTCTTCCGTAAATTGTGATAACAATATTGCGTGTTCAGAATCAATTTTCTTGTTTTCATATGTTTTTAAGCTAATATATTCTGCCAAGCTGTTGTAATCACTGTCATTTAATGATAGCTTATCAACTGCAGAAGCTACGTCTGCCATTGAGATTGTTGCAACATACTTATCAAAGGCGTAACGAATAATTTTAGCAATGTTTTTCTTATTGAATGCTTCCTGAATTGGCAATTCATATTTAATGTAATCAACAATATTTGTTCCGGCAGGCACAACATATTTTGCATTAAATGATTGATTGTAATCTTCTAATGAGTTTGCTTTATTTACTTTATTGTCATAAATAAATGGGAATGATCTTGGAAATACATTATTGAAGATAAATTTACCAACGGTTGAAATAATGTATTGTTGCTTATCGTGTGGGTTAATTAATTTTGATGATTTGACACTTTCAGCAGGCAATGCCACTCTAGCATGTAACGAAACCTTTTTAGCTTCCAATGCTCTCATCATGTGATCGAAGTCATCAAATACTCTACCTTCACCTAAAGCACCATTTTCTTCAATAGTTAAGTAGTATAGACCTAAAATCATATCTTGTGAAGGGTTGATAATAGGTTCACCATCTTTAGGACCTAAAATGTTTTTATTAGCCAACATTAATTCACGTGATTCTAATAATGCTTGTTCAGAAATAGGAACGTGAACAGCCATTTGGTCCCCGTCGAAGTCGGCGTTGAATGGGGTACATACTAGCGGATGAAGTCTGATTGCCTTACCACGAACTAAAACAGGTTCGAAAGCTTGAATTGATAAACGGTGTAGGGTTGGTGCCCGGTTTAATAATACAAGTCTTCCTTTAATAGCATCGGCAACGTGTGGTCAAATTACTGGGTTTTGGTCTTCAATAATTTTCTTAGCATTTTTTATTGTTGTTGCAACTTCTTTTTCGATTAAACGAGCAATAATTCAAGGTTCAAATAATTTAGCCGCCATTTCACGTGGAATACCACATTGGTGCATTTTAAGACTTGGACCTACAACAATAACTGAACGACCTGAATAGTCAACACGTTTACCTAATAAGTTTTGTCTAAAACGACCTTTTTTACCAGTTAAGGCATCCGAGATTGATTTAAATGGACGGTTGTCTTTTGATAAAACTGGGTTTGGTGATCTTCTTTGGTTATCAATTAAAGCATCAACTGCTTCTTGAATCATTCTTAATTCGTTTTGGATAACTAAAGTAGGAGCATCTTTTTCTTGTCATTGTTGTAAACGGTTATTTCTAATAATTACCCGACGATATAGTTCGTTAATATCAGAAGTTGAGTGACGTCCACCATCTAATTGGATTAATGGACGTAAATCAGCAGGAATAACTGGCAAGTTGTAAATTAACATGCTAGTTGGATCTTGTTTAGATTCAATGAATGCATTAATAACTTGTAAACGTTTATATAGTTTTTCGCGGCTTTGTTTTGCAGTAGAAGCGAATCTATCGGGATTTTCAATTTCTTCTGCATTTAACTTAGCAATTTCGTTAGTAACATATTCTTTTTCTTTTTGTAAATCAAGGTTTTTTAATAGATATTCAATAGCGATTGCACCGGTTCCGATTTTAGCATCTGAATAGTGTTCAATAACTTCGTTTAATTCATAGAAGTCAATACCGTATTCTTGACCAATTTTAGAAGTTGCTTTTTCAACTAATGAGTCTAAAGTTTCCTTAATGTCATCATATTCTTCAGTGCCTGGTTCAAAACGTTCTAACAATTCTTCTAATGCAGCTTTATAAATAATAGCAGCTTCATTGATTTCAATTATTTGGTTTTTAGGCAATGATTTTAAACCACCATTTTCTAATACAATGTGGTTTTTGTAATAAATTAGATTTTCTAACTCTTCACGTTTAACGGTATCACTTGAATGATTTGAAGATCTTAAACCTAATAATTTGAAAATAATTGAGTGGTCAACTTTAAAGTATCAAAAGTGAACAACAGGACTATTTAATTTAATGTGACCCATGTGATTTCTACGGGCCATTTTAGGAAGAATTTGTACATGTTCTTGTTTATATAATTCAGTTCTTGTACAGTAACTTCCTTCATTAATTTTTTTGTATTTAAAACCACAAACTGGACAACGGTAGTCAATCATTGGTCCGAAAATTATTTCATCAAATAACCCACCACGTTCTGGCTTATAGCTTTTATAGTTTATAGTTTCAGGCTTTGTAACTTCACCGTGTGATCAACTTTCAACATCTTCTGGAGTTGCAAGTGCTAATGATATTTTTGAGATTCTTTCTTCATCTAATGAGTCGTATTTAGAATTCTTTTTCATTATTCGGCTCCTCCTTCAAATTCTTGATAGTATTTAGTATCAATTCTTTCAGCTTCGTCATCAATAGCATCGGTACCATCATTTTCGTGAGCTTCAAGTTTAATACCCAAACCACGTAGTTCGTATGCTAAAACGTTGAATGATTCTGGCATACCAGGTTTTGGCAATTTAGTTTTACGAGCTAAAGCGTTGTATAGTTGGTTACGTCCAATGATATTGTCTGATTTGTATGTCAATAATTCTTGTAATACGTTTGATGCACCATAAGATTCAATAGCTCAAGTTTCCATTTCTCCAAATCTTTGTCCCCCGTTTTGTGATTTACCTCCAAGAGGTTGTTGGGTAATAAGCGAGTATGGACCAACTGAACGTGCGTGCATTTTGTCATCAACCATGTGGTAAAGTTTTAGATAGTACATAATACCAACTGAAATAGGATGATCAAATGGTTCACCAGTTTGACCATTATATACTGTTGTTTTTCCGGTTGGATTTAAGTCAGCTTCTTCTAAAATTTCCTTAATTTGGTTGTGAGTAATACCGTCAAAAATTGGGGTAACAAATTTAGTATTTAGTTTTTTAGCAGCTAAACCTAAGTGAAGTTCTAGAACTTGTCCAATGTTCATACGTGAAGGAACACCTTGAGGATTTAATACGATATCCAAAGGAGTACCGTCTTCTAGATATGGCATTTCTTCAACTGGTAATACGATCGAAACAACCCCTTTGTTACCGTGACGTCCAGCCATTTTATCCCCGACTTTGATTTTACGTTTTTGTGCGATTGATACTTTAACGATTTTTTCGATACCATCTTCTAATTGGTCACCAAATTCACGTGATAGAACTTCAACTGCTACAACAGTTCCGTTATGTCCGTGTTTTACTTTAAGAGATGTATCTTTTCTTGAAGCAGTTTTTTGTCCAAAAATTGCTGCCATCAATTTTTCTTCTGGAGTCGGATTTTCTTCACCTTTTGGTGATGTTCTACCAACTAAAATATCTCCAGCGCTAACTTCTGAACCAACTCTAACGATTCCATCTTCGCCCAAGAAACGTTTTGAGTAGTTAGAAACGTTTGGAATATCGCTTGTTAAAATATCTTCTCCAGCTTTTGAATGTCTGAATTGGATAGTTTGTTCTTCGATATAAATTGAGGTATAAACGTCATCTTTAACTAATCTTTCAGATAACACAACGGCATCTTCATAGTTATATCCGTGTCAAGTTGTAAAACCAACTAATACGTTTTTACCTAAAGCCATTTCTCCATTTTTCATTGATGGACCATCAACTAATAAATCGCCGGCTTTAATTTCTTGTCCGACCTTAACTATTGGAACTTGGTGAATTAGAGTTCCTTGGTTAGATCTTTCAAATGTTCTTAAATGATAAATATCACTCTTTGTTGCTCCATGAGGAGTGATTTTAATTACATCAGCATCAACATAGTTAACAATACCGTCTCTTGTTGCACGAATATTTGTTGAAGAATATTTAGCAATGTCAGCTTCTACACCAGTTGCAACTAATGGTGCTTCTGGGAATAAAACAGGAACTGCTTGACGTTGCATGTTAGAACCCATAAGTGCCCGGTTAGCATCGTCATTTTCCAAGAATGGAATAGCAGAAGCAGCAATAGAAGTCATTTGACGGTTTGAAACCCCGATAAAGTCAACTTCTTCAGCTTTAACTTCGATATATTCATTATCACGTCTTACCATTACTTTTTCATCAGTAATAGTGTTGTTTTCGATGTGAACGGTTGATTGAGCAAAAGTATAGCCTGCTTCTTCGATAGCTGTTAAATATACTGGTTTAGTAAAATCAACAACTTTATTTTTAACTCTAAAATATGGAGATTGAATAAAGCCATATTTGTCAATTTGAGCAAATGATGCTAAGTTAAGAATCAAACCGATGTTTGGACCTTCAGGAGTTTCAATTGGACAAATACGTCCGAAGTGAGTTGGGTGAACGTCACGAACTTCAAATTGTGCGGTGTCACGGTTAAGACCTCTTGGTCCAAGTGATGTAATTCTACGTTTGTTTGAAATTTCTGCTAATGGGTTACATTGGTCCATGAATTGTGATAATTTTGATGTATTAAAGAATGATTTAAATTGGTTAAAAATAGGTTTGTTATTAGTTACATTCTTTGGTGTAATCTTATCAATGTCTTTAGTAGAAATTCTTTCTTTGGTATTTTTTTCTAATTTGATTAAACCAACTCTAAATTGGTTTTGTAATAATTCTCCAATTGTAACAATTCTTTTGTTAATTAATGAATCGGGGTCATCATCAACTCCGACTTTTGATAATAAATTAAAGTAGTATGAAATTGTTGCAATTAAATCTGGGATTAATAGAAAGTTTTCATGTGAGGTAGGATCGTTTCCCAATACAAGAACTTTATTATCATGGTTCATATCATTTTCAGTTGGGTAAATTCAAACCTTAGGAACTGACAAACGATCGAATAATGAATCATTTCCTGGAACATCAATTTGGCTTCCGTATACTTGATAATCCACATCTGGTAGACGTCACATAGGAATAATGCCTTGTTTGAATTCTTCATGAATTTTACGAGCCATTTCTCATGTAATGAACGAACCCTTTTCATATAGTAGTTCGCCATCTGATGAAAAAATGTTTTCTGCTAGATATGAATTAGCAATTCTTTCCATAACATTAAGTTTACGATTTAATGTAAAACGACCGGTTTCGGTTAAGTTATATCTTTTTTCGTTAAATAATGTTGATGGAATAAGGTTACGCGCTGATTCAGCTGTCATCCGGTCACCTTTTCTGATTAAACGGTAGATAGCTTCTTGCGCTTCACGAGTAACCATTTGCGCATCTGGTCCGACAATTTTATCTTTTTTAAATGTTTCTTCTAATTCAGGAATTTCACCGAACATACTTCTAATGCCTTTTTCGGTAAATCCTAATGCTTTTAGAAATGTGGTTAATAAAAATGATTTATTTTTGTCGATATGGATTTTTACGGTATCGGCACTTGATGAAGTTACCTTGTGATAAATTTCAACTCATGAACCGATTTGTGGAATAATTTCAACTTTGTTAAATAAGTCGTTAGCTTGTTTATTTCTAACGTTAAGTCCAAAGTATGCTCCGGTTGAACGAATTAATTGAGAAACAATAACTTTTTCTGATCCGTTAATGATGAATGAACCACCGTAAGTCATAATAGGAATTTCAGCAAAAACAACTTCTGAGTCCTCAACTTCACCGGTTTCGATGTTGATTTGTCTTAATCTTGCTTTTAATTTTCCTTGATATGATGACCCTTTTTGTTTAGCTTCTTTAATGCATTCAAATTCTGATTTTTTAGGATATTCAAAGTGAGCTGAATTATAAATGTATTCGATTCTAACTTTTCCATTAGCTTCGATTGGATAAATGTTTCTTAACTCTTCTTCGATGCCTTCTTTAATAAATTTTTCAACAGAATCTCTTTGCATTTCTAAAAAGTCAGGGGTATCAAATTTCTTTTGACTAATTGAGTAGTCTCTTCTCTCGGTAATAGGACCAAACTTTCTGATTTCGTATTTAGATTTATTCACCATATCTTACCTCATGTTTCTTAGATTTTTAATTATAAAAATTTGTATTTTTTTTAAATTATATTCAGTTTTTATGTTATTTATATATACACGTATATATAAATAAAAAAGACAAAAAAGGCTTTAAAAGCCTATTTTTGCATTATTTTATGATTAGTCTAAAGTAACTTCAGCGCCAACTTCAGCTAATTTAGCTTTGATAGCTTCAGCTTCTTCTTTTTTAGCATTTTCTTTTAGAACTGCAGGAGCTGATTCAACTAATTTTTTAGCGTCCATTAGACCTAAACCTAATAAGTCTTTAACAACTTTAATAACGTTTAGTTTGTTTCCACCGTCTGATTTTAATGTAACGTTGAAAACAGATTTTTCTTCAGCAGCTTCAGCAGCAGCTGGAGCAGCAGCAGCTACAACAGCAGTAGGATCAATACCGAATTCTTCTTTTAATCCTTCTACTAATTCCATAACTTCTTTAATGTTCATTTCTTTTAATGCTGAAACAAATTCTTCTTTTGTTAATTTTGCCATAATATTTTCTCCTTATGTGTTAATTAATTATTCAGATACTTTTCCTTGTTTAACTAACTCATTTAGACCAATAGCTAAGTTTCTGATTGGTGCTAATAGTGAGTTTCCTAGAATCATCAATGATTCTTCGTATGAAGGAAGTTTTGCGATTTCGTCTAATGCTTTAGCATCAACTACATTGTTTTCGTAGATACCAGCTACTAATTCTAATGCTGGGAATTGTTTTTTAAATTTAACTAAAGTTTTTAATGAACTTAAATCATCTTCTTTAGCAAAAGCATAAATGTTTTGTCCTACTAAAGCGTCGTTTAATTCAGCTTTACCTAGTTGAGAAAGAGCTTGTTTAACAAGTCTGTTTTTGTAAACTTTTAATAAAACACCGGCTTTAGCTAATTCATTACGAATGGTTTGTAATGAAACTACGTCTAATGTTTTGTAATTTACAACGTATAAAGCTTTAGATTCATTTAAGTTTTTAGCGATTTCATCAACTACTAAAACTTTAGCATCTCTTAAAGCACTCATTTTTCCTCCTATATATTAATTTTGCAATATCCAAAAAAGTAAACATACTTGGTAACCTTATTAAGCTTACGCCGTTACTGTCTTCATATATTGCGTGCTTATTATACCACATATAAAATATATAAATGATATTTTTTGGTTTTTTACATAGTAAACTATTTTTGAAATAATTTTGTGCTTTCATAATAAGGGTCTTGTGTTAAATTAAGTCCTATTTTAGCAAAAGTTTCTTGATCGGTATGCGACAAAATTACGGTTGAATGAACTTCACAGCCTTTTAATGAGTTAAGCTTTTCCAGTGCCTTTTGTGAATTAATGTCATTTTGCGCACTAATGGTTAGGGCTATTAATGTTTCATTTAAATGCAACCTAGGATTAGAATTCTTAAATGTATTTATTTTTAAATTTTGCAATGATGTAATAATGTCTTTATTTAACAAATCAATTTTGTCGGGAATATTTGCCAAATATTTAAGAGCATTTAATAAAGCTGCCGAATTTGAACCCATTAATTCAGTTGTTTTGCCATAAACTGTATAGCCGTCAGGCAGTGTAATTGCTGTAGCCGGCAATTTGTTTAAATCGGCCACGTTTCTTGCTTTAAATATGCAAGGACGTAAATTAAAATTAATGTGATTATCATTAATAATTTTCTCAATACGTTCAATTGTTTTATATGGAGTCAAGTCGCGTTTGAATTCCACGAGCGATTTGAAATAACGACGAATAATTTCTTTATTTGCTGCCAAATGACATTCATCTAAATTATCAATGCAGAACCCTACCATATTTACTCCCATGTCTGTCGGTGATGCATAAGGGCTAATACCATAAATCTTTTTGAATAACGAATTCAGAACAGGAAACGCCTCAAGATCACGGTTATAATTAGTTGTAATTGTGTGGTATTTTCTTTCATGATAATAATCAATCATATTTTTATCAGCCAGATCTGCCGTTGCCGCTTCATAAGCTAAATTGATAGGGTCATTCAATGCTAAATTTCAAACTGGAAATGTTTCAAATTTGGCATATCCAGAAGTTTTATTCATTAAACTATCATGATATAGCTGACTTAAAGCAACTGCCAACTTCCCCGAACCAGGTCCTGGCGCAGTAATAATAATTAATTCTTTTTTTACATCAATATAATCATTTTTCCCGAATCCATCTTTTGAAATAATGAAATTAACATCGTTGGGATAATTCTTAATTGGATAGTGTCTTGAAACTTTAATACCTAAATTCTCTAAACGTTTTTTAAATTTATTAACCAAAGTATTCTGTTTATATTTTGTAATTACGACGTTTTGAATATATAACCCAAGGCTTCTAAACGTGTCAATTAATCTCAAAACATCTTGGTCATAACTAATTCCGATATCACTCCGCATCTTATTTTTAATAATATCTTCTGATGAAATCGCAATAACTATTTCCACATGTTCTTTTAGTTTTAATAGCAGTTGCATTTTTGAATCCGATTCATATCCTGGCAAAATTCTTGTGGCATGAAAATCATCAAATAGTTTTCCGCCAAATTCCAAATATAAACGATTCCCAAATTGCTTAATTCTTTCATTTATTTTACTAGTTTGAATACGTAAATATTTTTTTAAATTAAATGGCCGCATTATATATCCTTTATTTAATAATATAAATTATACTAATTTAACTGTAAAAAAATATACAATAATAGTATATGGATAAGGTTGCTAATAAGAATATGGAAAAAATAAAAAAAATCTGGTTAGTTACAATAATTTTTCGTTGTATATCTATGTTTTTTTTATTCACTGCGATTATATTTAGCGCAATTGCTATTTTAAAACCTATCTTGGATACAGAAGAACAAATAAAATCATTTGCCGAAGGTCACTTAATAATAGTATTTATAGCAGGCACTTTATTTTCACTTACATTTTTATTTGAATTTATTGGATATATATTAACAATAATTAGCTTTGCTAAGTCACATAAATTAATTGATAAGTTAGAAAAAATATTGATACTCATTAGCCTAATAATTGTCATGCCTTTATACTGATTATCGTTTATCATTATGTTTAAAATTTATCATAAAATTAAACTGAATTTAAGATGTGAAATCTAAAAGATCATAATAAAATGTTTCGGTTTTTTAATATCAAATCGCATATAAATATGAAAGCATTTAGTCAATAGAAATAATATATTTTTTATTGCGCTTTAAGCTGTCTTATAGGAATATCTAAATATAGTAAATTTAAAAAAAATAAAACAAAAAATTAATATAATTAAAATATAAAAATTATTAAGAAAGGTTAAAATGAAAAGAATACGAACCGCCTCTGCCGCGGCCATATCACTTAGAATAATTTCAGGATTATTTTTTGTTGCTGCAATAGTTGTATTTTTTGCAACTTCATTAAATCAAATTTCAAAATCCGAAAATAAAGAGGAATTTTTAAAAACTCACCTTGGTATATTGTGAGCTTTTGCCGGAATATTTTGAATGTCTATAATTTTAGGAATTTTAGGATACGTATTAACCATCCTAGCTATCGATAGAGCCTACAAAAGAAATGAAGTAGCACGTATTATCGGAATTATAGGTGTGATAATAATTCCATTATACATTTTATCGTTTGTAGCATTGTGCATCATTTGTGCTAAAAATAGCGTCGCAAATGAAGAGGAAGAAAAAGAAGCATTAACTAGAACTGAGGCTCAAAAAATAGCGCAAGTAAATCAAAATGCTTACATGATGTACCAAAATAATATGAATAATCAGGGACAACTTAATCAAAATTCTGACCCAACACAAAATAAAGAAATCTAGATAAACAATAACTTTGGCAATTAAATAATTAATAAAAAGCAATACAAAAGCGCCGATATGGCGCTTTTTTTATTGCTGTTTTAATGTTTGAATAATAAACGGTTCTTTGTAATAAAATCTTTATTTAAAAAGTCTTTTTTATTGTAAGTTTGAATTTTGCACACTGCTTTTCAAAAATATCCAACTCCAATACATAAAGCAATGCCCCCTAATGGAATTATTAAATTTAATAATACCTTAATTGTCAAACTTTCTCCACTGTATCCAAATGGGTTTCTAAAATTTAAAAATGGATATATAGAAACCTGCATTTTTGAATATATATCAAATCCCTTACCTGTGTCAGCAGATATGCCATTAACAAAAGAATCCACATCTTTAGCTCCAATGAAAAATATCATAACAGTAAATAGATAGTAAGCAATTATCATTAAGGGTGAAAATAATAAAGTTTTATTTGAAACTACCATATTTTTTTTCAATAAAATAAATATTGCTATTCCCGCAATCGGGTTAATTAAATGTACCGGAACTGATAAAAATTTTCATGATAATGGGATTTCATATCATAATTCAGGTTTAGCAAAAATAAACGGAATAATAACTCCTCAAAAACCAAGAAAAGTAATACTAATATAAATTGTTGCTAAATATAAAAATCTTTTAGTTCATAAATATTTAGGGAAAACTGCATATATTATCAATGATAAACTTATTAAAATATTACTTATATAAGTAAAAGTGAATCTAACTTGCAAAAATGCTCCCGAAATTGATGGAAAAACACCCGCTTCAACCATTGAACTTTTTGTTTGCGCATCTAATTTTAAAATTGCTTCATTAATAGTAAATGAATCAGAGACTCACGATGCAACAAAAGTAATGCATCATAATAAAAGCATCGAAATTCCCGTTCAAAAAGCTGCTAGTCTTTTTTTATCTTTAGAAATAAAAGGGAATTTTTTATATCAGGGCAATAAAATTTGATTTAAATCTTCCGTTTCTTGTGTTTTATCTTTATTAAATAAATTATTTTTCATATTCATAATTATATTCATCTAATTTTAAATTATTAAATTATTTTAATTTAAATTGAGTATAGTATAATGAATGTATATAGAAAAGGAAAGGATAAAAAATGAATTTTAGTTCAGTAGCAAGGTCGTTAGAAGGAAAATCACGCTCTGTCAAATCATCGGGAATTACTTGATTTATTTTGCCTAGCATATTTACAGTATTCTTTATTATTTTAAGCGTATTATTCACGCTAGGTATCGGCTTTGATGCCAAACCAGGTACAAATATTTTCAAATACATATACGATTTTTTAAAAAACGGAGAATATAAAGAAGGAAGTAATTTGCCTATTGTGATAATTGTTTATTTATCATTAACAGCTGCATTACTTTTTATAATTTTATTTACGGGTTGAATTATTACTATCGTTGTGCTTGCCAATATTGTTGGATTAAAGGAAATGTTGAGAAAGATTACAACCCTACCTATACTTTCATTAGATACTCAAAATAAAGCAAAATCGGCCCTTTCAAATGCCGGAGCATCTGCTGTATTGCTAGGATTAGGTATTATAATCGGTCCTCTTGCTTTTATAGGAATTATATTAGCTTTAGTATCAGCTTCTAAATCTAAGCAAGTAGCAAACGATATATTATGACAACTGCAAGTTAACCAACTAGCACAAACAACTAATAACCCAACTCACTTTTAATTATGTTTAATTTTTTTAAAAAGAAAAACCAGCAATCAAATGTTCCGAATGTAAACGGAATTGATCAAAATCAATCAAAACCAAGTTTTGACTACGAAAGTACAATCACCCCGCAAAAGAAAAAAACTCTGCTTTCTATTTTTAGAAAAGAAGTTGTGTCAAAAACATTCGCAATGTTGTTTTGACTTATATTTGTTATAGCTTCAATCGCCGGAGCAATTGCAACTTATTTTTTAATTACAGCAAAAGAAGATAGCAAAAGCAACGGTGCTGGATATTACACTTTATGCGGAATTATTTTTCTTTTTTCATTAATTTTATTTATTGTTTATGCAGTTAAATTAACGGCATTAAAAATGGCGAGTCGTTCGCTAAGAACAAACATTGATACAGTTGATGCAAATATCGGGTTTCATTTATTCGAATTATATCGTTCATTAGTATTGAAAAAATTGAGAATAATTTGAATATATGCATTCTTTTTAACATACTACGGAATTTTTAACCTAATTGTATTTGGTTTATCAAAAGCAGGAATTTGAAGTTATAGTAAACAAGGAGTTGATTTTCAAATTAATTTTCCGGAATTGCTTAAAAAAGCTTTCGGCAATGTAAATATATTGTTAATTATTGGTGCTTCAATTATTTGCGGAATTACGCTTTTGTTTATTATAATTCAAATCCATTTAATGCGTAGAATTAACGAAGTTAAATACAATTTGGGTGGTAATGTATTACAGCTTACCGAAATTGTTAAAAACGACAGAAAAAATGAAAACAAGAACTGGTTAATTAGTTATTGAATTATTTTTGCGATTGTATTTTTAGTGCCTTTATTATTAATTGGTTATCTAATATGAAAAGGTGTTATTCGTAAAAAATCATAAAAATATTTAATGTTCAGTAATCATTGCTGGACATTTTTATTTAAATTTCGCAATAAAAAACACAAGGTTCTAACCTTGTGTCAATGTGTTATTAGTCTTCGTCAACTGAAACTTTACCACCACGTTTTTTGATGATTTCATCAGCTAAGTTACGTGGTAATTTTTCATAGTGATCGAATCACATTTGGTATGTTCCACGACCAGTAGTCATAGATCTTAATTGAGTTGCATAACCAAACATTTCTGATAGTGGAATGTAAGCTTTAATAACATGCGCTCCATCATTTCTGGTTTCGTTGTCACGTACTTGTCCACGACGTCTTGAAATATCTCCCATAACATCTCCGAAGAAGTCTTCAGGAACAACAACAGCAACGTCCATGATTGGTTCTAATAATACAGTACCCAATTGTTCACGACCTTTTGTAAGTGATTTAGAAGCAGCAATTTTATATGCTAATTCAGATGAATCGACTTCGTGGTATGAACCATCGAATAAGGTAGCTTTAATGTCGATCATTGGATAACCTGCAAGGATACCAATATCCATTTTTTCACGTAGACCTTTTTCGATTGATTTAATGTATTCTTTAGGAATTTTACCACCAACGATTTTGTCAATAAATTCAAAACCGCCATCTGGATTTGGTTCGTATTTAATTCATACGTGACCATATTGACCTTTACCACCTGATTGTTTCTTGTGGATACCTTCAACTTCAGCGGCTTTAGTAATGGTTTCACGATATGATACTTGAGGTGCTCCAACAGTAACTTCAACTTTGAATTCACGTTTTAATCTATCTACGATGATATCTAGGTGTAATTCACCCATACCAGCGATAATAGTTTGTCCAGTTTCTTCATCAGTGTAGTATTTGAATGTTGGATCTTCGGCAGCTAATCTTTGTAATGCTAAAGATAATTTTTCTGAAGCATCTTTTGTTTTTGGTTCGATAGCTTGCGAAATAACTGGTTCTGGGAAGTTCATATTTTCTAAAACGATGTCTTTTTGTTTTTCATCGATTAGTGTGTCACCTGTTGTTGTAACTTTTAGACCAACGGCAGCAGCAATGTCACCTGTTCTAACTTCTTCAATGTCAGTTCTTGAGTTAGCATGCATTAATAAAATACGGCTAAATCTTTCTTTTTCACCTTTGGTTGAGTTGAATACGTATGATCCTTTGGTAATAACTCCAGAATAAACTCTGAAGAATGTTAAGTTACCTACGAATGGGTCATTCATAACTTTGAATGCTAGTGATGAGAAGAATTCATCATCAGAAGCTGGAATACTGATTTCTTCTTCGCCCTTGTAAGCTTTCATTGGAGGAATATCTAATGGGCTTGGTAAATAATCAACAACGGCATCAAGCATTAATTTAACACCTTTGTTTTTGAATGATGTACCACAAACTACTGGGAAATATTCTGCAGTTAAAGTGGCTTTACGGATAGCGTCTTTCATTTTTTCAGCGCTAACTTCTTGTTCTGCTAATAATAATTCCATGATTTCTTCGTCAAAATCGGCTAGTGATTCTGCTAATGAAGCTCTCATTAAGATTGCTTCATCTTTTAAATGAGCTGGAATTTCAATTTCTTTTGCATTTTCAGCAGCTTCGCCATCATACTCATAAGCTTTCATTGTAACTAAGTCAATGATTCCTTTGAATTGAGCTTCTTCACCAATGTTTAATTGGATAGCGTGGGCGTTAGCACCTAATAATTTTTTAAGTGATTCAACAGAAGCTTTAAAGTTTGCTCCCATTTTGTCCATTTTGTTTACGTAAACAATTCTAGGAACTCTGTAGTTGGTTGCTTGTCTTCAAACGGTTTCAGTTTGAGGTTCAACACCTGATTGAGCGTCTAGAACAGCAACGGCACCGTCAAGTACACGTAGTGAACGTTCTACTTCGATTGTAAAATCAACGTGACCTGGGGTATCGATGATATTTAATCTTTTACCTCTTCAGTAAGCTGTGGTAGCAGCTGATGTAATGGTAATTCCACGTTCTTGTTCTTGAACCATTCAGTCCATTTGTGAAGCTCCTTCGTGGGTTTCACCGATTTTGTGAATTTTACCAGTGTGGAATAAAACTCTTTCTGTAGTTGTAGTTTTACCAGCATCAATATGCGCCATAATACCGATATTACGGTAATCTTCTAATTTATATTCTCTTGCCATAGAAACGTCCTATTATCATCTGAAGTGAGCAAATGCTTTGTTTGATTCAGCCATCTTGTGAGTGTCTTCACGTTTTTTGATTGCTCCACCCATTTTGTTTGAAGCATCAATAATTTCATTTGCTAACTTTTCTTCCATGGTTTTATCGTTTCTTAATCTTGCATATTGAATTAATCATCTTAATGCTAGAGTTTGTTTTCTTTTAGCACTAACTTCACAAGGAACTTGGTAGTTTGATCCACCAACTCTTCTTGATCTAACTTCTAATTGTGGGCTAATGTTTTCTAAAGCTAAGTTAAATACTTCAATAGCTTCTTTTCCGGTTTTGGTTTTGATAATTTCGAATGCGTTGTATAAGATGTTTTCAGCGATAGATTTTTTACCATCTAACATAATGGTGTTAATTAACTTAGTAATAATTTTTGAGTTAAAAACTGGGTCTGCTAACACATCTCTAACGGGTGCTTTATGTTTTCTTGACATATTTTTTTCCTTTCTAACTTTCTAATTAATTACTTTTTGGTTTTTTAGTACCGTATACTGAACGGCCTTGTTTTCTTCCGTCAACACCAGCAGCATCTTGGGTTCCACGCACGATTGTGTATCTAACCCCTGGTAAATCTTTTACTTTACCTCCACGAATTAAAACAACTGAGTGTTCTTGCAAGTTGTGACCCTCACCTGGAATGTAAGCGGTAACTTCTTGTGTATTTGATAATCTAACACGAGCATACTTACGAATAGCTGAGTTAGGTTTTTTAGGTGTCATAGTAGCAACACGAGTACATACACCACGTTTAAATGGTGCAGGAATAGCAATTTCTTTTTTTAGTAAAGAGTTATACATTTTACCTAAAGCAGGAGCTTTAGATTTTGTAGTCTTGTCTTTACGGCCTTGTTTTACTAATTGTGCAACTGTAGGCATAATATTTTCCTTTCTATAAATTTATTAGTTATGTTTGGTATTTTGCATATTTTTAAAATACTTAGTAATTATACAACAACTAATCCGGTGTTTTACATTTTTTTTATATTTTTTTATTTAATTTGATTTTGATAATTTTTAAATTAAAAAAACGCTAAATTCTAAGCTGTAAAATTAGAATCGCGTTTTATTAAAATATTTATAAATTTTTAAAAATTAATCAACATACTCTATTTCAAATGCTGCTTCGTCAATTGTCCCGTTGTCCATAAAACCTTTTATGTCTGATTCAAACTTTCTAGGAACAACAAGTTTAATTCCATTTGGACTGTCTGGGTCTTGATAAGTAGAAAATTCATTTAAAAAAGTGGCAAAGTGTTTATCAAATGAAACTAATTTTTTTGGCAAAATTATTTTCTTGAAAATAGCATGATCAATTTTAGGTAAATATTCACCCGATGAATAGTCGACATTAATATTACTTGAATTAGTAATATTAGTATTCGATAAATCCAAAGTGTCTACTTCTAAGTCTATATTTGTGTCACCGAAAAATTCTAAAAAGTGACTTGACATATATTCAACGTTATCATCCAATACAATATTTTTTAATTTATATACTTCATCAGGAATTTCATAATCACTATCATTCATGTTTCTTGCCAATGCTTTAAATAGATTTAAAGGTACATAAGTTATTAAGCTGTTTTTGTTTGCTGGAATTTCTAAATAAGATCTTGAAGATAAAGGAAGTCTAGGACCAAAAAACATTCCGGTGTTGGCATCGTATCTGTAAACATCATCTAAACTTTTTAAATAACTCTGTGGATAACGTGAAGAATATGCTATAGGATAAGCACGGTAAGCTATTTCTGATCAATGGCTTTTGTTAATATTTATGAAATAATTATATGGTAAAAAGTTAGTTGATGATTTTATATAGTTATTAATTGAAAAATGTTCATTTTTTTGATATTTTTCTTCTTCTTTATCCATGTTTTTTTCAACCATTTCCGGATTATTTAATAAATCATTCTTATTGATATTATCTGTCGTTGAAAAGATATATGTCAATATATTTCCTACATAGAAATTATTAAGCGTACGCGCATCATTAACAAAATCATATTTAAGAAAATTTTTATTTTTAATATCTTCTAATAAATTATTAGATTTAAAAAATTCTAAATTCTTAGCATATTTCTCTTTAATAACATTTTTATAATTATCTATATATTGACTTATTTTTTCATAAAAATCATCATAATATTTCTTTAAATTAATTAATTTAGTAAATAATTGAGGGATATCCAAACCATTTATATTTGGGTCTTTTAATTTATCGTAAACCTCATCAAATGTATATCCAAATGATTTTTGTTCGGCATTTGTTAATTCATTTTTAAAATATTTAGCTTTAAAATAATTATTATCGAAATAATAAATAGCCATTGTATCAGCCAAATCTTCTTTAGTATAACCAGGTGTTTCAGATACGAAACTATCTAATTCAGATTCTAAAACAGGTTTTATATTTTCTCTAAAAATAGCCAAACTACCATTTTGTGTTTTAAATTGTTCTAATTTATCAGCAATGTTAGAAGTAACTGTAACAAAAGCGTCCTTTTCAACTGGTAAAACATCTCTAAATATTAAATCATACATAGATCTTGCGTTATCATAAAACTCATTATAAACTTTTTCGTTTTCGCCACTATAGTAATTATCTATCATTCAATTTAATACTTTTGCAACAGTTTCATAATACTTGATCAAAATATTGCTGTTGCTACTTTGTTTAGATAATTCTTCATTGTAAGATTTTAATCAGTTTCAATATTTTAAAAAGTCTCTGCTAATAGAATCACCATAATTTTTAATTGTTTGATCAGAAAATTGTCTTTGTAAATATTCATATATACTTTTTGCATATTCATGAGCAAGTCTTTTTACTCCAGAAATTTCTGGATGTTCCGAAGCATAATATTCATCAAGCTCTTTTGTAATAACATATTTATTTTCCTTGTTGTTATATGCAACGTTTTCTAAAATAGTGGCAGGAATTCTCGTTGTTGCATTATCTTCAATATTCGTTCATGGAATAACTTTCTTTTTATTATTATTATTATCTGAACATCTTACCGAAATTATCGATGCCAAAATTACAGCCGTAGTTGCTGCAGATAATAATATTGCAACACCAGCTTTTTTTGTTAAGTTTTTTTTATTTTCTTTCATCTTTCACCTTTCTTTTATTCATTATAAAAGCGTAATACATCCACTTTAACACTTTATTATAACATATAGTTGATATAAAATGCTTTATTGCTGATGAATTTAACTTTACTTTATAAAAAAAATCTCAATTTATTGAAAAATTGTAATTATTAATACTATTTATTTTTGTTTATATTATCTTTCTATTCGATGTTTTTGCATGTTGTTTAAGCAAAATTTATAAGTTAATAATAATAAAATTGGGTAATTAAAAATAAGATATATGCTTTACTGTGATAAAGTGGTTTTATTAAATTAACATATAATTTTTTATTTTTTTCAAAACTAAAATGTAATAAATAATTTAAAACATAAAATAGAAAACTAATTTTGAATATGAATTTTTTATTCTCTATTTTTAAAAAAAATAATCAAATTACATTTTAGGTTCAAAATTATTTTTCTTCATTATCGATATTAGCTTTTGATGTTTTTGCTTCGTTTAAAAATATTTTAATTTTTTCTTTATTAAGAATAATATTTTGAGAAGCCATCTGCATATTTGGTCTATCAAGTGATTTTATATTATTTATTAAACTATTCGCAATATCATAATATTTTTTTTCCGATAATTCATTAGTTGCATAATTCATAGCGTTATTTATTTCTTGATAATAATTAATGATTAAATTAATTTTTTCATCTTTTATTTTTATATATCTATTAATAAAATCATTAACCTTAATTTCGAGGTCATTAATAAATTGCTCCGGAGTATTTAGATCATTTATTTTACTTTCTCTCAACTTCACAAACGTTTCTTTAACTTCACTAATTAGTTTTTGAATATCTGGATCATCTTAATTTTTAAAATAATTATCAAGGTCGCCCATTAAGTCTAACAATGAATTTTTAATCAATGAAAATGTCTTATATTTTATTTCTTTAATTGGGTTACACGCTACAACAACTATTGGCATTATAATTGTGACTGGCAAAGCTAATAATATTCCTTTTATTTAATTTAATTATAATAAAAAATCTTGCTAAACATAGCAAGACTAATTAATTATTTGTTAGCAAAAAATTTTGCTTCAAGCATTTTTTTATACTCTTTTAAAAATTCTGGTAATTCTTTTTCCATGACGGTTTGACCATTGTCAATACTGTAAATAACTGTCGATGTAGGGTTATAAAATAGATCTTCAATATCGCCATCGCGGTATGTTAATCAACCATTTTTTTGAGTTTGTTGATACATTGGATCTTGTGAACGAACTGTATACAAATATTCTTCATATTTTTTGTTGAATTCTTTTTTATCCATTGTCGAAATATTCTCAGTTTCTTTGATAATTTTAACTTTTTTATCCATCTTATCCATTCACTGAATTTCTTTTTCGATTTTTGTCAGTGCTTTTGAATTTGTTAAATCTTTATCAATCCCTAAGATAAGCGCTTCTTTGGCTTGTTGTTCTTCAATAAAACCTAAAGATTCGGCAAAATATTCGATTTTGAATTTTTGATTTAAAAATTCTTTGTATTGACGCATAATATCTTTTTTGTGCATTTTGTTATAAAAAGATACAAAGTGAGCCAATACGCGAGGAGCCAAAGGATTTCCCTCCTCCATCTTTTTGATGTCTAATTTAATTTCTTCCGGATACTCATATGTTAAATGCTTTTTGGCATTTTTTAAAGAAGTCAATTCTAAAGAAATATCTTTTTTATTATGTTTATATTGAGCATAGTTGAACGAAACTAAATAAATGGCTAAAACAGTAGCATTAATAACAATAATTGACAATAAAGCGATTACCAACAATGCTACAAAAAATGCTTCATAATGAACTTTAATATCAGGATTTTTAAGAACTTTAGGAATTAAAACTGCTCCGATTATTGCAACGGCCAAGAAAATTATATTAATAATAATGTAATTTATTGTAGCATTACTTTTAATGTTGAAGCCTTGCACATATTTAATTCTTAGGTCTTCTCCCAATAAATCCTTAGTTTTCTTAATACTTCTTTTAAAATTGATTATAAATCTTGTCGCCATATACAGTGCAATAATGAAAAATACAATTCCTAACAAAGTATAAATAAGAAATTGATTGCCTTTTGCTGGTTGAGCAGCAGTAGTATTATTTGCAAAATTAATCATTAATTTTCACCTTTATCATCATCAGAAGCATTTTCATCTTCTTCATTTTTGTTTTTTAAATCTTCTTTTTTAGTTTTGTCATCTAGTTTGTGATCTTCTTTATTAATGTTTTTCACAATTTTTTCTTCGAATATTGTTGAGATTTTTTCGATCAATTGATCTTTAGTCAAGTCCTTAGCACCAAAAATATTTAGCTTTTCGGCCATTTTGGTTAATTGTTCGTGATCTAATAACTCTAATTTAGCACGGTAACTACTTTTATTTGGTAAAGCTTCGGAAACAATAGCAGCTTCGACAGCATCATCATTTGTTACTGGGTTTTGATTTTGAACCTCTGAATTATTAGCTGCATTAAATTGACCAAAATTTCCGTTCATGAAATTTGAAAACATTTGGAAATATGGGTCTGTTTGTATATTTCTTTGCATAATATCAACTTTTAGATATCTAAAAATTTTTATAATTTTACTGCATTGTAAAAATATTGCGAAATAGACAACAATAAATAAAATTGTTGATGTTAATCTTAAAATCTTGTTAATATCTCATGAGTTTATTTTGAAATATGAAAGCCCTGAGAAAATAATCGTAATAATTTGGAAAATAATTACTAATAAATATATTTGTGAAAGAATAAAAGAATATAGTGAATAATCTTTTTTAGTTGTCGCCTTTGCCAAAGAAAAGACATGTCATATGAAAATTCCTACCGTTAAACAAACTAATACTGCAAATGTTGAAACACTTGAATAGTAAGCATTGTTAATTTGTACAGTCGTAGCTTCTGGTATTTCTTGTGCATAGTGTCCAATATAATTTGCTTTATTTACTGCATATTCAATCAAAGTAGCAACTTGAAGAACAACAATAAGCGCAAAAAAGATTGTAAATAAGATAAATCATATAGAATATGTTTTTTTCTTTTCTTCATATAATTGTTCAACAGAATTGTATTTACTAAAATCTATTTGATGCATATAACCTCCTACGTTTTTATTTCAATATAAATATTTTATATTTAAATATCAATATTTTAATTATTTAATTTCATTTTTGACTTCTTGAGCCATAATATCTGGCATTTTTGCTTCAAAGCGCATTAAATTGCCATTCATATCTATGAATTGAAGTTCTTGAGCATGCAATCTTTGATTGAAATCATCAATTTTTTTGTTGTAGATTGGGTCAGCGTAGACTGGATGTTTAATGTAATTTAAGTGCACTCTAATTTGATGAGTTCTTCCAGTTTTTAAATTACACTTTACCAAAGTTTTTTCCTGTCCATTAACTGTTAAGTATTTTAGCACCTCAACAATTGTATATGCGTTCTTTGAATTTTGTTCAGTGACCGCAAATTTTTGACGATTTTTACTGTCGCGCCCAATTGGTAAATCTAAATGTAAAATCTTATTTGGAATTCTTCCATCAACAATTGCATAATAAGTTCTTTGAATTTCGTGATTTTTTAATAAAGAAGCGAAGTAATTGTGCGATTTATTGTTTTTAGCTATTACTAATAAACCACTAGTATCTTTGTCGATACGATGTACAACACCCATTCTTAATAAGCCATTAACATTACTTAAATTATTTTTAAAGTGATACATTAAAGCATTAACTAATGTATTATCACGATGTCCCGGAGCAGGGTGAACCACCATACCCGATGATTTATTGATGATTAAATAATCATCACATTCATAAACAATATCTAAATCAATATTTTGACCTTCCACTTTAGTTTGTTTGTCGATCAATTTAATAACTTCAATTTCATCGTTTTCTTTTACGACATATTTATTTTTATTGACTTTAATCCCATTAACAAAAACTGCTCCTTCTTCAATTAATGTTTGGATGTCATTACGAGTAATTTCACTATTATTTGCAATGTATTTATCAATACGATCTGCATATTTCGCAATTAGTTTTAGCATATGCTAAATTATAACAAATTTATAGTTTATAATAAACTATATGGAAATTATAGAAATTAAAAAATCTAAATTTTTGCCATTTATTTTTGACATTCAAGATAAAAGTGATGTCAAAAAAATATATGCTTATTTAAAAAAAGAATATCCAAAAGCAGCACATTATGTTTCGGCATACATTTATCGTAATGAAAAAAATGTTTTATGTGGCGGCTTTGATAATGATGGCGAACCCTGCGGAGGTCGTCATATTTTAAATATTTTAGAAATTAAAAAAATCGAAAATAAGGCAATATTTGTCGTTCGGTTCTTTGGCGGGATTAAACTTGGTTCAGGCGGTCTAGCTCGAGCATTTACTAAGGCGGCTGCTTTACTTTTCAAAAATTAAAATCTCTCGTGCTGCGCGTGAGAGATTTTAATTTTTGAAATATAGATTTGAATTTTATATAGTTGGGGTTGGAGCTAATGCTTCAGTATTATTCATTGAACCATCACTATTTTTGTTTTTATTTTGCAATTTTTTTTCTTTTCTTTCATAAGCCAAGATAAAACCGAATTGTAAACTATAAACAATAGTAGAAATAACTTGTCATACTAAACCACCAATAAAGCTTGGCATACCAGCCAATGCATTAGGGTCGATCGAATTTTTAGCATTTACGATATTTAATACGAAAAATAAAATTCATCAACTATTGTTAATTAAAAACAACATAGGCATTCATGGTGTTAATCCTTTAAAGTTTTTTGTTTTAAATGAAATGATTAACTGTGGCATAAAGGCCAAGGTAGTAAATGTTGGTGTTATTAGTCCCACTGCTAAAGACGCGCTTTTATTAAATGTGGGAATCAAACCATTTTCAATTGGATAAAATAATCCAAAATTAATTTTTTGATAAACAGTGACAACAAATACTCCAAAAAGTGCTAGCGCAATAAAATCACCAATGATAATACCAATTACTGCATTTCTTAATTGTCCTTTTTTTCTGTCTTTATAGTAGTAGTATAAATAGAACATAGTAAATGAGTAAATAGTTAAACAAACAAAGTTAGCAATAAATACATATCAACCGCTTTCGTTTGAGTTAAATACTCCAAATATAAGTCATGCTATGATACCTACAAAAAAGATTCAGAATGAAGCGAAATTAACTTTCCCAGAGTCTTTAGTTTTACGCAATCTAATTAATTGAGGAAATCCAAGACTAATTGTAGTCAATGCGCCAAGTGCTCCAAATATTTGAATAGCAATTTCCATAACGCCAAAATTATACTTTATATTTTTAAAAAAATATAAAAGTATTGAAGATAATGTGAAAAATTAACATTTATTTGAAACATTGTGTTTCGAAAATTCTATAAATATTTTTAAAAAATAAAAAAACACCATAAGGTGTTAGTCATTTCTGAAATGGTGGCTCCGGCAGGAATCGAACCAGCGACACACGGAGCTTCAGTCCGTTGCTCTACCAACTGAGCTACAGAGCCATGGCGGTCCAGACGGGAATTGAACCCGCGATCTCTTCCGTGACAGGGAAGCGTATTAAACCACTTTACCACTGGACCGTGGTTGCGGAGATTGGATTCGAACCAATGACCTTTGGGTTATGAGCCCAACGAGCTGCCGACTGCTCTACTCCGCTATATGGCGGGCAATGAGGGATTTGAACCCCCGCGGGCCGTGAAGCCCCTGGCAGTTTTCAAGACTGCTCCCTTCAGCCTCTTGGGTAATTGCCCATTGGTGGACCCAACAGGACTCGAACCTGTAACCGACCGGTTATGAGCCGGTTGCTCTAACCATTGAGCTATGGGTCCGTGTAGCCCGTCAGGCTTATAAAACATATGGTAGCACCGAAGAGAGTCGAACTCTTGACCTTCCGGGTATGAACCGGACGCTCTAACCAACTGAGCTACAGTGCCATAATGGTGGAGAGGAAGGGACTCGAACCCTCTACCTCCTGCGTGCAAGGCAGGCGCTCTGGCCAGGTGAGCTACCCCCCCATAATGGTGAAGAAGACAGGATTCGAACCTGCGACCGCTTGAGCCCAAGTCAAGTGCTCTACCAAGCTGAGCTACTTCTCCACACTACATTTAATAACGAATGCTTTATTATTATATATAAATTTTTTGAAAAGTTTTAAAAATTTTTATTATTTTTTTATTTAAAATTCTTCCGCATTTCAAACGAACTCATAATCACGAATTTTAATTGTATCGCCATCGTTAACTCCTGAATTCCGAATTAATTCAAAGACTCCTAGAGCTTTTAATTTGGCATTAAATCTTCATAAATTATCAAGCGAAATTACCGGAATTTTATCATATATTTCAAAAACATCGTCTCCGCTGATTTCTCAAGTATCCCCATTTAATCTAGTAATTTCAATTGGTTCTTTATTTAACTTAATAACAACAACTTCTTTTTCTTCTGGTTCTTGATCGTTATCCTTACGAGCCTTTTCTAAAGCTTGTCATAAAGCGGCTTTAATTTGGTCTAAATTATCTTCAAATATCGCAGAATAATCAATTAATTGAATATCTGGATATACTTCCAAGAATTTTTCTTTATGTTCATTAAAAGCCTCTAAATCGTCTTTATTAGCAATCACAACTTGAGGTAATTTTTCAAGTTTTAAATTGTAACTTTTTAACTCGTTATTTATGATACGATAATCTTCAATTGGGTCTTTTTCAGCTGAGCCGAAATCAATAATATGAGCAATTACTTTACAACGTTCAATATGTTTTAGGAATTGAATTCCCAAACCACGACCTTCATGAGCATTTTCAATTAAACCTGGTAAATCTGCTACAACATAACTATTATCATAATATTTTACTAAACCTAATTGCGGAACTAAAGTTGTAAAATCATAATCAGCGATTTTTGGTTTAGCATTACTAATTTGTGATAACAATGAACTTTTGCCAGCACTAGGCTTACCAACAAAACCAACGTCGGCCAAAACTTTTAAAACTAAGTGTAAATCAAATTTTTGCCCAGGGGTTCCATTTTCGCACAATCTCGGTGCAGTATTGCGGCTTGATTTAAATCTAGGATTACCCTTTCCGCCTTTTCCACCTTTTGCAATTAAATATTTTTCTTCATTAACTATATCGGCTATTAAAGTGTTATTTAAATATACCATTGTTCCCAAAGGAACTTTGACAACCAAATCTTTCCCATCGGCGCCAAAAGCGTTTTTAGGTTTACCATTTTCTCCTGGTTCGGCAATAATTTTATTTTGATAATAAAAAGGTAATAGTGTATTTTGTCCGGGATCGCCTTGAAAATATATATTTCCCCCATTACCGCCATCACCGCCGTCTGGTCCACCTTTATCAACGTTAGCTTCTCTTCTAAAACTTATTATTCCATCGCCGCCTTTGCCGGCTTGAACATAAATATTAACTTCATCTATAAATTTCATATATTAAATTTTACCAATTTAAAAATTTAAAAAATAAAAAACTAGCAACTGTTTTGCTAGTTTTTTATTATTTTTTGCAGTTGCAGTTTTGTTCTTTAATTTTTTTTTCAAGTTCAGCGCGTTTAATTGGACATTTAACTTCTTCTAAGTTAATTTCACAATTGCATTTTTCTTCTGAATCTTCTTTTTTCATTGAGCAAGATCCTTCTTCTTTCATTGAGCATGAAGATTTAGTTTCCATACCGCAAGCTTCTTCTTTCATTGAGCATGAAGGTTTTTCTTCATGAGCACAAATACAGTTTCCTGCTTGCATTTCTTTTTCTAATTCTGCCCTTTTAATAGGACATGATACGTTTTCTAAAGTTTTTTTACAACAACATTTACTTTCTTTGTTACATGACATATTAGTACCTCTTTTTTTATTTATATTAATTGTTATTTATTATTAATTTTTACAATACTATTATACATCAATAAAATTTATAATAATTTAAAAAAGTGCACGTTTAAGATATTAATTCGGAAATTTTTTTATCATTTTTAAAATAATACATTTTTAAAATACCAAAATGAATATTTTAATTCTTAATTCTTGGAAACAGAATTTCTTTGACATCTAAAACTTTATTATCAAACTTTTTATAATCATTTAAGGCCGTTGGCGAAATTATATCTTGATTTAAAAAATTAAATATTTTAGAAGTTTTTTTAGGCATAACAATGCTCAACATAAAAGTTATTGCATATATTCCTTGCAATAAAGTATTTAAAACAACATTCAAACGTTCTAAATTATCTTTTAACTTTCAGGGTTCGTTTTTATCAATATATTCATTTAAATGCTTAGAAAATTCTATAGTTCTTTTTAAAGCTTTATCTGCTCTAAAATTGTCAAGAGCAAGACAATAATCTTGATAAACTAAATCAATTTCTTTTAAAATATTTTTGTCAATTTGATGTAAGTTTTCTTCATCAAAATGTACACCATTAATAAAAGATTGATTTACCATTTTAACAGTTCTATTTAATAAATTACCAAAATTATTTGATAAATCAGCATTTAGAACATTAATTAATAAATCATAACTAAAGGTAAAATCATTATCGATATTTACTTGCGATGTAAAAAAATATTTAATTTCTTCGGCTCCGTATGTTTGAATTAGGGGAATTGGGTCAACCACATTTCCTTTTGATTTAGACATTTTCCCCTCTGGAGTAATAATTCATGAGTGAATCACTTCTTTAGTTGGCAAATTCAAGTCTAATGAGTTTAAAAATATTGGTCAGTAAATTGCGTGGAAACGACTGATTTCTTTAGCTAAAACATGTACTCTTTCATTTCCATTTAATCAGAATTTTTCGTAATCACTTTGATTATCAGATAAATATCCTAGGCCAGTTAAATAACTAAATAAGGCGTCTAGTCAAACATAAATCACGTGTTGACGGCTATCATCGGCGTTATAAACTTTAATACCTCAATCAAACGAAACACGTGTTACTGATAAATCTTCTAACCCCTTGTCAATAAAGTTATTCAATAACTCTTTTTCGGTTGCACGGTTTGTTAGAAAATCTGGGTTGTTTTCAAAATATGATCTGATTCAAGGAGTGAATTTAGACATATTGAAAAAATAGCTTTCTTCTTCGACTTCTTGTAATTGTTGCCCCGATACGGGATGATAGTATTTATTATCTTTTAAAATAGCTTGTGTGGGAGTTAAAAATTCTTCATCTGAGATTGAATATAAACCTTCATATTTTGCTTTGTAAATAAAACCTTTTTCTTTCATTTTATTAAATATTAAAGCAACGGCTTTTTCGTGCTCTTTATTAGTAGTACGACTAAACACGTTATATTCAATGTCTAATAACTCTCAAAGGTTTTTAAATTTATTTGCTTGCATATCAACATAAGCTTGAGGATCCATTTTAGCTTCTTCAGCTTTCTTTTGGATCTTTTGTCCGTGTTCATCAATTCCGGTGCTAAATAAAGTATCATAACCTCTTTGTTTTTTATAGTTTGTATAAACTCATGCTAATGTTGTGGTAAGTAAATGGCCAATGTGTAAATTACCACTTGGATAATATATTGGGGTTGTAATATAAAATGTTTTTTTATTCATGTTATTCTCCTTTAGCTTTTATTGGGCTATATAGTTTTCTAACCTCTTCGCGATAACTATGATCTTTGGGGTCATCATTATGTAAATATATATTTGGTTCAAAAAAAGTTCCTCAACCTGAATTAAATCTAGCTTCCACTAAACAAAATTTAGGCAGACTATTAACTCTGGTATACACGATTTGCACACGTTTTGGTTCAAATTTATATTGACGCATTAAGCAAATTAAATCAATATAACGTGCCATTGGTAATACAACAGTTAAATAACCTTTTTGTTCGATTATCTTAGATGATAATGAAATCAATTGTTCTAAGTTCAAATTAATTTCATGGGTTGCTAATTTTTGTTCATGTGTCCCCGACATCCGGATTTGATTAAATTCTTCATTATAATATGGCGGATTAGCAACAATACTATCATATTTTTTAGCTAATTTATTGCCACATTTATAAGCATATTCTTTAGCTCAAAGTTTAAAATCACCTTCGATAATATTGATCTGATCTTCCATTTTATTTAAAATTACATTTTGCTTAGCTAACTCTA
The DNA here is from genome assembly GCF_006491995.1 of Metamycoplasma neophronis. Taxonomy (GTDB): domain Bacteria; phylum Bacillota_I; class Bacilli_A; order Mycoplasmatales; family Metamycoplasmataceae; genus Metamycoplasma; species Metamycoplasma neophronis. The sequence goes on from NZ_VHHP01000006.1 coordinate 31,133, forward strand.
CTGCTCTAGGTTGAATTTCTATAGCGTCAACTTTAATTTTTTTTGACCGTGATGTCATGAAAATTGAGAGTGCGCCGTTATTTGTTCCAACTTCCAAAATATTTTTAACATTACGATTAATGGCTACGAAATTACCTAATAAAATCGTATCAACTGAGTAATTAAACATTTCTTTATCTTGATAAACAAATAAATCACCTGAATACCCTAAGTTGTTTTTTATAATTCCTTTTTTCATGTTAGCCTTTCTTAAGTAATATAAAAAATTATATATTTTTTTAAGCAATATTTTGCCTTTAAAAAAACAAAATCAATGAGCAAATTCATTAAATAGTAATAATAAAAAAGAAACTTTATTTTAATTAACTTAAAAGTAAAGTTTCCCTTTATTTAGATAATATTTATTAACTGAGCTTTTGTGATTCTTCTGTCTTGTTTAAATCTTAAACATAATGAAATATTTGGAATAAATAAGACAATTGATGCATAAAAACCAAAAAGCACTGTTGCAACCATTAATAATATTTTAAGTAAAAAATAGTCTTTTTCGTAAGCATAGTATGCTGTGTATTCATTTCAAAAAATTGCAAATACGGAAACAATTAAAATAATTGCCAAAGAAATTGAAGAAAAAATTAAATTTTTTTTATCAAATTTATGGTTTTTTACATTAAATATGAAACTATATATGATGAATGTGTTACATAAAATTAATAATGCATAACAAACCAAAGTTAGAAACGTAAACGCATCATTAAAACTTTCTTTATATCTTATTAAAAATGAAGGCGCTTCTTTTTCAAAAGCTAATGCTGATGTCATTGCAAAAACTAAACTTGCGTATCATAAAAATGAAAGTATTGACGTAAATAAATTAATTAAATAACCTTTTTTAGCTTCTTTATTGTTCTTATCTTGTATTAAGGCTTCCTTATTTTTGAATAATATAAATACAGAATATAACTCATCATTTAATAAACTTACATCTTTAAAATTTATTTCTTTTTCGATTTTTATATTTTTATTTATTCAGTTTTTTATAAATGATTGGTTTTTAGATATAAATATAGCCAAAGCATCATATGTCACTCTTCTTAAATTAAATTCATTTAATAATATTTTTCAAATCATTATTTTATTAATAGATTGCTTTTTTGCTTCGAAATGTCTATCAAAAATATGTTTTAGACCATCAATATTAAAATTATCAAAAAAACTGTAAAATAACTTTTCTTTTGAAGATGAAAATTCAGTTTTTTTAAGGGTTAAAAGTTGTTCATCAACTTCTTTTAAATAATCAAAAGCTAATCTTATTTTAAAGTTTAATCTTATAAATTTAATCGATCTATAAAGATCATAATCAAAGTAATATATTGCCTTTTCTCTTGAATAAATTCTTAAGAATGTTAAAACTAAAAGTGTGGTTCATAAACTTATATAGCAAAAACAGTAGATTAGTATGTATTTAATTTCTAATTTGTTTATTGTTGCAAAATAAGTTCCAAAAAATGAACCCAAGAAAAAGAAGGCAAATATAGATCAAATAACATAAGAACGAGCAATCGCTTTTAACCCTTTAATTGGATAAATTTCGTTCCTAGCTAATTTTAAAATTTCATTTAATTTGTTTTTTTTCATATTAGTATTTAATATTATTTTTTAAACTTTCTAAAAATCTTTGTTGACTAATTTTTATTAATACTTTTAACTTATTTATAAATTTGTTTTGGTGTTTATTTGTCCAAGTATATGTTATGTTATGTATATATTTATTTATATATTTATGTGTATGATGCGCAAGAGCCCTTATATATCAAATATTTTTTCTTTCTTTTATTGCTTCTAATTCCTGATACATATAAGGTAATATTCTTCTAACATTTTCATTTATATCTTTAACCGTGTCTTCAAAAAACCCGGCTATTTTAATGATTCCATTAATCACATCCTTAGCGGCAACAGGAATATCTAAAATAGTGCCTGTATATTCATAGCCAGGAAAAGCATCGTCCAATCATTTAACATAATCTTTATATTCATTATTTCACTTTTTAATTCTATTTGTATATCACTCTATTTCCGATGACATATATTCTTCAAGGTCTTTTCATTCTTCATCTGTTAAATAATTATTTGAAGAATCTCATGATTTTGGTTTATCATTTTTTAACTCTTCCAAAGCAACAATTATATCCTCTCATGTTATAGGTTTATCGTATGGATAATTTATTGCATTTGAACTTCTGGTACTAGCACGACTAGTTTTTTTAGTATAAGTTCTGTTTTGAAATGTATTTATACCATCTTTCGAAATTGAAAATTTAAAATAATCATTTGATTTTTCTTTGCTTTCTTTTAAGTTTAAAAAATTAGATTCTTCTTTAGTATTTTTTAGTTGTTCCACTTCCTTAAATATTTTTTTTAAAGTATTGAAATCTTTTTCAACATAAGCTTTTTTCGACTTTTCAATTATCTCAAATATCTTTTCAATATCATTGTTTATTTCAGAAATATTAACTATTACCATTATTACACTCCATTTTTTTTATAATTTCTTTATTTAAAAATATTCTAACATCCTTAGCGTTAAACATTAACGCTTGAGCTATACTTATGAATTCTTCTGACCAATTAATTCAAAAATTATCTTTATAAATAACATTATTAATTATTAAGCTATTGAGTTCATTATTTAAATCTGCTTCTAAAATTTTTTTTCAAATTTTTTCTTTTTCATTTAATAAATCATTACAAGACCGAATCAAATTGGTCGTATAGTCATCAAACATAAAATCTAAAAAGTAGTCTTTTAATAAAAAAGTACAAAAGTGTTTAAATTTAAACTTATAAGAGTAATCGTTATTTATAAAATTTTCTAATTTTCTTTTTATCAATTCTATATTATCAATACATCTATCCTTATATTTAACAAAATAAGCAAAATAGAAATTTGACAATATCAAAGTCCTAAAAGCCGTTCTAATATTTTTATAACTTGAAAAAAAATCATTATGAAAATAATATAGTCAAGCCAAATCCGTAATTGTATTATTTATTTTTAGTTTATTTTGATTACTGTCAATTAATAGTTGTATCAATTGGGAAATTTTCATAGCAATTTGTCAATAAACATTAACAAAGTAAATATTATCTTTATTTTTCACATATTTATCAGGTACTACCTTAGTCTTCAAATATTCTATAACATATTCATTTAATTCAAATTTTTGATAATTTATAAAATCAGTTATCAACTTACTATTTTTAATTTCAATTTTTGGATCGATATTATTATTTAATACATCTATGTCGTTAATTTTTCTTCAAAATTTTTTATCATTCAGTGCCAATGCACAACTACCTTGTATTATAAATTGAGAATTTATTTTATTTTTAGTAATAAAGCTAAAAATATGCTTAGATGATATAAATAAACTATTTATTTCATTA
>NZ_VHHP01000007.1 GCF_006491995.1 Metamycoplasma neophronis
AGGCTGGAGGTGTAAGTGCAGCAATGCATTCAGCTGACCAGTACTAATAAATTGATAGGTTTAATAGTGAATTCTATAGAATAAGTTAATCTAAATTTACAAGTCGTATTCAGTTTTCAGAGAACAAAAAAAATGCGATGAGCCGCAATTAAAGAAGCAAAAAAGCTTCTTTTTTTATTTTATTTTTAAAATAAGCAAGTGATTTTATTGCATGAAATTATTTTAAAAACAAAGAAATTGATAGTTATTACTATTTTGTGTAACTTAATGATTAAAAATGGTGAAGTTTTGATATATTTATTATTATCACCATCAAAAATAATTAAATTAATAAAAAAAGAAAAGAGATTAACAATGGAAAAAGAAATATGAATTGCCGGGGGTTGCTTTTGGGGCGTACAATGATTTTTAAGGCGCTGTGAGGGCGTAATTGAAACTAAAGTGGGTTATGCCAACTCTGATGTAAAAATGCCTTCTTATGAGCAAGTTAAAACGTCACAAACAAATGCTGTTGAAACTACATATGTCAAATATGATGATACAGTTACAGATTTAAAAACCTTAATTACAAAATTATTTACAGTTATTGATCCAACTGCAAAAGATTATCAAGGGGAAGATATTGGTAGCCAATATCGCAATGGAATTTATTATGTAAATGATGATGATAAAAAAGTCATTAAAGAAATATTATTAGAACTATCAAAAAATTACACAAAACCCTTAGCAACTGAAGTTCTTTATTTAAAAAATTTTTATTTAGCCGAAGAATATCATCAAGATTATTTAGAGAAAAACCCTAATGGTTATTGTCATATTAAAACAAAATAAAATGACGCCGAATACAGTTTACATTTGTATTTGGTTTTTTTTATTATTTTTTTAAGATTCATTTTATAAAATTTTTAAAAAATAAATTGTTTTTATTATCTTTATTTTAAAATAAAATTAAATATTTCAATTAAGGGGAAATTATTTTATGAAAAAATCAAATAAATTGTTTATATCATTAGGAACGATTATAGTGGCCGCCCTACCGATTGTAACGATATCATGTTATAAAAAAGACAGTCAAGTTGAAGATAAAAACGATAATAAAGACCGTGAAGCCGAAGATAAAAACGATAATAAAAATGTCACAGAAGATAATAGTTTAACAACTAGAAAGGGCATTATCAATAATATGCGTAATGTTTTTGTTAAACTTAATGAAATTTATAAAAATGACATTATGTCACAATATCAACCAAAACAAAATATTTCAGAAGAGCTATTTAATAAAATCAAAACATATTTGAGTGATTATATAAACCTAATCAAAAGCGATTTATTATCAAAAAGCGATAAATCTCGCATAAGCCGCGTTGTACAAGATGAAAACTATAAGACTATTTTAGAATCAGAATATATTACAATTGACGAATGCGATGAGCTATGACAATCAAATGAAGATCCTCGTAGTCAAATAAATAACCCGACAAATGTGATGGCGAATATAGAATACATTACATCTGGACAAGGCAAGTCTTTAACTAGGGTTGATTTCGCTTTTTTGCTTGATTTTTTAGAAAAAACTGTAAATTGAATTATTAACAATTAGCAATCTCATCTTTAATCAATTGTACTATTTAGATAAAAATTTCAAAAAGAGTATAATTGCTCTTTTTTTATAATCATTTAAAACGATTTTACATAAGATTGTACTAGATTAAAAATATAAAAAAATGCCTTAATTAAGGCATCTATTTTTTAAGAATATAGTTATTTTAAATTAAATTCGATATCAAAATCATTGTCAATTTTTTTGCATTCAATTCCATAAGCTTTAAATATTTTCTCTGAAGCTAAAAAATCTTCTGATTCAGGTTTATAAGCAATGGCATAATAAACTTTTGAAATTTTTGATTGCACGATCAATTTAGCACAGTTATAACATGGTGAATGGGTTACATAAATACTTGAATTAGATTCAATTTTTGAGCTAGTTAAATTGGCATTAATAATTGCATTAGCTTCAGCATGAACAACATAAGTGTATTTTGAATTTAAAATATCATTAGCGCTATTAGGGCGATCCCATGTGAATAGTTCATCGTTATTCATTTGTACATCATTATATGATGTTGGCATACCGTTATAACCTAATGAAATAACATAATTGCTTGGGCTTACAATACATGCTCCGACTTTAGTGGTTGGATCTTTTGAACGCATTGCGCTTAATTTTGCTAATGACATAAAATAGATATCTCATTTAATGTTATCTTTATTTTCGTTAAAAATTATTTTTTTGGTTTTTGCATTCATGTATTATATTTTATCATAAAAAAAATAAAATGAAAGCGGGCGCCGCGGCTCCCCCTTTCGATTATTCAGTGAAATAAGCATATTGCTCGGATAAGACATTAACTTTGTTAATCCAATTCAGCGTGGAATTGAATTAATAATATTTTAACATGTTTTTGATAATATCTTTAAATATTATGAAAATATATTTTGAGCTTTATCTAAATAATTTGCCTTTTTTATATAAAATTTAGAAAGTAACAATTAATGATATAAAGGAGTTCAAATGATTAGTTTAAAAGATTGGAAAGATTATTATAATAATGTTGCAATAGCCAAAAAGATTGAAAAAGACTATTTAATTAAGGGCGAGTCATTTGATAAATACATGCCTTATTTTAATAATTATTTCATTGGCTCAATTGGATATGGATTAAATGCAATCAATGAAATTAGTTTACAGATTTTAGCGCAAGCTTTAGTCAATCAATTAAATAATCGAAATATTAAAGAAAATTACAATATTCTTTTATGTCATGATGGAACTTCTAAAGATAATGTTAAATTTCTTGATGCAATGGGACACACTTTTTTAGCAGCAAGAATGAAAGTTATTAAATTTGCCAACGATGAAGGTATTACCTTGCCATTTTTGAAGCACACATTGAATAAAACAAAGAATATTGACATTGTTTTTTATATTTCTAAATATACCATTGATAACAAATACACAATAGCTTTATTTAACCGTGAAGGTAAACCATTCGGAACAAAAATTTTAGGTACTTTAGCGCAAGCTTGTGAAAATATTAACATACATGAAATCAAAGAATTTATTGATGTTTGCGCGCGTCTTGACTTTGCTAAATTAATGAATGAATACATTGAAAGCATATACAAACATAATTACTTATTAAGCGGTAATAAATTAATTAAAATTGCGTGCATTGAAGATAATTTAAACCATTCATTTTTTAAAAAAATCATGGGTAAAAATGACTTTGAATACAAAATCATTAAACACAATGCAAAAGAAGAGGGAGCACAGTTTATCAATATTTCAACGCGTTATTTAAGAGAACTAAGCAACATTAAATATTTAGTTAAATTTTCATACGATCATAAACGGGTATATTTTTATAGTCGCATTAAAAGTTCAATATTAATGCCAAGATTTCAATTAATTGATATCAATTTATTGATTGCTAATTTCCTGGTATTTACAAATAATGTAATTTGCAGCAATAATAAATTTACAAAAATAACTTCAGTTAAAAGTACTTGCGCAACCCGTAGTGATTTATTTAATCTACTAGCTAAAAAATATTATTTAAATTACGAAGAAACATTTACTTACACAAAACAAGATTTAACGGAACCCTCATTTCTATATTTCAATGAAAAATATGATGTTATCACGTCATGAAACCAAGGTTTTGGTCAAGATGCTTATTTAACTTTTTCTATGATTGTCAATATGTTAAATTACTATGAAACCCAAAGCATGAAATTAGATGATATCAACGCCTATAATTTAAGTCAATTAAATCACAATTTATTGTCTTCATTTTCAATAAACTGTTCCTTAGAAAATCTTGAACCATTTGAAACTAAATTGTTTGCTCAAAGTGAGCTTAACCGCCTTGAAATTTCGGCAACAGAAGATTTAAGACATATTAACGCCGAAAAAGAAAGATATATTGCAAAAATTTATTTCGAAGAAAACGAATGATTAGTTATTAAGTATTCATTTGAATTGAAAAAACTAATTTTTATATGCCAAGAAACTAAAACAACAAAAGGCGAATTTGCTAAAAAATTTAAACGTTTTTTTACTAAATTTTTAAAAAACTATGAACACAATTTCATGTTCCAAAATGAAATCAATGATACCGGAATTAATGATGTAAAAATTGATGATAATCAAACTGAACAAAATTTATAAAATAAAGCCTAACGACACAACGTTAGACTTTTTATTCATTATAAATTTTATTCAATACAATAGCGGCAGCTGTCGCCACATTTAAACTTTCAAAAGCAATTGGAATATATACATTTAAGTCGCTTAATTGTTTAATTTCATTGCTAATACCGTTGCCTTCATTGCCCATCACAAGCACTATATTAGATTTTTTAAATTCAACTTCTTGTAATTTTTTAGCATTTTTATCTAATAATGTTTCATAAATCGTGAAGTTATTTTGTTTAAGTTTTTTTAATTCATCTTTTAAATTGTTAACTTCAATTAAATTAATATCAAAAAAAGCACCTTGACTTGAGCGGATAACTTTTTCATTATATACATCCAGATTTTCGATTATAACAGTATCAAAATTAAAAGCCTTGGCTAAACGGATGATTGTGCCAACATTACCCGGGTCTTGCAAATTATTCAGCGCAATTACTCGATTTGGAACTACATCTTTTTTAATTTTTTTGCAAACTGCAACAATTTGTTGCGGAGTTTGGGTTGATGATAATTCTTTAATTACGGCATTTGTAACCTGAGTCGAAAAATTATATTTAGGATGTTCAGTTGCTTCGAATACTTCTAATAAACATTTAGCTTTTTTAGCCTCTTCAACTAAATGGTATCCTTCAATTAAAAACATTTGATTTGCCTTACGTGCTTTAGATTCTTTTAATTTTTTATATTCTTTGATTTTTGGATTACTTGTGCTTGAAATAAACATGCTAAACCTGCTTTCTTTAACATTATTATTTTAAATTACTTTTAGAAAAAGTAAATAAAAAAGGCATAAGCCTTCATTATTCAAAGAAACCTTTTTCTCTTAATTTGAAATATGGTCCATCTTCGGTAACTGGTAAACAGATTTCTTTGGCTGCATCTTTAGTAACATCTTCGCCGTTACCCATAGCAATTCCTAAACCTACTTCTTCAAGCATTTCGATATCATTTTCAGAATCTCCAAATGCAACCATTTCATCTAATGATACGTTCAATAAATCGCCTAGGATTTTTAAACCGGTAGCCTTGGTTATACCTTTAGCAGAAATGAATACACCACCAGCTCAAACAGCTAGTACTCACATATCCATATTGTTTTCTTCAAAGAATTTAGCTAAGGCATCACCTAACGCTTGTGGAGTTTTTGAACTTACGGTAATTAAATAGTTTTTGTCTTCTTTAGATTCAAATTCTTTTTCAGAAATAAATTTATCTTTAAATGGACGATAAAATCAGTGATCAATGTTGAATAAATCATTGTAATAACCTCATTTATTTCCAACGAATGAGAAAGCTAATTGATGTTGTTCGGCATATTCTCTGAATTTAACAAAATCTTGATATTGAATAGTTTTTTCAAAAATATATTCATTAGTTTTTAAATCAAGAATAAAAGTTCCGTTTGCTCCGATAAAGTAGTCAACAAATGGATTATGAATTTGTTTTCCTACTGTGAAAATATCTCTACCTGAGCATAAAACATTAATATAACCTTGTTGTTTTAATTTTTCAAACATTTCTTTCATACGAGGAGTTAATTCATCAACTCCGAAAGGTAGCAATGTTCCATCGATGTCGAATACGATCATTTTGTACTTAGTCATAGTTTTCCCCCTTAAGTATCGCATCAATTCGGGCATAAAATACCTTGGTCATTTTGCAATGGCCGTGTTTTATATTTCCCCAACCTATTATTCGGTTAAAATAAGTAAAAATTAAATTTCCACAAAAGTTTTTTAGTTCGCTAATTTCTAGCTCTTTACTTTTGGCAAGGATCTTCAGCTGTCCTTCGCTTAGCATAAATAATTTTACATTAAAAAGCTCGTTTAATTTATCAATTTCTTCAAATTCTTGTTTTTCATTTAAAGTAATATTGCCAATTTTTTCGCGTCTTAAAACATTAACAACGGCATCAGTATTCAAATATAAACCAATATCATGAACTAATGAACGTATGTAAGTTCCCTTTGAAACTTTGCAACGAATTGCAAACTTTTGTTCAAGTTCATTAAATCATATTAATTCTAACGATTCGATTTTGATATTAGCATAAGCTAATTCAACGCTTTTATTTTCACGTGCTAATTTATAACTACGTACGCCATCAACTTTTTTAGCCGAAAAAACTGGTGGTAGTTGTTTAGTTTGATTTTTTCAATATGTTAAGGCTTCAAGCAATTTTTCTTTGCTTATGATTGGATGATTTTCAATTGCAAAAATTTCTTCACCTTCATCATAACTGGCTGATTTTTGGTGTAATGTTGCTTCAACATAATATTCTTTAGTGTCGCCCAAAATATAGCCTAAGGCTTTAGTATCATAATTTGTCGCCACAATTAATAAACCTTCAGCAAGTGGATCGAGTGTTCCACCATGGCCGATTTTTTTAATATTATTTTGTTTAGCAAAACTTTTAATTGCTTTAAAGCTTGATAGTCCTCTTGGTTTGTTAATTTTATAGAACATATTTATCTCCTAGTAAATACTACCAAATTTTTTATTTATAAATAAAAAAAGCAACTTTTATTTTTAAAAGTGCTTTCGGTATTGTAAATATATGGCGGACAATAAGGGATTCGAACCCTTGAAAGAACTTTGTGATTCTTTGGTAATTTTCGAAATTACTCCCGTCGGCCTCTTGGGTAATTGTCCATTACTATATTATTATAAACTATTAAAACTTAAATTTAAGATAGCAAAATAATAATTTATACATATAGATTTATAAAAAAGTCAAACAAAAAGTTTCGCTATTGACGAAACTTCCTGAAATGGTACGCGAGAAGGGACTTGAACCCTTACGCCAAAAGCATTAGTGCCTAAAACTAACGTGTCTGCCAATTTCACCACTCGCGCAAATATGGTGCCGTTTATAGGACTTGAACCTACGACCTACTGATTACAAGTCAGTTGCTCTGCCAACTGAGCTAAAACGGCGTTTGTAATGCTTTATTATTATATAAAATTTTTTATAATTTGATTAAAATTTTTTATTTTTTTTAATTGCGAAAATCAATATGAATGCTTTTATTTAAACGTTATATTGACATTTTAAATTTACGTTATTTAATTTATTGAAAGACCTAAAGGTCAGCTCATTGAAATGAAATTATTTTTTAAAAAAATAATTGTATAATAGATTATTATGGATAAACAAGAAAAGAAAAATAATCACGCAATTAATGAAAATTTAGTCGCTTATTTTGATTCAGAAACAAGACGTTTAAATAAAAAAAATAACGTTATTACTTTCTTTCAAATTACCTTGGGTATTTTAATCATAATATTGAACTTACTAATTATTGCATTAGCAGGGTATGCTTTATATTTAGGAAAATTAAAATTTGACGAAGAAGTAGTGAAAGACCCAAATAGTAAATTAGCAAGTTCAATTTCTATTTCAATTATCGTGGCATTTTTTACTATTTTGTCATTCGTTTTAGTTATTACTCAATCCATTTATAAATTATTTGCTAAGACTGCGGCATATAAACGTATTTTTAAATCAATGGATTATGTTGAAAATATTTATATTTACGATGAAAAATTTACAGCAGCAGATTATGAAAGAAACATTGCCGAGATTGAAAAGCTTAAAATTATTAACCCAAAACACAAAATCAAAGAAGCGCTTATGAAAACGTTAAGAGGTGAATCAGATGACAAATAAAAATCAGACGAAAAAGTTATCTAATAAAAATCCTGTTAACTTAGATTCTTATTTATTGCATTTTGTAAAAAAATATTTAAAATCATTAAAAACAAAAATTTATTTATGAGGATTTGCCTACGTTACGCTAAATCTTTTGATTTTGGTTGTTACAGTTGTTCTATCAGTATTGGGTTCAATTCAACTGTATTACAATTTCAAGGCATTCGGCGAAAACTCATGACAAACTTATTTATTAATAACAACGGCTATCACTGCCGCAACTACATTTTCAACAAGTATCATGTCGTTTTTTGCCATGAGAAAAAAGATTGTTAAATATCAAGCACGGGTTGAAAAAATCAATGTTGAAATGTTTTTATACACTGAAAAACTCGGCAAATATCGTGTGAAAAAAAATCGTGATTTAAACTTGTATATTTCGGTTTGTCAAATTTCAGATTTAAATTATGGAGGTATTAGCTATGGCGAAAAAGAAACAAGCAGAAGTTAAAAATTTTGATTTAGTTGATAAAAACCGTAAACTTAGCCGCAAATACCGCTATAAATATTTAGTTTCGCGTTTAATTTATATCTTGCTTGGTTTAATAATTATGGTAATTTCATCTTTACAAATTATCTTGAACTTATTCGCAATTCGTTGAAATGAAGATATTACATTGAAAACAATTTTTCTTATAATTGCTATTTTATCTTCAATTATCGTTTTCATCCAATCGATTATGATTTTCTTTGACTTCAAAACTAATAAAGAAGAAAACACGCTTAAACTAAATAATTTACAAGATTTAAAAGAAAAATATATGGAAGATCCAAAATCAATTAAGATTAAAAAATTAGCTGAAGATATTTATGATATCAGTAAAGATAATAATTAATTTTATTGACATTATTCACTAATATAGTTAGAACATCTCAGAGCTATCTGAGATGTTTTTATTTAAAACAATTAAAAACACACTCGTTGGAGTGTGTAAATTGCAATATTATAAAATAATGATAATTATCAAATTTTTGCATTTTTAAACATTTTGTCTTTAATAGCTGGATCGATTTTGGCAAAAGTCACGCAAACTGCGCCAACGCCTGTGTGAACGGCAATGTCAGCTGGTAATTTGAATGAAACAATTCTTGGGTAATTATCAGTTACTGCTCTAAATGAATTAATTAGTTTTTCTAAATCTTGATTATTGGCATGAATTACTGTTAAATAGTAATCTTCATTGTTTTTGTCTAAATTTTCATAAAGTTCTTTAACTAGTTTTTCTAAAGTTTTTGAAAAAATTCTTCCGATTCCGTCTTTTTCTAAAACACCATTATCAAAACGAATGATTGGAACGATTTTGGCTAATTTAGCAATCACGGCCGCCGCTTTTGATAAACGGCCACCTTTAACTAAAGCATCATTAAATTGGGAAACTAACAATAATCTTTCATTGTTTTCGGCAAAGTGTTTAATTGCGGCTTCGAATTTAGCTCCATTAGCAATTTTTTCTTCAAATAGCAATAAATCTCTCACAATCAAATAGTTGATTTTTTTAGATTCAACGACATGAACTTTAGGATTATCTTTGAATAATGTCATAATGGCACTATTTTGTGAAGATAAAACAGTTGAAATAGGATAAATAAGAACTTTATCATATTCTTCGGTATATTGGCTTACTACTTGTTCGACTACACCTGGAGGGGTAGCAAAAGTGAATGCATCTATTTTACGGTTTGCGGTTCAGATTTCTGAATATTTATTGATATCTAAGTCAACACCTATTTGATATATTTTGCCATCAACTTCGGCTTGGATTGGTAAGAAATCTCAACCTAAATCATGTGCTTCGTTTTTAGTTAAACCGCATGATGAATCAACGATAATTTTTACTTTCATTTTTCTCCTCTTAGATTAGACAAAATGCTTCTTATCAATATAAATCTTATATAATATATAAAGTTATGTTGTCTAAACATTAAATATAAACTATTATAGCAAAAAGGACTTTTATGCAAAAAAATATATTAGAAGATTTAAAATCGCGCGGTGTTCTTAAAGACATCTCAAATGAAGAAAAATTTATTAACTTAGAAAATGGTGTAGGAATCTATACTGGCTTTGACCCTACGGCAATGAGCTTGCACTTAGGTAATTATGTGCAAATTTTAAATTTATTAAGATTTAAAAAATATGGTTTTAAACCAATTGCCATTTTAGGCGGTGTTACCGGTATGATAGGAGATCCAAGTTTCCGTAATTCAGAACGTAAATTTTTAGATCTTGAAACATTAGAAAAAAATAAAAATGCCATTAGAAAACAACTTGAATCATTTGGTTTAGAAGTAATTGATAATTATGATTTTTACCGTGATTGAACAATGGTTGATTTCTTACGTAATGCTGGTAAATTAGTTAATGTTAATTATTTATTAAATAAAGATAGTATTGCGACAAGATTGAATCAAGGTTTAACTTTCACAGAATTTTCATATCAATTAATTCAAGGTTGAGATTTCAAAACATTGTATGAAACGCGTAATGTTAAAATCCAATTAGGCGGTTCGGATCAATGAGGTAATATTACAACTGGATTAGAATTCATTAGAAAAACTCATGGTGAAAGTGCTGATGCGATTGCAATGACAGCTAATTTATTAGTTGACGAAAATGGAGTTAAATTTGGTAAAAGTACTGGTGGGGGTTCATTATGATTAGATCCTAAAATGACTAGTCCTTATGCAATTTATCAATTTTTATTAAATCAATCGGACGCCAAGATTGAAGAATATTTAAAATGATTAACATTTTTATCAGTCAATGAAGTTGAAAACATTATTGCAGAACATAATCAAGCCAAATTTAAAAGATTAGCGCAAAAAGTTTTGGCATATGAAATTGTTAAAGATATCCATGGCGAAGCAATGGCTAAAAAGTGTGTGAAAATCAGTGAAATCTTATTCAATAAAAAAGAAGAATCATTAGACATTGAAGACATTGAAATGTTGCTTGATTTTTTAAGAGTTTACGAAGCCAAAGAAGGCCAAAACTTTATTGACTTTATTAAAGAAAACTCAATATGTTCATCAAATCGTGAAACTAGGGAATTTTTAGCAAAAAAATCATTTTTATTAGATGACATCGTTTTAGAAGACGAAAATGAAAAAATCACTTTTAAAAACTTCGATGGAAAATATGCCTTATTAAGAAAAGGTAAAAAAGAATTTATTATCATTAAGGCTGCAAAATAGCCTAATCAAAAGGAAAATTATGTCTTATCCAAAAATAATTATTAATGAAACGAAGTTTAAAAATAACGTACGTAGAGCAATTGAGATTTGTAAAGAAAAAAACATTCAAGTTTTAGCAGTTACTAAAGGATTTTGCGGGAATCGTCGTATGGCCGAATTATATCACGAAGCCGGCATTACTAACTTTGGTGACTCACGTTTAGATAATTTTGAAGTATTTAAAGATATTCCAGGACACAAACAATTATTACGTATTCCAATGATTTCGGAAATCCCACGGATGATTGAATTATGCGATTCATCATTGAATGGTGATTTAGATGTTATTCAAAAAATTAGTGATTATTGTGTACAAAATCAAAAGAAACCGCATGAAATCGTTTTAATGGTTGATTTGGGTGACCGAAGAGAAGGCGTTTTACCTGAAGAAGCTTTGGCATCGGCTCAAAAAATTGTATCAGAAATGCCGGGAGTTAAACTAATCGGGTTGGGTTGCAATTTTGGATGTTATGGTGCAAGAATTCCATCTGATGAAAGTATGGATGAATTCATAAAAATCAAACATGTTATTGAAAAAACATTGCATATTAAACTAACTCATATTTCGGGTGGTAATTCATTGAGTTTACACATGGTTTGAGAAAATAGAATGCCCGATGAAGTTAATTTTTTGAGAATGGGATTTGCAATGATTTTTGGAACTGAAGATATGTATCGCCAAACCATTAGTGGAATGTACCGTGATGCATTTAGATGTGAAGCCGAGGTTGTCGAAGTCGATTACAAGAGTTCAATGCCAATCGGCGCTTGCGGCATCGATGCTTTTGGCCACAAACCATATTTTGAAGACATCGGAGATATTAAAAGAATCATTTTAGGAATTGGTAAATTAGATACAATGTTTGATGCTATGATTCCATATGATAGTGATCTTAAGATTTTAGGTGGTTCTTCAGATCATATGATCATTAACGCCCAAAACTCAAAAATTAACTATCAAGCTGGCGATGTAGTATCTTTTGATTTAGACTGAGGAAGCTTATTGTATTTATTTAACTCAAATTATGTTAAAAAAGAGTTTGAAAAATAATAAAAGAAAAAAAGCAGATTTTTTCTGCTTTTTTTAGTCTTTTTTATTACTTGTAAAAAATCATGGTAGGTCATATAAATCTGGATTAAAGGCATTTAAACGCATAATGTTTCTTGCTAAAGAATGCGAATTAATTAAATCCAGTGGGTTTTGATTTTCTTTATTAACACCAAAGAAATTAAAACTTGAAAAACCTAAATCATAAGCCCCGTTACGACCAACTAATAATTTTAAAGGAATTCCTGAGTTAATTGTATTAATATAATGACCGCTATTATCCATTACTCCTGTTCCTGAGTTACCAGCATTATAAAATGATGGAACAAATTGACTGTGGCTTTGGAATGAATCAATGTTATAATTTGCTCCTAAGCGATGAATTATATATGAAGCTTGTTTACCATAAGGGAAACCGTTAAATAAAGCATTTTCGATTCCGGTTAATCTATTAGGCGATTGTTTTAATAAATGCGGATTTATATTTAGATTGCCAATTTTAAATCAGTTTTCATAATAAGCTGCTGTTTGGTATTTACCGGCTGCTTTAAGTTTAGCGATCAAAGGTTTAGTATCAATAATGAAAACAGTAATATCAACAAATTCATTTTGGGTTAGCACGTTATTTTTAAATGTCGCATTTTCTGGATTAATGCTTGATGTATAACCAATTTGTTTGATACCAGATCATACGACTTGAACTTTGATGTCTTCAACATACAATCCATCTCAGTAACTAAAACCATTTTCAACATTATTACCGAAATTTAAACCAGCAACAGTTGGGGCTGTACCTGAATCAAATCCAATTTTTTCAGGAGTAAAGTTTAAATTGTCTTTATTAATAACGTGGTGATTTGTGAAGGCATAAAATCTACCATCATTAGGATCGGAGTTTACTTTAGCTACCATCATACCACTACCGCGGTTCATGGCGAAACTACGTCCCATTAGTTCTTGTGCTACTTGAGAAGTTTTAACATAAGATTTATTTAAATACTCATTGTTAAATTTATAACCATCATGTAGTTTATAAGTAAGCATTTGGTTAGGATTATATTTATAAGGATCATCAAATGAGTCTTTGTTAATAATTACTAAAGGTTGGTTCTCTTGGGTATAGTCCATGTATTTGTAACTAATTAAATTAGTTGTGTTTTCAACATTGAAAACTTCATCAGGAACATTATTTTTATATTCAAATGAAATTCTTCCGGCAAAGTAGTCAAAGAAAAATGCTTCGTTCGGATTGAATGTGTTTAATAAATTATTAGGAACGCTCATCCGCGGTGGTTGATATAAACTCGACACAGGATTGTCTTGTACAATTTTGTAATTTGGATTATCTAATGAGAAAGTAAATTTCATACCATCATCTTGCTTAGAAACTCTCATTGTATAAGCAACGGAAATCATTTCACCAGTATTTGTTGCTCTTGGAGCGGCAGCAACACCCTTAATGATTACAAAGTTATTTTGGATTAGTTCTTGATAATTAAATTCTAAATTAATTCCGCCTTCTTGGCCGGTAAGATATTTAAATACTCTAGCATAGGCAACTGAATCTAAAAATTTAATATTCGCTGACAAATGAATTTTAACCTTAGCGTCAGTATTATTTTGTGACAAAATAGGTTCGTAATATTTTTTCTTAAATAAGTACTCAACTTGATTTGTTTCTTTATTTAATTCTCAATAATTATCTTTGACTTCGATTTCGGTTTCTCTTCTTCTTAAAATAGTATTTTTATCTAAAAAGATTTTTTTCATTTTTTGAGCAAATGGCAATGATAAATAATTTTCATCAGTATAGTGTGGGTCGGGAGCATTATTATTTTGTTTAAAACCAGAAATTTTATATCAAACATCACCAATAAATTCTTTGTCTTGCTTGGTTGTATATTTTAGCCTTATCATTAGTGTCCCGTTTTTATCATCTGGCATTTTAGCATCAGCAATTTTTCATCTGTCTGGATAAAAGGCATAATTTTTATATTTATATGTAGAAATACTTACACTTAATGGATTGATTCGATTAGGATCTTTTAACTGAGCAAGTGCATCAGACGGAGTAAGGCTTTCAACTCCGCGAATATAAAAATCATTCATATTCAATTTATTAACGCCGACTAAAGGATATAGTTCATTTGCCAAATCATTTTTAAGATTTCTTAATGTGATGGTGCCTGTTGAATATCTATCATTTCAGTTATTTTTATTAATAAAACCAAGTTTAAATGTCATAGTTGATGAAAATTCACGCAATCTATATTGAGCATTAACATCATAAAAATAAACAAAGTAATTATTTAAAATTGGATTCATATCCACATTATTTGTTGGGTCTGAAGGATTTGAAATATCATCAGTATTAGTTGGTAATGTTGGTACAGTTTCGGTTGATTCGAAATCATTATTATTATTTTCGAATTCTTTATTTTTATCTTCTACACTTTCGTGTGTTCCCTTAAATTTAAATAAGAAATTTAATTTATCAAAAGATTGTTCTTCCATTAAAACTGAAGCGTCGAACATTCTTTTGCCATTAACTAAACGATAATCAATGTTTCGAGAATTGATTTTAGCAATAGTATTTTTAATGGCTTGGTTTGTCCCTTGTTGCGCAAAATCTTCATCTGTAAATCAAGATTTTCCATTCATTGGCTTAATGTCATAATAATTTAGTTTTCTAAAATAATCTAATTTAAATTTATTTGATTTCAAAAGTGGGTTATTTTGAATTACGCCATCTTTTTCGATCCCTAATGAAATATTGACAAATCCAGCACGAGCATTAACTGTATAATCTGATGGATTTTGGTTTAGAAAAATAACCTTATATCCATTTATTGTAGGTAATGTATAAATTTCATTTAATTTTTTAACGCCTTCTGGGGCTATAAAATTAGTATGAGTTACTTTTAAATCATTTATCGTAGCTTGAGATAAGATTTTTTGATAATTATTCAATGCCCGATTCATATCAAACATTCACTTATTTTTTTGATAATTTTGTTCACCGTTTAATGGATAAAGTTTTAATAAATAAGTAAATGGTTGTTTATTCTCGCCCGTAAATTTAATATTAAAAGTTAAAGCATGATCTTCGGTATTGTATGAAAAAATTTCGTTTTGTGATAAATCAATTATTTCTCAATTGTTATACCCTGGAAGATTAAGATTAATATTTTTATGAAGTGCAGTATTTAATCATTGCTTCTTCACATTATAAGGCACATAATTTTCATTTCAAGCGCGATTTTTTACTTGCATTAAATATTTTAAAAATGATATATCTTCTGAATTGAATTGGTATGTTGCGTCGGCATTATTATATTCAGTTTGAAATATCATGCCAATTAGTTTTAGCATATCATATTCAGATGGGTTTCTGTAGTGATACATATGAGTTCATTTTACTGAATAAGTTACTAATTTATTTAGTGGATTTTTAAATGATAGATCATTAATGCTTTTTAAAGTTATTTTTTTAATTAAATTATTTTTATAGTTAATTGCTACATCAAATTTTAATTTATTATCGGTATAAGCAATTGAATCTTTTATTACTTGGTATGTAAAATATTGTTTTAAATTTGAATACTTAGGTTTAATTAAATTTAGTGATTGATTTTGAATATCAGCTGTAAACTCATCTTCATATTTATTTTTAAAACCTGCATAATTTATTGTGTATAAATCTTCAATATTATGGTATGAAATTTCATCTACTAGAGTTTGTAATTTATAATCAAACACAATTTCTTTTAATATATAAGTATTAACATCATTTTTTTGAATTTCATATTTAACTTCTAGCACACTAATGTCATCTTGACTTAATTTGTAACTGCGGTTTGTAATTTTAATATCTTTATTGACCAAACTTTGATTTAAATAAACATCAAAGTTGTTGTCGTTGATCGAAGCGCTATTAACATTTAAATTGTAAAATAGGGGATTAGAGTTTCCTGCACGTTCATTTAAAGAAACTGTTATATCTCTTTGCGCTAATATTTTTAAATCAATTACATCATCTGGATAAAGTTCATTAATTTGGTTATATTTGGCTTCGATATTAGCTAATTGTGTAGCTTTAGCGTTAGCATCTAATTCATTAAACTGCGAAGTATTTTTTAATTCGCTCATTAAATTCGAAAATTCCGAATTTTTAGTTGAAGGTAAAGAGTTTAATTTCAATATTTTAGCTTGAATTTTGCTATATAAATTCGAATAATCGCTTTTGTTTGTCCCATCAATTTTTTGTTTTAATGCCGCAAAATCAGCATCGAATTTTGATGTTATAGTTTGTAATTCGTCTGCATTCAATATTGAATTTGTTTGAAAACTTTGAATATATGAATTTAATAAAGCTTTTGCTTCTGATAAATGGTTGTCATTTGGACGCATAGTATCAATATAGGCTTTTAATTCATTTGATTTATTTAAAGCAACTAATTCATGTTTAAGTAAGCTTAGGTTATCTTCGCTGTTTGTAATTTGTGAATTAATTCTATCGATATTCTCTTCTGTAACTACTCTTTCTGGGATAATGATTTCTCTTTTTGCTAATGCGTTAAGAAAATCAAAATTTTGATTATTTTCAATGAAATTATTTAATTCATTTTCTAGATTTTGAATCAAATTTAAAACTAACGTTTTCTTTGTTTCGAAATCGTCCACTTGTTTTGCAATTTTTGTCAATAATTTTGTAGATGCTGGAATATCGTTTAAAATAGCTTCGATATTTTTTGAGCTTATATCATTTTGATTTTGACTAATTTGGCTATTTAATTCTGAGAGTAAATCGGCTGATAATGCTTGTTTGTTAACTGTTGATAAGTTATTGCTTATATCGTTCAAAATTGTTATTTTGTTTTCAATAAATTGATTAATTTTGTTATCGATTTCAGCTTTAATTTCATTGAATGAATTGACTGATTCTTGTAGATTTTCTGCTGTAACTGCATTGGAATTTAATATACCTTTTACATTTTGCTTTAATGTAATTAATTTACTGAACTCAATTAAATTATTTTTTAATAAATACTGATTTAAATAAATATTAATTGAATTTTCTAAATTTTGCAATTGATTTTTATATGTATTATTTTCTTTGTTTTCATTATTATTTGGTTTTTCACAAGAAGCGGCAAGGGCAGCAATTGGAGCCATCGCAAGCAAAAGCCCTAAACTTTTTATATATTTCTTTTTCATATCTAAACTACCTTTCTTTTATTTTTTAATTTTATCATATCAAAGATATGATGCAATTAATACTTTAAATATTTTATAAAAATAAAATAAATAAAAGTCGGAAACTTTCCGACTAATATTATTATTTGTTTTTGATTTCTTTTAATCTTGCTGATTTGCCTTTTAGGCCTCTCATGTAGTATAGTTTTGCTCTTCTTACTTTATTCTTTCTCATTACTTCAATATTTGAAATTAAAGGTGAGTTAATTTTGAATGTTCTTTCAACTCCAACACCATATGAATCTTTTCTAACGGTAATTGATTTGTTAATACCTTCTCCGTAAGCTGCGATAACTAAACCTTCAAATACTTGAATACGTTCTTTGTTACCTTCTTTAATACGTACGTGAACTCTAACGTTGTAACCTTCTCTAACTTGTGGTAAGTCAGTTCTAATTTGGTCTTGTTCTACAAATTCTAATAATTTAGTTCTCATGTTTTTTCCTTTCGATAATATCTTTACGATTTTTTAAGGTTTTTAAATATGCATTTTCTTCACGTCATTTACTGATTAAAGCATGATTTCCACTCAATAATATTTCAGGGACTTTTAAGCCTTTATATTCAGCAGGTCGAGTATATTGCGGATAATCTAATAAGCCATCTCCTTCAAAACTTTCGTTTTGATGTGATCCTTTTTTAAGTACACCGGGAACTAATCTGGCAACTGCTTCTGCTACTGCCATAGCCGGAATTTCGCCGCCTGTTAAAATATAATCTCCAACTGAAAGTTCTTCATCGATAAAATGAATAACTCTTTCATCAAACCCTTCATAATGACCACACACTAGTGTAATTTCATCATATTTAGCTAAATCATGTGCTTTAGCTTGGTTGAATGTTTGACCTTGTGGGCTTAACAAGATTTTATGACTATTTGGAACGGTTTGTAATGCCAAGTCGATTGGTTCAACCTGTAATAACATACCATCTCCACCGCCATAAACTTGGTCATCAACTTTTTGATGCTTTTCTTTTGAAAAATCTCTAAAGTTAATAATATTTACTTCTAGATGTCCTAGTTTAATTGCTTTACCAATTATGCTTTGAGTTACGAATGCTTCAAAATATTCAGGAAATAAGGTAAGAATATTTATTTTCATAAGAATGCTATTTATTTTTTGCTAGCAACGTAGTCAGCGTAGAAGTTATCTTGTTTTAATAGAGTTCTAACAGTGTCAGTTGGTTTAGCACCTTCATTTAAGTATTTAGTAACTAATTCTTTGTTTAAGTGTAGAGCTTTTGCATGAGGGTCATAGTGACCTAATTCTTCGATAAATCTTCCATCACGTGGGCTTCTTGCGTCTGAAGCAACGATTTTATATGTTGCGTGGAATTTTTTACCGGTTCTTTTTAATCTTAATTTAACCATGGTTTTTCCTTTCTAAAAAATGTGTTCGATTTAAAGAATAAATATATTTTAGCACAAAATTTGCTGTTAAGTAAAAATACTTGACACTTTTTTATTTTTGCGAAAAATACATACGAATTAATAATTATATTAAAATTATTATGTATGAAAATAACAGAATTAAAAGAAAAATTAAAATTTGCACAAGGTATTTATTCAGGCGTTAAAGTCGCATCTTGTGCTGTCGATAAAGATGGACGTGAATTTTTCGGAGTTAATTGTGAAAATGCGGCTTATCCTAGCGGTTTATGTGCCGAAAGATCAGCTTTATTTGGAAGCGTAGTGCATGGTTCGCATATTGGCGAATTTAAAGAAATTCACATCATTAGCAATTTAAATAAAGTTTTATATCCTTGCGGCGCATGTTTGCAAGTTATTACCCAATTTTTAAAACGTGATGCAAAGGTATATTTATATAATTACGATTTAAGTGAAACAAAAGAATATTTCTTATATGAAGTGTTTCCGTTTGGCGTCCGTGACGAAGATATTAAAAATTAATAAGCATAATTTAAAATTTTATTAACAAAAATTGAAAAAAGAAGGTAAAACTTCTTTTTTCTTTTTAAAATAAGCAAGAATTTTAATTACGCGGATATTATAAACCAGACTCAATTTGTATAAAATGTAAAAAAATGGCTATTTTTATACATAAAATAAATATAATTACGTGAAAAATATTTGCAAAAAAGTTATAATTTTTAATGTAAAGATTAAATAATGAAAGAGGTTATATGGCTGAGCAACACATTTGCGATATGCGACACATCAAAGTTCATGGAGATGACTTTACTGAAGAAATCCAATACTATTTAGATAAATTTGGAATGACTCAAAAAGAATTGGCATTACGTTTGGGTTTGAGCATTAAACATATTAACTCAATTATGAATAATGAAGTTAATGACGTTAGCGTTGGTGTTATTGAATCCCTAGAATATGCATTTCATTTAGAAACCGGGACTTTAACTGAGGTTTATCATATTTATAGCAATATGAAAGAGACGACGACAAATAAAAATATTGAAAACGAATTGATCAAATATGGAGCAAATTTCTTATCATGTCATCCTGAATTAGCGATGGCTGCCAATATTAATATGAAACCAAATACCCCCCTTCATATTAAATTAATGATGTTAAAAAGATTTTATGGCGTAGCAGAATTATCATACTATGATAAATATTTACGCGAAAATGTTTTGGCAGATGAATATACATATGAAAATCCTAATAGTAAAATTTGAATTAGATTTTGCGAATTATTAGCAGTGGGAAGCAATAATTTTACTTCATTAGGAACTTTCAGAAAATCAATGTTTGAACCAATTTTTAAAAAAATATTAAACATTATTGGTAATGAAAATATTGTGTTTGAAGAAAAAATTAAACTTATTAAAAAGAGCTTAATGAGCAAAGGGATTGTGCTTGTTACTATGCCATTCATTGAAAATAGTTTAATTAGAGCGATATCACTAAGAAAGGGTGCAAAAAGATATATTTTTCTTTCAGATATGTCACACTCTGAAGGACACATTTTCTTTAGCTTATTGCACGAAGTTGTACACTGCTATTTCCCTGATTTAAGAGAAAATGAAATTGATAGCAAGGTTATAAATGAATATCATGAATGAGAAAAAAATAGCTCATCAAATTATAAGGCGGTTTATGATGCAATTATTTCATATGAACAATGCCGCATTGTAAAAGAAAGAAATAGCAATATTGACACAACTTATATTTGAACAACTTTAAGAGAAAAATACCCATATGTTTCTTTTGAAGAAGCAGAATTACCTTCTCCAATGGATAAATAAAAATCGCTATTAAGCGATTTTAATGGTCAGTAAATAACTGGCCTTTTTTATTCATCAGATTCGACTAATATTTTTTTAGTGCCTTCACTTGCCATAACACCATTAGTAATTCGGTCAGGACATCTAACGTCGGCATAAATCATCGGGGTTTGTCCTTCTAATCTCAAAGTATAATAAACCGGGTGACCAAAAAATTGGGTACGTCAGTTACTAAAGACAAAATATTTATTAAATTCCTGGTTTTCTGTAATCGTTGTAAATTGACTAGATTTATCGGCTTCGGTTTTGATCCCATTATAATATTCAGTAATTAAATTTTCAAATGCTTTTTTGGCAGCAAATTTATCAGCTTCTCCTGCTTCGGTGTATTTAAATGATAAAATATCGAAAATGCTTGAAAGCTGTGAAGAATCTAATATTCCGCTTACCTTATCATTAAAATTAATGCTATTATCGTTATCATTACCTGTGTTAATTGAAGAGCTTGGGTTTGTATTATTATCACTTTCGTTGTTTGGGTAACTTTTTTTATTATTTTGATCAGTTGTTTCTTTTTCTTCTGATGTTTTATTGTTGTCGTTCGGTTGCATACAACTAATTGCTAACGGAGCGATAGCTATAGATGGTATCAAAGAAAATAGTCAATACATTTTTTTAGTTTTTTTCATATATTACCTTCTAAAAATTAGTTTCTAATATAATTATACCCACATCTTCAACATAGTGATGATTATTTATCATTCGATCAAGACAAATGATGCGGTATTTTAATACAATTTGATTTTTTTCATTTATTAAAAACTTATATTCAATAAGGTGTTTATTAGATTGAAGTTTCGGAATTTGTAAATCGAAATATTTTTTAAATTCATTATCTTCGATTATTTTTTGATGTTGCAAATAATCCTCATTTTCAATTTTATGTTTGAAAATATCAATCAGTGTTTGGGGATCAATATTTTCATATTCAGCCTTAAGTTTAAAATTGAATAAGTCTGCTATAGTTTTTAATTGACTTGTCGAAAGATTGTTAGCTTCATTTTTGATGTTGGGATCAAAAACTAAATTGTGACATGCACAATAGGCACTCGTTACTTCGTTTTTATTTACTTTTACATCACATGAAATCAGCGCGCTCATTGGTAAAACTACGATAGATAATAATCCAAGTGATGTAAGTCATTTCAGTTTTTTATTATTTTTCATATTATTCTAATACAATATCGCCTCTGGATTCTTCTTGATTGTTTCTGTCGATACATATAACCACGTAATGACATTCAATTTGTTTAGTGGTTTCATTAACTTCGAAAGATATATTGATTTTATGACTTATACTAATTTTGCTAATATCAGGCATATTAAAATCAAAATATTTTCTAAATTCCGGATTGTTTTGAATGTAAAAAGCTGGATATCTTTCGTCTTTATATTTTTTATTTAAAGATTTAATAACATCGATTAATTGAGCATCGGTTTCATTTAGCGCAGCTTCTGTTTTAGTAAAAACAAAACCATTTTTTATTTCTTGTAATTGACTGCTACTTAATCAAATGCCGCTTTTATCATTATTATTATCATCGTAATTGCCTTCATTATTACATGCAATTACAATCGGCGCTATAGCAAGAGGCGCCAAAACTGAAGCAGACAGTAATAAATGTTTGATTTTTTTCATACTTTTCCTTTCTATTTAATTTTGATATCTTGTCAATAATTTAATCCATCGTATGTTATTGGTTTTTCAATATGTTTTTGATAAATAACTTTATAAAAACTCGAGCTGTTAACAACATTTGATAATGATACGGTATAAGATGTTAAATTATTTATTTGGTTTATAAGTTGGACTTGTCTAAATAATGATAAATCTTTTGCATAATTTGAAACTAAATTTTCTATTAAATTTTGATTTTCAAATATGTATTTATTTAAATCTTGATATTTTTTTTGGCTAATGTTGATATTATGAGATTTTAAATAAGCCAATAAATCACTTATTTCATTATAAGGATTTTGACCAACAAAATTATATGATGCAATTTGGTTTGCTAAATATAATAAATTTGAAGTTGGCAAACTAAATTCTTTGGCAATGAAAGCTTCGGTATTTGATCTTAATAAACTGAATTTATTTTCCTTATATATTGAACGATTTTTTTGAAAATATTCTTGATATAACTCAACATTATTAATCAAGACAATTTTAGCCCTTAAACGTGGTGAAATTTCTAAAAATATTTGCGGTATTTTATTAATTAGATTTAAGTGTTCTAAATTTAAAGCATTAGATTCTATCGGAATATCAAATTCAATATCTTGATGTGAATTAGACTGTGAATAAAATTCATCAATAATTAGTTTTAATTCGTTTTTAATAATTTCAAAATTGTATGCTTTTAATTTCGAAAGTAAGTTAACGTTTTCAATTTGATTAGCAAACTCTTTATTTTTGAATTGATATTCGTTTGCATAAAATCCAAGTCCATTAGTTTCGTTTTTCAAAATAATTGGTTGCGAAATCGGAATAATTGCGTCTTTAATGCTATTATAATTTTCACCTTCGTTTTTAGCTGAAAATGCAATATCAAGTGGAGCTTGAGATAATCAAATATCGCGATTAGATTGAATAAACGCATATTGGTTTATAACATTATTAATTAAAGATGCAAAACGCATATTTTTAGGTTGGTTTAATGCGGTTATATTGGCTTTTTCATTTAATTGATTTTCCGGCATGCCATAATATAATTTTGCAAAATTATCATTGAAATAATGTTTGTTTGCCAGCGGCAAGTAATTATTAATGATTTTATTGTGAGCAAAATACTTTTCAACGTTTCGATTATAACTAATGTTATATCTATTATATTTTTTTAATAAATCTTGTTGTTCATTTAAACTCAAGTCATTAAATTTTAAATCAGAAACAATATTTTGTAAAAAAGCATTATACATTTGCATACCAAAAGTACTTTTAGCAAGCGGCAAATTGTTGTATAAAATATTAATTTCATTCAAACGTTTGCCTGATGGTGTATATTGTTTATTTAATTTTAAAACTGTTTCACTATTATCATTTTTAGCAATGTAATAATATGAAGCATATTGCATTTTATCAAATGATTTTCCGTATTCTTTTAGTCAATTTAAGCTTTGACTTAGATTAAATTTTTGGCTGATGTATTGATATGGTAAGGCATCAATATAATTGCTTTGTAAAAAGAAATTGTAAAAGAAATCGCTTAAATCAATAAATGCGTCATTAACAGTTTTAAAAATTAATTTATCTTGGTTAAAATCAAATAATGCTTTGGTGTCAATTTGATAATCATTTAATAATTTAATAAGATCAAAATTATTAGTTTTATCATCAATGAATTCAAATGTTTTTTCGTCATATTGAATATTATTTTTTTGAGCATATGATTTTCTAAATTCTTTATTTAATAAAGCTGATTTTAATAAACCTAAGCGAAAATCATTTACTGAAACAAATTGATTTTGTGATTTGCCTTGTGCGTTTACTCATTGACTTTTTTGGTCATTAATATCAATCACTAACTGATTTGTATTTTTTAAAGACTTTAAAAATTGGTCTGAATTAATTGATTTTTTATTAGATGATGGCGTAAATAAATAAGGTGAATTAAATCCATTTCCTTTGTCGGGTTTAGGATAAAATGTATATTCATCTTTTTCTTTGGGATTTGAAAAGTCAACTCTCATTGTTGAGTCTTTATTGAATTCGAGATTATCAATTTCATTTGATTGATTTTTAGAGTAAATTGTGATATTTTTAGCATACTCAAATTTGTATTTTATTAGTGTTGGTTTAATAATGATATTGTCACGGAAATCAATAATAGGTTGGTTTGATGTTTCTAATCTAAATAATTTGGCTCCGGTTGCTAAATTGATAGTTTGTAAATTTTCATCAAGATAATTTGGCATTAAATAAGCAAAATCGCCAAATGAATTGGCAATGTTTAAATGCATTTTATAAAGACTTTTATCTTTATTGTAATTTACTCTTTGACAGCTAATTGCTAATGTTGTGATTGGAATACCTGCCGCTAATGTAATCCCTCATAATAGCGATTTTTTAGTTTTAAACGGCATGACTGTGGAAACACAAGAGTATTAGCGTAAAGACAATTGCGGCGGCAAATATCGCAAATGTCGTATACAACACTTTTGCTTTTTGGTTTCGTACGTGAATAAATTCTGGTATCAATTCAAACACGGACATAAAAACAATAATTGAACCTCCCATTGCTAATAATGAAGGTAATAATCAGCCTGCTTTATCAAGTTGTGGACCCAAGAATGCCCCTAAGAACATAAATGGAATAATTAATAAGAATGTTAAGAAATTATATAAAATTGCTTTTCATTTCTTTTCGCCGTATTGAATTTGACGATAATATACAATAATTACTTCTAATAAAATATGAATGTTGAATGTTACAATCAATGGAATGTTAGCCCGATATCCGGTATTACCTAAGGTTAAGGCAAAAACACTATAACCTAAATATAAACCATCGATGATTCTGTGGCTCATCAACATAATGATTGCCATTCAAGCCGCTTTTGGGTTATCAAAGTCTTTAAAAGAAATTAGGTGATCCGAGTGATTGTGCGCTTCATGGTTTTGGTGGAATTTAATTTTTTTAGTTCTAACGAAAATATATCTTCCTAATATAACAACAAATAAGCCTATTGCGGCGCTTAATCCAATTAATAATGCCATTCACCATGGCAAGGAACTTTCTGAAATTTTTTGTTTTCCGACGAGTTCGTGAAAAAACATATTTGAACGATTAAAAGCTTCTCTTATGAAGCCAACAGAACCTATCATAAGGAACATACCAGTAGAAAAGGCATATAGATAAATTGTCTTACGTTCTGTTGCTTTAATTTTAAATAACGAAAGCACACCTAAAATTATTGTTGGCGCACCCAATAAAATGACGATGTATATTAGTAAATTAACTAATATAGCCAAGTATAAATTGTAATTAAAACTACTAATTGGTATGAACATGGACTTCCTTTCTATTTAAGTATTATACAATAATTTTTTAATCGCATCACAATAAAAAATGGTAAAATTATAATAAATTATGAAAAAAAACTATATTCCCAAGTCAATATTATTTGCTACTTCATTAATTACTGTGCCGGTTGTTGCGGTTTCGTGTCAGATACAAAAAAGCGAACGACAATCGACTTTTTTAGATATAAATAAGGTATCTAGAGTCTTTTTACACCGTTTAAGTTTAGGGCAAATCGCCTCATTACATAACAGCCAAAAAATATTTTATTATTATAATGAAAAAGATGAAAAAAAATACTTTGATAATGCAATAGTTGAAGATGATAAATTATACTTGATAAAAGACCAGCAAAAAGAACTATATAAATTTGATTTTCCCTACCAACCTAGTTGAAAACAATTTATTAGTAAATTTAATAATGTTAACATTGAAAAAAGCGCTGAGTCGATGGATATTAATAGTTTTTTAAATCAATTTACGTTCGATGAAATTGATACTGCCAATGGGTTTAATGATGAATGATTTACTATTTTATCAGAAGTCAACAAACACGATTATAACCGTGTGGGTGATCCGTATTTTGCTGATATGCAAACAATCATTTTTAGATTAATCCAAGACGAAGCCTTAAATTATTCAACAATGAACCGTCGTTATATGGTTAATAAAGATGGCAAGCAAGTGTTATTTGATAATTTATTTCAAACTCAATATATTCAAGCTTCGGCATGATTGAGTAAAGAACATAAAGCGCAAAGAGATAATTTTGAAAGTATTTTATTACTTTATTTAAATCGTTTTAATGTAAATGTCGGAAAAATTGAAATTGATTGAGACAATGCTAAAATTAAAAAATCATATTCAGGAGCTTCTGATTATGTCGAATTCAAAATCAAAGATATTAAAGACATGCATGGCAATTCAATAATGGACCAAAATAAAAAAGATGTCACTTACTACATTAATAATTTTAGAACTTATGCAACTGACCAAAAATTTGGAGTTGGTATTCAAGGTCTCGAGGAAACAATGCCTTTGTTTACTGATTATATACCTAACCCGCTTTTATATATGAATGGTGGCAAATATTTAAATATCGTTGATAATATTAATTACTTTATTAAAGGAGCAACATCATTTGATTATTGAAATGCCAAAGGATTAATATATTTATTTGAAAAATTCAAAGACAAATTTTTCTACATTAAAGTTCCTGAATATAAACAAGCAGAAGATAAAGCATATGAAATAATTGATTTTAAATTTACTCCATATTTTAATACTGCCCAATTGATTAAGGCTATTGTGAGAGTATATAAACATGATGGTAGCTCGAAAGATTATGTATGAATTAGTTCTAATTTTGATGATCACGGCCACAGATTGAAAGGTATGATTACTAAAAACGTTGGTGTAAATGACGTTGAAGTTCCTGATATTTATAGTTTTAATCCAAATCTTAAACCTATTTCGGCCGGAATAAAATTAAATGATTTTTTAGACTATCAAAATCCTAATTCCGCATTTAATGTATTGTTAGAACGTGCAGGGGCCAAACTTGAAAATTTATTTTCATATTGAAATAATGATAGTCGCAGTAATTATGAACCGGCGTTATTAAATGATTCATCATTCCAAGTTAAAATATTGAATTCATATATCAATAATTATTTATTAGCTTATGAACTGGAAAATAAAGCTGGTGTTACGATGAGTGGGGTTAAAAGAATTGATATTAAAGTTCTTCCGAACGATAAATCTTTAGGCCAAGCTTATTTAAGGCTTGATTTTAAAGCTTTTGCAAATGATCGTGATTTCGATTTTGAAAATAAAGATGAAAAAACATTAAAATCAGTTTATTTATATTGAAATGGATTCCGCGGATATGATAAATCAAAAACTTCTAATTTATTTACAATAGACAAAATTGTTGAAGGGGGTGAATAATGAAAAAATCACTTAAATTAGTATTTAGCACTTTTTCATTTATTCCCTTAGCGTCCATTGCAATGGTGGCGTGTCAAAAAAACCATGATGGTGAAGATAAAGAAAATAAAAAATTCCGTGAGCCAAGAGAAAAGGCAGAACAAAATAAATATGTGATGCAAAATTCTCAAACTAAAACAATTGCGAATTTATATAATACAAAATTAACAGATTTATTTAATCAGGTAAAAGATAATTACCGTAATTATCGTCAAGTTTATGTTCCACTAAAAAGAAATTGAGATATTTTATCTAATAAGATAAAAAAACTTGGACTTGAGCAATCAATTGATGCTAATCGCGATGCACTGATGGCTTTTTATAACGCTTGATTATCAAAAGATACTGAAATGATGAAAGAAAATCCATTTGCGGTTTATTTGTATAAATATACTTTAATTTTTCAAGACGTAGATGCTGTATTAGCAGATACTAATTTAGTTTTTGAAAATAACGAATTTTTAAAACACTTAGAAGTAATTGATAAACGGCTACGCGGAATTGACATTACCTTGGGAGAAACTCAAAGCAGCATTAATGCTATCTGACAATTTTTAAAAGCTCACATTTTTAATAAAGATAAACTAACACAATGAAAAAGTTTGCAAACAATTAATATTGAGGCTGACAAAAATTCTCACAGTCACTCACATGCGATTATTAACTTAACTTATGAAATGGGATTGTGACATGAAGCCTTGCAAGATAAAAAATCTGATGGCATGCCCAAACTTGAAACACAATATAATGAAGCTATCAAACATGTAATCGATAATATTGATCACATCGAATATAAAAATAACTATGATGATGTGATTAAGGTATTAAGTATTAATGGTGCGTGAAGCTCAAAATATAATTTAGTAAACCTGGTTTTCCAAAATGAAGCTGAAGCAATAATGAACCAAATTAAAGTAATACTTAAAGAAATTGCGCGTTCGCAAGGTTTAGAAGACCAAATCGATTTAAATTAACAGCTTATGCTGTTTTTATTTTGTTTATTTGCTAAAATTTAATCATTAGTTTGAAAGGTGACAAAATGGCTAAAACATATAATTTACAATACTATTTTATTGATAATAATCAAGAGTTTGCTTCGCTTTTATTACAAAGTAAAGAGCATGACAATTATGAAGCGGGTGATTTATTAATTAATTTTTATGCCGGAATGAAAAAAAATATTCCAGTAGAACTAAATTATAAAATTCAAAATCCGAGCGATGATATTCAATTGCAGATTAACATTAATGAACAAACGATGATGGACATTAATTCATTGCAAGTAAATGGGCCTAAATACGTTAAATTGCAATCTTTATTAATTAAAGCTAATGCAATTAAAGAGGTTGCTAAACATTTTAAACTTGAAATAAATGAATGCATAACCGATATAGCAATTTTAGCAATGAGTAGATATCAAGATTATTTAGATGCCGATTTTGGCGCGGCACGAGAAGCGATTGGAAAAATTTCACCAAGCGATGAATTACTAAATAAATACGATATCAATTTAAAAAATATTATGTCCATAGCATTAAAACACAATGACAAACCAAAAGATGTCGATAGCATTGACTATGGTTTTGAATTTCAAAACAATATATTAAAAGAAATCAAAAGTATTCTTGGATTTGAAAAATATTTTGAATTCATTAGCGAATTAATTGCAAAAAATGGCATAAATACTCGTATAGCATTGCAAAAAGAATATAATACTCAATTTGATTTTTTAAAAATTACCGAGATTAAAAAGAACAATATTTTCAACCACGAAATGTTTGAAAACAATTTAAGAGAATTAAATATTATTGAATAAAAAAATCAGTCCTAATTAAAATGGTGGACTGATTTTATTTCGCTAATTTGGGATTATATGTTTGAGCTAGCGCTACATTAAATAATTTCAATACAACACTAAATACAGTAATATAAAGAGCACTAACAATTAAATAGCTTGGATTTGATGAAACTAATAATAAGGCTTCTTTTAGAACGCTACCAATATTTAGATTAGAAGCTTCGGTTATTAAGTCAAGAAATGCTAATGAAGCAACAATCAAAATATTAATCGCTAAGCGGTCTACCATCATAATAATTAATGAAGGTAATACATTTGAAAATAATTGACGGTAAGTGATTTGGAATTTATTCATTCCAATTGCCTTGGCGGCCAAAATAAATTCTTTTTGTGATAAATTATATATTTCGTTTTTTGCAATTTCATAATAAGAAACCCATGAAATTAATATAAAAGCTACCAAGATACCATATCAGTTTGTGCTAAAAAATATACATAATAAAAAGATTCAAATAATTTCGGGAATGGCATTTAGAACTGTAGCTACTTTATCAATTAAATTACCATATCATTTATTTCTGTTAAATACATAAAAGGCAGCTAATGAAAATCCAATAAAAATATTAAATATAATCGATAATAAAATAATTACTAAAGTGACGAATATAGATACATTTAAGCGACTATAAATGTCAATCCCATTGGCATTAGTTCCTAAATACGGAATGTGTGGAATGATAATTTGCGAATTTGGAGTATTGTTCAATAAATTAATTGCTTTAATCAAATCATATGGATTATAAACTAATGTTACTATATCGGTATTAACAGTTAATGATCCTCCGCTTTCATAAGCTGAATCATATAGTATTTTAAATACAGGATTTTCATTGCTTAGAAATGCTCTTTGCGCTTCTTTTGATGCGATATTCCGAATAAAATCTAATTCAGGCCCTCTTTCGAAATCGCGCTTAACTATTTGATCAAAATACACTGGTAAATTATTCACGTAAATTGAATTGTCATCCAACGATTTGCTTGGACTATTTTTAACAAAAGCTAAGGCAATAATCATTGCAATTAGTATAAGACAAAATAAAACTAGCGCAACAATATTGAATTTTTTAGAAACGAATCTTTCCCAAAATAGCCGAGCCGAACTTTTATGAATTGTATAGGTTTGAATTTCGGGGCGTTTTTTAGCAAAAGAATAAAGTGATTTATCTTGCATAAACACCTCTTTTCTTTTTGATTATTTTAATTCTTCTTTCGGTTGCTTGCGCAGGATTTAATTTATTTAAAATCAAATCATTGATAAATCTAACAATAATCAAGGCAAAAAAACTGAATGTAAAATAAAACATAATTAAATTAATTTCACCTTTGCTAAAAGCATATGATAAAAATGTACTTTGTCCCGGAATTGAAAATATTCTTTCAACGATTAGCGATGTTGAAAAAAGCAAAGTGTAGAACGGAATAATTACTTGCAATTCGCCAATAATTAGATTTTTAAAAATATATTGTTTGAATAATTTTATTTGACTATTGCCTAATGATTTCCCAAATAAATAATAATCAGATGATATTACTTCTTTAACGATTTTGCGACTTCTGCCGTGAAATAAACTAATTGCACCAAAAGCAGTAATAATACTTGGAATTAGTAATGAAATAAATGTATATTTAGCATCATAAATAAATTGTGAAGGATAAGATGCGAATGCTGAGGACGACAAAGCAATGATTGTTAATATTACTAAAGGTATTGTAGCAATAATTCCAACGATTATGTTAACAATAAAGTCGCTAGTTTTATTGTATTTATAACCAGTTCATATTCCTAATAAATTACCAATTATAAACCCAATGAAAAAAACAAATAATGTAAATGCAATTGTTCATTTAAACTGTGAAAAATATAAAGCTGCAATTGACATGTTGGCAGCATTTAATTCTTGCGAATAAATTTTACCGGATTGAAATGTAAAAAAGTTGCCCAAAAACTCAGTATACCTAGTTCAATAATTTTTAGGGATTTGTGAAGCTACTGCTATATTTTTATTTATTTGCGGCTGGATTAGTAAATTAATCGCAAAAAATACTACTGTAATTGCTATAAATAAAATAAAAAAGTAGACAATAACTGTTTTGATAACGCTGAACACATTGTTTCTTGTCATTATTGTCGCCTTAAAATTATGAATTTAAATTACTGATTACGTATTGACTTGGCGCTACGGTTGTTTGATCGGGTGTTTGGTTATTGTATAATAAAACCTTTTTGAATTCGATTTGGCCTCTACCATCTTCAATATCAATTTCGCTTACATCAAATTTGAATTGTTCGTTGGCTTTTGTTTCGTCAACTGTTATATCGATATATTTTTTCAAAACGTTGATTAAATTTTCAAAACTAGTATTTTGAGCATTAATAATTTCGTTTTTAACAGTTGCGGCACTTGCTTTATTTTTAGCAGTGGTTGTTAAAGTATAACCGCCAAATGTCATTTGTTGAGCTAAAGCCTCTTCTTTGAAGCCCAAAATTGTAAATCTTGCTGTATTTTGTTCACCATTAGATAATGTTTGGGTAATATCCAAATGAATTTCGCCTTCGTCTAAGTGGGCATGAGTTGAAGCATTAATTGAATATTGTGCATTTTCAGGGGCTTCTGATGCATCATATTTAACTCCGAAATGAGTTAATATTTCTAGAACTTGATTTCAATTTTGAGCTGCTTTTAGTTGCTTAACAACTTCAGCTGGACTGATTTGGCTTTGGTCTTTTGCATGTGTTGCAATTTGTAATCCAAGCTTGCTTACCATTTCAGTTTTATCATCATTTTTGTCTTTTTTATCATCAGTTTTATCACATGCGGCTGCCACTAAAGGAAGGGTTGCGAATGAACTAATGCTGCCAATAGTTAAAATAAATTTTAAAGTTTTTTTCATAGTCATCCTTTACAAAAATAATTATATAATAATTTAATAAAAATTGTAAAAAAAACGCTTTTGTTAGCCGCTTAAAAATCACTTTATTGACACTTTTTTTTATTTAGTTTGGCATGGATTATATTCAATAAATAAATTTGGCATTTTTATTAATTTTTTTACTAAATTTCCATAATTTTTACATATTTTTTTAAAATTCCAACAATATTAATAAGAAATGTTATTGTTTGCTTCCGATTATATTCCATTAGTATATAATTTTTTAAGTTATAAGTGCTTATCGCTCAATAAAATAAAAGTGTAATAAAACAAAATTAAGGGGGAAGTATGAAAGATTTGCATTTGTGTGAAACTTCAAAAATCAAGTTACACGGTAAAACTTTTAGCGAAGAATTACAATATTATTTGAAAAAGTTCAAAATGACACAGAGAGAATTGTCATTAAGAATTAATGTTAGTGCTAAATATTTGAATCAAATTTTAAATAACCAATTTCAAGAAATTAGTGCCTCAATAATTGAAGCATTAGAATATGCATTTGATTTAGAAGCTGGAAGTTTAATTCAAGTTTATAACATGTATGTAAACGGAGAAGAGGTTAATAAAACAAAAGATTTTAAACAATTAACCGAAAAATTTGGAATCCAGTTTTTAATGAAACACCCAGAATTAGCAATGATGGCAAAGATTAAAGTCGATAATGATATGACTGATACATGTAAATTAATTATGTTAAAGAAATTCTATGGTGTTAAAAAACTAGAAGATTACGCAACATATTTAAAAGAACATGTTATGGCCGAATATTCTAATTATATTAATAAACCAAATAGCATTGTTTGAATGAGATATTGCGAACTTTCTTTAGCTCGTTGCGTAGAGCACGAACAAGAAGGTGTTTTCAGATTAACATTTTTTGAAATGGTAATGAAAAAGCTATTAAATGTGATGGCAAGAAGGGAACAATCTTTTACGAAAAGAATTGAAACTATTAAAAAATATTTATTTAAAAAAGGAATTATCCTAATTACAAAACCATATATTCATAATAGTTTTATTAGAGCAATTTCACTAAAAAAACGTGGTACGAGATACATCTTTTTATCTGATATGTATAATAATGAAGCTTTCATTTTCTTCTCTTTATTACATGAAGTGGTGCACTGTTTTTATCCTGATAATAGCGAGGAACAAACCGACATTATGCTTGAAGATGCATACAATAAGTGAGAAAATATGACACAAAGTAACTATAAAGCAATTTATGATGCTATACATGCGCATGAACAAGCGCATCTATCGCACGATAAAGATCCTGATGCCGATATTTCTCACATCGTCAAATTAATTCAAGAAAGATATCCATATGTTGAATTTGAAGACCGTGAATTAAGTAATTGCCGTGAGGACGATAGTAATGACAGCGAAAATTAAAATACCTAGAAGAAATTTTTATAATAAACAACAATATGATTTAGATTTTGATAACCAAGTTTTGGTTGTAAAGCCTGATTTATTAAAGTCGATGCAAGCAAAAAAACCAGGAACTTTTGGTGGTTTTAGAAAAATGACAGGTTCTGCGTTAGGTAATATTATGGAACTAACTTCTTTTGATAGTCAATTCGCCGCTTTTGCTCGTCTTTGCAATTTTGCGATGCCTGTTTTAGACCCGAAATATGTTAATGCTGGGGTTGTTTTAGAACCAAGAATAGTTGAAAAAATTGAAAAAAGTATTAATTATAAATTGAGACGTTATGATGCCAAGGAATTTAATTATGATTTTTTTAAAAGCAACGAACTATTCGGTGGTTTGCCAGATGGATATTGCGAAGAACTAAATTTAGTGATTGAAATCAAAACGGCAGGTGAAATAAAACTAGCGCAATGAAATGAATTTGGAGTGAACCCATCTTATATTAAACAAGCTCAGCTTTATACATATTTAATGGGTTGTGAAGTTTTCAGTATCGTCGCATGCTTTTTAAAAGAAGAAGATTAT
>NZ_VHHP01000008.1 GCF_006491995.1 Metamycoplasma neophronis
AATCTATAAAATGTTTGAGAGTATTTTATTAAATTTTAAAAAAACTAAAAAAAATTTATTACACGTTTTTATAAAAATATTGTATTTTTAAAACCGCCATAATTAAAATCATATTATTTCTACATTTTCAATTTTTCAAAATAATATAACACTATAAGTTCGATCAGATAATTAACTTCAAATTTTGCTTGTTTTTATAGATTATAATATTAATATAAGAAAAAGGAGAAACATTATGAAATTGAAAATTAAAAAACTAGCACTATTATCATTAACATTCACCCCAATTATGGCACTTCCTATTGTTGCCGCAAGTTGTTCTAGTCCTTCAAATAATGACGACAATAAAAATAACCCAACATCACAATCAGCTTTATTAAAAGAAGTCCAAAGTTGAAAAGCTAACTCAGAAGAAATAAACCAAAGAATTACCGAAGAATACTTACCAATCATTCAAAAGTTCCAACCAACTGATAAGATTGAAAATCAAAGTGTTCTTATTCAAAAAGCTAATCACTATGTATTATTAAAACAATTTAATGAACAATTAATTAAAGATTTAAGTAAAGATAATATTACCCAAGAAGAACTTGAAGCATTAGATGAAAAAGCCAAAAATTTTGACAAACAAGAAGAAGAAAACCGTAATAATATGTATACCATGCAAGATTTATATGAATACAAATATATCGAAGTTAAACCTGAATTTGAAGATCAAAAACAAGAACTTATTGACTACATTTCAAGATATATTACTTTCTAATTAATAATATAAAAACATATTTAAATACATTAAAAAAAGTAGGTAATCAAACCTACTTTTTATTTACTCTTCTTCGATTTCTTGGCTTTTAATCTCATGATCATTTTTAATAAAGTTAGCATATTTTCTAAATGCAATATCACCACCAATATCGATTTGTAATTGGGTTCTGGTTTGAGATGAAGTTGAAAAGATACAATCTCCTTTTTGAGCCGAAGCTAGATATTCTTTTTCTTGTTCAGTTAAACCCCCAATTGGCTCTCATAATTTATCCAGTTCCGCAATATCGTTTTCTTTTAAACCAAGTGACATTGAATATTGGGTGTTATTAATAATCCGTGTTGATTGATAAAGAATTTCCGGATCTCCAGTAAAGGTTTTAACATTTTGGGTAGCAATAATTAAAGAAGTAGAATACTTACGACAACGAGCACCTGTTTCAGCAAGAAAAGAAGTAGTCATCGGGTTTTATAAAAAAAAGAACCGCCTTAGGCGGTATTTACGGCATAAAGCCTTGTTTTAGTACATACTATTCTTAAGCAAGATAAATAGATATTTTCGTACCACAATAATTATATGACTTTTTCGTTAAAGTTAAACAAAATAAATTACTTATTTTATAATTTAATAAGAATATAAGGAGAAATATGGAAGATTCAAAAAAATTAAAAGAAGTATCTTTGGGTTTAGATTTAGGTATAGGCTCTGTTGGCTGATCGTTAATTGATAATGAAACAAACGATGTAATAGCCTTAGGCTCTCGTTTATTTAATGAACCAAATTTAGCCCAAGATAGAAGAGAAAAAAGAGGAATTAGAAGAAGCATCAGAAGAAAGGCTTTCAAAAAAAATAAGTTTGCTGAGTTGGTATTAGAATATAAAGATGTTCTAGGAATACCTTTGCAAAATAAAACTGATTTATTAGATGTTTATTTAAAGGCTTCACAAATAAATCCGTATATAATCAACACCAAAGTAAAAGCATTATCAGAAAAAATTACTCCACAAGAGTTAGTTTGAATTTTGCATGATTATTTAAAAAACCGTGGTGTTTTTTATGAAATTACAGATGATAAAGACAAAAAAGAGGATGATGATTCGACATCTATTAATTTTGCCAATGATAAACAATTTCCTAGTTTAATAGAAAAAGAATTTTTTGATAAATATGGCAAAATAAAAAATATCGAAGCAAATACCGGCAACCATTTTTCAAATAAAATGTGAGTTGCGGAGTTAAAAGAATTATTCAACATTCAATCAGCTTTTTATAATGAAAAGATCAAAGAATTTTTTGATAAATTCTTAAGTTTGTTTACATACATCAGATCATTTGAAGAAGGTCCGGGAAATATTAAAAGCCCAAGCCCATATGGTATTTATCAAAAAGATGAAAGTGGCAAGGTTGTAAAAAAATATAATTTCATTTGAGAAAAAACCACTGGGAAATGTAGTATTTTCAAAAATGAATTTAGAGCACCGGCTAATACACCTAGCGCTGAGTTTTTTGACATTTTACAAGATCTTAACAATACGACATTTTTCGAAAACGCCGAAGAAAGAAGTGGCGAAGTAAAAATGGATAGCGAAGCCAAAGAGGCATTGTTAAAAAACTTAATTAATAAGCTACTGACCAAAGATAAAGCTTCCTCATTATCAGTAAATGATATTAAAAAGGAAATGAATAAAAAATATCCGTTTATTTCTAAAGATAGTTTTAAAAATCAAAGCACGGAATATAAAAAACCTACTATAACATTTAATTTATTGCATTCTTTAATATTATCTGGCGCAGATTTAAATAAGTTTAGTTATGAAAATTTAGTTAATTGATTAAAGGATTTGGACACAATTTATGCTGATATTGTTTATGATAAACAAATTGATAAAAGAATTGAAAAATTAAGCAAAGATAACATAATTAAAATTTTTGCTAAATATTTAGAGAAAAAAGAACAAATTGAAAAAGCAATAAAATTAATTGCTGAAAATAACGCCATAAAAGGAAGTAAAACTCACTCACTTTCTTTAGGAGTTTTCTATTTAGCAATTCCGGATTTATGCAAAGAAATAACTAATTTAGAAAAAATAAAATTTGACAAAAAATCTGATTTATATAAAGCGATTATTGAATACAATAAAGCTAATAATATTACTGAAGCTAACCAAGACAAAAAATACATGAGTTCAACTTTTATTCAAGACGCAATTATATCTCCTTCTGTCAAGACTTCTATTGCAGAAAGTATTAAAGTATTCAATCAAATCATCAAACAATTTGGTAAAGAGTATTTAATTACTAAAATCGGCTTAGAAATGCCCCGCGATAAAAATAGTGATGAGGAAAGAAAAAATATTACAAAACAAAACAAAAAAAATGAATCAGTTAATAAAGATATAATAGCACGAGTAAATGAATTAACAGGGATGAACTGAGAAGCAAGCGACTTTAATACACACACAAAATTAAAATTATTACTTTGATTTCAACAAGAACATTTAGATTGATATACTGGAAAAGAAATTGAGCTTAAAAAATTAATTAATAATCCTGGATATACAGAAATCGATCATATACTACCCCAAAGTCAATCATTTGATGACTCTATAAGAAATAAAGTTTTGGTTTTAAAAGAAACAAACCGAATAAAAGGTAATAGAGTTCCTAAGGATTTCTTAAGTGCTGAAGAATTCGATAATATGAAAAAAAGAACTTATAATTTGTGAATTTCTAAAGCTAATGACAAAGATAAAAAAAACAAAATGGATGGTTTACCTTGATTTAAAAGTTATGATGAGCTAATGACAAAATATAAATATTTATTGCATGAAACTATTACACCGAGTGATGAATTAGGATTCGCGCAACGTAATTTGAATGATACAAGATACGCTTGCAAAATATTTTTAGAACAACTTAAAGATTATTCCAAGGCTCACAACAAACAATTTTTGGTTGAACCTATTAGAGGAAAATTCACAAGTTTAATTAGGAAAATGGCGCGGCTAACACCTAAGGACCGTGATATATATTCTCATCATGCAATCGATGCGTCCATTTTAGCTATTGCCGCAAATAATATTAACAGTTTTAAAAACCACTGAGCTATTTTAGAATCTTCTTATATCGATAAAGGAAGTGTTTTTGATAAAGAGGATGGATCTTTTATTTGTAAAGTAGAAGATTTGACATTTAACTCGGTTAAAATTGCAAATATCGTAGCTGCTTCATTAGGAACTGAGAATTCAGATAAAGAAAAGGAAATTTTAAACAAAGTAAGTTTTACTA
Organism: Metamycoplasma neophronis; assembly: GCF_006491995.1. Lineage (GTDB taxonomy): Bacteria > Bacillota_I > Bacilli_A > Mycoplasmatales > Metamycoplasmataceae > Metamycoplasma > Metamycoplasma neophronis. The sequence continues at coordinate 4,052 of NZ_VHHP01000008.1, forward strand.
GAAAAGTTATAAAACGTAACAATGTAGAATTATTTAATGAAACGCTTTATGCACTTAAAGAGTCTGAAGAAAACCCCGATAAAATACAGAAGGTTCAAAAAATTTCTGTTTATGATCTAAAAGAAAAATATTTTAATAAAAAAAATGAATGTGATCTAAACGATATTTTAATGTATAGAAGCCACCCTCAAGAATTTGCTAAACTTCAAAAAATCTTCGCAGAGTTTGGTGATTTTACTAAATATATGAAAGCATTACCAGAAATTTATCCTGATTTGATTGATGAAAAAATGATAGATAGAGCATTAAAAAATAAACAATTTATCATTTTGGATAAAAACAAAATATCGTATATTAACACTCTAAAAATTTGTAAAAAAGATTTAATTACTAAAGAAAACGTCTGAATAAATCCTAATGACAGAAAATCTTTTAAAGAAAGCTTTAATTGAGTAGCGCTATTAATATACAAAACAAACGAAGATAAATATGCATACATTCCTGTGAACGCAAAAATTTATCGTTTTACAAGCAAAAAAGTTGATTTTAAAGATGAGTCAATTTATATAACTAATAAACTAAATGAGGCTAAACTTTCTAAAGATATCCCATTAGAGAATAAGCCGATTGATGTTTGATTTAAGGGTAATATATTTAACAATACGGAAGAAAATCAAGATTACTATTTAGTTGGAGCAGCGTTTGAAAATCAAACTATAGAGTTTAAAAATTTAAGCAAAAAAGTTTTTACAAATAAAAATTCTAATGAAGAAAAAAGAACAAGAACAAAAATAAACATTATTTTTAAAAAATATAAAAAATGTAATAACCCTATAATTTAAAAAAACTACCTGCCCGCAGATCCGGGCAGGTAGTTTTATAGAAAATAGAATTAAAACAAAATAGTTCCTTATTTTCTAATTAAAAATTCAAAAAGATATAAATATTTTCCGTATGTTTTATCTTGCTTAAGAATAGTATAGTAATAAAATTACGCATTACTCTTTCTACCTCGTCAGGAGGTTTTATCTTGCTTAAGAATAGTATAGTACTAAAATTAATGAGACAGTGTGTTGAATTTGGAAAAGGTTTTATCTTGCTTAAGAATAGTATAGTACTAAAATTTAAAAATTCTGAACGATTAGTTCAATTATTGTTTTATCTTGCTTAAGAATAGTATAGTACTAAAATATTTTGAATAAATCATTAAATCTTCTCACAGTTTTATCTTGCTTAACAATAGTATATTACTAAAATCAAGTTCTCCTAATTGATCGCTTGTTATTTGTTTTATCTTGCTTAAGAATAGTATAGTACTAAAATTACCATTTTTCTTTAAATTAAATTTAAAGTGTTTTATCTTGCTTAAGAATAGTATAGTACTAAAATGTTACAAGGCTAATTTAATCGGTTTTACAAGTTTTATCTTGCTTAAGAATAGTATAGTACTAAAATCATATACTCCCAAAAACTTTCTTTTTGCTCGTTTTATCTTGCTTAAGAATAGTATAGTACTAAAATCCACGACATTTTAGCAAAACATAAGATAATGTTTTATCTTGCTTAAGAATAGTATAGTACTAAAATAACTTATCATAATAATAATTCGAATTTTTAGTTTTATCTTGCTTAAGAATAGTATAGTACTAAAATCAGAATCAGCACTCAAAAATAGTTCGAGCTGTTTTATCTTGCTTAAGAATAGTATAGTACTAAAATAACACATTCGTTTCTAACAATTAAATCGATGTTTTATCTTGCTTAAGAATAGTATAGTACTAAAATTCAGCTCCTTTTATGTATGTCGTATCTAATGTTTTATCTTGCTTAAGAATAGTATAGTACTAAAATTGCGCACTGCACAAGGACTTTATGGTTCTGCGTTTTATCTTGCTTAAGAATAGTATAGTACTAAAATTATTTAACGCGTCTTTAAATAAATTAAAAAGTTTTATCTTGCTTAAGAATAGTATAGTACTAAAATGTCATTTTGTTGAAAAACTCAATGTTTTTTGGCGAAAAATTATTGAATTAATAACTTTTTGATTCGATTTTGAATGTCGAAGTCAGAAGCTAAGGTTTCAAAACTAATTCCGGGGAACTGTTGAAATATAAAAGTTTTTAGTAAATTGATATCTTGGAAAGAAATAAATTCATTTTTATAATAAAAGCTGCATGCTTCTAAATCATCTCAATCTGAGCAATATTTTCACATATTGTTTGTGAATAAAATGAAATTAAAAGAATTAGTATGTTTTAGCAATTCTTTTAATTTAATATTATCGAAGTTATTGAGTATGATTGTTTGTTTTGTTGAGTTTTTTGATGATTCTAATCATTTAAATAAAATATTTTTATTGATTAGTAAGTTATCATTAATATTAATTATGGCTTTAAGTAACTTAATTTTATCTAAGTTAAAATCAAGTAAATTATTTGCGAATTTTAAATTATATTGTTCGCAATATTCATTTATGAGATTGGCTAATAAAATAGCTTCAGGATCAAAGTGGCTGTCTTCTATAAAAGTTTTATACAAGATATTTTTTGAAGTGAAATTATATAATTCATTAGCTTTAGTTAAATTGGATAATAAATAACATTCTGAAATAAATGTCTCGCGGCTATTTAATAATATGCTGCCCGAATCTGTTTGATATTCATATTCAAACATTTGTGCTAAAAACAGATTAGGATTTTCTATTTCGATGATCTGAATGCCCATGTATTCATTGTTGATAATTGTGTTTATATTTTTTAACTCAAGCATTTAAACCTCGATATATATTTTTTCATCTAAATATAATTCGTTTAAGGATTTTTCTCCCGCTAATATTTCCATATTTTGATACTGCGATTCGGTAATCGAAATGATGCGAATATTAGCATGCTTTGGAATGTGTTTAATTAACTTAGCTTTTTCATATTCGTAAACATTATTATTTGCAATGCATTTTACATAAATAGAATATTGCAATCTAACATATCCTAATTTGATTAATGTTTGACGAAACTTATTATATAACGGCACATTTTCATCATCCATTTGAATGTCATACATAATTAAAATCCGCATATATCTACTTTGAATCTCAATCAATGATTACTTCTTCAGAACTTTGATTTTCTAATACTTTGCGGATTGACATATCAATATAGTCACGAAGTTTTATAGTTTTATTTTTAACTTTAACATGTTCATCCAATTTTTCAAAAAGCATTTTTTTAAATGTTCCTCAGCTCACTTCATGGTAATTACTTTGTTTTTCTTTATATAAATAAATCACATAATCTACTATTACTCTAGCAATTTCCATAATATCACAAGCCAAGCAATATGGATTATTGAAACTTTTATGAAAAACACCAATGCGATTATCAAAACCTTGATTTATTAATGATCTACTATAAAATGCTAATAAAACTGAATAGCCATAATTTAACATAATGTTAGTTTCATCTTCTATATCGCTTCTTTCGCGCCTAAATTCATTTCCGAACAATAATTTATAATAAAGTTTGGCCGCGTGCGCCTCGCAATTAGATAAGTCAGCAACTTTGACAGATAGTATATAGTTTTCCATCTTTTTTATATCATCAAAACCTATTAAATTAAAATGTTTCAACAAATTTAATTGATTTTGTATTTTTGATTTCACGATGTTTTTTCAAGTAATGGCTTTATAGCGATCATCTCAATTGAGTTGCGATAGAAAAACCTTGTTATTAAAATAACTATTGAAAGGCATGATTTGTGCTAAGGGTATGTGTTTATCATCACATATAATAATATTTACCTTTTCAGCAATAAGTTTATTAATTAAAGGTATTGATATGGTTGTTTTAGTATTTTCAAAAACAATTGTATCTATATTATTGGTAGGTATGCTAATTTTACCTTGTTCTTTTTTAATAATTAAATTGCCTAGAAAAACTGATAAATAGTCGCATTCTACGACATCAATTATTTTTTTCATTTGACCTCATTTCTGCTTAAATAAGCAAAATGAGTTTAAAACAATTAATTTAATATTTAAAAAAAGCATTTAAAAAAAGATAAAAATACAATTTAAATTTCTTTGAAAAATAAATAAATTAAATTTATGTATGAAAACTAACAACATTAAATAAATTTTGTCAGTAAAAAAAGCAACAGAAAAAAATATTTTTTTTCGTAAACTAAAATTTTTATATGCTAAAATAATATATGCGACGGTCGCGTAGCTCAGGGGATAGAGCACATGCCTTCTAAGCCTGTTGTCGCAGGTTCGATTCCTGCCGCGATCGCCATTTTTTTTTATATTTTTTTTACCTTTTAATCAAAATAAATATATTTATAAAAAAAGGTTCACCTAAAAGGGCGTTTATAAATGATAAAAAAATTAAAAAAATTTTATATGCGATTAAAAAAATTATGTATAATAATTAAGCATCGCGAGTGTAGTTTAATGGTAGAACTTCAGCCTTCCAAGCTGAATACGTGGGTTCGATTCCCATCACTTGCACCATTGCGGATGTAGTTCAATGGTAGAACATCAGGTTGCCAATCTGAATACGAGGGTCCGATTCCCTTCATCCGCACCATATGTAAGAAAAAAGCGCAAACCGCTTTAAACTTAGAACTAGAGGCCATTGGCCTCTTTTAATTTAATGTGTTTTTTAGTATAATAACTAATATAAACTAAAAATAAACATAAAACAAGGAGAGAGAAAAAATGAAAAAAATATTAGTTTTATATGGTTCGCCAATGCCGCGCGAAACCTCAATTTCAACAATATTAATGGATTATTTTGTGAAAGAATATCAAGAAAGTCACCCTGAAGATGAAATTATTTCTTTAGATTTAAATATGGAACCGATGTCTACATTGCCTTTAACTTCAGCAAACTTAGGTTCATTTTACAATGAAGAACTTTCAGATAAATACATTAACTTATTAAAATCAGTTGATAAGGTTATTATGAATGCTCCAATGATTAACTTTAATGTTCCTGCCACTGTGAAAAACTTTTTTGACAGAATTTCAGTAGCAAATAAAACATTTTCATATAAATATGCTAAAAATGGTTCATCGATTGGCTTATTAGATCATCTAAAAATTCAAATTATTGCAACTCAAGGAGCACCGTTAGGATGATATCCATGAGCAAGTCATGTGAACTATTTAGAAGGTATTTGAAACTTCTTGGGGGCTAAAGTTAACCCAACAGTTTTATTAGATGGCGTAAAAGCTGAACCTTTAAACACGAAATCAAAACAAGAATTATTAGAATTAAAGAAAAATGAATTAGCATCGCTTGCTAAGGAATTTTAATTATTTATTGTTGATAAAATAACTAATTTTATTAAATAGGCACCAAGTTCAAGTTGCAAAATATGAGACTTTGGCGGCCTATTTTTATATTTTTAATATAAATATTTTGTTTAAAATTAAAGGTTTTTGTTATAATTCTAAATGCAATTGTTAATTGCCTCTTGCAAGTGGGAGAATTTTATAAAAAAATACAAAAAATTCATTTGCACCACATTATCGAAAGGATACAACATGGCTAAAAAAGTTGTTAAAAAAGCAAAATTACAATTCGCTGCTGGTCAAGCTAAACCAGGTCCAGCTCTAGCGGGTGTCGGAATTAACATGCCAGAATTTACAAAGGCATTCAACGACAAAACCAGAGAAAGAGGTTCAGAACCTGTTCCTGTTTTAATTACAGTTTACGAAGACAAATCATTTGACTTCAAACTATTCACTTCTCCAACATCATATAAGCTAATTCAAGCTGCTAATGTTAAAAAGGGAAGTTCAAAACCAAATAAAGAAAAAGTTGGTTCAATTACTTTAGAACAATTAAAAGAAATCGCAGAATACAAAATGCCTGATTTAAATGCTGTTAAAATCGAATCAGCAATGAAACAAATTGCTGGTACAGCTAAAAACATGGGAATTACTGTTGAAGGTTACGACGAATGAGTTAAAGGCGGTGCAAACTAATGGCTAGAAAAATTTCAAAAAACGTTAAAGAAGCAAAAGCTTTAGTAAACAAAAAAGATGTTTTTCCACTACTAGAAGCTATTGAATTAGCTAAAAAAGCATCATTCGCAAAATTCGACGAATCTTTAGATATCGCTATCAGATTAAACCTAGACACAAGAAAATCAGACCAACAACTACGTGGCGCTGTTGTGCTACCTCACGGAACTGGTAAAAACGTTAAAGTTTTAGTAGCTACCGATGAAGTTTCAGCACAAAAAGCTGCTTTAGAAGCTGGAGCTGACTTCGTTTATTCATCATCAGAATTACCAGAAGTTTTAAATCAAGATAAATACGATTTCGATGTTATCGTAGCAGACCCTAAAATGATGTTAGTTTTAGGTAAATACGGTAAAAAACTTGGACCAAAAGGCTTAATGCCAAACCCAAAAACTGGTACAGTTACTACAAACGCAGCTAAAGCTGTTGAAGAACTTAAAAAAGGTAAAGCAAACTACCGTGCTGACAAAGGTGGTATTGTTCACGCTTCTGTTGGTAAAAAATCAATGGATTCACAAGTATTAGCAGAAAATGCTGAAACTTTAATCCAAACCATTAAGAGATTAAAACCACAAACAGTTAAAGGAACATACGTTCTAAACATCGTTGTTTCAACCTCAATGGGACCAGCTGTTAAAGTTAAAATTGACTAATTCAATTTAATAATTAATCCGAACGCAAGTTCGGGTTTTTATTTTGCATGCTTTTTTTATAAAAAAATTTTAATTACATAAGTATCGAATCAAATAAAAAAGCCGTCAATAATAATTGACGACTATATTTTTCTCATAATACTATTTTAAGTTAGTGAAAGTTTTACGGCCTTCGTATTTTCCGTTAGCACCTAATTCGGCTTCGATTTTTAATAATCTATTGTATTTAGCAATTCTGTCTGTTCTTGACATTGAACCGGTTTTGATTTCACCAGTGTTAAATGCTACTGCTAAATCAGCAATGAAAGTATCTTCAGTTTCACCTGAACGGTGTGAAATAACTGGAACAAAGTTAGCATTTTGTGACATTTTAATTGCTTGAATGGTTTCTAATAATGAACCAATTTGATTGATTTTAATTAATGAAGCATTGATTGCTTGTTTTTCAATCGCAATTTGAATGTATTTAGGGTTTGTAACGATTAAATCGTCCCCCACAAGTTGTACATCCTTGCCATATTTTTTATTCATTTTAACAAACCCATCTCAATCATTTTCATCATGTGAATCTTCGATTGAAATAATAGGGTAGTTTGAAATCAAATGACCATAGTAATCTACGAATTCATCTGATGTAAATTCATATTTCATATTGCTTAATTTTTCAAAGCCTGGTCTTTTTTCTTCTAGAGCTTTTTTAAATTTTTTGAAAATATACATTTTTTTGTCAGCATCATATAGTTCTGAACTAGCGGCATCTAAACAAATTGCAACAGCTTTTTCGCCAGAAGTAGCCGGATTGAATCCTGCTTCTTTAATAGCTTGTACTAAAAAATCTAATGCTTCTTCGTGTGTTCTTAAGTTTGGCGCAAAACCACCTTCATCACCAACTTGGGTTCCGTGTCCTGCTTTTTTAAGTAATTTAGCTAATGTGTGGAATACATAGTTTGCCATTTGCATTGCTTCTTTGAATGAATGAGCACCTAAAGGCATGATCATGAATTCTTGGAAGTCAATGGTATTTGATGCGTGTTCGCCCCCATTAATAACGTTTAGCATTGGAACTGGTAGTTTGTATGCTTGACGGTTATCTAATGAAGCTAAATATTCATATAGTGGCATTTTGTTTTCTTGGGCAGCAGCTTTAGCGATTGCTAATGAAACGGCTAAGATTGCATTTGCCCCAAGTTTTGATTTAGTTGGAGTTCCATCTAAATCCAGCATGATCTTGTCTAATTCAAATTGTTTTTTAACATCTTTGCCAATTAAAGCTTTAGCAATGATATTGTTTACATTGTCACAAGCTGTTTGAACACCTTTGCCACCAAATCAGTTACTTTCGTATTTTGTTCCTTTGTCTCTTAATTCTAAGGCTTCTTTTGAACCTGTTGAAGCACCTGATGGTACTAAAGCTTCTGCATAAGTTTTTTTAGTTGTTAACTCAACTTTAACAGTTGGATTACCACGACTGTCTAAAACTTCATATGCATTAATTTTTATTATTTTTGACATTGTGTCTCCTTGAATAAATTAAAAATTATAAATACATTTATATTATAAATTATTGACAGGCACTTTTAACATAAAATGAAATAACGATTTTTAGCAATTAAATAAAAGAGTGCTAAATTATCTAAAATCGTGCTAAAATTTTTACTATGAATATAGAAGAAAAAGAATTTGATAAATTATATGAACAAGTCGAAGAAATTCGTAAAGAAGATCCTTTAAAAGCAATTTATTTAATAGATGAAGCTAAAAAGAATTTCGTTACTCGCAATGAGTTAGCAGACATTGAAAGCTTAAGAGAAAATATTGTTTTCCAAATTAAGAAAAATAAATTAATCACAAAAACCAATTTAGATACATTAACCATGATTAACTCATTGAAAAATAAAAAAATGGATTATGTATTTATGCTAATTTATAATGAATTAAAAAATCGTGAAGATTTAAAACAATATGCCTCAGAGTTTCAATATTTCTTTAATTCAGAAGGATTTGATAATGCCGGATTTCAAACATTGGTTTATGATCTACTTTACAATGCCAAAATTGATTATGATTACAAAGTTCAAAACGAAATTATTAACCCAGTTAAATTAGGCTCATTTTTAGAAAATAAAGAAATTCTAAAAATGCAAGATGAAATTTTTGCTACATTTAATAAAGATGTTGCTAAAAATAAAATTGCACGGCAAGTGTTTTCAGCTTATTTGTTTCAAAACTGAGTTGATATTTTGCTTAAAAAGACCCAAAATGACTATATTCAAATAGTCGATGTTGTTGGTGTTTTATATGGAGAAAAAAATGTCGACGAATTAGACGAAAGCGAAAAAAAATTGTATGCAATTTTTCGTTAAAAAATGAATTAATTAACTTAAATTAATTATAATAATTAAGATATTTATTTTAAGGAGAAAATATGTCAAGATTAATTAACAAAGAAAAATCAGAATTAAAAATTTCTTACACCTTAGAAGGTAAAGAATGAGAAGAAGCTCAAGAAAAAGCTAAGGCTGAATTAAGAAAAAACGTAACTGTACAAGGTTTCAGAAAAGGTAAAGCACCAGCACGTGAAGCTGATAAACACATTAACCTAATCGATATATTAGACAGAGCATTAAGAATGTCAATTGACAAAGTTTATGACGAACACATCGTTAAAGAAATTGAAAAAGACGACGAAATTATTGGACAACCAAGCTTAGATGTTGCTGAATTAACACCTGCTAAAGCTGTTATTGAAGTTACATTTGCTTTATTCCCAGAAGTAAAATTAGGAAACTACAAAAAACTTGGCGTTAAATTATCATCAGTTGAAGTAGAAGAAAAAGATTTAGAGGCTGTTAAAAAACAATTGGCTTCAAATTACGTTGTTATGTTAGATTCAGAAGAAGCTATCAAAGAAGGCGACACTGTAAACTTTGATTTCAAAGGATTTATCGATGGTAAAGAATTTGAAGGTGGCGAAGCTGAAGGATTTGACCTAGTTATCGGTTCACATCAATTTATTCCAGGTTTTGAAGAACAAATGGTGGGAATGAAAAAAGGCGAAGTTAAAGATTTAAACTTAAAATTCCCAGAAGCATACCACGCTAAAGAATTAGCTGGAAAAGATGTTGTATTCAACGTTAAAGTAAACTTTGTAAAAACTCCAAGCTACCCAGAAATCGATGAAGAATTCGTAAAACAAATTAACTTACCAAACGTAAGAACATTAAAAGAATTCGAAAAATTCGTTGAAATTCAAGCTTTAAGAGAAAAATCAGTGAAAGTTCAAAATGAATTTATTGAAAAAGCTACCGAAAAATTAATCGCTGAATCAGAAGTTACTGTACCTCACAACTTAGTTCACGAAGAAGCTTCTAAATACTACCAAAACTTCTTAAATAACTTAAAACAACAACAAATTTCTGAAAAAGAATACTTAGAATTTAGCAAAAACACTAAAGAAGAAATTATGCATTCTTTCGAAGAACAAGCAATGCCTAACTTAAAGAAAATTTTTATTTTTGGTGCAATCGCTAAAAAAGAAAAATTCGAAGTTACTGAAGCTGACTATGAAGCAGAATGTGCTAAATTAGGTAAAATGTACAATTTACCAATTGATCACGTAAAACAAATCTTAAAATTTGAAAATGTTCAAACCAACTTAATTAACGAAAAAATCGTTGCTACTTTAATGAAAGACAATGATGCTCAAAACTATGAAAAATTCGAAGCTGCTAAAAAAACTGTAGCTGACTACGAAGAAGAACAAACTAAAGCAATCATTGAAGAAGTTAACAGAAAACGTGAAGCAGCTAAACAATTAGCTGAAGTTGAAAAAGAACAAGCTGAAGAAAAAGAAACTGTTGAAGTTGTTAGTGAAGAATTAAACAAAGCTGAATAATAATTAAGCCGGAATGATTTTCCGGTTTTTTTATATCGTTTTTAAGTTATCCTAATTTTTTTCCGTTTATATTAATTATTTAATATAAAATATATATTTATGAAGTCATTTAAATTTAAATCAGCAGAAATGCGTATAGCAGAAGCTACTTTAAGAAAAATTAACGATTGAGAACCAAAAATTTCACAACTTACTGATGAAGAATTAAAACATAAAACTAACGAGTTTAGAGAAAGATTAAAATCAGGTGAAACCCCCGAACAAATCCGCCCCGAAGTGTTTGCAGTTTCTCGTGAAGCTACTAAACGTGTATTAGGGAAGCGCCCATATGATGTGCAAATGATTGGTGGGATTATTCTTGATTTAGGTTCAGTTGCCGAAATGAAAACTGGGGAAGGTAAAACTATTACTTCGATTGCTCCGGTTTATCAAAATGCATTAACCGGGAATAGTGTTATTGTTTCAACCGTTAACGAATATTTAGCCGAACGGGACGCTGAAGAAATGGGTCTTGTATTTAACTTTTTAGGATTAAGTGTTGGAATCAATAAAGCCCAAATGGCGACCGATTTAAAACGTGCCGCATATGCATGTGACGTTGTTTATTCAGTGCACTCAGAACTTGGCTTTGACTATTTACGTGATAACATGGTTATGTCAAAAGAAGAAAAAGTTCAAAGGGGACTTGATTATATTTTATTAGATGAGGTCGACTCAATATTAATTGACGAAGCTAAAACACCTTTGATTATTTCTGGTGGTGACAATGATGAAAGTAATTTATACACAGCTGCCGATTTATTTGTTCGTACACTAAATCAAGATGACTATTTTATTGATGAAGAAACTAAGTCGGTATATTTAACTGATAAGGGGATCGAAAAAGCTAATAAATACTTTAATTTTACAAACTTATATGACATTCAAAATTCAGAATTAGTACACCGTATTCAAAACGCCTTAAGAGCTCACAAGGTTATGAAATTAGACGTTGAATACATTGTTAGAAATGACAAAATAGAATTAGTCGATTCATTCACCGGACGTATTATGGAAGGTCGTGCTTATTCAGAAGGTTTACAACAAGCTATTCAAGCAAAAGAACGTGTTGAAGTTGAAAACGAAACAAAAACATTGGCTACAATTACATATCAAAACTTTTTTAGATTGTTCAAAAAAATTAGTGGTATGACTGGTACTGCTTTAACTGAAGAAAAAGAATTCATTGATATTTATAATATGCGGGTAAATGTTGTACCAACTAATAAACCAGTGGTCAGAATTGATGATAAAGATGAAATTTATGTTGACATGCATTCGAAATGAAAAGCAGTCGTTAAAGAAGTAAAACGCGTTTATAAACGTAAACAACCAATTTTAATAGGTACTGCACAAGTTGATGACTCGGAAGTTTTACATGAATATCTATTGAATGAAGGGATTCCACATACAGTTTTAAATGCTAAACAAGATGCTTCAGAAGCTGAAATAATTGCTCAAGCTGGTCAATTAGGCGCAGTTACCATCGCAACTAACATGGCGGGACGGGGAACTGACATTAAGCCTTCTAAAGAAGCGCTTGAGGTTGGCGGATTATATGTTTTAGGTACTGAAAAAGCCGAATCAAGACGGATTGATAACCAATTAAAAGGACGTTCAGGGCGTCAAGGAGATGTTGGGTATACTAAATTCTTTTTATCATTAGATGACCAATTGATTTTGCGTTTCTCAGTCCAAGACCATTGAAAAGAAATTTTTAAATCTTACGGTGAAGATCCAATTGCGGGCGAATCAATTAGAAAAGCATTTTTATCAGCTCAAAAGAAAATTGAAGGTTTTAACTATGACTCACGTAAATCCGTTCTTAACTTTGATGACGTTATTCGTCAACAACGTGATTTAATTTATGAACAACGTGACTTGATTTTAAACCGTGATGATTTAGGTAGCATCATTCGTAAAATGATTGCAGTGGCTGCTGAACAAACAGTTAATAACCCTTACTTTGTTAAGAAAAATAACACCCTTGACCTTGAAGGATTTTGTAACTATGTCAACAATAATTTTATGCAATTAACTAATAAACAATTCACACCAGATGAAATTAGAAAATTTGATCGAGAAGATTTAATTAATTATATTCGTGATAATTGAAATAAAGAATATGAAAAATTACGTCAAAATCTAATTAACAAATTTGGCGTGGGTGGATTAGCAGAATCTGAAAGAGAAATTATTTTAAGAGTATTTGATTTAGCTTGACAAGACCACATTAATGTTATGGATAAATTAAGACGTAGTACTCACTTAGTTCAATATGCTCAAAAAAATCCATATCAAGTTTATACCAAATTAGGTTCAAAGAAATTCAAAGAATTAACTAATACAATTGCCATTGGCGGAACGGTAAATTTAATGAAAAATTATGATGCTATGCCGGCAACAAATAGTCTTGACATTCAATGAGTTTTCAAAAACATGATGAATAAAAATGATTCAAATGATAATAACCTTAAGAAAATTAACTTTATTAATCATTTATTGGCAAGCGAACATGAACATTTAATTAAGCGTGGTCTATCATTAGAAGAAATTGAAAATGTTATTGCATCTAAAAAAGAACAGTTGCTTCGTGAATTTAAAATTACCGAAAAAGAATTCGAAAAAGCAAATAATCCCATTGAAAATAATGCCCTAGCCGAAGAAATTAAACCAGCTTTATAATAATAAATTTATTAATTACTAAATAATTAAGCACAAAATTAAAACCAGAAGGCAAATATAATAATTTGTACTCTGGTTTTTTATTAGTTTTTTTGAATTAGTCAATAAAAATAAAACATCTGTATGATTGGCACAGATGTTTTTTTTAATTGATTTATTTTGCTATAAAGTTAATTTAATCTTTTAAAATTGCTAATTTTCTTAAATCGTGAATATTATCAAAATAATATTCGATTGCTTTGTTTAATACATTAATATCGCTTTCATAAGTTATTTTATATAGTTCTGCATCACGAACGGGAACTCAACTTACGACATTGATTTCTTCTTCTTGTTTAATTAAGTTGTTATTTAATGGGAAGGCCAAAAAATAAACCACTTCTTTCATTGTTAAAGGAAAAGGAGAATATTTTGTTGTTACCTTAAAATCTTTAATTAATGTAACATCAAGATTTGTTTCTTCTTTGATTTCCCTTATAGCTGTTTGAACTTCACTTTCTTTTCCTTCGACATGCCCCTTAGGGAAGCCTCAATGTCCGGCTTTTTGTTCAATTAATAAAACATTAAGCCTACCATTTATTTCCCGTAATATAACTGCTCCACAAGATTTTTCTTTTTTCATATAATCACCACCTTATTCAACCTGTTTTGCTTTAATTGTTTTTGAATACTTATTCAAAATAATTTGAGAAACGATACTTGTTGTAATTGATGAAATTAATAATAATGAACCCGAAATAAATAATTCAACTTTGAAAATTTTAATATTTTCTTTCATACTTTGGATGTTGCCATTATTTGCTACTGTTGTTGTATATGAATTTGATAATGAATAAAATAATAATGCATTGATAATCGTGGCTGCTAAAGTAAGGGCGATAATGATTGCAAACGCCAATAAAACTTTAAACAGTTTAGGACTATTTATATCCTTTCTAAATCGATATGCTGTAAAGAAATTAATTAAGTAAAATACTAAATAAATTGCCACTAAAGCTTCGCAAATGCCATAACCTGCCAAAGTAATAATCTTTGCTTCAGGATTATATAGCGCAGCTAATATAATTGCCACAAATGCAAAAAGTATTGCAAATCAGCAAATAAAAGTGAACAATTTAAATATGTTTTTTATCTTAATGTCGAAAAAAACCGTTTTATCTTTCATGTGTCCTCTCTTACTACTATTATTATAAATAATAAAACCCCTTAATATTAGTTTTTGGTAAAATATAGTTAATTCTTTCCAAAGGAGGAAATGTGTCATTATCAGATAAATACATCGCTTTGTATCGACAATATCGTCCAAAACGATTTGATGAAGTAAAAGGACAGGACCATATTGTTACTACTTTAAAAAACATTATTTTAAATAATAAAATTAGTCACGCTTATTTATTTTGCGGTCCCCACGGTAATGGGAAAACAAGTACAGCTAAAATTTTTGCTAATACAATAAACTGTGATCACAAAACCGATAAATTAATTCCTTGTGATGAATGCATTCAAAGTATAGATAGAAATTTAGATATTATTGAAATCGATGCAGCATCTAACACGGGAGTTGATGATATTCGTGAGTTAAGGGAAAAAATCAAACATCTACCAAGCCATAGTAAATACAAAATTTATATTATCGATGAAGTTCATATGTTATCAAAAGGTGCATTCAATGCTTTATTAAAAACATTAGAAGAACCACCTGCTCATGTTATTTTCATTTTAGCAACAACGGACCCGCAAAAAATACCTTTGACAATTTTAAGTCGGGTACAAAGATTTAATTTCAAAAAAATGGAAAATGCTATTTTAGAAAATGAATTAAAAGATATATTTATAAAAGAGCATATCAAAGCAACAGATGAAGCAATTAAAATGATTGCACAATTAGGTGCAGGAAGTTTCCGTGATACGTTAAGTATTGCCGACCAAATTTCAATTTATGCTGGAGATAATGAAATTACTGTTGACATGATTGAAAAATTATTTGGAATTGCTAATACACAAAATGCGCTAGATTTATTGCAAGTAATATATGAACATAAATTACCAGGAGTTTTAAAAATAAAACAAACTTTGATTGACAATGGAGCTGATATTGAAAGATTGTTAAATCAATTGATAGCGATTTTAAAAGATTTAATTGTGTTTGCTAAAACTGGTGACGATAGTCTGCTTGATGAAATAACAAAAGATCAAGTGAGAAAAATGACTATCTCTGAAGATGCAGCTTATGAATATTTAAAAATTCTTAGTGAAGGCCTTAAAGAAGTTAAATTTTCGGATATGCCACAGCAAGCATTCGAATTATTGCTAATCAAATTAACTTCAGCAAAAGTTGGTAATGAAAATTACAAACATGTGATCGAAATGCCAAAAGCAGTTGAAAGCAATACAAATGACTTTGTTATTCACAACGAAATTACTGAGCCAAAGAAAAACTCAAATAATACAGAATTAAATTCAATTTTTAACTTATCAAACATTGCTAATACATTCACCGAAAAGCAAGAACAAGCTGAAAAAGCTGTTAAGATTGAGCGTGTTAATGTTGAAGACGTATTACAAAAAACCCAAGAGTTTTTATTAGAAGAAACAGAAAATGTTTTAGATGCAAACGAAAGAACTGATGAAATCGTAACATCTAATTTTGAAGATGATAATGATTTTGTAATGTCAAGTGATTTTGAGGATGATGATAATATTACTGTGGAAGAATTCAAAGTAGGAAACGACCATGTTGACTTAGATACAGTTATCAACTGTTTGTTAGTTAGACAACATGCGAAGGTAAAAACTAAAGGTTTTGAAAATGCTGATTTCACTAACCAAGATGTGTTACATTATGCTTTAATTAATGCGAAGTTGCCAAAAGAAAGCGCGGATTTAATTGCAATCTTAGGCAATATGAAAATTATCTTTTCTTCAAAAGATTTTATTATGATGACATCAGATTATGATGATAAGGTAATTCAATTGAATCGCTATGCTTATCGTGAAGATGTTATAAGAGCCGCTAAATCAATTTTTGGACGTTATGTACATTTGATTGGCCTAACTAAAGAAGATATTACAAACGCCAGTCAATATTGAAAACAAAATATTGATGAAATTAGAAAACGTCAAGTAAAACCATTTGATGATTTATCAACAAAATATGATAACGAACAAAAACAATCAGTTGAATGAGCCAAAGATGTTTTTGGCGATCGTTTCACTGAAAAAAAATAATTTAAGGAGAAGACAACATGAATATCAACGAAATGTTAAAAAACGCTAAAAGAATCCAAGCCGAAATGGAAAAAGAAGAATCGAAAATTGAAAAAGAAGAATTTGTAATCGAAAAACAAGGTATCACTGTTGTGATGTTAGGTTCACGTAAAATCAAAAGTATCACAATTAATGAAGCTCTAATCGATCCAGATGACCCCGAATTGATTCAAGACTTAGTAATGATTGCGGTTAATGAAGCAATTGATACTGTTAATTCAAGATATGAAGAATTAGGTTCTAAATACCAAGGATCAGGCCTACCTTTTTAATTAATAAAAATGGAATCAAACGAAACTAAAAATTTAGAGGAATTATTAAAGAAAATACCAGGCTTTACAAAACGCCAAATTAATAAAACTATTACTTATTTTCTGGATAATCCCGAAAATGCAATTGATGATATATTCGCAGCGCTAAAAGCTTTAAAAAAAGCAATGCAAAAATGTGAAATATGTAATCAATTTAATCAAAATCACATTTGTGAAATTTGTCAAGACAATAACCGCAGTAAAAAACTAATGGTTGTTGAAAATTCAAACGATATTGCTAAATTTGAAACCTTGAATATTTTTGATGGTAAATATTTTGTACTTGAAGGTATTTATGATTTAAAAAAACCTGACGAAAAAGTAATCAAAAATATCGAAAAATTGTTAGCTCTTGCTAAGAGTAAAAGCGAAATTACTCTTGCTTTACCTGCAACAATTGAAGGACAATTTACAATGCAATATTTGCAAAAACTATTGCGTGATAAAATTGCTTTCACAAATGTGTTTCAACTATCAATGGGAATACCAGTCGGTAGTTCCGTTGAATATGTTGATCCAATAACATTGAAACAATCTTTAATTAATAAAACAAAAGTATCATAAAATAAGGGGAAATTATGTCTGCTAAATCTGGTAAATTTATAGTTATTGAAGGAATGGATGGTTCGGGAAAATCAACAATTATCCAAATGTTAAAAGATGAGTTAATTACTCAAAATAAAATTGATGATTTTGTTTTTACGCGTGAACCAGGAAGTGCTTTTTCAAAAGAAGCTGAAAAAATTCGTAATTTAATTTTAGATAATGAAAATGAATTCAGTCATATGGTTGACGCATTGCTATTTGCCGCAAGCCGTAGATTGAATTTAGAAAAAGGTATTTGACCAGCATTACAAAGCGGTAAAAATGTTATTTCAGACCGTTATTGAACTTCATCATTAGTTTATCAAGGTATTCTTGGTGGTGTTGGATTCAACGAAGTCAAGTCGATAAACGAAATTGCAACTAATAATACCAAACCAGATTTAATTATTTTCTTTGATTTAGAACCAGAAATGTCAGTCGAAAGAATCACCAAAATTCGTGGTGAAGCTGATAGATTAGAAACAGATGATGTTGAATACTATCACAGATTGCGTGCTGCATATAAAGAAGTTATTAAAAATAACCCCGGACAATTCAAAGTTATAAATGCAAATTGTTCAATTATTGAATTATTCAAAAAAGTTCTTAAAATCTTAAAAGAAATTGAAGTTTTATAATGAATATTAATTCAACTTTTATTCAGATAATTGATCATAGTATTTTAAATAACAAATTGCAACAAGTGTATTTGCTTTCATGTTCGACACTAAATAACTTCGATAATTACTTAATTGAATTTATCAACCGTGTTAATCATGAGAATTTTTATAAATGAAACGAAATCATCTTTGGTGATTTGTATTTTTGTATTGATGGTTCGCAAAAAACTATTAGTAAGCAAGAAGTACTTGATGCAATGAAATTAATGAATGAAAGTAATTCGAATCACAATAATAAATACAAATTCTTAATAATTAAAAACATTGAAAATGGTACAGCTCAAACATTGAATAGCTTACTAAAATTTCTAGAAAACCCACCAGCTAATTTAATTGTCTTGATGACTACCAAACAAAAAAGTAGTGTTTTAAAAACCATTAAATCGCGTGCGTTTTTAATTGATATTAAAAACACAATAACATTAGACGAACCTAATGCCGCATATACTAATTACTTTATCTTAAATAACATTGATAATGAAAATAAAAAAGATGATTTAATCAAATTATTTTCTGAGTTCGAAGTTGCCATTATTGCATCATATAAATATCCTGAGCAGCTACTTGCTCATATCGCAACAAATATGAATAAAGATAATTATGCACACTTAATTAACTTTATAAAACTTATTTATCAAGATATATTGAAATATAATATAGGAAATAATGATTTTGTGATATTGAGAAGAGAAGATTTAAAAAGAAAAACATTCACGAATTTCAGCGCATTTAAAGCGATAGAAGCATTCGATGAAATGCTAAAATCGGTAAGAATGAATTGCAATTTTAATTTACAAAAAGCTGCTTTAATAGTCAATTTGGAGATGATATATGGAATATAAATTATCAATCGTTGGAACCCCAATTGGGAATTTAGAAGATATTACTTTGAGAGCGATTAAAACATTAGAAGATGCAGATATAGTATTGTGTGAAGATAGCAGGGTTAGTGTCAAGTTATTGAAGCATTTTAATATCAATAAACCGCAATTAATCTCGTACCATAATTTTAATGAACGTCAAATCACTCCTAAAATTATTAATTTAATTAAAAGTGGTAAACAAGTTGCTTTAATTTCGGATGCCGGTATGCCCTGCATTTCTGATCCTGGGTTTGAAATTGTTAATAAGGCTAAGGCTGAAGGAATATTTATTGATGTCATTGGCGGACCGACTGCAATGGTGCACGCTATCATTAAAGCTAATTTCAGCAATACGTTCACTTTTTTAGGTTTTTTAAAAGATAAATCTGGCATGAGACAAAACGAACTAAAATCATTAACTTTTGGTACATATGTAGCGTATGTTTCACCGCATAAATTACAAGCCACTATTGATGATTTTGAAGTAGTTTTTGGCAATAATGTTAAATTATATTTAATTAAAGAAATGACAAAAATGCATGAAACATCATACGAAGGAACGCCCGCTGAAATTAAAGCAATATTTGAAAGTGAAAGTCCTCGTGGGGAGTTTACATTGGTTTTTGAAATAATTAAACCTAAACGCGAAAAAGTTAACAAATATGCAAGTAATTAGAGCAACTAGGGTGTTGCTCTTTTATTTTTTGGTTTATAATTAAATATACTTTTAAACCTAAGGAGTGTGCTATTATGGAAAAAATCAGTATTAAAGAACGTATTTATTATTTAAAAGCTCTTAAAAAATGAATTATTAGCAACAGAGAAGCGATTTATGATGCTTTATATCAAGATTTGAATAAATCTAAGGTTGAAAGCGAAATGACAGAAATCAGCGCTGTTATTAAAGAAATTATTACCTATATTAAAAAGATTAAATCATGAGATAAAATCAAAAGAGTCCGTGGTTCATTAGAATTAATAAATACCAAATTTTATACTCAACCTTTAGCATACGGCAAGGTGTTGATTATTTCTCCCTGAAATTATCCATTCAATTTGTCTTTAATTCCGTTTATTGATGCTTTCGGAGCGGGCAATACAGTTTATTTAAAACCTTCAGAATTTTCACATCATACATCTCAGTTACTTACCAAAATGGCAAAAGAAGTGTTTCCGGAAGATTTATTAAGTGTTCACTTGGGTGATAAGAATACTGTTAATGAATTGCTAGAAAAAAATATTGATTTTATTTTCTTTACTGGAAATAATTATGTCGGCAAAATTATTTACCAAGCAGCAGCGAACAAAATGATTCCTTGCGTGCTTGAATTGGGTGGGAAATCGCCAACTATAGTAGATCCAAGCGCAAATTTAGAAGTTGCTGCTAAAAGAATTGTGTTTGGAAAATTAATGAATGGTGGTCAAACTTGTGTTGCGCCTGATTATATTTATGTACATAAAGATGTGAAATTAACTTTGGTTAAATTAATTAGAGAAAGATACCATGAAATATATGGTAAAAATCCTTTAGAAAATGATGCATTGCCTAAAATCATTTCAGACCGTCATTTAGAAAGAATTAAAAACTATCATTTGCCAATTGAATATAATGAAACACGTCAAATGAATTTATTAATCAAAGAAAGCAATTGAGATGCACCCGAAATGCAAGAAGAAATTTTTGCGCCAATCTTACCAATTTTGGAATATGAAAATCTAGAGAAAGTAGTTGATGAAATTAATCAACATGACATACCTTTGGCTTTATATATTTTCAGCCAAAATAAACACAACATAAATTATCTATTATCTGCAATCAAAAGTGGAACAGCAGCAATAAATGATACAGTGATCCAAATTGCTAATAATAACTTCGGTTTTGGGGGATTAGGAAAATCTGGAATTGGAAAATATCATGGTAAAACTGGTTTTGATACATTTACTTCAAAACGAAATATTGCTAAAACTGGAAGGATTTTCGATATTCCACTTAAATATAAATTTGCAACTAATGAAGCTAAGAAACTAAAATTAATTAAAGCCTTATTAAAAAGCAAGTAAATTATAAAAAGACAAAAAAACAAAATAATAAATAACAAAAATCAAGGACAAACCTTGATTTTTTAAAATTTTAATAAATTAAATATGTTTTTTCTCTTGCTTTCATTAATAATGTCTATATTTAAAAAACAAATTTTAAATATTTAATTAATATCTTATACAAATTTTATGTTGTTTGAATAACTAAATAATATATCTTTTCTATTTTTTAAAATATCAAATTATGTATGGTTTTGAT
>NZ_VHHP01000009.1 GCF_006491995.1 Metamycoplasma neophronis
TAAATATGTTCCGCTTAAACTAAAACATAAATTGTTTTATTTTCATAGGTTAAGATATTCTTATAAATTTTAGTTTTGGTCAATTTTCTAATATATATTTAGTTATTGGCTGACTTTTTTATTAACAATGCAACTTAGTTAAATTATTAATTATCATGAGCTTTAATTCAACATTTTATTTATAAACTAAAATTTTGCAAGTTCTAATTTATAAATATACGACATTTTATTATTATTGAACATTGTATATCCTTTATGATTAATATTGTGCGAAAATATCTATTCATCTTGTTTAAGAATAGTATGTACTAAAACAAGACTTTATGCGGTAAATACCGCCTAAGGCGGTTCTTTTTTTATAAAACCCGATCTATACAGAACGGGTTTTTAATTATTATTCTCGAATATTATTTTTGCAATTTTTGCAGAAGTAACTTTTTGTAATTCTTGTTCGCTAGCTTCTTTTATTTTGGCATATGAACCAAAATGTGCGAGTAATTTTTCAACGGTTTTTGGACCAATCCCAGGAATATTAAGCAGCGGATTGTTTAGCATAGTTTTATTTTGTTTACGGTTATACATATTTTTAACAAAGCGGTCCACTTCATATTGCATACGAGCCAATAAATCAAAAACATCGCGCTCAGTAATATTAATAATATTGCCATTTATATCAATTAAACAATCTGTTTCATGTTTTTCATTTTTTATTAGACCAAATATCGGAATATTTAAATTTAGTTGTTTCATTGAATATTGAATTTCATGCATTTGCGCCATTCCGCCATCGGCTATAATAACATCAATTTCTTTACCCAAATCTTTTAAGTAATTTAATGATGTTTGACGCATATATTCGACATCGGCGTTACGAAGCTGATTTTTATCCAAATTATAAAAACGATAAAATTTCTTAAATGGAACTCCTTCTTTGAAATAAGCGGCTCCGCCAATTACTTCTTGGGTTCCTTTTAAAAATGAGTTATCAAACATAACAATGCGATCAGATGGACAGTGCAAATATGAGCTTAATTTTTGTTGCGCAAACAAAGTACGTTTATTAACGCTATTAAATTCATCCAATTTAGCTTTGATATTATTTTTAGCATTTTCATTTGCTAATTGAACTAAGCTTTCTAAGCTTGATTGTTCGCTTGGAAATGTAATATTAAAATCATTATCATCTTCTAATATATCTTGATATTTTTGATCAATTAAAATTTCATCGACATCTGAATTATTGGCATAAAATTCATTTAAAAACTCGTTGATAAAATCCTTAATTGATATTTTAATTTCAAGGGTAAAATCTTGTTGATTAAGCAATGTTCCTTCGCGATATGACATCACATGAACAAGCATTATGCCTTCGGCTTCAAAAAAGCCAAAGACATCAATTGATTTACGTGATTTAATGAAAATCTTTTGCTCTTGCTCATTGTAGTTCAATAAATCTAAAATATCATTATAAAATTTGGCCGCCTCAAACATATTATTTTCAATCGCTTCATCGATTTTTTTATCAAGTTCTTTTTTAAATCTTAAGCCAAATTTCATAATCTCTTTTGCTTCTTCAAACTTAGCTTTTGCAAATTCGGGGCTATGATTTTTAATAATCAAACCATCTTCTGAAAGTAATAGATGATTCAAATAACGCAATAGTGGCTTGAAGTTTTTATTATTAGGCAGTGGTCCATAATATATGGCATTTTTTTCTTTATGATAATTATTTTTAATGTCAATCACTAATTTTGAATCAGCTAATAATTTAACGCGAATATACGGAAATGTTGCTTGAGTCGGAAACAAAACATTATAAAATGGGCGATAATAATCAATGAGTTTGCGTTCTTGAATAAAAGCTTCTCGTTCACTTGATAAAACGATCGTTGAAAAAGATGCTATTTTTTCTAGCATCTTTGGTGTCTTATATGAGTTCATCATTTTTTTATCAAAATATTGACTCATACGAGCTTTTAAATTTTTAGCTTTGCCGACATAAATAACATGTCCTTCGGCGTCTTTTCATAAATACACACCCGGACTTGATGGCACATCTTGAATTAAACTTTTATCAATCATATGTAATTAAATTTTATTTATTTTTAGTATCAAAAAACGCTTTTAAAGTTTCATCAAATCTTCTAAAAGGTAAGATATTGAAATTTGGGGTGCTTAAGCGAAATGCTTTGTTTTCATAATATCCAACTTCACTTACTTTAAGGTTTTTATCTTCAATGTGATTTAAGAAATAATCTGGTTTTCTTGTGTGTAAGAAACTATTTTGAAGATCTTTATATAATGGTTTAATTGTAATTTCTGGTTTTGATTCAGGAATTAAATCATTGAATATTCGATAATAGAAAATGCTGTTTAAATTGGTCTTTTGGCCAAATGAAGTTAACGCTGCATATTTTTTATTACCTTCTTCGATTGCAAACAAAGCACATGATTCTAAACTGAATAATTTATTAACTTTATCGTCAATTATTAAAGCAAAATAGGGATGGGTTAATTCATTAACTGCTTTAAATTCTTCCTCGTTTATTTCATATAGTAAAATATTATCTGCTAATGCAAAATCTTTTGTTCGATTTTCAATCTCAATAAATGCATTGATATTATTTTCGTTTTCACTAGGATTTTTACTAAAGCCCATATCCGGTGTTGCTAAGTAGTATTTACCAACTTCTAATTTCGTGTATACTCATACATTTTCCAAAATTTCGTTTGTTTCGTTTAATAAAACATTAACTTGAAATCTTTGATATTGAGGAAACATTTCTCAGCGGTCTACTGCAAATAATTCATCCCGAGTAATCTCAAAAACACTACCGCTTACTTGTGAAGCCATATCTTTTTTTAGTAAAAAATACATTGTTTCATCAACGCATTTGGCATAGCCATTTAGTGTAGCTGACACTTTTTTAGTACCTTCATGAAAAATATTTTTATAAAATAATTCATCTTGAATTGTTCCATAACTAAATAAATAAATTTTTTCTTCTGACATATTTTTTTCTCCAAACTGCATTTTTTATAATGCGTCTAAAAAAAATTATAGTATATAAATATCAAGATATGAATAAATGAGAATAATCAAATAAAAAAATTGACTATATGAGCGAAATTTAAGATAAAAGTTATTATTTATTTTTAATAATTAATAAAAATAATAATTTCATAGCATTTATTTTATATAATATAAGAGCCATGAGAATGACAACCTTGTAACCTGGTCAGGATAGAGATATAGCAGCCATATCGAGAAGTGTCGTGTCTTGTGGTTTTTTTATATAAGGAGATAACAATAATGATTTGTTCTAAATTACTATTACCATTACCTACTCACAATGATTATGAACTCGAACCTTTAATGCGTAATCTTGAATATACAATTTATATCAAGAAATCAAAAGTAAAACATGATAATGAGATTGAAGCTTTATCTTTAACTGAAAATCCAACACAAGAAGATATAAGTTTGTTTAAAGATTATTATATCGAATTGGGCGAATATTATATGACGCCTAATAAAACATATGACACATGTTATTTTAAGCCATTAAGCGACTGAAATTATAATGATGATGAAAAAAATTATCTTGGCTCAAATGTTAAATTAGAATTGCTTAGAAGATTACATAAATTACTTGAAAATGATAATGAATTATCAAACTTCAGTTTCTTTTTGATGCTATCGCAGCAAGATGAACAAACAAAACAATTATCAGTATTGCCATATTATATATATTGTGATCCAAAAAAAGCTAAAGACGAATTAAAAAATCAATACGAAAATCATAACAATTCTCAAGAACAAGATAATTTAAATACGTTAATGGAATACTATTTAGAAAATATAAACATCGCCAATAGTAATTATTTAAATAATAAAAAAAATATTAGAACGTTTTTACAATCACAAGTTGTTATCAATATTGAAAAAGCCACTTATATCATAGAACAAAAAATCAATGAGATTAATTAACAAAGTCAGTTAAATTACTGGCTTTTTATTTTAAAAGGAATAATAAAAACACGCCAAGGCGTGTTGTTTTGTTTAGTGCAAATTATACTAAACGGTTGTAGTATTCAACGATTAAAGCTTCGTTGATTTCTTTTGCGAATTCGTTTCTTTCTGGCATTCTTGTAAATGTTACTTTAAAGTTTTCTTTGGTTAATCATGGAGCAACAGTCATAACTTCCATTGCTGATTTAACTTCAGCATTTGATTGTAGAGATGGTTTCATTTCGATTACTGAACCAACTTTAATCATCATTGAAGGAATGTTTGCTTTGTGTCCATCAACTGTGAAGTGACCATGGTTTACCATTTGTCTAGCTTGTGCTCTTGTACGTGCTCATCCAGCTCTGTAAACTAAGTTATCTAATCTTGATTCAACCATTTGTAATAAATTAACCCCAGTAACACCAGCTTTTTTAGAAGCTGCAACGAATAAGGTTTTGAATTGACGTTCATTTAAACCATACATGTATCTAACTTTTTGTTTTTCATACATATGTAATTGGTAGTCAGATGGTTTAGCTCTTTTAGCTCCGTGTTGTCCTGGAGCTGTGGTACGTTTTTTACCTTTTGCGAATTCTTTTCCGTTTTCTAGAAGTGAAGTTCCGTATCTTCTACTTCTTTTAAACATAGATCCTGTAAATCTTGACATAATTGATATCCTTTCTAATTGCAAGGACTTGTTAATAATTCTAATGTAGCGTTTTTATTCTAATGATTTCGGTCTAACAGCTTGCTTACTCTCAAATTTATAAGCAAAATAAAAACGATTTACAAAATATTATTATGCTGTGCCATTGCTTTTACTATTTTACACTATTTTTTAAAAAAATATTGTAATTAATTAATAAGCTTTTTACATAGCTTTTTTAAATAGAAAAATTGCTTATATTAAGGATAATATTTATACATAATTTTTTAAATCTAAGCTACATTCTTGATCAACAATCGCTACCTCTCATATGCAATTAACTGCAACATATTAAACGCATTTTTTAGTAAAATTAATATATGAAAATTTACAGTTGAAACTTTATTAATAAATTACCAATCCAAGATGAATTAATTTTGTGTGTTGGCTCATTTGAAACCTTGCATCTTGGCCATTATGAATTATTCAAAATTGCCAAATCTTTAAAAGCAATGCACTCCGAAAAGAAAATGGCAATTATGATTTTCCAAAGTCCTGTTAAAAATGGAAAAGTTCAAAATAAAAAAGCGCTCCAACCTAAGGCAAGATTATATACTTTGGCCGAATTAGGTTTTGACTATGCTTTTGTTATTGATTTAAATGAAGAGATTATGAATATGGACTATCATATGTTCATCAAGGCTCTTATAGATAATCATGTGACAGATGTAGTTTGCGGACCTGATTTTAGATATGGTTTTAATCGCATGGGAACAATTGATAAACTTAAAAAACATTTTAATGTTTCAATTGCAGATGAAAGAAAAGTTAATAAGCGTAAAATTTCCTCTACTCTAATAAACGAATTAATTGCCGAAGGAAACATTAACGGTATGAATGAATTGTTGTTACAAAACTATGCATTCATAACCAACATGGATCATTTTGAATATGCTTATCCCGAAAATTTAAATCGTTTACGAAGCGGAATATATATTGTTAATGCCGTTATCGATGGCTTTGAATATCATGGTATAACATTGATTAATTTAATTAAAAAAACTGATGAAGAAGACAATGCACAAAATAATATGTTATATTTATTTGACCTGCAAATTGTGCCGTCAAAATACCAAGAAATCTACATTGAATTTTTGCATACTATTCGCTATATAAATAACGAAAGAGAAAATTCAATTAATGAAAATGACTTAGAAATTGGACGTAATTTCTTTATTAAAAAATAAAAAAGTTGTCAGCTAAGACAACTATTTTTTTTCTTCATCATATATTGTTTTAAGTGTATTATAAACAGTAATATATTGGTCGATTAAATCGGTTTTGTTAATATTGTTTACTGCTAAGGCATTTTGCAATTTATTAATTTTTTGAGCCTCGGTTTGCTTATTCAATGAATCAATTAATGTTTGAATTTCACTTCTTATATTAGCAATTTTCAGAGTGTATTCTTCATATTGCAACTTTAGTGATGTGATTGCTTCATTGATGGTCACTCTTTCTTTAGCCAAAATTTTATTTATAGCTTCAAGCTCACTAATTGATTGATTAGTTTTATAAAAATAAACCGATCCATTTTTGTAACTAATCGAATAATCAGAAAGGTTAGTCAAAAACTCAGTTTTAATTGTAGCGTATCGAAACGAAGGTTGGGCTTGATCAATCAAACTAATAGTTGACAACACTTGAGATTTAATATCATTTTGAACGCTACCACGTTCATTTTTTTTATTAGCTGATTTTTGAATAGCAAATGTGGTACCAGCAATAGCACCGCCACCTACGACTAATAATCCCACTGTTAAAAGAATATTTCTTTTTTTAATATCCATATTATTTTTTTCTTTCTAAATGTTCACCCATTTCAACAAATTTTTCAGGATCCAATGCAGCACCACCAACTAAAAATCCATCAACATTTTTAACTTCTAAAAGTGTATCAATATTTTTATCGCACACTGATCCGCCATATAAAACAGGAACTTTATTATTTGTTAATTTACGAATTAAATCAACTGCGTGTTGAACGTGTTCGTGTTTAGGAATAATTCCATTACCAATACAGTAAACAGGCTCATATGAAATAATTAAACGGCCTAAAATATCAATATCTTTTAAAGCTGACTGAATTTGTCTAGTTAAAACTTCTTCCATTTTATTATTTTCAAATTCTTCTTGATTTTCGCCAACACATAAAATTGGAAATATTTTAGTTTTTTCAATTTTCTTGATTTTAGCATTAATTAATTCATCTGTTTCGTTGAATAATTTTCTTCTTTCTGAGTGCCCTATTAAGATGAAATCAAGTCCTAATTCAATTGCTGAACGGATTGAAATTTCTCCCGTATAAGCACCTTTTTCTTCATGGAAAATATTTTGTGCTCCAAATAAGAAATTACGGTCTAAATTAGTATAACTTAACGAAATGGCATCGTGTGAAAATGCTGCTCCAAATTTTACATTTTGATATTTTTTAGCCGCAATTGCATTTTGCAATTTTTTAATATATTCCATACTTTCTAAGCATGTTAAATTCATTTTTAAATTCCCAATTAAATATTTCATTTCTATCCCTTAAAATTTTAGTTTTAATACGAAAACAGGTATTAAAGCAATAATCATTAAAACACCAATACCAATTAATAAAAAGAATGATAAATTATTAATTTCACGATATTTTTTTTCTTTTGCTTTTTTGTTTTCTTCAATATCATAATCACGTCTTACGCGATTCAAAATTTTGTCTTTTTCAAATTGCGACATTCCGCTGCGATAGTGTTCTTTTGCCCGCGAATTGATTACTCTAGAACGATGAATCCCGCTGAAAAAGCGATATATATTTTTCCCAAGCCCTTTACGCACCAATACAATCAATAAATTAATTGTTACAAGCCCGGCGCCTATAATAGAGATTGATGTTTGTCAATCTTTTTGTTTTTCGCCTTTTCAGCCAAAACGGATTGCCATTATTAAAGCAATTGCTAAAATAATTGATAAAACAAAATATACGATTGTTGCTACATTTCAACCGTTTCTTCAATATGCTCTAGCTTTTGATTCTGCAAACTGTGGTTTTGACATTATTTTCCTTTACTTAATAATTTTATATTATTTTTAAAATATTTAGAAAATGCGTGTCTTTATTTTATTTATTTATAAATAAAAATATCGGCCAAACATGACCGATATTTATTAATATTATTTTTCGTTTTTGATTTCTTTAACTCATTCATCAACTTGTTTTTTAGTTCCGTAAACGTAATGATCTTTACCAACTTCAAATGTTTCGGGTACGTTAGGGAATTGTTGCTCATCTAAATAATCAAGTGCAAAAGATACGTTTTGGAATTTTTCGTTTGCGTTAGAAATTTTAGGAATTGCCTTAAATAAGTTGATTGTGTATGGGTGAATTGGTTTAGCATAAATTGCTTCGGTTTTACCATTTTCAACAATTTTACCCAAGTGCATAATTTGGACATTATCAGCAACATATTCAATCATCGACAAGTCATGGGCGATAAAGATTAAACCGATGTTTTTCTTAATACACAATTCTTTTAATAAGTTAACCACTTGAGCTTGAATAGAAATGTCAAGTGAAGCAATAGGTTCATCAGCTACGATAACTTTAGGTTCAGTGATTAAAGCACGCGCAATAACAATCCGTTGCAATTGACCACCACTAAATTCATGAGGATAACGATATGCGAATTGTTTTAATAGTCCAACGTCTTCAAGAGCTTTATAAATAATCATCTTGTATAAAAGTTCCGAAATCAAGTATTTGGCTACTGGAAACGAAATAGCGTAGTCAAAGTATTTCTTACGGTCTTGTCATTTAATATGTCTTGCATCAGTATTTTCAGCTTCCTCGCCAGCTTTTAAGTTATTTTCAACTCATTTGTGGTCAATACCTAATAAGATATAAATATTTTCAATGTCTCTTTCTAGGTATTTTCTTTCAATAGTGAAAGATTTTAATGTATCTTCTTTTAAAGATAAATCTGACTGATACATTTTTTTATTTAATTTTAGACTATCTTCAACTTTCTTGATTTCTTCTGTTTTTTTATGAATTTGTTTTGATAATTTTTCAATTTCTCTTGAATTATCATTTGACTTATCATCTTTTAATTCTTTTACTTTGCTTGATAATTCTGCAAGTTTTGTTTTAAGATTCAAAATTTGCTCATCGCAGCAATTACTTAAATATTCATAAAATGCCGCTTTATATTGTTCATATTTATTATTGCAAATAGTTTGTTGTTCAACTAAATTTAAATATACTTCCTTTGCCTCTTTAGTTTGTTCATATAAATCAGCAATTTTTTGTTTATATGAAACTAAAAACTTAGCTCTACCTTTTAAGTATTTGTCTTTAGCAGAAGCCAACTCAGCTTTAGCTTGATCCAACTGCTCACTTGAAATTTCAGGGGCATCTTTACGTGAAATTATTAATTTTAATGAATTAATTTTTTCTTGGACTTGTTGAATATCTTCACGTCATTTTTTATCATTTGATTCTGACTCGGCAACAAATTTATCATATTTAAAATTAAAGTTTTCTTTTATAACATTTGTGATAACTTTAGCGTTTTTGTGTCCATATGATATATTAGCCAAATGCTCATTATAGAATTTTTTAATGTATTCATCAATTTCACCAATTAAAACCTTAACAGATTTATATCCTAAAAACGGAGAACTACGTTTAATTTTGGCGATTAATTGTTTTCTTGTCAACATTAGTTTTTCATTTTTTAATGAATATAGATAGTAATCTAAATCAGTTGACATCAATCTAGAAATATTGATTAATGAGTTTTCGTTTTTACTTTCAAAAATATAGTTATTAAAAGTATTTGTTGTTTCTTTTCTTAAATCACGATAATTTGATTTTAAAGTCTTTAAATTTTTTTCTTGCTTGATTAATTCTTTATGCGCTTCATAAGCGGCATATGACATCTTACTTAATTTTTCTAGTTTTGCAAGTTTAGTTTTTGCGTTTTTATATTCTAATTCTGGTTCGGATAAAATATCATTTCTAAACTTATTTTGGGCTTCATAATAAAATTCAATTAGTTTACTTGCATTTGAATACATATTATTAATAATTAAACTTTCGACATGTTGTTTTTCTTCTAAATATCCATAAAATAAGGCAAAGTTGTCTTCTTTTGAAATATTAGGGTCAAAAGCTAAATTTTCAAATTTTTTCATTCAAGTTGCAAACAAAGGTTTTGCCAATCTATTGATTTCACGATAGTTTTGTAACTCAAGTTGCATAGCTTGAATTTGAAAAGTGTATTTAAATGAACTTTTTACTTCTAATCAATCTTTGAAAATATCTTGAATTTTATTTTTCATTATTCCGTTAACTAATAGAGGTTCTTTTAAAATAGAATAAATGTTTTGTTGTCCATTTAATGATGCGTGCGGATCCTGAAAAATCATTTGAACATTTTTTCTTAAATATTTTCCTAAACGATTTGAAATTCTTTTACCAGAAATAATTTTATCTTCAAATTTAACAAACCCATTGAAGTCATCATACAATCTTAATAAAGTTCTACCAACAGTAGTTTTTCCCGAACCTGATTCACCAATTAAACCAACAATTTCACCTTCATGAACATCAAAAGAAACACCATCTACCGCCTTATTTATAAGACCTTGGTTAACGAAGTATTTCTTTAAATTATCAATACTTAAAATTACTTTTTTATCTTTAATTTCTTCTCTACTCATTGTTAAATGCCTTCTTAAATAGTTCTAAACGTTTTAATAAATCTTTTGATAGTTCAACTTTAGGGGCCTCAGGGCTTAATAATCAAGTCGCAGCCGCATGGGTTTTGGTAATTGGGATTAGTGGTGGTTCTTTTAGGAAATCAATTTCAAGTGCATAATCATTACGTGAAGCAAATGGATCACCGATTGGCAAGTTAGCCATGTCAGGCGGGGTACCTTTAATGTTGTATAATTTTTCATCTTTACTTTCAGGGATTGCAGAAATTAGAGCTCAGGTATATGGGTGTGCAGGTTCTGTAAAAATTTCTTTTTTAAGACCTCTTTCAACAATTCTACCAGCATACATAACATAAATATAATCGCAGAATTTTGCAATAACAGAAATGTTGTGACTAATCAAAATAATTGAAATACCCATTTTTTGTCTAATATCTTCAAATAACGCCAAAACACTAGCTTGAACAGTCGGGTCAAGTGCAGTAGTAGGCTCGTCAGCAATAATTAAATCTGGCTTTAATGCAACTACCATGGTAATAACAATTCTTTGTTTCATACCACCCGAAAGTGTGTGAGGGTACGCATTAAATATTTTTTCGGCACCTCTCAAACCAAATGTTTTTAATAAACCAATTAAATATTGTTTTTTATCAGTATAAGTTCTAGATGCTCATTCAGCGTTATTATTTAAGGCATCTAATAACTGTTTACCAATTGTTCTTGTTGGATTTAATGATGTTAAAGGATCTTGAGGAATATATCCGATTTTTTGACCACGAATAAATTCTCAATATTTTTGTTTTTTAATGTTGGTTAATTCGTATTCACCAAGTTGGATTTTATCAGCAGTAATAATCCCGTTTTCATTAACATTAATTAATGTTTTTGAAGTTACTGATTTACCAGAACCTGATTCACCAACTAAACCAATAATTTCACCTTTATTAACATCTATGTCGACACCTCTAACAATATGAATACTCTTCTTGCGTCCTTGTGGAAAACTTACGTGTAAATTTCTTACTTCTAAGATTTTTTCATTAGGTAATTTTTCAACTCTAACCGAGTTTAAAACTTTTCTTCTCTTTGCTTCTCTTTTTAAAACCGCTGATGTTGATTTTTTCAAATCTGAATTTTCAACGATGTTATTAGTTTCTTCTTTTTTGTTAGTTTTTTTCATAATTATTTTCTCTTTCCTTTACTCATAACTTTTGGATCAAGAGCGTCATGAATACCTAAAGCAATGAAATTCAATGATAGTGATAATAATAGAAGAATTAATGCTGGAAGCAATAAGATTCATGGGTTAGAACCGGTTTCAGATGAAGCTTGAATTAGGATTTGTCCTAAGTTAGTATCATTTTGTTCTTTAAAGAACCCTAAAAAGGCTAATGAAGCTATTCATAAAATTGTTCCTGGAACCGATTTAACTAAAGAGGTTGCAATCTTACCAATAATAGCTGGAAGCGCATGAACGAATATTTGTCTACTTGCAGAAGCACCAATAGCTTTAGCAGCAGTGATATATTCTTCGTTTTTAACAGTAATAACAAACATTCTTGTTAAGCCAACAAATCCTGGTCATCCTACAATTGTTAGCGCTAAGATTAAAGCACTTTCATTTGCACCTAATACTGATACAAATAATAAAATCCAAATTAATGTTGGTGGTGCTAAAAATATTTCAATGGCACGCATGAAAATAGTATCCACTAATTTTCCAGCATTGAAACCTAAATAAGCTCCGATGCTAATGCCAATAATTCCTTGTAATGCAACAACTATTAAGGCAATCTTAATTGCTCTTCATGTTGAATATCAAACGGTTACTCAAATGTCATATCCTGTTGATGAAGTACCAACTAAAACATTTTTAAAGTAATTTCTTCATTTGCTTACAAATTCAATAACTTGTTGTGTAGTTAAATTAATTGTAGCTGATGTTGTTCCGTTTGCAGTTGTTGTAACAGTATTTTCGACGATGTATGTATTCAATAAATCTGCATATATCAATGCATATGTATTGTATTTAATTCTAATTAAGTT
The DNA here is from genome assembly GCF_006491995.1 of Metamycoplasma neophronis. Taxonomy (GTDB): domain Bacteria; phylum Bacillota_I; class Bacilli_A; order Mycoplasmatales; family Metamycoplasmataceae; genus Metamycoplasma; species Metamycoplasma neophronis. The sequence continues at coordinate 12,468 of NZ_VHHP01000009.1, forward strand.
TGTTCCTGGAATAAATGAATAATCAAAATCGACTTTAGGATTAAATGCATAAAGCATTAAATTTTTATAGTCTTCATTTTCATTCATTTTGGAAGTGATGTAATTTAATTTTTTTCATACCTCGCTATTTGTATCGATCGGAACTGTTACAAATGGATTTGAATATGGCGGTAGACTATTTGCAAATGAACTGTCGTAAATTTGTCTGTTAGGGGTGTATGATGTGAACGATCTGTTAGGAATAAGGATCGACATTAATAATAGTAAAATGAATACTGCTAATGAAATTACTACTACTGGGTTTTTAAAAAATCTTTTTATTATTTCAATACCCATTTTTTTGGGTTTACCAGCTATCGAAGAAGTTCTTTGTTTTTCTTTATCAGTTATAAAAGAAAACTTTTGCGCTAATTCGTCATTAATTTTGTACTGTTTGTTAAATGATTTAACATCAGCTTCACTAACTTGCGCCATTATAACCTCCTTTGATTTGCTGTTTTATTTTCATTTACATTTTGTGATTTAAATAAGTCTTTTTCTAATCTCTTTCTTTCTAAATAAGCTTTAAAGAATAATCAGTAATTTTTCTTGCTTTTTGCAGCATAAGTAATTTTTGGATCTAATATGGTGTATGAAATATCAACAATAATACCCGCTAATAAAGAAACAAATGTGAAGAATAGTGTTGAGAACATAACGACATTTATTTCCCCAGTAGGGAAGGCATTAACTATAATTTGTGATGTTCCTTGTACTTGTCAGTAACGTTCAATAATAATTGAACCTGATAGCAAGCCGATAAATGAACCAAAAATTAGGTTAAATAAAGGTATAGATATATTTCTTAAAACATATTTAAAGAAAATTTGTGTTGAGCTCAAACCTTTAGTTTTAGCAATTAAAACATAGTTTGAAGTTAAGACTGTAATAACTTGGTTTCTTGTGTATGTTACATAAGCCGATAATTGACCTAAAGTCATAACAATAATTGGTGGTAAATAAGCCAATATTACGACACCTGTTGGTTGCCCATCACTAGGTTTTGGAACTATTGAAAGAATTCCTAATTTCACTGAAATAGTAATTGCTATAGGTGCGATTATAAATGATGGAACTGCTATAAAAAATAACACGAATAAGTTTGACAATGAATCAAACAATTTTCCTCTCTTATAACCCGCAATAACTCCAACAGTAATTCCAATAATAGAACTTAGGAAAAATGTTGGTACAGTAATTATTAATGTGTATTTTAAAGGCACAAAGAATAATTGTCACATGTTTTTATATTCACTAGGGGCAGGATTGTTTTGTGGATTAAATAGGAATCCAAAATCTCCTTTAGTGAAAATATTACCTATGTATCTAAAATATCTAACTATTGATGGAACTTTAGGGCCAATGCTGCCATCTGCCAAGATATAACGAAAACCGTGTTTTGATTCTAAAGATGCTAAAACATCAGCAACGCTAGCACCGTTTTTATTTTTCTTAGCAATTTCTTCAGCCATTGGTTCTAATGGATTTGGGCCAAATGTAGCCACAAGTAAATAAACGAAAAATGAGATAATAAATAATGTAAGAATAGCAAACGCTATTCTTTGACGTATATATTTAAACATTTTTTATTTTTTTTCAATTGATCAGTCTTGGTATGGAGTAGCAGCTCAACCTGATAATCTAGGTGTTACGTAGTTCTTATTAATCAATTGTTTAATAAATTCTTCTTTTTGTTTTCCGATTCCGGTTACAAAGTTAACATCTAAGAATGAACTTAATTCTTGCATTAAAGTTTTTAATTCTTCATTAGTTTTTGAACCTACATAGTTCAATCAGAAGATTGATGATCATTCTCATGGATCTGTTAATTGTTTTCCTTCTTCAGGAACAAAAGGAACTGTTACCTTTTCACCATCTTTTGATACTCTAACTAATTTATAAGTTCCTGTTTCTTCATCTTTTTCAACTTTTCTGCTGAATACTCTAGTTATACCTATAGTGTAGTAATATCCTGATGCTTTGTCTAATTCATTGAAAGGAATTGATGAAACAAATTCATGTGTTTTTTCATATTTAATTAAGTCTTTAGCTAATGAATAAATTGATGGGAAGGCTTGCGCAAATTTACTGCTTTCTTCCAATCTAGAAATATTTACTAACATTGGAATTAATGAACCACTTCATGAAAGTCCATCATAACCTGAACCAATTGAGTTATAGTCATATGATCATGCAATAACTTTATAACCATTAACACCATTCATTCTTCAAGCGTCGAATTTTTTCTTATCTTCTGGAACTGTGGTGTTGGTGAAATATTTAATATCTAATTTTAATTTAGGGTTTAATGCTTGGAATACTTCTTCAAGTTTTTTTCATACTGCAATCGATTTATCTGAAGGGTTGTTGTATGGATAGAAATAACTAAATCTTATTTCACCATTGTCAGCTTCTTTTGAACCTGGGTTAGCAGCATAAAATGCATCTAACAATTCTTGCATTTTTGTTTGTAGAATTGTTCAACCTGCAGATTTTAATTTGTCAGTTGTAGTTGACTTATCACTATTATATGCATCGTTTTCAGATGGACTAATTTCTTTGCCAAGTGCTTCTCCGAAATCAATCTTATTTCCATCTTTATCGATTGCTGAAAGTGAGTTAATTACATCAGCTACGTTACCTGGAGTTTTGATTGGTGAGGTTGCTTGGTCACTTCCACCAACTTGTGAACCGTCAGCAACTTTAGCAACTCACGCAGCAGCTTGACCATTTGAGGCTTCAGAAATTAAAGTATTTCAGTTAATTGCTGTATTTAAAATAGATCTAAAACTTAATCCTAAGCCGCTTATGTAATTGTCTCTTTTTTGTTTATCAGCTTTTAAATCTTCAATTGAACTTCCGTAAACTAATTTAGCATAGTTATCATTATAACCAAATTCTGTTAATTGATTATTAACGAATGGGGTTTGAACGAAAAAGTAGTAAGGATTATCTTTATTTAATCTCTTGAATAATCTATATCCATAATTTGCAGCATTTTCACTGACAGTTTTTTGTTGACCTTCTGATAATAAAGAATAATTCAATTGTGATACTAAACCTTGGCTATATTTATTGAATAATGTATTGCTAAATTCTTTAGCATCAACAGGTTTTTGTTGGTAAAGTTCAGTAATTTTGTTAATTGTATTTTTAGCATTGACTCATTCTGTATCTCAATAATTTGGATTTTTTAAATATGAATCAGAAATACCCTTACGTCCTTGTGGATAATAAGCCCCACTAAATAATGTATTTTTAATCGACGCACCATATCAGTAAACTCCGGCTTTATAAACTAGTGATTCTTTATCAAGTGAGTTTAATTTTGCACGGAATCTAGAAGCTTGATTTAAATCTAATACTTCTCCATTGTCTTGATATAAAGGTTGGGTTTGTTTTTCATTCATAGCATCAATAAATTGTGAAGGAGCAGGCAATAGAGTTAAATCTCCCACTAATAATGTGGTTTTTAAGAATTCGTCGAATTTAGCATCGCCATGTTCTGAACCGGTAAAAGTAATTGCTTGTTCATTAGCATATCCTTGTACAGTATCTGCCACATTAGTGATAAACTCATTTTCTTTATAAAATTTAGATGAATCAATACCGAAAACTTTATATAGATATTCATTAGAATATCTTTCATTTTCTGAGAAAACAATATTACTTAATGTTGAAATAACTGTTTGGAATAGCTCATCTAATGATTTTGAACCACCAAGTTCTCATCTTTGGTCTTGGTTCATTGTAACTGTACGAATTCATGAATAGAAGAAGTCTTTTGGAACAACTTCATATTGAGTTTTATTACCTTCATTGTCAGTTCACTTAATACCTTTTTTCAATACTATTTGCAATTTTTTGGCCGATTTTAGGGCTGTAGTAAATGCCAAACTGTTAATTGATTTTTTATTATTTGAAGTTAAATAGTAATTAGAGTTACTGTAATATTTAACTTTTTGACCGCTTGCATCTGTTAATTCTTGGTCTGGATCTGCGATTTTATCTTCTGCATCATCAGAATCAAATACTGTAGTTTGACCACTTGCGTCAGTTATAACAACAGCTTTTGCTAAACCTAAAACGTATTTAGCAACTGTTGGTTTTGTAGTAACTGTTTTTGCTTCAACGGTAGAACCACCTTTTGAAACAGAAACTGTTGAGTTAATTGCTTGAGAAACTGCTTTTGTTCTAAACAATTCTCCTGATGTCAAGTATGTAAAAATACCTTCTTGCATTTGACCATATGAACGAGAACCATCATAAGTAAATGCACTTGGTTGATATGCGGCGTTATACTCTGTAACGAATTCGCCTTTTTCGTATGCAGGTACAACTTTTGTACATGATGCTGCAAACAGGACAGGTGCGCCAAGCGCTACTGCTGAACCTGCAGACATCAATAATAATTTAAATTTTTTTGTCATTTTAACTCCTTAAAGTTAACTGTATATTTATTTTATTAATTGAAGTTGGTAAAAATATACAAAAATAATTATAAATTATTTTGATATATTTTGCTTTTATATAAGCATTTTCGAGCTTAATTTGTGTTTTTTTTCTGTTTTTTTCTTTATTTTTTATATTTATTTATGAAATATTAACTTTTTTATGAAAGGAAATTGGCTTTTATTCTATAAATTTAGTCTTAAATAAAAATTTGTTTCGCTTTTTAAGACTATGAACCTCTAAAAGCCATATTTTTTATTTTGTCTAAAAGATTATGATTTAAAAAAATATTATTATTTGTTGAATGATTTGACGTCATTATTAGCTCCTTTAAAGTCATTAATATAGCAAATATTGTACATTGCGCAAATAATGTCCTTCTTAATGAAGTTAATAATTTCAATAGCGAAAAAGCCAGCCATAATCGCTGGTGCAAACATTGTTCAGTTTTGTTGACTTAATCTGTTCTGATTCATGTTTCATTTTCCTTTTTATGCCTAACATTTTACAAAATTTTGAATTAAAATGTGAAAAAAAATTATCTTTTTTTATTTAAGTACAAAATTTTTAAACTATTTATACATTTTTTATTACATTTTATTGGCATATATAATACAAAATATATTGTAATATTAGAAATTAAGAGTAGATAAAAAAAGTGCAATGGAGCACTTAATTAGAAAATATTATTCAAATACATCTTTAATCCTAATCAAAAAGTCATCAAATGATACATTTTGATTCTCGCCTTTTAATGCTAAAGAGTAATACAAATTGTCGTTTAATAAATTTTGTAAAATTGTTCTAAATAAATCACTTTTACTATCGACTGGCTCTTGAAAAGGTGTTATGTTTTTATCATTTAATAAGTTAAATAAATTAAGAATCGTTGGATTAGAGTTTGCCTTATCCGCAATAAAACGATAATATTTATCGCTTGGATAAACATAACCCAATTTATAGTCTAAATATTCAGCCGGAATCATATTCAAAGTAGTGTTTTCATCTTTTCATTGTTCATTGGAATGTAATAATCAATGAACAAAATTTTTGGCAACTTTATCGCTTTTATTAAACTTTTTAATCCCAATTAAATTAAGTCCTTGTAATAAAAAGCTACCTTTATCTTTTTGAGATGAATTATTTGTAATAGGGGCATTCAAATAAGAAACATCATTTTTATTGTTTTCATTTAAAAACCTATTAATATCTTGAAATGAACGTGAAGAAGTAATAAAAAACATGAAACGATTAAGCAAATATTCGCTAGTATTAACAATATTAGGAGTTTTTAATTGAATATAATGATTTTTGATGTTATCAAGCATTAAATCATACATTCATTTAAATTGACGATTTGAATCTGAATTTGGTATAAAAATTTGATCATAGTCCAAAACATTATTTTTATATTTTAAAAAATAACTATCATAATTTGCATTTGCGTGATCAAATAATAATTTATATACAAAATTGGCAGTATGAGAAATATATAACGGAGCTGTTTTATCTTTACTTTTATGATTATAAGAATTTATTATATATTTATTTAAATTTAATAG